>NZ_LMUY01000038.1:6017-13022 GCF_009765685.1 Acidisphaera sp. L21 | reverse complement strand
TACGCGATGCCAGTCGGCCGCAGGGGCGTTTCCATGGTCGACACACGCGACATTGGCCGCGCCGCTGCCCGCGAACTCATGCGGCGAGAACGGGCCGGCGCGCCGCTGCCGGCGGTTACCTACCCGCTCGTCGGCCCGGACGTGCTGGATGGCGACGCGCTGGGTGCATTGTGGTCCCAGGTGCTCGGACGGCCCGTCCGTTACGCCGGAGACGACCTGGACCTGCTGGAGCAACGCCTGAAGGCCTCGGGACCGGCCTGGCTCGCCTATGATCTAAAGCTGATGATGCAGCGTTATCAGCGTGACGGCGCGGCCGCCACACCAGCCGAACTGGCGCAGACGGCGGCCGTGCTTGGCCGTCCTCCCCTCGCCTACCGCGCCTTCGCCGAGGAATCCGCCGCCCATTGGGCTGCGCGCTGAGCCGCTTTTCAGGAGAACGGACCATGACTAGCTCAGATACCACACAGCCCCTTCCCGCCGATGACCTGTCCCGCAGTCTGGTCGTATCGGACCCGGCGGCGCCCGGCTTGCGCCACATCTTCCTGGCAGGCGGTAGCTACACCATCCTCGTTTCGGGCAGCCAAACGCAGGGCAAATACTGCCTGATCGACATGCTGGTTCCCGCTCAGGGCGGTCCACCCCCGCACCGTCATGATTTCGAGGAAGCGTTCACCATCCTGGAAGGCAGTTTGGAGTTCACGTTCCGGTGCCAGACACACACCGTCTCTGCCCCGGCGACCGTCGCCATCCCAGCCAACGCCCCGCACAGCTTTCGCAATGTATCCGGCAAGCCCGCGCATATGCTGTGCCTCTGCGCGGGCGCCGGGCAGGAGGATTTCTTCGCGACCGTGGGGGTGCTGGTCCCGAGCCGGGACGCTCCGCCACCGGTGCTCAGCCCGGCGGAGCAAGCCGAGAAACGTGCGCTCGCTGAATCGCTCGCCGGGCAGTTCCGGACCGAGTTCCTGGTGGGCTGAGGCTAGATTGTCTCGTGCCGCAGATGGCAGGCGACGGCATGCGAATTGGCGCCAGTGATGAGCGCCGGCACCTCGATGGCGCAGCGTGCCACCGCGATTGGGCAGCGCGTGTGGAAATGGCAACCGGAGGGCGGATTGATCGGATTGGGCACGTCGCCCTTCAGGGCCACCCGGCTCCGCTTCGCCGTTGGATCCGGGATCGGCACCGCGGATAGCAGCGCTTCGGTATAGGGATGCAGCGGATTGGCGTAGAGGTCGCGGGCCGTCGCGATCTCGACCACGCGCCCCAGGTACATGACGCCGACGCGGTTGCTGATGTGCTCCACCACCGAGAGGTCGTGCGCAATGAACAAATAGGCCAGTCCGAACTGTTCCTGTAGGTCTTCCAGAAGATTGATCACCTGGGCCTGGATCGAGACATCCAATGCGGAAACTGGCTCGTCGCAGACAATCAGCCGGGGCTGCACCGCCAGCGCGCGCGCGATGCCGATGCGCTGGCGTTGTCCGCCGGAAAACTCGTGGGCGAAGCGGGTCATATGATCCGGGCGCAGGCCGACCAGTTCCAGCAGGCGCACCACCTGCTCGGTCAGATCCCGGCGGTTCTTCGCCAGGCCATGGATAACCAAGGCTTCGCCAATGATCCCGCGCACGCTGTGACGGGGGTTCAACGAAGCGAAGGGGTCCTGGAAGATGATTTGCATCCGCCGCCGCAGAGCGCGCAGTTCTTCGCCCTGCAGCCGCGTCACGTCCCGGCCTTCAAACTGGATCGTGCCTTCCGTCGGCTCGATGAGTCGCATGATGGCGCGCCCGGTCGTCGATTTGCCGCACCCGGATTCGCCTACGAGGCCGAGCGTTTCACCGGGCGCGATGTCAAAGCTGACGCCGTCCACGGCGTGGACCTTGTCCACCACGCGCGACAGAATACCGCCGCGAATGGCGTAATGCTTTTTCAAGCCGCGAACCGAGAGCAACGGGGGCACGGGGTCAAGCATAGATGCAGGCTGCCTTGTGGTCGGGTGCGACCAGCCGCAGGGCGGGTTCACTGGCGTGGCAGTCCGCCGTGGCCATTCGGCAGCGGTTCGAAAAACGGCAGCCCGGTGGTAGTTCCAGCAGATTGGGCACGCTGCCGGGGATCTGCTCCAATCGGGTGCGGCCGATGGCTTTCGTATCCACCCGTGGGATGGAGCGGATGAGTCCCTGCGTGTAGGGATGGCGAGGATTGGCGAACAATTCGTCGACATCCGCCTCCTCCACCACAACGCCCGCATACATCACCGCTACGCGCTGTGCGTTCTCCGCAACCACTCCCATGGCGTGGGTGATCAGCATGATAGCCATGCCGAACCGGTCCTTCATGTCGGCCAGTAGCTCCAGGATTTGCGCCTGGATGGTGACATCGAGAGCCGTGGTCGGCTCATCGGCGATCAGCAGCTTCGGTTTGCAGACCAGTGCCATGGCGATCATCACGCGCTGGCGCATGCCACCTGAAAATTGGTGCGGATAGTCGTTGACCCGACGCTCGGGTGTGGGGATCTGCACCAGACGCAACATCTCGATCGCGGCATCGTTGGCCGCCTTGCGCGACAGGCTTTCATGGGCGCGCAAGGCCTCGGTGATTTGGGCGCCCACGGTATAGACCGGGTTTAGCGACGTCATTGGCTCCTGGAACACCATCCCGATCTCCCGTGCGCGAACGCGATCTATGTCGCGCGGGCCGAGCGGTACGAGGTCCCTCCCCTGCCACAGGATCTGCCCGGCGGCGTAGCGACCCGGCGGCGTGTCGATCAGCTTTAGGATACTACGCGCCGTCACCGTCTTGCCGGAGCCGGACTCGCCCACCACCGCCAGCGTTTCGCCGCGGTTGATCGATAGGCTAACCCCATCGACCGCGCGGACGACGCCCTCATCGGTGTCGAACCAGGTTTTGAGGCCAATGATGTCGAGCAGAGGCCGTTCCATCTAGCCGACGCGCCTGGCATCGAGCGCGTCGCGCAGCCCGTCGCCGATGAAATTGATGGAGAGCACGGTGAGGAAGATTGCAGCGCCGGGAAACAACGCCCAATGCGGCGCTGAGTCGAGCTGATCCTTGGCGCTGAACAAGATCCTGCCCCAGGTCGGAATGTCTGGTGGAAAGCCGAGGCCCAGGAACGACAGGGTCGATTCCGCGATGATGGCGGTTGCAACCTCGACTGTCCCCGCGACGATCACCGGTCCCATGGCGTTCGGTAGGATATGTCGCACTACCAGACGAATGCGCGAGGCGCCAAGGGCCCGCGCTGCCTCGACAAACTCTTTCTCCCGCAACGATAAGAACTGCGCCCGCACCAGCCGCGCGACTGGCATCCAGCGCAGCCCGCCGATGATCAGCACGATCAGCACGAATAACCCTGCTTCCAGCCCCAATGCCTTGGCCAAGGCATTGCGGAACAGATAGAGGACCAACAATAACAACGGCAGTTGCGGCAGTGACAGGAACATGTCCGTCATCCACATCAGACCCGCGTCCAATCGTCGCCCTGCGATGCCCGACACTGCGCCGACCAGAATGCCCATGATGACGGCGACCATCATCGCCGCAATTCCTACCGCCAGCGAGATGCGGCCACCGTAGATCATGCGGGCCAGTAGATCCTGGCCCAGATCATCCGTGCCGAACGGGTGCGTGAACGACGGTGGTGAAAGCTGGGCGGAGAAATCGATCTCGTCGATCGGCACTCGCCACACAAACGGCCCGACGGCGATGACCAGCACCATGGCCAGCAAGATCATCAGGCTCACCACCGCCAGCCGGTGTTTGCGGAAGCGCCGCCATGCCTCGCCCAGCGGTGACGCTGGGGGGTGGCGCACCAGCGCGCGCTCGGCGATCACGGCGGCTGGCATCTCAGCGGAACGAGATGCGGGGGTCGAGCCAGCCATATAGGATGTCCGCGATCAGGTTGAACAGGATGACCAGGGCAGCGAAGACGAAGGTGACGCCCATCACCACGGGGGTATCGTTGCTGAGAATGGAGTCGATCAGCAGCGAACCAATGCCGGGCACGCGAAAGATCTGTTCGGTGATGATGGCCCCCCCGAACACGACGGGAAGTTGCAACGCCACCAGCGTCACCACAGGAATCAAAGCGTTGCGAACCACATGGCGCAGCAACACCCGGCGGGCGCCGATGCCCTTGGACCGCGCCGTCGTCACGTAATCGAGCTTGATGACATCCATGACCGAAGACCGTACGAACCGTACCAGAGAGGCGCCTTGAAACAGCCCGAGCACCGTCACAGGCATGATCGATTGAAGGATCTCTTCCCACCACCACCGCAGCCCGGTCGCTGCAAGATCGGTGCGATAGACAAAGGGCAGCCAGTTGAGGTTGATGCTGAACACGAGAATCAGCAGTAACCCGGTGAAGAAAGTTGGCATCGAGAAGCCGATGAAGGCGACGGTGTTGGCCAGTTGGTCGAACAGTGAGTACGGCCTGGCCGCCGCCAGCACACCGACTGGCAAGGCAACGACGATGGCCAACACCTGCGATGCGCCTATCACCACGATCGTCACCGGCAAGCGTTGCAAAATCAGCTGATCCACGTCGATGCGGCTGACGAACGAGAAGCCCCAATTGCCCTGTAACATGGCGAACAGCCAGTGTAGGTATCGCTGCCATACGGGGTCATCTAGCCCATACTGCGCCCGCAGCGCCGCCGCGACGGAGGCTGGCACGTTCGGATTGCTGACAAGTTCCCCAAACGGGTCGCCGGGTGCTAATGCCAGCACGATGTAAAGTACTAGGCTGATGGCAAGCAGACTCGGGATGGCCAGCAGAATGCGACGGACGAGCGCGGCGCTCGACATGCGGCGGCCCTAGGCTTGCTTATACCAGTTGGCAAAGTCCCATATATAGCTGTCGAAGCCGCTGAGTTCGCATTGCAGCCCATTGACCACGGCGGCGACGCTGGGGCGGGTGACGAGCGGGATCACGATAATCTGGTTGATGACCATGTCGTTCAGCTTGATCATCAGCGAGGCGCGCTCCGCCGGATCGAGCGCGGCCATGGCTTTAGCATATACCGCATCGTAATCGGCGTTCTGCCACCGCGTGATATTGCGGCCCTGCCATTTGTTGGACTTTTGCGCGGCCTCGGTGGACAGGAATAGTTGCATCCAGGCCCCCGGGTCCGGCAGCAGCGGCCCAGTCGTATACATCTGCAAGTCTGTGTAGAAATGCGGGTAGGTGTCTGGATTGGCCACGTCGGACGAGAAGAATACCGAGGCAACGACGGATTTCAGCTCAACATCGATACCGGCCTTGCGGAACGACTGCTTCACGATCTGCTGCGTCTTTTGGCGTGGACCGTTGGTGCTAGTCTGGAAGACGTATTTCAGCGCCTTGCCGTCCTTGACGCGAATGCCATCGGCGCCGGGCTTGTAGCCGGCCTTGTCCAGGATTCCGATCGCCTTGTCGACGTTGAACTCGGCCTTGGTGTTCAGCGAGTTGAAGCGGACTGGGTTGAACAGGACATTCGGCGTCAACGGGCCACCGCGACCGTAGATGTATTTGTGAATGGAATCCCGGTCGATCAGCAACGACATCGCCTCGCGCACGGCCGGGTCGGTCAGAGTTGGGTGTTTGGTCTTCAGACTCGATCGCTCACCATCGACTTCAACGTTCGGGTCGGTGTTGTTGAGCTGGATCATCTCCAGATTGCCACCGGCCGTAACGCGGATCTTGCCCTTGCCCGATTGTTCGAGCCGGGTCAGTACCTCGTCTTCGACTTGCAAATTCCAGGACAGATCGTATTCGCCGGTTTGCAGCACCGCACGCGCTGCCGACGTCGCGTCACCCCCGCCTTTCATCTCCACCGCATCGAAGTACGGACGGTTTGGTTGATGATAGCTCGGGTTGATCGTGCCGGAAACGAGGTCACCGGGACGGAATTCCTTGAACAGATAAGGACCGGTGCCGACCGGCTTCAAATTGGTTGGTGCTTCACGCGACTTCGATCCGCTAAACGCCTCGAACAGATGTTTCGGGATGATTTGCCCATAGGCCCCAACGAAGGCATCTGCCCAAAACCCCATCGGCGTATCGGAGGTAATTTTGACCGTGAACTCGTCGATTTTGGTGACGGTGATGCTGTTGTAGCTACCGCTGGTTACCGTCGCCGTTGCGGGGTCTTTGGAGTAGGCCCAGTTGAATACCACATCGTCAGTCGTGAAAGGCTGGCCGTCATGCCATTTCACCCCCTGTTTCAGCTTCCATATGACCCACTTACCATCCGGCGACAGACCGCCATTCGCCGTGCTCGGCAGTTCTGCCGCCAGGATGGGCTGCAACTCGCCCTGGGAGTCCCAGGCCGCCAGCGGCTCGTAGAACAGTCGTGAACCGTCCTGGTCTTTTGTGCCCGTGGCGAAATGGGGGTTAAGCAGTGTAGGCCCTTGCCACCACAACAGCTTCAGCGTGCCTCCGCCGCCGGCCTTTATAGGCGTATATGTCCGCTTTGTCTGCGCATGGGCCGCGCCGCTAAGCGCTAAAAGCTGCGTCGCTGCAGGGGCGGTCAGCCCAAGCGCCACGAGTCGCGCGATGAATGTCCGGCGCGGGAGCTTGCCCGCTTTGACGCGTTCAACGGCAGCCTTAAGCTGGTTCACGTCCATGCAGGCGCTCCCTTTCGACAAGCCCATCGCGCCAAATAGAAGCAAATTCTATGCCATGGCTCGTGCCAGTGACGGCTGGCTTTTTGATTAAAGTGGCATTGAATTTTGGCCCAGGATTTGGTGCAGGACTTGAATCGTCATCTCGCCTTGTGGCTGAGAAGCTTCTGCAAGCGCGGCATAATGTGACAGCAAGCTACCGCATCTCCCTCGAACGGCTGGACCTGCACCAGCAACGTCTCGATGCCAGCCGCATGAAACTGGGCGATGCGCCAGCAGGGAGCAGTCATAACCGAACGATTCCGCCTTCAGCGTGAGGTCACGAGTACGATTCCAGGATGCGTCGTAGGGTTTTGCGGATCGTTCACAGCCGCGCGATTGCGGTACACG
>NZ_LMUY01000038.1:0-5997 GCF_009765685.1 Acidisphaera sp. L21 | reverse complement strand
TCGGGTTGGCACATTCGAACCGTTTTGGTGTCGTGATCGACGCCTAGGTCAGCATGGCGTCAAAATGCGCGAAAGGCGAACGAGGCCTCATGGTGCCCGGCGCGGCGGTCCAGTCGTGGCGTTGATTGGCCGCTTGGAGCGACATTGATGTCTGAATTACGGCATGATGCGAGTTGGCCCCTGCCCGGCCTCATTGGTTTGACGTGATAAACGACGCGTATTGCGGCGTCGTCTCTAATGACTGGTAATGTCGCTTATGCGGGCTGACCGCCTTCGTGTAACGTTGGTTTCAGATCGCCAGGCTTGATAGTAATTACGTGTGTGGAGCAATAGGCAAAGCTACACCAGCAGCTAGACAGTAGCTATCGAGTAGCGACCAGATAGCTACCAGATACGCAGCGGGCTGGGGATGCGTCCCGTATCTGCGATCCCTGCTCCAACGGGCGAGAGGGCCCGCAACAAAATAATATCAGATAGGTCCCTAGTAGCTATCCGACGCCTCTCCGTTGACGACCAGGTGGCTACCCAGTATCTAGCTTATAGCTATCCGGGAGCTAGCAGGATGCCGACCATTGTGTTTGCCAGCCCAAAAGGCGGAGCCGGCAAGTCTACCAGCGCCGTCGTCCTGTCCTGTGAGCTTGCTCGCAGCGGGGTTGGGGTCACGATCATCGACGCCGACCCGAACCGGCCTGTCACCAAATGGGGTCGGTTGGAGGGGAGGCCCAACAGTCTCACCGTGGTCGGCGACGTAACTGAGGCGAGCATTATCGACGAAATGGAGACGCGAGCCGCGCAGGTCCCCTTCGTGATCGTCGATCTGGAAGGCACAGCGAGCATGACGGTGGCATACGCCATCAGTCGCGCGGACCTCGTCATCATCCCGGTGCAAGGCAGCCAGTTGGATGCCAGCGAGGCCGCGAAGGCCATCAAACTGATCCGTCAGCAGGAGAAGGCCTTCAGCCGTCGCATCCCGTATGCGGTGCTTTTTACCCGCACGAGTGCAGTCATCAAACCCCGGCTCCTCCGTCACATTCGCGAGGAGCTGCAGGGCGCCGACGTCCCGATCTTCAGTGCCCAGATGCACGAGCGTGAGGCATTTCGAGCAATATTCTCCTTTGGCGGCACGATCGACACGCTTCGCCCCTCCCAGGTCAGCAACCTGCCGGCCGCGATCAGCAACGCCCGAGCTTTTGCAGCCGAGGTGGTGGGGATGCTCAGACATGACGCGAACGGAGCAGCGGCGTAATGGCTGACAAGCGCGCCTCTGTCTTTGATGATGACGATATCGATGTCAGCGGCTTTTCGCCCAAGCCGGCAGGGACGGGGGCTACGAAGGATCAGATCGCAGCCGTGGCCGAACCCGCCGCGTTCCGAAGCCGCGAACCCGCCGCTCCACCACGCCCGCCACAGCCAGACATAGCGCCGCCACCGGCGCAGCGGCGGGAGATCCGGCGCCATCGCACCGGGCGCAATGTGCAGCTCAACCTCAAGGTTAGGCAGGAAGACGCCGATGCGTTCTATGCGATTGCCGACCAGCGAGGTCTCGTTCTAGGTGAGGTGTTTCAGCACGCCGTCGAGGCGCTTCTGAAGCAGGGTAGCTCATAGCTATCTTCTAGCTATCCAAGGCTTTGCGCGGCTGGGCGTCCGCGCGCTAGAGGCTGCTCAGATCGGGGAGATTAAGCATACACGGGTCAACTTTCGTCAGTATCTGGGGCGGTGAACATCCGCTTTGTCACGTTGTTGCGCCAAAGATCGGCAGGGCGGAGGTAGGCGAGAGCCACTTGGGTGCTTTTATGCCGGGTCTGGCGCATAAGGTCGGGTAGGGACGCCCCGGCATTCCCAGCAGCAGTTGCCAAACCAGCGCGCAACGAGTGGCCGCTGTATCGCTCGGGGTCGAGCCCGGCGCGGGCAGCCGCCCCTTTAATTAATCGGACAACTGCCTTATCGGACAAGCCAATACCGGTCGGTTGTCCGGCTTTAGTCACCGCGCAGAATAGCGGCCGATCCTGGCGGGCGCTGTCCCCCACGGACCAGTCCAGGTCCGTCGCCAGATGCCGCTGCGCCAGCCAAGTGTCCAGGGCGGCGAGGGGGCAGAACAGGGGATCGGACGGGTTCGCCCAAATGGCAATGTCTTGGCCTTGACCGTGCTGATCGGTCTTGGACCGGCGAACCAGCAACCTCAGCCCGCGGCCCGGCACTGCCGTGACATCGCCAAGCCGAAGCGCGACCAATTCGGAGCGGCGTAGGGCGGCGCCAAAACCCAACAGCAGCATGGCGCGATCGCGTGCGCCTATGGCGGTGCCGGGCAGGGGGCAGGCGCTCAACAACTGGCGGAGGATTTCGGGAACGGCCGGAGTGGCCTGCCGAAGGGGGCGGGTGCCACGACCACGGGTGATACCCTCAATCACCATGGCCAGCCGAGGATTGCGCAGATCCAGCGGGATGCTAGCCAACTGATGCGCAGTGCGAATAGCGGCGAGATCGACACGCAGCGTGCTGACCGCCACGCCGTCATCTGCGCGCTTCGTGGCATACATGGCCAGCAGATCCGGGTCGCCGCTGAGTGGCTCTCGACCGAGCGAACGACACCAGGCCTCGTAGCCACGCCAGGCGGAGCGATACGCCCGGCGAGTACCATCACCTCGGGCACGTGTGGCATAGATCGCCGCACGGGCTGCAAGCGCTTCTAGTTCGGCGCCGCGACCAGCAGCGCCCGGCACCTGTAGATCACCCAGCAGATCGGTGTGCAGGGTCAGCGAGTTGCCGCCAGGAGGGCGCTGCCCAGTCCAAGTATCGCCGAGTGGGTGAGGGGGCGGCTCGGGCATGTCTTGATCGTTCATACGACAAGACTAGTCGTCCCAGTCTACGTCCGCAAAGCCTGTTTAGCGGACATCGCCATCGCTGCTCAAATCTAGTGTTGCTCGGCTTTACCTCGCTTTATTGCAGACACGCCTTATTTGAGAGTGGCCCCTTATTGTGGCTTGTGGAGGATCGCCTGTTGCATAGACGGCGGTCGCTTCGCTCTGGTCAACAGCACCTGGCTGCCGGCTAGGCATTTGCCGTCAGCCTAGTTTTGCAGCAAGCTTTGTCGACATTGACGAGACGTCGGCCTCTCCAGTGCCGCAACCTACACTGGCCTTTCGCCGCACCCAGGCTCGCAATTCGCGGATCAACTCAAACCTGATCTGCCGCGCACCAGAGGGTAGACGACCCTGTCCGTTGGTCCAACGCGCCTCACCGGTGAACCTCCCGCGTGCTGCCTCGGGCTTGTGCCAGCCGTTGTCCGGCAGGTCGGCCACCGACACCGGCTTGCCGTCCAGCCACACGCCGGACACGCGCACACCCAATCGACGTAGGTCCGTCATGTTCGCCCGCACTTGCGCTGGCACGAAATGTGGCGACGCAAGCCAGGCCTCCCTATAGGTCGGAGGCAGGTCGAAGGTGTAGCAATCATCATCGGCCCAGTTCGGCGAAATCGCGACGCCATCCACTACCACGTGCATGTCTACATCTGCCGTCATCTCGTAACCCAGTCGCTCTGCAACGCCCAGTATCTGGGCCCTCGCTGCCGTGACGGCCTGCTTCGACATGGGGAAGGACGTGCGCCCGTCAATTTTCTCGGTCGACGAGAAATTCGGATGCAGCCGCAACACATCGCCCCCGTTTTCGAATGCAGTCCGGTTGCCGGTGTCGAGGTAGCTTTCTGCCGGGGCGCCGTTGGCGATGATGATGTCATGCCGCTCCAATTCCACATGCCAGTAGGTCACACTGTCAACGGGTACTGTCGCAACGGTGGCACCGTTTATCAGGCGCTCGATCGGTAACAGAACACCCTCCACCAACACGGCATGGCCGGGGCTGAGCCAGAGGTCGTCGTAGGGCAGGCCGCTGCCAAATGCCCCAGCCTCTACCCGCACTGGCAAGACCGTCGCTGGCCTCGGATGGCTACGGCAGTCGATCCGCCGATGACCCACCCAGATGATCGGTTGGTCCTCCCCTGACGATGTCACGACGATGTCACCAATTGCTAGGTCCTCGACCAATACCTCTCCCGCGAGCGTCCTTATGCGCGTACCAGAGCAGTAGCAGGCCGGAGATTCGGCCTCGCTAAAGGTATTTTGTATGACGCTCAAGGCGCTCGGGTTGCTCTGGGGGCTGAAGTTCGTGCCCTCCGCCGGCGCGGTCACCGCGACGTTCGGGTCCCAGTTCCAGAAATTCACGCCGACGAGAGACGTGTTGCCGTCTGCTTGCCAAGCCGTTTCGAACGCTTGGTAAAGCTCGGTCTGCAACGGCTGGTCCACGACATTCGTGCTGCTGCCGAACGGCGAATTCGCAGCATCGGTCGCGTCCTCATAGCCAAGTTCGGTGAAGAAGATGGGCTTGCCCAAGTCTGCCGACAGACTTTCATAATATTGGATCAGCGATTCTCCACCCGTAAGCGCGGCGACGTTGGGATCGGTCGGTGCACCTTCCCACCCAGCAACCAGTTGCGCCTCCGTTGGGTTAGCTGCGTCCGAAACGGGGGCATACTCGTCGATGCCGACGTAATCGAGTTGGTTCCAGAAACTAACTTGGGTCTCGATATTTGCGGTGCCAACGGGGGCGCCCCCGAATTGCCAGGGGGACTGGCTGTCGTCCCAATCGGCAGAGTAGGTCAGCTTCCCGGTGAATACGGCTTTTACAGCACTGATAATGCCGTCCCACTGCGTTGCAAACTGGGGCCCCGTCAGCTGATCGATTTCAGTACCGAGGCAGAATACACTGGCCCCCGCTTGTTGTGCGGCGGTGGCTTGCGTCACCAGAATCGACTGATAGCTGCTGAAGAAGTTGTTCACCTGAGTCGGTGTCGTCGGGTAAAAATATCCGCGGAAGTCGCCAGTCATGCCGCCGTCGATACTCGGGTCGAGAAGATCGATCAGCGGGCGGACCATGACTTGCTGGTTGTCCGCCTTCGCCTCCGTGATGGTCGATCCGAGGCTGGCGATGCTATCGGTGAAATTGGCGTCGGTGACAATCTGGCCTGTCGTCGTGTTGATGCCATACTCGTCCTCCAGCGCGGCGGAGTTGGACCCGGTTGCCTGGAGGTCGGATAGAGCGTCCCCGTTTTCGTAACCGCCGTTGTAGAAGGCCGGATAGTTGAAACCGGCGTATGTGAGTTTCAAGGTCATTGAGCATCCCCTCGGGCTCGTTCAACGCTGCGAGCGTTGCAGGTCCGTTCCTTAGACGCAACAAAACCCTCTCCGCTGACTGCCAGAGGGCGGTGGAAGCGGAGTTCGCGGTTTGGTCTGATAGCGGAGGTGGTCGCCGGGATCGTGTGGATCGCGCATCGCCGCACTGTCGGGCGGCGAGTTTGGTTGTGCCAAAACCTGCGAACGCTGCTATTTCAAGGGCACCTCACCCAAAGGCCGCAATGCCCTATTACACGAAGGTTCTTCGGCCGACCGAGCAGGTGATCTTCATCGGCCGCCTCCATTGGCTAATCTACTCTCGCGGCTTGCTCGTCTTCATCGTAGGTCTGCTGGTGTTGATGGTCGGCATTGTGTCGCCGGTCGACATCGCGGGGCATCTGGCGTTGCCGATCCTCTCGATCCTGATCTTTGCCATGGCGACGTTGATCTTGGTCGTCAGCGCCATCCAGCGGGTCACGACAGAAGTCGTGGTCACCAATCTGAGAGTCATTTACAAAACGGGCTGGCTCAGCCGCACCACGGCCGAGATGAACACCAGCAAGATCGAGACCGTTGACGTCATACAAAGCTTGGCCGGTCGTGTTCTGGGATTTGGGACCGTGCTGATCCGCGGCACCGGCTCGACCTTCGAGCCCTTACAACGGATAGCTGAACCGCTCGAGCTTCGGAACGCTATCCTTGTTGGATAGCGTTCCGATCTCCCATTCGCCCTGTCCTGGCCGACCACAGCATTCGGCGACGCCGGACTGCCTACGCTCCAGTGCTGGGCGGAGGAGCTGCCCTGAACCGGTCGAGTACGTTGCGAGTG
>NZ_LMUY01000037.1:34951-67882 GCF_009765685.1 Acidisphaera sp. L21 | reverse complement strand
GGGCGACGAGGTCGTTACCGGCTTCGGCCGCACCGGCAATTGGTTCGGCTGCCAGACGATCGGCATGAAGCCCGACATGATCGCGATGGCGAAGGGCCTGTCCTCCTCCTACTTCCCGATTTCCGCCGTGCTGGTCGGCCGCCCGATCCTGGATGCGCTGGCGCGAATGGATGCCAAGGGCGAGTTGTTCGGCCACGGCTTCACCAACTCCGGCCACCCGGTCGGCTGTGCGATCGCACTGGAAGCCATCCGCATCTACGAGGAGATGGACGTCGTGGCGCATGTGCGCCAGATGGGTGCGCGGCTGCGCAACGGGCTGGAGGGCGTGGCTGCCCAATCCGGTATCGTGGGCCAGGTACGCGGCGCCGGGCTGATGCTGGGTGTGGAATTGGTGGCCGACCCGGCCAGCCGCACTGCTTTCGACCCGGCGTTGAAAGTTGGCGCTCGATTCGACGCCGAGGCGTTGCGTAACGGCCTGATCATCCGTGCCATGGGCGACACGATCGGCTTCTGCCCACCACTGATCATCGATGACGCTGGCGTGGACGAGGCGATCGACCTGTTCGCTCGCACCCTGCGCACCATCGAGGCCAGCGTCCAGGGCCAACGCCGAGCCGCCGAGTAATCCACCGAAAACCAATCCAGGAGGCCAGCACCATGCTTCGCCGTGATCTGCTTCGTACGACCGTGGGCGCCGGATTGGGGATTGCCATGGGCAGCCGCCTGGCAATGCCGAGCGTGGCCCGCGCGCAGGCCGCCAACACCCTTCGCTTCGTCCCACAGGCCGATGCTGCCATCCTGGACCCGACCATCACGACCGGGCTGGTCAACCGCAACCACGGCTTCCTGATCTTCGACACGCTGTATGGCATCGACCTGAACGGCAAGACGCAGCCGCAGATGGTCGCCGGCCACACGGTTGAGGATGACGGCAAGCTATGGACGATGACGCTGCGCGACGGGCTGCGCTTCCACGACGACACGCCGGTGCTGGCCCGCGATGTGATCGCAAGTCTGAAGCGTTGGGCCTCCCGCGACGCGTTCGGCAACTCGCTATTCGCCACGGTGGACGAGATTTCGGCCCCGAACGACAAGACGGTGCGCTGGCGGCTGAAACGGCCATTCCCCATGCTGCCGGAAGCGCTGGGCAAGGTCGGCGCGATCGTGGCCTTCATCATGCCGGAGCGCCTTGCCTCCGGCGACAGCGCGATTGCGGTGAAGGAAATCATCGGCAGCGGGCCGTTCAAGTTCCGTCGCGACCTGCTTGTCCCCGGCTCGCTGCTCGTATACGACAAATTTGCCGGCTACGTGCCCAACCCGAACGGACCCACCAGCCTGCTTGCCGGGCCGAAGGTCGCGAATTTCGATCGTGTTGAATGGCGCGTCGTGCCGGATGGCGCCACCGCGGGTGCGGCGCTGCAGCGGGGTGAGGTGGATTGGTGGGACCAGCCGATTTTCGACCTGCTGCCGCAGTTGAAGAAGGATCCGAACCTCAACATCGAAGTACTGGATCCGTATGGCAACGTTGCCGTCCTACGGTTCAACCATACGCAGCCGCCGTTCGATAACCCCGCCATCCGCCGTGCGGTGCTGGGTGCGGTAAACCAGCGCGACTACATGATCGCGGTCGCCAGCGAAGACCAAACGATGTGGCGCGACAAGATTGGCTTCTTCGCACCTGGCGGCATCATGGCCAATGACACCGGGATGTCCGCCCTGTCCGGCACCACCAGCATCGCCGATTCCAAGAAGGCGCTGGCCGATGCCGGGTATAAGGGCGAAAAGGTGCTGCTGATGGCGCCGTCCGACTTCCCGGTCATCAACGCGATGAGCGAGGTCACGGCCGATCTGTTCCGCAAGCTGGGCATGAACCTGGACTATCAGGCGATGGACTGGGGCTCGATGCTGACGCGGATGGCCAACCGCAGCCCGCCGGACAAGGGCGGCTACAACGCGTTCTGCACCTACTCCGCCGGCGTGACTCAGCTGAACCCGTCCGCGCACAACTTCCTCCGCGGCAGCGGCGACAAGGCGACGTTCGGCTGGTCCACCAGCCCGGAATTGGAGCGGCTGCGCAATACCTGGTTCGACGCGCCGGATGCCGCCGCGCAAAAGGCGATCGGTGTGGATATGCAGAAGCAGGCCTTCGTCGACGTTCCCTACGTGCCACTGGGCCTGTTCTACCAGCCGACTGCCTACCGCAAGGACATCACCGGCGTGCTGAAGGGCCTGCCGCTGTTCTGGAACGTGCGCCGCGCCTAAGGGGAAGCCTTACATGCTGCCGATTACCGGGTACGCCGATCGCTGGAGCGTCCGCCAGGGCGAGCGAATCGACTTCAACATCAGCGTGCTCGGAGGCGGTCGCTATAAGGCGCGGGTTGCCCGTGTGCTGTGCGGCGACCCTAACCCGAAAGGGCCGGGCTACCGCGAAGTGCCCGCCACCTGGGCAATGGAGGGCGAGCACGAGGGTGAGGAGCAGCCTATCCACCTCGGTTCCTGGGTGGATGTGCCTGGCGTAGTGTTGCCGGCCGGCGATATCGGGTTCTCGGCAACATTGTGGCCGACCCGGCTGGCGGCGGGGCAACAGGCAGTGCTGTCCTTCGCGTCGACGGCCGGGTCGCTGACGCTCGGCGTCGGCCCAAACGGCGCGTATTGTCGATTGGTGACCCCGTCTGGTGAACAGACGCTGGAAACCGGCGTGAAGCTAACGGAGCGGGCCTGGTATGACATCGCCTGCGATCTAACCGGCGGCACGCTGGCGCTGCACCAATCTGCGCACCGGCCACGGCTTGACCGGCAGGAATCGGCTGCATGCTCCGCGGCTTCCACCGCGATGCTGGGCGGGGCAGGGGCGGTCGCCGTGGCGGCAGATCGCAGCACGCAAGTCGTCCGCGCGCACTTCAACGGCAAGATTGAACGCCCGACGATTATCGCTGGGGCGCAAAAAGTGGCGGCCTGGGATTTCTCCCAGCAGATGGGGACAGACACCGCAATCGATACCGGCCCGAACAACTATACCGGCCGCTGCATCAACCTGCCGACCCGCGCCATGACCGGCTCCAACTGGCGCGGCGATGTGCATCGCTGGACGGAGGACCCGGCGCAATACGGCGCCATCCATTTTCACGACGACGACATGGGCGATGCCGGCTGGCATTCTTCGCTCGGCTTCACTGTACCGACGGACTGGATCAGCGGCGTCTATGCCCTGCATCTGGACAAGGACGGCGCACGCGACAACATCGTCTTCTACGTCCGCGCCGCCGTGCCGGGGTCGCAGGCGAAGGTCGCGTTCCTGGCGCCGACCTTCAGCTACACGGTGTACAGCCAGTATCAAAAGGCCGGCCGCCAGGCGATGATCACCGAGCGTTCGCGCGCGTGGGGCGCGCTGGCGCAAGCGCCGGATGGGCATCCGGAATACGGAGTGTCGCCGTACAACTTCCATTCTGATGGCAGTGGCGTCGGGATGGCCAGCATGCGCCGCCCGTTGATCGATAAGCGGGTGAACCAAATCCACCTGATCGACCCTAGTCCGGACGGCTCGGGCCTGTACTGGATCTCCGCCGACGGCTACGTCACCGATCTGCTAACCCGCAAGGACATCGCGTTCGAAGTCATCACCGACCACGACGTCCATGCCGAGGGCGCTGCGTTGCTGTCGCAGTACAACGTCGTGCTGACGGGCCAGCACCCCGAATACCACACCACGGAAACGCTGGATGCGTTGGCGACGTACCTGGCGGATGGCGGCCGCTTCATCTACCTGGGCGGCAACGGTTTCTACTGGAAAGTCGTGCCACATTACGAAGGCCCGTGGAGCTTCGAACTGCGCCGGGCCGAAGGCGGCATTCGCCTGTGGGAAACCCTACCCGGCGAAAGCTATCACGCGCACGACGGCTCGTATGGCGGTCTATGGCGCCGGCTGGGCCGCCCGCCGCAGCAATTGGTGGGCGTGGGGTTCAGCACGCAGGGCGAATACAACAGCTACCCCTACAGCTTCATCGACGGCATCCTGAACCCACGGGTCGCCTTCATGCGCGAGGGCATGGAAGACCTGGCCACACCCGGCGCACCATTGGGGGAGCGCGGCCTGATGGGCGGTGCCGCCGCCGGGCACGAACTGGACCGCGCCGACACGCTCCTGGGCACACCGCGCCACGCCATCATCGTCGGCCGCGCCGTGTTGACCGACCCGACCTTCCAGCCCGTGAACGAGGAGCGGCGCGACCACACCTGGCCGGCAAAGCGGGAGGACATCATCCGCTCCGACCTGACGTTTATGGAAACGCCGAATGGTGGCGCGGTGTTCTCCGTCGGCTCCATGTGCTTCATCGGGGCACTGCCGATCGATGGTTACGAGAACGTCGCCGCCCGGCTGATCACCAACGTGGTTCGCCGCTTCGCCGACCCGGCGCCGTTCCCGAAGCCCCCGCCGACGGACGACTAGTACTGCATCTGCCGCAGATCCGCGATCAGCCCAGGACCTGTCGGCTGCCAGCCGAGCCGCTGCTGGGTTTGCGCGCTGGAGGCCGGCATGTCCCAACCGACAAACGCCGCCATCCATCCAAAATGCGCCGCCGCGTCTTCCGGCGACAAGGACACCACCGGCACTTTCAGCCCCTGACCGATGACCTCCGCAATGTCCCGAACCGAGACACCTTCCTCCGCCACCGCGTTATACCGGGCGCCCGGCTCCCGCTTCTCCACCGCCAGGCGATACAGCCGCGCGACATCGAGCACATGCGCCGCCGGCCAGCGGTTCAGCCCATCGCCGACATAGGCGGACATACCCTTCTCACGCGCAATCTCGACGGCCGGTGAGATGAGGCCCTGCTTGACCGGGTCGTGAACCTGCGGAAGCCGCACCACCGACACGTTGACGCCAGCCGCTAACAGCGTCGCTCCAGCCACTTCGGAGGCGATGCGAGGGTTCTGGTGATGGACGTTGAAGACGTCTTCGGTCGCAAGGAGGCCAGGCTGCGTGTTGCCCATACCAGTCCCTGACGTGATGACGAATGGTCGGTCGGATCCGATAAGTGCGCCGCCAAGAGCCTCGATCGCCCGCTTGTCCTTCTCGCAATTCGCCACGAAGTTCGCGAAGTTGTGGTCGAAGGCCGTGTGGATCACCGCATCCGATTGAGCCGCACCGCGGGCAAGGCTGTCCAGGTCTTCCAAATCCCCCCGATACACCTCGGCACCTGCTGCGCGCAGCGATTTTGCGCCCGCGTCCGACCGCGTTAGCCCCAGAACCTGATGACCCGCTGTGATGAGTTCCGGCACGATTTTAGAGCCGATGAAGCCAGTCGCGCCCGTGACGAATATGCGCATTGGGATAGTCTCCGATGGATCGAGAGGTTTGTATCGTCCAAGGCGCTTTCCTGTTAAAGTAGTGACTTTATCATGGTATAATAACCACCAGGATCGGCATGCCAGCGGAAGCCACCAATCTATTGGGCACCTACCTCAAGGATCGACGCACACGGCTTGATCCTGCCGCACTCGGTTTCTCGGCAACGCGCCGGCGGACGCCGGGCTTGCGGAGGGAGGAAGTTGCCCAGCGCTCCAACATCAGCCCGACCTGGTACACCTGGCTTGAACAGGGGCGTGGCGGCGCACCTTCGGCCGACGTGCTGAACCGGCTCTCCGGTGCGCTGATGCTGACCGACGTCGAACGCGAACACCTTTTCCTGCTGGCGCTCGGCCGCCCGCCCGAGGTTCGCTACAAGGCTTCCGAGGGCGTGACACCGCGGCTGCAACGCGTGCTGGATGCGTTCGAGATCAGCCCGGCTCTCATTAAAACCGCCACCTGGGACGTCGTCGCCTGGAACCGCGCCTCCGCTGTGGTGCTGACGGATTACGGCACGCTTCCGGTGGAACAGCGCAATATCCTCCGCCTGATGTTCGGCAACGCCCGCATCCGCGACGCGCAATCCGACTGGGAGAGTGTTGCCCGGTTCGTCGTGAGTACGTTCCGGGCAGATGCCGCGCGGGCTGGTGCGGTTTCGGAAGTCGCCGACCTTGTAGACGAACTCTGTCGCATGAGCCCCGAATTCAAAGCCCTTTGGCGCGACAATGATGTCCGGGCGCATGGCGAGGGCCTCAAACGCCTCCGGCATCCCGTCTTGGGCTGGATCGAGCTGGAATATTCCGCCTTCGCCGTGGATGGCCGGCCAGACCTCGGCATGCTCGTCTACAATCCAGCGTCAAGCGCCGACGCCGAGCGGATCCGAGCGCTCATTGCCGCTGCCGGTTAGAAATGCAGCCCCTGCGGCCGGATCAGCCCGTCGGGCGTCGGCACGAAGCCCTGCAGCTTGTCGCTAGCGGCGAACAGCCAGGTCATGTGGAACAAGACGAGATTAGGCCGGTCCTGTAAGTATTTCGCCGCCACCTGGCGATACAGCGACTGCCGCTCCGCCGGGTCGGTGCTGGCGCGGGCCTTGGTCAGCAGCGCGTCGAATGCAGGGTCGCAATACTTGCCCCAGTTCTGAAACCCGTCACAAGCCAGAAACAGGGAGATATTGGCGTCCGGATCCGCCCGGCCGCTCCAGACCACGACCGACGCATTGTAGTTTCCGGCGTTCATCCCGTCGATCAGGGTGTTCGTTTCCAGCGGCTGCACCTTCATGTCGAACCCGGCATCGGCAACCATGGCCTGGATCACTTCGCCCAGCTGGGTTTCGCGTGGCGTGTTCGTCACCTGCAGCGTGAAGGCGACCTTGTCGAACCCGGCCTGCTTCAGCAATGCCTTTGCCGCTGCCGGGTCGCGTGCTGGGGCGGCGATGTCCGGGTTCCAGAATTTCGATCCCGGTAGCTCCGCCTGATTGGCCGGGACGAACTGTCCGTCCATCACCACCTGGTTGATCGCATTCCGGTCGATTGCCAACTCGAGGGCCTTGCGAACAGTCGCATTATGGCCGAGCGGGTTTTCTGCCCCGGCACCATGGCCGACATTGATGGATATCGTTTCGTAGCCCAGCGACGTGGCCGTGCTCAGCCGCAGATGCGGATTGCCCCTCGCGGCGGCCACGTCGGAGGGCGCCATCTCCTCAATCATGTCCAATTGGCCGGTCTGCAGATTCACGAGTCGCACCGTGCTGTCATGGATCGGGCGATAGATGATGCGGTCGAAATGGATCGCCGGGGCGTTCCAGTAGCCGGCAAACCGCTCCACCGTGATGTGGTCCTGCGCCACACGCTCGGTCACGTGAAACGGCCCGGCGCAGATCGGCACATCAGGGCTTTTGCCGTCCGCGAAACTCACGGGGGACAGCATCATGCCCGCACGATCGGACAGCACGGCCAGTAGCGGGGCGTAGCGCTGCGTCAGGTGAATTTGCACGGTTTGCGGATCAGCGACCGTGATGCTGGCGACTGGTTTTAGTTCCGCCTTGCGCGCGCTGTTCGGCGCGGTGCGATACCGCTCCAGATTGGCGCGCACCGCCTCGGCATCCATCACGGTGCCGTCCTGGAAATGCACGCCCTCGCGCAATTTCATCGTCAGCGTCAGCCCATCAGCGGACCACGACCAAGCGGTCGCGAGCTGGGGCACGAAGTCCAACGCCGGGTTGGTGTCCACCAGCTTGTCGCACACGGACGCAAACACAAGTCGTCCGGCAAAGGTGCCACCGCGCGCTGGGTCGAGCGCGTCGGGATCGTCCTGCAGGCCGATCCGCAGCACGCCCTGAGCATGGGCGGAGCCGACCGACAACAGGGCGATCACCGCCCAGTGGAATGCGCGCATCGACATGCCTCCTTGAATCGCGAAATGATGCGGGTATCGGTGGCCGCTGACAATCTCGCCGACTATTAATCCGGCAGATCCCCCCGTGCCAAACCCCGGGCGATCAGCATCGCCCCGTCACATGCGTCGCCCTGGCTGGGCTGAACCCGCCGCACCACATCGGGCGCGACATGGGCGAAGATCGGCAATGCCAGGCTGCCGCCGAGGCATAGTGGCAGATCGCCCGCCGGGTCCAACGCATGCACCAGCCGCTCCGCCTCATCTGCCGCGTGCCGCATCAGCCGCAGCCCGGCGGCGTCCCCGGCGGCAGCGGCAGCCACGACCAGCGGCGCCAGCGTGGCATAGCGGGTGGAGGGCGCCTGATGCACCCAAGCGGCCAGTTGCTCGACCGAGGGGCCGATCGTGTCGATCACTTGACGGTGCAGATCGGTTGCGCCGATGTCGTAGCCATCCAGCACACGCAGCGCCTCCGCCACGACCAGATGGCCGAGCCAGGCGCCGCTCGCCTCGTCGCGTACGGGGAAACCCCAACCCCCTACCTGGTGCGCCGCGCCGTCCCGCGCGACGCTGTTGCCGACGATCCCCGTGCCGATTGACACTGCGGCGCCCGGCTGCCCGGCATGCGCGCCCAGCACCGTGCCATGCCCGTCCGAACACAGCGACAACGAGGCGAAAACCGGCGCGGTGGCGACGAACTCCGCCCGGCCGGCAGCACGGCGCGTTCCAGCCAGGGCGCAAGCGAGGTGGGTTTGGGCGAATCGTTCCGGCCCGATGCCGACGGCGGCCAAGGCGGCGATAATCCAGACCCAGGCCTCCGGCACACCCAGCGTCAGGCTGGATGGGCCGGCCACGGCGGCGGCTCGCAATTCGCCTCCGGGCGCCGATGCCTTCACCCGGGTGTTGGACGCGCCGCCATCGATCCCGACATACATGCCGTTCGTGATATGCCGTCCGCTGGCGAAAACCTATCCCTCGCCGGGCCTATGACCGCGCAGCGTTCCATGACACGCTGCGCCCCATTCGAAGCTGCACGAGGGATCCCCGATGAGCGAAACCGCATTGCGCAACGCCACGCTGCTGAGCGTGTTCGAGCAGGGGACGCCGGGCTCCCGCAAGCTTGCGGAGGAAGCGCGGACGCTGTTGCCCAGCGGATTGGCGCACGACTCGCGGCATTTCGATCCGTGGCCGATCTACGTCAACCGCGCCAAAGGGCCAGTGAAATGGGACGTCGACGGCAACCGCTACGTCGACTATTTCGGCGGCCACGGCGCGCTGATCCTGGGCCACGGCCATCCGGCGGTGCTACAGGCGGTCCACGCCCAGCTCGACAGCGGCACGCATTACGGCGCGTGTCACGAGTTGGAACTACGCTGGGCCAGTCTGATCCGCCAACTCGTCCCCTCGATCGAGCGGCTGCGCTTCACCTCCTCCGGCACGGAAGCGACGCTGATGGCGCTGCGCCTGGCCCGCGCCTTCACTGGCCGGTCCAAGCTGCTGCGTATCCGCGGGCACTTCCACGGATGGCACGACCACATGACGTCCGGCTACACATCGCATTTCGACGGCTCGCCCACTACCGGGGTGCTGGAGGACGTGGCCGGCAACGTAGTGCTGATCGACCCGAACGACGCCGAAGCGGCCGAGCGCGCCTTTGCCGAACACAGCATTGCCGCCGCGATCTTCGAGCCGACCGGCGCCAATTTCGGCCGCATGCCGCTCCGCCCTGCCTTCGTTCGGCGCATGCGCGAATTGGCCACAGCCGCCGGGGCATTGCTGATTTTCGACGAGGTCGTCACTGGCTTCCGCGTCTCCCCCGGTGGCGCACAGACGGCAATGGATGTGACACCGGACCTGACCACACTGGCAAAAATCGTTGCCGGGGGCCTGCCGGGCGGGGCGGTGGGTGGCCGCAAGGACATTCTGGACATGTTGGATTTCGGCGTTACCAAAGCGGCCGGGCGCGAGAAGATCGGCCATCCCGGCACCTACAACGCCAACCCGCTCTCCGCCGCTGCGGGGATCACCACGCTGGAGATCATCGCCGACGGCAAGGCCAACCAACGCGCCAACAGCTACGGCGAAAGCCTGCGCGCCGCGATGAATGACGTGCTGGAGGAGGAGGGTGTGCGCTGGGCCGTGCATGGCTCCTACAGCGGCTTTCACATCGCCACCGTGGACCCTGGCACGCGCCCGCACGATTTCGATGCGGAGGCTGCGATCCCAGCAATGCTCGGCCCCAAGCAATCCGGCCCCCTGGTGAACCGCACCCGCATGGGCATGCTGAACCACGGCGTGGACATGACGCCTGCGCTGGGCGGCACCATCTCCGCAATGCATGGGGACGAGGAGATGGCGATCACCGTGAGCGCGTTCCGCCAGACCCTGCGCGACCTGCGGGACGAGGGCATGCTTGGCTAGCGCCGTGAATTGGATGTCTGCGCGCGAGATGACCCGGCGGTTCGCCGCCGGGAATTTGTCGCCCGTAGAAGTGCTCGACGCGGCGCTGGTGCAACTCGCCAAGGTCGAACCCACGCTGAACGCCACCTGCCTACTGGACGAAGCCTGCGGCCGCCGCATGGCGCAAGCGTCGGCCGATCGTTGGCGGCGTGGCGAACCGCTGGGCGCTTTGGATGGCGTGCCCGTCGCGGTGAAGGACACGGCCCATGTCATTGGCTGGCCAACACGCATCGGATCACTGGCCACGCCCACAGCGCCCAGCACGATCGATACGCCGGGCGTGGCGCGCCTGCGGGAAGCGGGCGCGGTGTTCTTCTGCAAGACCAACACGCCCGAATTCGGTTGGAAAGGCATCACCCACGGTCCGCTGACTGGGACCACCCGCAACCCGTGGGATCCAACCCGCACCACCGGCGGTTCCAGCGGCGGCTCGGCCGCGTTGGTGGCAGCGGGCGTGGTGCCGCTGGCAACAGGTGGCGATGGCGGCGGTTCGATCCGCATTCCCGCGGCCTTCAGCGGCGTGTTCGGATTGAAGCCAAGCTACGGGCTGGTGCCAAACTTCACCGGCTCCCTCGGCCCGCTCGCGGTGTATGGCGGGTTGTCGCGCGACGCGGCCGATACCGCTCTGCTGCTACGCATATTGTCCAACCCGGATGCGAGGGACCCGTTCGCCGTGCCGCACCGGGACATCGACTATCTCACCGGGTTGCAGGATGGGGTGGCCGGGTTGCGGCTGGCCTGGTCGCCAGATCTGGGCTTTCCGATCGTTGACCCGGCGGTAGCGACCGGCGTCGTGGGTGCGGTCGAGGCGCTGTCCAAGGCAGGGGCCTTGGTCGAAACGGTGACGCTGGACCTATCCGGCGCACGCCGCGCCTTCGACGTGATCTGGGGTGCCGGCTTCCTGGGAATGCTGCGCCACCTCACCGATGCTCAGCGTGCCGCGCTCGACCCAGCCTTGTTGCAGGTCATCGTCGCGGCCCAGGACATCACCGGCAGCGAATTGCAGGCTGCGCATGACGAGGTGCGGGTGCTCAGCGCCAAGATGCAGCTCTTCCATCAGCAGTTTGACCTTCTCCTGACGCCGTCGCAGCCGCTCACCGCCTTTGCCGCCGGGCAGGACACGCCGGATGCGCAACGCTTCCCGGACTGGTTCGATTGGACGCCATTCACCTGGCCATTCAACCTCACCCGGCAACCCGCCGCCTCCGTCCCGTGCGGGTTCGTGGATGGATTGCCGATTGGGCTGCAAATCGTCGGGCCGATGTTCGGCGAAAGATTGATCCTGCGCGCCTGCCAGGTCGTGGAAACCGCGTTTGCCACCAGTGCCAGGCCGGCGATGGCTTAGGACCCCGCACCCCTGGGTTTGCCGTCCGTTCGGCCGATCGGCGGCGTCCATTCCCGGCGCTGGCGCACTGTCCAGCTATAGCGGGGATCGCCCTCCAGCAGGTTGACGTGGTCCGCCAATCGATTGCGCTCCAGCCAACTGACGGCCGCCTCCAGTTCCTGCAACGTCATTTGGCTGCGCGGCTTGTCTCCGGTGCGGCGCTTCAATACGGCGTTGTAGCGATGATACAGCCCCTCGCCACGCGGTGCGCGGACGGCGCCCTCATCCTCCACCGCCTGTTGCGCCACCATCTCACCGATGCGTTGACGCAACCGTCGCTCCGCCACGGAAGGCGGCTGTAGCATTTCGGATTGAGCGGCCTCCTGCTCCGGCCGGTGCATCGCGTAGTCGGGACCGGGGCGCAGCATGCCATAGCGGATGCCCAGCGCGTTGCTCTCCAGCGGCACGATACCGCGGTCCTCCGGCTCGCGCGCAGCGATCTGGTCCAGCAGCCACAGCGGCAGCGTGGATTGCGAGCGCTGCTTCACCTTCTTCGCCACGGTGCCCTGTTCCGTCTCGATGCTATGGCGGAACCGGGCGAATAGCGGGTCGTCCGGGTGGAACACCAGCGCCCGCTGCGTGGCGTATGGCCCGGCATGCGGGTCGACCCGCGTCGCCCGCGCCACCATCTGCTCCAGCCAGGCGCGGGAGCGGATGTGCGTCAGCGCCGCCACTACGGCCACCTCCGGCGCGTCCAGCCCCTCATAGGCCATGGCGACCGTCACCAGCACGCTGGGTTCCGCCATCAGGCGATACCGCGCGAGCACCTGATGCGCATCCCGCTCGTCCGAGGTCGCTAGTTGCACCGTTGCCTTCTGGGATGCGGGCATCCAGCCGCGCACGATGTCGGCGTAGTGCCGGGCGCTCTGCTGGTCGGGCGCCACCACCAGCATCTTGCCGAGGCCCCGCAACTCCACGCCGGGGGCGGCGTCGCGTTGCGCGCGGCGTTCGGCGCGAAGGGTGCGGATGGCGGTGAATGCCTCCCGCAGCAGCGATTCCGCGAAGCCGGTGCGCAGCGCGGTGAACAGCGCCGGCCGCGTCGTCTCCGTCGGCCAGTGTGAGAACAGCCGGTGCGGACCGGCAGGGGCCCTGTCCTCGTCCAGCCAACTCGCCTCGCCATCAACGGCGCCGAACACCACGGGGAGCACCGCTCGCTCGGCCAACGCCTGTGATCGGGAGTAGCCGACGACCGCCCAGCCCTCCGCCGTTAAATCCACCTCCCGCGTTTTGGCCCGGCGTCCGGTGCGGTAGGGCAGCCATAGGATGCTGCGACCGTCTGCCCGTTGCAACGTGCCGGACAGCAGAAGACGCAGGCGTGCCGTCTCCAGCAGGGGCAATAGCGCGCGGCTCCAACCGGCGGCGATCTCGGCAGCGGGTTCTGCCAGTGGGTCGGGTGCGACGTCGAACAGGGCGGGCAGATGATGCACCTCGTCCACGACCAGCAACGTGCGGTGACGGCGGAACTCGGCCAGATGCAACTCCGGCGCCGCGGCGATGCTCTGATACGTGGTGATGTAGCCCTGCATACCCCGGCATGGATCGGGCGTGTTGTCGGCGGCGCGCACATCGACGTCGTGGCCCAGCGCCTTACGCCAGGTCGGGTCGGCGAACGCTTCCTCCGCCTGCAGCCGCAGGCTGTCGCGCGGCACCACCCAACAGATGCGGTCGACGATGCCCGCCCCGATCAGCCGCGCCGCCGCGATCACCGGCAGCAGCGATTTACCGCCGCCCGGCGTGACAGCGGCCAGAATGTCGGTCACCCCTACAGCGTCACCTGCTGCGATGGCCTGGACGATGGCGGCGATCTGGGCCTGGTGTGTGCGAAGCGATCGGACGGGCGGTGACGACAACGAGTGGTCCTGGCGATGTGCCGGCGGAGTCTTAGCCATTCAGGCGTCGCTGTGAATCCCTAAACTGCACGGGACCTACAGGTGCCGCCCACGCTCCAGGATTTCCAGCGTGTACTCGCGATAGGTCATGCCCAATGCCTCCGCCCGGTTCAATCGACGCAGCGCCACCTCGCGCGGGGCGCACCAGGCACGCCGCTTCGCCCGCCGCCAACACCACAGCCGCCAGCCCGCCGGGTCATCGTCCTCCAGCGTGGGTCCACCATTATGACCAACGCCGTGCGGCAATGTCGTGTTGCTCATTCCAACCCTCCTCCAGGGAAACAATTGCCACACGAAGCGTTACCGACCTGCATCCTAGCCGGAGACCTCACGTGATCGACAGCCCGAACGAACTGGTCGCGTCCCTGGCGAACGTCGAACAACAATTGATCGAACAAAACGCGCTCATCCAAACATTGGTACGAGCGCAGCAATTCGGCGAGATGCCGACTGCCATGCAGGGGCTGCAGCGATTGCAGCGCGAAGCCAATTCGCTGCGGCGCCGCGTTGCGAGGCGCCCACTGAGCTAGCGCAGGCCAATTTTGGTCACCGTGTCGCGCTTGATCTTCTTCGCCAGCGACCATTTATGGACTTCCGTCGGGCCGTCATAGATCCGGAAGGCGCGGATTTCGCGGAACACCTGCTCGACAATGGTGTCGCCGCTTATTCCAGTGCCGCCCATCACTTGCACGCAGCGATCGGCGACCCGAAACAGCGCCTCCGAGACTGACACCTTCGCCATCGAGGATTCGATTGTGCCCGGCGCGCCGCTATCCAGCACGCCGGCGCACCAGTCGATCATCAATTCGGCCTGTTTCAGGTCCATGAGATTGTCGGCCAACATGAAGCCGACACCCTCATGATCAATCAATGGTTTGCCGAAGGCCTGGCGACGAACGGCGTATTCGGTGGCGATTTCCTGCGCCCGCGTCGCTGCACCATGCCAACGCATGCAATGCGTCAACCGTGCCGGTGCCAGGCGAACCTGGGCGTATTTGAAGCCCTCCCCGCTATGGCCCAGCATCTGGTCGGCAGGGATCCGCACATTGTCCAACACGACGATGGCGTGGCCGCCGGGCATCGAGCTGTCCATCGTATCCAACACGCGCTCGATCCGGATACCGTCCATCGGCAAGTTCACGAGGAACATGGTGGCGCCTTCCTCGCTACGTGCCATGACGATGCCGACCGAGGCGCCAGCCATTCCCGTGATGAACGCCTTGCGCCCATTCACCACCCAATGGTTTCCATCCGGCCGCGCCGTCGTCAGCATCATCGATGGGTCCGATCCAGCACCACCCTCTGTCGCTGGCTCCGTCATCAGGAAGGCGGAGCGAGCGTGACCCGCCACCAGTGGCTCCAGGAACCGCGCCTTCTGCTCCGGCCCGGCCATGCGGCCCAGCAGGAACATGTTGCCCTCGTCGGGGGCGGCGACGTTCACCGCCAGCGGGCCCAGCATTGACAGGCCAGACGCGCGTAGGATGATTGCCGTGTCCTGATGGCTGAGATGGCTACCGTCTGGACGGATGTGCGGCGTCAACAGCCCGTGCTCACGCGCCTTCGCCCGCATCTCCTGCACCAGCCCATCGGTCGGCCCGTGCGCATCCCGCCGCGGGTCCGCCTCATACGGGATGATGACGTTGCGCACGAATTGCTCCATGCGTTGGGCGATTGCGCGGCCTTCGGCGGAGGTGCAGACAGACGCCGGGGCATTCGACATAGTGGACGGTTCCTGCTGCCTGTTGCCAGCGACACTATTGAGATTGGGGCCAGACACAACCCTGCAGCAATACGTGATAAGGCCCCTTCCTGCGACTTGACACACATGGCGCGTCGAGCGCAAATCCTGTCATGACACGCATCTCCAAGGCGCCTCTGCCAACAGCAAAAGTGCCGGTTCGGCGGGCTGAAAACAGCGAAACACCTATGACGCTGAGCGTCGCGCGCTCATTGGCGCGGTCGCAAACCTATCAATCCGCTGCCGACGCACCCGCCACGCTGCGGGCTTACAAGACCGATCTGGAGAACTTCAAGGCCTGGTGCATGGAGCGCAAGCTGACGCCGATGCCGGCCGCGCCAGAGATCGTCGGCGCGTATCTGGCAGATGCCGGGCGAGGCTACGCGTTATCCACCTTACGGCGCCGGGTCGCAGCGATCGCCCGGGCACACCGCATTGCGAAGGAACCGCTGGACACGCGGCACCCGGCCATTCGCGAAACGCTGCGTGGAATCGCCCGCACCCATGGCGAGCCGCCACGCCGCGCAGCCGCATTGACGACGGCAGATATCAAGCGCCTCGTCGCCGCCTGCGGCGACGACATGGCCGGTACACGCGACCAGGCGATCTTCCTCATCTGCTTCGCTGGCGCGCTTCGCAGATCCGAATTGGTTGGGCTGGATATCGAGAACGTGACGAAGACCACGGAAGGTCTTCGCCTGCTCATCACGCGGTCGAAGACCGACAAGGAAGGCGCTGGGGCGGAGATTGGGCTGTCCTACGGGCGCCATCCCGCTACGTGCCCGGTGGCCGCCTTCACCCGATGGACGGAGCGTGCGGGCATCCAATCTGGTCCGTTATTTCGCAAGGTCGATCGTTGGGGCGTGGTGCATATCGGACGGCTAGACCCGGATGCGGTTCGCCAGATCCTGAAGAAGCGCGCGGCGCTGGCTGGGATGAAGGGCACCATCTGGGAACCGATCACCCCCCACGGGATGCGGGCTGGGTTCGTAACCACTGCCTATAAGAACGGCGTGCCGGACGAGGAGATCATGGGCCACACGCGGCATCGCAGCCTCACGACCATGCGCACCTATGTCCGTCGTGCCAAACTGAATACGGACAGCCCGGCGGGGAAATTGGGCCTGTAGCCTCACCCGTCCCGCAGAGGAGACGGGACGTCAAGCCGCTATCTTAACGTGGGAGGAAGACGAAAATGAGCGAAAGGATTGACTACAAGACCATTGCGCCGGGCGCCGTGAAGGCGATGGGTGGCGTCTATGGCTATGTCGCGCAATGCGACCTGCCGAAGAGGCTGGTGGACCTGGTCTATCTGCGCGTGTCGCTGATCAACGGTTGCGCCTACTGCATAGACTCGCACTCACGCGACTTGCTCAGAGGCGGCTTATCTGCTGAGGCGCTTGCGCTGGTGCCGGTATGGCGGGAAGCCGGCGCGCTCTTCGATGAGCGCGAGCGAACGGCTTTCGCCTGGGCGGAAACGGTGACGCGGGTCGCTGCTACTGACGTGCCGGACGCAGATTATGCCGCAGCGGCGGGCGTATTTGGCGAAAAAGAACTCGTCGACCTCACGGTCGCCATCGGGCTGATGAACCTAATGAACCGCATGGCCATCAGCTTCCGTAAAACGCCTGAGGCGCTGAGGTACCTGGCGCCGTAGGCTCTGGTGGCGCCGTTGGGCGCCACCAGTTTGGTCATTAGGCAGCGGCGGGAACTGCCGCTGGCTTGCGGCCACGACGCTTTGCAGGTGCCGCCGGTGCTTCGGCAACCGCCGCAACAGGCTTCGCCTTGGCAACGCGCTTCTTCGCAACCGCCTTCTTGGCGACAGGCTTGGCTGCGGGCTTTTCCTTGGCGGCAGCGGCCTTGGTCTTCGCCGCGGTAGCCTTTTCCTTAACCGCTGCTGCCTTGGTCTTCTCGCGCTGCAACTTCAACCCGTCGCGCATCATCACCAGTGCGGCCTTCGCAACGGCGTCCCGCGACGCCTCTGGAATGCTGTCGAGCGCGGTGAAGAAAGCCTGGCTCACTGGCTTTGCGCCGCGGGGGGAGCGATTTGTTGTCGTCTCTGCTTTAGCCATGATCGTGTGCGACTCCATGTCGATCGTTGGTGATCGTGGTCCGCATATAGTCAATGCGTTGCAACAGAACACGTAAAATCGCTTGACAGTTCCAAGCCGTGATGAATTTCCAGCAATGAGGGCCGCTTAACGCGCGTTCGCAAAACCAAATTCAGTCGACGGCGACTTGCATACGCCTCGTTACGAGACAGCTTTCGCCGTTGAGGGCGAACAACTCGGTCTGTCACTCTCAGGGAGTGTCGCCACTTGTTTCACCTATGACCAATTGTTTCAGCGCGCCTCAATCGCCAGTCGCGGGTGCACGCCAAGCACGCTCGAACGGCAGGCGCCAGGCATGCGGGGCGACGAGTTGGTGAATAGATTTTGGTCCCCACGAGCCCGGTGAATACAACCGAACCGGCGGCGGCGTCTCCAGCAACGGGGTCGACACTTGCCACAACCGCTCGATCCCTTCGGCGGTGGTGAACAACGTATGGTCGCCGCGCATGGCGTCCAGGATCAGCCTTTCATACGCCTCCAGCACATCATCGATGCGCCCCGTGTCGTTCATCGCGAATTGCAGGCTGAGCTTGTCCAGCCGCATCCCCGGACCAGGCCGCTTGCCATAGAAGGACAGCGACAGTTTGGACGCATCGGCCAGATCGAACGTGAGATGGTCCGGTCCCTGGGCGCCAACGCCGGAGCCGATCGGGAACATGCTTTTCGGTGGCTCACGGAACGCGATGGAGATGATGCGCTGGCCCTCCGCCAGGCGTTTGCCGGTGCGCAGGAAGAACGGCACGCCGGCCCAGCGCCAATTGTCGATGTGGCACTTCAGCGCGATGAACGTCTCGGTATCGGATTCCGGATCGACGCCTTCTTCCGCTAGGTAGCCAACATATTGCCCACGAACGACGTCCTTCGGGTCCAGCGGCACCATGCTACGGAACACCTTGTTTTTTTCCTCGCTGATCGAAACCGGTTCCAACGCGGTCGGCGGCTCCATCGCCATGAAGGCGAGCACCTGAAACAGGTGCGTCACCACCATGTCCCGGAACGCCCCCGTCGCCTCGTAGAACCCGGTCCGCTTGCCTAGCCCCAGCGTCTCCGGCACGTCGATCTGCACGTGGTCGATGAAATTGCGGTTCCAGATCGGCTCGAATAACCCGTTGGCGAAGCGGAAGGCAAGAATGTTCTGCGCCGGCTCCTTGCCCAGGAAATGGTCGATGCGGAAGATCTGTTCCTCTGCAAACACCTCGTGCAGTTTGGCATTGAGCGCCACCGCACTGGCCAAGTCGGTGCCGAACGGCTTTTCCATGATCACGCGGGAGCGTTCCACCAGGCCCGCCTCCGCCAGCAACCGCACGGCGGATAGGGCGGCATTGGGTGGCACGCTGAGGTAATGTACCCGGCTGGTGTCGCCGCCCAGCATCCGCTCCGCCGACTCCACTGCTGCGCGCAGCGCGTCTGGGCCGGCGGCGATCGGCACGTAATCCAGCGTCTCTGCGAAGGCGGGCCAGTCTTCCTCGTGCACCTTGCGGGTGGAAAACTGGTTCAGCGCCTCCCGCGCCAGGCGGCGAAAACCGTCTGCGTCCAACTGGTCCAGCGACACGCCGATGATCCGGCACCCCGGGATGAAGCCGCCTCGGGCCAGATGGAACAAGCCCGGCAGCAATTTGCGCTGAGCGAGATCCCCCGTTGCCCCAACGAGAATAAGGACTTGCGAATTTTTCGGGCCGACGCCTGGAGGAACCTTGACCACGTAAAAACCCCGCCGCGATGTTATGCCGGACGACCCGGTGATCGCAGGCTAACCTATATCGGGCGCGGGGACGCCCTACTCAGCGCAAAATTTCATCCGGTTGACCCTAACATGCGCAACCGTAGGACGATCCGAAGGTTTGGGCCGCGCCAGCGATCGGTGAGGTGGGGTTGCCGCCGCTCCTCGCACGCGGCCGCAAACAGCCATGGCGAGATTAGGTTGAGGGCGGAGGCAAGCTTTGGTTGCCGTGATGCCGCTATTTTTACGGCTCTCAGGCGGCGTCGCTGTCCAAGGCAGACAGGTCGATCTGCTGGATAGAGAACCAGACTGCATCGGGACTGCGAGCAGACGCACGCAAAATCGGCTTTACCGCCGACAACAGGTCTTCCAGTGAGCGGAAAGGCGTCAGGTTCTCGTCCCCATCGGCGGTACGCATCATCAGACCGAAGCCGGGTTTGGCCAAAGATGCGCCCAAGCCGCCGCCCTTCGCGGCGCCACGCCGAGGCAGATCCGTCACGGTTGCAGACACTGGCGCCGGGCGGGGCGGGGCTGCCGGTGCCACAGGCTCGGCAACAGCGAGGACTAGCGCCGGGGCGTCGGGCACTATGGCCGGCGCCGTCTTGCTGCGCCGCTTGGATGCAGCCTTTGGCGGTGCCTCGACCGCCGCAGCCTCGAACAAATCAACCGGCTCGACCGAGGCGACGATGGGCTCGGCTGCGGCTTCCACGGCGGCCTCAACCTGCCCAGGTTCTGCCTCTGCCTGTGGCTTGGCGCGGCGCAGTTTGGCGAGCAAGGCATAGATGTTGGCCGGGGTGCAGCCATACTCGGCCGCGACCTCGGGCACCTTGCGGTGTTCCTCGTCGACCATTTGCAGGATCCGGGGGTGCTCCGCCTTGCTAATGCGCGCCATTATCGCCTCGTACTATCGGACATCCAGAATCGAATGCCGGAACATATCATGAACAGCAATTTGACAAATATCGCCGGAGAAAACCAGCCTTATTTGAATCCATTCAAACGACCGGCGGCGGACCCTTGATCCCGGCTGTCTCCCCGCCGTCGATGGCGAACACCACGCCGTTCACGTAACTCGATCCCGGCGACAGCAGCCAGGCCAGCACGTCGGCCACCTCCGATGGCTCGCCCATCCGCCGCATCGGAATGCGCGCCGACACCGCCGACTGCAACGCCGGGTCGGCCAGTACCCGGGCCATCATCCGCGTGGCGATCTGGCCGGGGCAGACGACGTTGAACCGCACCTCGTGCCCCAGCTCGACGGCAAGGGCTTTTGCGAGGCCGATGAGCGCCGCCTTGGATGCACAATAGATCGACAGATCCTCCTCGCCCCCAGCCCCAGCCACGGAGGCGACGAAGGCGACCGACCCCTGCCCTGCCCGCAGCCCTGCAAGCGCACGATGCGTCACCATGAAAGCGCTGCGGGTGTTGACGGCGAACACATCGTCCCAGTCCGCCAGACTGGACCCGGCAAAGGCGCGCCGAAATCCCTTGCCCGCGTTGTTCACCAACCCCGCGATGCGCCCATCGCCCAGCGCCTCCGCGCGGGACACCAGACTGTCGACGACGGCTGGCTCGATGATGTCACCGGGGACGAAGTGGATGTGCGGGTGAGATGCCGCAAGCGTTTCGCCCGCATCAATGCTGCGACCCTGTACTACGACCTGCCAGCCGGCAGCCACCAATGTTTCCGCAGTGGCGCGACCGATCCCGTGCGTGCCTCCGGTGACGATCGCAACAGGCTGCATCGACTCGGCCTCACTACTTAGGTGTCGGGAGTGCCATACCCGCCGCCGCCGCAACTCTCCAGGGTCAGCACGTCGTCATATTGCAGCACCATGTTGGTCTTCCCGGAGATGGCGGTGCGTTTGCCGTTCCGATCCAGCCACAACGCGAAGGGTTTGCCCGGCAGTCCGCCCGCCAGGCCGTAGGGCGGGATCGTCATCCGCTCCACACAACTGGTGAGGAACATCGTAGGCGCCAGTACGCGGTAGCTTCGGATCACGCCATCGCCGCCACGATGTTGCCCGCCGCCGCCCGCGCCGCGACGGATCGCCTGGCGTTCGACACGGATGGCGTAATTCGCCTCGATCACCTCCGCAGGCGTGTTGGACGTGTTGGTCAAATGTACCCGCGTCGCGGCCACGCCGGGTCGATCATGCCGCGCACCCTCGCCGCCGCCGTGCACCTCGTACAGCATCCGCCAACTCTGGTCCGGCATTGGTTCTGCCAAAGCCAACAGGCCGGAAGTGGCTGGCCCACCGGCGGAGAGGCGTTCGGGGATCACGTCTTCCATCGCCTTGAAGACCGCATCCACGATCCGCATCGAGGTCTCGTGATTGCCTGCTGCGACGGCGGCGTTCCACCCCGGCTCGAAAATCGAACCCGGGCGAGTGATGATGCGCAGCGGGCGCAACGCCCCGTCATTCTGCTGCATGTCCCGCCCACTCATGATGCGCGCGGCATAGGCCACGGCGGAGCGCGCGATGAACGGCGTGGTGTTGCAGAAATTGCCTACCCGGTCGCTGCTGCCGGACAGGTCGAACTCCGCCTCGTCGCCGGCAATGGTGATGCGGACGTGGATGCGCGCGGGCGCATCGTCCGGGCCGCCATCGTCCAGGAAATCCTCGCCCTCGTACACACCATCTGGCAAAGCCAGGATTGCGGCGCGCATCTCTGCCTCCGACAAATCGTGCAGGCGGCGCATTGCTTGGATGAAAGTGTCGGTGCCATGGCGCGCGCATAATTCCAGGATGCGACGTTCTGCCGTGGCGGTGGCGGCGATCTGAGCCAGCAGATCACCCTCGCACGCTACCGGATCACGCACATTCGCCAAAATGAATTGCAGCACCGCACGGTTGACGCCGTTGGCATCCGCGATCGGCAGCGGCGGGATGCGCATCGCCTCCTGAAACGTGTCGACGGCCTTGGCATAATAACTGCCCGGCCAGGTGCCGCCGATATCCGGCCAATGCGCCAGGCTCAGCGCGAACGCCACCAGCACACCATCCACGAACACGGGACGCACCACCTTCACGTCATTCAGATGGTTACCGCCGAGCGGACCGATATTGTAGATCAGCGCGTCGCCGGGCTTCATCGTCGCGGCCGGCACGACCTTCAGCAACTCGCGCACCGTGTAGGCCATGGCGCCGAGATGCACAGGGATATCCCGCCCCTGCCCCACCAACCCACCTTCTGCATCGGTAACGGCGGAGGATAGATCCCCAGCTTCCCGCAGCAATGGCGAACGGGCGGACCGGGTAAGGACCAAACTCATTTCTTCCGCCGTCGCGGACAGGCCGTGGCGGATTACTTCCACCAGAAAGGCGTCGGGCGTGCTCATGCTGCGCACCGGGTAAGAAAGAGATTACCGATATCGTTCGGCCGCGCCTGCCAGCCCGGCGGGACCATGACGGTGGACCAAGCGTCGCAAATTAGGGCGGGTCCGGCGGTGACGGTGGCCAGGCTGCCCCGGTCCAGGATTGCCGTCTGCAGGTTGGTTGCGCCCGGAAAATGGCAGATCCGCTGGCATGAAGGCCGCACCGGGCTGGGACCGGGCTTGATAATCCGAGGATTTGTCGGTTTGCGCGCCTGCACGCGGAGGGATTCGATGACCAGCGGCTCCGATGTCGCGTAGCCATACAACTCGCGGTGCCGCTGCGCGAAATCGGCAGCAAGCGTCATCGGGTTCAAAGGCATGGTAAAGGCGATTGGCGTTGCGTCGCTTTGTGCTGCATAGCGCACGAGCGCAGTATGCTCGGTGACGATCTCGTTCAGCGCGATCCCGTTGGCCAATAGTGGCTGGGTCACCTGCGCCATTAGATCTTCCATTCGGGCCGCGAAAATCTCCGGCGCCAATTCGTCTAGCCGATAGCGCACGGTCTGCTGTTGCAGAAAGCTGTAATCCGCGGTGAGGCAGCCCAGGGCGGAGAACGCGCTGGACGCTGTGGGCACGATGACCTCCGCCAATCCATAGATTTCGGCCAGGCCCACCGCGTGCATAGGCCCCCCTCCCCCGAACGCCAGCAGCGCGCAATCCCGGCCGTCCACGCCGCGTTCTACCGTTACCCGGCGCAGCGCCCGCGCCATCGCAGCATTAGCGATCTGAATGATGCCGAGTGCAGTCTCGATCAGCGCGGCGCCCAAGGCGTCGGCGATCGGGGCGATTACGGATGCTGCCGCATCCAGGTCCAGCTGGATGGAACCACCCAGCCGGGTCGCCGGGTCCAAATAGCCCAGCAGGGCATTGGCGTCGGTGATGGTCGCCCGCGTGCCGCCCCGCCCGTAACAGGCCGGCCCCGGCTCCGACCCGGCGCTGTGCGGCCCGACGCTGAGCCCGCCTGGTCCCAGATGCACGATGGAGCCACCACCAGCGCCGATGGAATGCACGGCCAGCATCGGTTGGCGCAGTGGGCGGCCACCGATAGTGCGGGTGTCCGTCATCTCCGCCGCACCATCCACGATGAGGCACACGTCGGTTGTGGTGCCGCCCATGTCGAACGTCAGCACCCGCGGTCGACCCAGTGCACGGGCGAGGCTGGCGGAGGCGGATACCCCGGCGGCCGGGCCGGACATCGCCATCACCAAGGGCCGCTTCTTCACGACCGCCACCGGCACCATCGCGCCCGCGGAGTGAAACACCTGCAGCCCTGGGCCGATCGGAAGCTGTTCTTCCAGCTCCGACAGATACTCCACCGCGATCGGCATGGCGGCGGCGTTGAACACGGTGGAGGAAGTGCGCTCATACTCCCGCACCTCTGGATTGATCTCGTGGGAGACACAAACGTGCCGCACGACGCCTTGCAGTCGTTCCATCACCAGCCGCTCGTGCACCGGGTTGGCGTAGGAGTGCAGCAGCGAAATCGCGACACTTTCGACCCGGCTCGCGAGCACCCAATCGACCAACCGGGCGAGTTCCGCCTCGCTGGGCGCGAGCATTACCGCGCCAGTATGGTCAAGCCTTTCTTGCAGGCCGAAGCACAGTTCGGCAGGGACCAAGGGTGGCAATTTCGGCGGCACATCCAGCCGATACAGATCCTGCCGGCGATATCGTCCAATCTCCAACACGTCCTCGAACCCGGCGGTGGCGATCAGCGCGGTGCGGGGCAGTCGCTCCTCTACCAGGGCGTTGGTGACGCGGGTGGTGCCGTGCACGAAGCGTTTGACATCGGTCGTTTGCAGGGAGACGGCAGCCAACGCCTCCAACATGGCCCGCACCGGGTCGTCGGGGCGGGAAGGCACCTTGGCGGTGCGGATTTCCGCGGTGGTCGTGTCGATTGCGATGATATCGGTGAAGGTACCGCCGATATCGGTCCCCACCTCCCAGGAAGCAGACGACATATCAGGGTTCCTCGGTCGATGGCTGTCCCGTGGACTCTTGCGAGGCGATGTTTACGCCGACCGCAGCGACGAGCCGCCCTGCTTGGGTGCCACGGGCGGCCGGGACGGTCGAAGGATCAGGCCACGCTCATCGACATCCACCTTGGCGTCGCGATACACGGCCAACGCCAGATGCAGGTTCTCCAGGAAGCGCGGCTTGAAGTGAAATTGCTCCTTATAGGCCGTGCCGAACTGGCCCATCAGGGCCTTCCAAGTGACGGGGCGTGGTGCAGTGAGCACGTGCAGGCGGTAGGCGAGCCAGCAATACAGATCCAGCGCCATGGAGTTGTTGTTGATGGCGCGTATTGCGGCTTCCTCCAGCGGCACCGGGTGTTTGCGGAGCTGTTCGTAGAAGGTTTCGGACAAGCGTGCCGTTTCCAGGAATAGCGTCCCCTGCCCCGAATCCGCTGCGTCCACGAACATGGCGGCGTCTACGATGTTCTGGTTCACCAGCCCCGCGCGGCCCGCCGACTGCACGTGGAACGAGAGACGGCAGCGGGAAATTCGCTCCGCCTGCTCGCGCACGTCACGCAGAGATTTGCCGCCGATCGGAATGCCCAGTCGGGTCAGCCAATCCCGCAACGACTTGCCAAGCTCTATTTCGCGCGAGTTCGTTCGCAGCGCCTCGGTTTGCAGATACAACATGATCAGCCGAGCACGAGACCCGTAGGGAACCCCCACCCAAACCGGCTCCCCATCGTCGGAGGCGCGGCGACCTGGCTCCAGCAGAAGCTTGACCTTGTCGGAGTTGATTTGCCAGGCTTGGTCGTCCTTCAGCCGCCGATGCGGCAGGGCGGCCTGCGCCCAACCGGAGTAGACGAAGCCGATCCCATTATCTTCGTCGGCCATGTAGGCAGCGGCAGCATCGACGATTCGACGATCCAGGTCGCTGCTCAGCGCACCATGGCGTCCCTTCGTTTCAATCAGATCATGAACCGTGCCCACTTCCGTCACCTGACCTATTGGCTGCACAGACCATGGCATAACAGGTCCAATTCGTCGTCGTGGACTTTTGCGAGCCATACTATTTGAGCGATATTAGAAGTCTCTATTAGTAAGCACGCAACAGTCCACGGGACATGTGACCTAAGTCACTGATTCCGTTATTACAGCTTATCGCAACAGTCCTCACATGCCACGCAACAGTCCACGCCCGTGATTGTCCGGCGGAAGTCGGGACTCGGGTGCTCCCATTTTGCTCGAAGCGAGTCGGGTAAGCCTCTGAGCCGCCATCGTCTCGCAATAGTCCACGGTCCCGAGATCATGGGCGCACCAGAGCCGCAGAATGGTGCGCATCGCAATAGTCCACGGTCCGAATGCTCATTCCGCACCGAAACTGGCGACGATGCCGGGTAATAGTGCGAGTAAATGTGCGTCCAATCCCGGCGCGGCCTTCAAATCGACCACCAGCCGCAGTGTATGAGGGCTGCGTTCGGCCCGAATCACCGGCTGGCCGTCGCGATCGCGGATGAGGGCTGGGGCAGCGTCGGTCTCCACCGGCGCTGCGCGCAGGGTTTCGATCGCCTGGTCGAACCGTGCATCGGTGCCGGCGCCGCGAAACGACGGCTGGGTCGTCAGCCGTGTCATGCTTTCGCGCTGCGCCGGGGCCTCCAACAGCTTCGCCAGTTCCATCCATCGCGGGCGCCCGGCGCGCGGTGAAGGTCCGATGGCCTGAATGATGTCGGTCGGAATGCTGCGAGACACGGCAAGAAACCGGGTCAGTTCCGCCGGATGGACCGAAAGCGCGGATTGAATGGTGGCACGCTCGAACCCCTGCCGCTCCAAGTGGGCGGCAAACATCGCGCGCTCGATGAAGGACAAGTTGCGGCGTTCGGCATTCTCCTTGCCCTGCGCCACCACCAATTCGGCATCGGTGAGGGTGCGGATGATCGCCTTTACCTTCCTGCCAAGTTCGGTGCAGGCGTTCAGGCGGCGATGCCCATAGGCGACCTGGTAGGCGCCAGGCCGGGCCGGATGCGGCCGTACCAGGATTGGCACCTGCTGCCCGGTGGCGCCGATACTTTCGACCAGGCGTCGGAAATCCGGGTCCGCCGTGCGGGCCAGCCGGTCCTCTACGAAGGACGGTTCCACGATCGCCGGGTCCAGATCCTGCACCATCTCGCCGCGGGCAAGCTGCTGCTCCAGTGTGGCGACCCGGGCCGCGTCTTCCCCGATGCGACCGAGGCTGAGCCCCATCGCCCGCACGGCGCCCGACGGCACCCGGTCGGTTGCGGGGGTGGTGGTTGGGGGTGTCGGCGCCGGGTCTGGGCCGAAGGCGGATTTCAGCATGTCCTTTCGCTTCATCAGAGTGCCCTCCCCCATGCGCGTTTGATCAGGGTTTCCACCTCACCGTTCACCGCGTCCAGCGCCTCCACGGCCCTTGCATAGGTGGCGCGACCAATGGTTTGGCGGCTGATTTCGTAAAGGGTCTGCTTGGTCAGCCCGGCATCCGACACGGCGGTGGATTTCAGCATCGGATTGATCAGCACCCGCTCGCCGAACATGTTGCGCAGAAAGGCGACGATCTGTGTCTGCGGGCCGTCCTGCGGCTCGTATCGTGTGATGAGGTAGCGCAGGAAGTCGTATTGTAGATTACCCCCAGCGGCGCGCACGACGCCGAGCAGGTCCGCCGTCATTAGCAGGAATTGCGACATGCTGGCGACGTCCAGCATTTGTGGATGCACCGTCACCAGCACGCCGGTCGCCGCACACAACGCGCCCAGCGTCAGAAAACCGAGTTGTGGTGGGCAATCCAACACGATGACGTCGTATTGCCCATCGACGCTGTCGAAGGTTTCCTTGATCCGGGCGAAGAACAGGTCATGTTCGCCCCGCTTGCCACGGGCGAGAACGCGTGGGGTGTCGTGCTCGAACTCCTGCAGTTCCAGATTGCCCGGCACCAGATCGATGCCCGAGAAATAGGTGGGTCGGATCACCTCCCGCAACGGGCGGCGCCGGTCATCGTACCGAATCGCAGCGTACAGGGTTTCGTTCTCGCCCAGATCCGTCTCCGGCTGCACGCCGAACAGGGCCGACAGGCTGGATTGCGGGTCCAGATCCACGGCCAACACCCGAAACCCCTGCATGGCCAGATACTGGGCCAGATGGGCGGAGGTGGTAGTTTTTCCGGAGCCGCCTTTGAAGTTGGTGACCGCGATGACCTGCAGATGGTCCTTGCCCCGGCGGGCGGGTAGGTAATCGCGGCCCTCCTTCGATAGATAGACACGCAGTTCGTTGATCTGGGCGAGCGTATACGAACGGCGGCCACCTTTGGCCTGCTGCGGCACCGGACCGTCGCCGGCGAGCGAGATCTGGCGGAGATAGGCGTCGCTTACTCCAATGAGCGAAGCAGCCTCACCACTGGTGAAGTGGCGCAACTCTTTGGCGGCGCTCGGCGGGAACAACCGGGCGCGTAGGTTGAACAACTCGGCGCTGAGGGTTTGCGCGTCGGCCCGGATGGTATCGTCGATCCCGGCAGGCACCGTCACTTCTGCTTCTGCGCGCATCTACGGAATCTTTCCCGAACTCTCGGCTTAAGCGTGTCTCACGCTGTCTACCGATGGGCATTGACAGCTGTCAATCACGCCGTGGCGTTGACAGCTGTCAATGGACTGCTCCGTCAGCGGGCGCGCCGGCGAGGGTCTAGGATACGGCTCAGCCGGTCGCCGACCAAGTTCACGGCCATGACAGTCAGGAATAGGGCAAGACCCGGGAAGATCATCGTCCACGGCGCGTAGCGGATATAATCCCGTCCCGCGTTTAGCATCGTGCCCCATTCCGGCGTAGGTGGTTGCGCACCGAGCCCCAGGAATGACAGCGTTGCCGTGAAGAGAACGGCGTTGCCGAGATCAAGTGTCGCCAGCACTATGATGGTTGGTGCCAAGTTGGGCAGCAAGTGCCGCCACACCACGCGGAGATGCCGCGCGCCCATGGCCTGCGCGGCCTCCACATAATCCAGTGTCGTTAGGGACAGCGTTGCCCCGCGGATCACCCGGGCGAATCGCGGAATGCTGGCTAGCCCGACTGCGAGGGCGGCGTTCAACAGCCCTACCCCAAAAATAGCAATGAGGAGGATAGCGAGCAGGATGGGTGGAAAGCCCAGCATGATATCGATCCCGCGACTACCCAGCCGATCCGTCCAGCCCTTGGTGTAGGCAATGATGACGCCAAACAGCCCACCGAAACTCGTGCTGATGGCGACGGTAGAGAGCCCCATAGCGAGGGAATATCTCCCGCCATAGAGAACTCGGCTGAACACGTCGCGCCCAAACAGGTCGCAGCCGAACCAGTGTGCTGCCGATGGTGCAGCTAATCGCCGGCAGACACCTGTGCCGTTCCAATCATAGGGCGCCACGAATGGGGCGATGATCGCGCCGCCGATAACGATGACGAGCACTAGCAAGCCCACCGCGGCGCCTGGGCTACCAAAGAGCTGGCGAAACGTTTTCATACCAAGCGCGCCCGTGGATCGAGGATCGTGTAAAGCAGGTCGATCAGGAGGTTCACCAACACGCAGGCCGCCGTCGTCCAGACTGCGATCCCTTGCACCAGGGGATAGTCCTTCTCCAGCACCGCAGTGACCAGCATTGCGCCGATGCCGGGTCGGGCAAAGACGGTTTCCGTTACCACTGCGCCGCCGATCAGCAGGGCAAATTGCACGCCCAGGAGGCTCAGCGGCGGGATGGCGGCATTACGCAGCGCGTGTTTGATCACCACCCGTGCCTCCGGCAGGCCTTTGGCCCTCGCAGTGCGCACATAATCTTGGCCCAGAACCTCAATCAAGCTCGACCGCACCAGCCGTGCCAGACCGCCCACCAGGAACAGCCCAACGGAGATGCTGGGCAGGATCAACGCCGTAGGACCGCTGCCCAACACTGGCAGCCAGCCGAGGCTGGTGGCGAAGATCTGGATCAGCAGCATCGCCACCCAAAAGCCCGGCATCGACACGCCAGCCAGAGCAATCGTCATGATGGACGTGTCGATCCAGCCATCCGGTCGTAGTCCGGCGACGACGCCCAATAGCGTGCCGAAGATCAGCCCGAACAACAGCCCACCGGCGGAGAGCCACAGCGTGGCTGGCAGTTGGTCGCCGATCATCTTCGTCACCGGTTCGCGCGTGCGGAAGCTGTTGCCGAAATCGCCGGTGACGGCATGGCCGAGGAAGGTGACGTATTGCAGCCAAACTGGCCGATCCAGGCCTAATTTCGTCCGAGTGGCCGCGACCGCCTGTTCGCTCGCCTGGCTGTTGGCCAGCATTAACTCCACAGGGTCACCCGGCACCAGTTGCAGCGCGCCGAACACCAGCGTCCAGGTCAGCAGCAGCGTCGGGATCAACCCGGCAAAGGGGCGCAATAGCCGCCGGACCCTCATCGATGGGGCCTGGCGACGTAGGAAAATCCTAAATACATGACCCTGCTCAGACGAATGGCGCCGGGTCGAGGAACCGCCGAAGCACGTTGGTGGTCAGCCGGGTGAGGGTGTTGTCGTAGCCATTCACCGGCAGGCTGCCGACATAAGTCATGGACCCGACCGAGAACACGGCGCCCCCCGCTTTCGTCTCGAAGAAGACCATGTCGGCGCAGGACCAATCCTCGTGCGGGCGAGGGTGACGAATGACCAGCATGTCCTCGTTGACGGGCAGGTAGTCGGGGTGGATCACGATGCCCTTGGCAACGATCAGGGCATGTGGCGGCGTGCCGTAGCGAACGTCGGCGCTGTCCAGTTCGAAGCCGGAGGCGCCGCCGCCCATGAACCCGGCATCGCCGAACACTTGGCCCGGCGCCACGTCCAGCCCGTCCAGCATGAACGCCACGCGCGGGTCGGTGATGCCCCCGGTGAAGTGGTAGGGGAAGCCGAGATGGCGCCCCTGCACGGAGAAGCCGATGCCGACCAGCCGGTGCGACGGCCGGCCGATACGGCGCCACAACCCGCCATATCCACCGCCATGGGCCTGGTAGCTCTCGCCCGCTTCGGTTGCCCAAACGCGAATACCGCCCTCGGCCCGGCGAATCTCCAGCGCATGCGGGGCCGCGGCGGACGGCTCGGCCCGCCAGTAGAAGCCGTTGCCACCCAGATACATGAAGCGACCGCCGAGGTCCTGAAAATCCTCCAGCGCCTGCATCATCCGATCCGAATGGTATTCCGGGTGCTGGGTGGCAATGACCGCGCGGTAGGGCTGCAGCAGGGCCACGCCTTCCTCGTGCAGGTCGTGGTCGGTCACCACGTCGAACGGAATGCCCGCGCGGTCCAGCCAATCCACAATGTAGCTGTCCGAGCAGATGCGCCCGGTGCCGGAGCCGTTGGGCGACGGGTCCATCAGGCTCATTTGCACCGGCCGCGTGTCCAGCATCGGGCGCGCCATGCTGGTGATGGCGACGCCCGAGCCGTCCGAATGGTAGTTGTAGCTGGACAGGCCGAACTGCCGGTTCATGTCCGGCGTTTGCGCCAGGGCACCCCATGCGGCGACCCGCTCGGCGATCTCGGTGCCGCGGCCGGGGCGAACGTAGCAGCCATACACTTGGTAGGTGAAGGTCGGAACCAGCACCGCCAATGCGGCACGCGCGGCAGTGGGGCGGACAAAGAATGGAATGTGATCGACGGCGCCTGCTTTGCTGATCTCGGCGCTGTAGAAGCCGCTGGGCCAGTCGGCCGGCACGCTCAGTTCGAAGCTGGGTGCCCAGCCCAGATCACCCTGATCGTCATCGTGGAAATGAATTGCGCCGTATTGCTCGGGCGCGTGCTTCCAATCGTGCACCTCGCCCGTCCAATTGGCGCCTGTCATCGCCCGGGTTGGTAGTGCGACGAGTGTGGCGTGCGCGGCGTCGGGGCCGATATCGGTGGCCTGGTAGCCGTCGATCCCGATCGAGAAATCCCAGCATGCGACCAGATCCGCCGCGATCGCCGGAATGGCATCGCGTTGTGCGTTCAGCACGGCATCCACAGTTCGGTTCCGCCAGATCGTCGGGCGTTCCAGCTTGCCGTTGTAATTCGCCGTCGCTGGTGATGTTTCACCAGGCATTGCCGCCACCATCACTTGGCATGCGCCGGCTGGCAGCGTTTGCACTGTGGCGGATGCGATCCCGGTTTCATGCGCTAGTGGCACTGGATCCCGCGGGCGCTGTGACAAATGCAAACTTCCAGTCGCATCGATCGTTAGCGCTATGTCGTACCAGCGACGGTCGAGCATGGGTGCGGCAACACTCACACGCGTGCCGTCGATTTCGGCAAATGCCCCGGCGGCGTCGATGCCCAGCACCAATTGCCAGCCTGTTCCGCTCAACGTCACCAGCGATTGCATCCCTGCTTCCGGGGCAGTGGGCCAGATGGTGACGCCCAGCCCCAGCGTCGCACCCGGCGTGACCGCGCGTTGCGCCACACCGTAACTGCCAAGCCATGCGGGTTGGAATTGGGCGGGATGCGTGCCGTCCAGCGGGCTTGGCATCACGACATTGCGCAGCCCCGGGCCGTTGGGATTTGGGTCCGCACATAGATGGCGCAGAAACCGCAGTGAGATCGGCGCATCATCGGTGCTGCTGACCATGAAGCGAATGGCTTGGCCGGGCTTAACGCTCCAGCGGTCGCAATACCCCGCGACGGAATACATCGAATCTCCAAGCCCTGTTTGGTCGGCAACCTGTAGCAGAGTTCGTGCCAGGGCAACCCGAAGGCATTGCCTTCATGCCATCGCTGCCCCCATTGTCCGGTGGTTTATTCCCCGGAGAGTGTTGCATGGCTTCTGACCGTCTGCCCCTTACACGCCGCGCCGTCGTTGGCGGGCTGCTGGCGGCACCCGCGATTCGCAGCGCCTCCGCGCAGGATGCCAAGCCGCTGACGATCACTTGGGGCGAGGACGATAATGGCGCGCGCACGTTTGACCCGCGGGTCACAAGTTCGCGGCACGAATACCAGGTTGTGACGCAAGTGTTCGATACGTTGGTCGCCAGCGACAGCAGCAACAAATTGCTGCCGGGCTTGGCTACCGGATGGGAGGCGGCGGCCGACGGTCGCAGTGTCATTCTGAAATTGCGCGAGGACGTGCAGTTCCACGACGGCACGCGCTTCGATGCCGACGCGGTGAAATTCACCTTCGACACCATCGCCGATCCGAAGCTGGCCAGCGAAGGTGCCGTGACGCAGTTGGGGCCGTATGCCGGGTGCGACGTCATCAGCCCGTCGCAGGTACGGGTGAAATACTCTTCCCCGTTCGGCGCCGCGGTGGCGAGCTTTGCCGAATGCACGCTGGCGCCGGTGTCACCGACCGCGGTGCGCAAGCTGGGCGATGCCGGGTTCGCACGTGCGCCGGTGGGCGCCGGGCCGTTCAAGTTCACGTCGTGGGAGAACGGGCAGCGCGTCGTGCTGGACCGGTTCGACGCGTATAACTGGGCGCCATCGTACAACACCAACAAGGGCCCGTCGAAGGTTGCACGCATCGTGCATCGTTTCATCCCGGATGCCTCTACCCGTATCGCGGCGCTGGAAGCGGGGGAGATCGACATCGCCGATGCGACCCCGG
>NZ_LMUY01000037.1:0-34878 GCF_009765685.1 Acidisphaera sp. L21 | reverse complement strand
TCGCAATGGCGATCGACCGTGCCGACCTCGCGGACAGCCTGTTCTTTGGCTTGATCGAACCCAGCTACGGCCCGCTCTCCGCCTCCACGCCAGGTTACTGGAAGGGCGCGGAGGATATGTACAAGCCGAGCGAAAAGGCCGCGATCGCGCTGTTGGAGGAAGCCGGTTGGAAGCCCGGCCCTGGCGGCATCCGGATGAAGGACGGCCAACCGCTGACCGCGTTTTACGGCGCGCCACCGCCGTTGGAGCCGGATACGGCGGTGGAGATCCAAGCGCGTCTGAAACGGGTCGGCTTTGACATCAAGGTCGAGACCATCACCTCGGCCCGCAACGTGTCGCTGGTGTTTGCCAATGAGAACGACATCCTACCGGTGCGTTGGATCCAGGCCGATCCGATGTGCCTGGAGAACCTGTTCCTCAGCAGCAACATCAGCACGCCGGGCCACTACAAGTTCAACTGGATGCATTTGGCCGATCCGAAGCTGGATGCATTGTTCGTCGCGGGCCGGGCGGAAACGGACCCGGCCAAGCGCAACGATATCTATGCCGAGGCCCAGAAGATCATCATGGACACAGCGCTGTGGTTCCCAGTGCACAACCAAGTGGAAACCATCGCCTACCGCACGGCGCACACAGGGTATCGCTTCGCCCGCGCCGGCTGGATCGTGATGATGTATGACGTCACCTAGGCTAGCTTGGCGAGAAACTCCTCGACCACCTGGTTGAAAACGACAGCGCGCTCGAAATAGGCGGAATGGCCGGCCTGGTCGATCCAGGCGGCCTGGACGTTTGGCGCCACGCGGGCAATCGCGGCGGCGGCCATGGGCGGCATCACGGTGTCTTCGGCATTGCCGATCATCAGGATGGGGCAGGGGACGCCGGCCAACTCCTCCGGCGCTCGCACGCGGGCGGCCATCATGCGGGCGCGTAATGCCTCCTTGTCCAACCCGGCGTTCATGTCGTCGATGTGCCGGTAGAGCAGGTGCATCGCCGGCTGCTCCTCCGCCATGCGGATACCGGCGGCGGGATGGATGAAGCGGCGCAGGATCTCGGTCCGCACTTGCCTGGCATGGTCGGTCCAGGCCGCAAGGGCCGGATGGTCCGACGCTGGCAGGCGCTTCGGGTCGATCGATCCCGTTGTGGCTGCCAGCACGACCCCCTTCAGCCCGGCGGGGCGCTGCAGGGCGTATTCCACCGCGGTCCATCCGCCCATGGATTGGGCCACGATGCGCAGGTCGGCCCCGACATCCAGATGGGCTGCCAAGGCCGCTAGGTCAGCCGCGAAATCCGCCGGGTCCGGGCCGCCGGCGACCGGTGAGGATGGATAGAACCCGCGATGGGCAATGGTGATGCAGGTGAAGCGGGGCGCAAAATGCGCCACCTGCTGCCACCAGGACAAATGATTGCCCCCCAGACCATGCGCGAAAACGATGGCCGGGCCGCTGCCCGTCACCTCGTAATACAGCGTGCAACCCGGCCGCTCCAATGTGCCGGTGCGGCGAGGGGGCAGGGCAGGGGCCGTCATTCGCCACGCCCTAGGCTGTCCCACAGGATTTGCCCCGTTTCCGCCATCGCGTCGTTCACCAGCGTGTTGCGGATGGCCAGCAGGCGGTAGTCGTCGAGCGGCAGGGGTGTGCGGTCGAAGGTGAAGAGTGCAAACGCAATGGTGTCGTCTGGGCCGCGCAACATCAGCCCGGCATCGTTGCGGATGCCCTTGAACGTGCCCGTCTTGTTGGCTGTGGCCCTCGCCGGCAGATAACGCGGCACCCGGTCCCGCAATTGCTGAGCTCCCAGGACCGCCAGCATATCGGTGCAAGCGGCCGCGCTGCCGGCCTCGTGCTGCACGATCAGCGCCATCAGCTTCGCCATGTCAGCAGCGGAAGCGGTGGTGTTCTCCGCCGTCATCGCGAAGGCCAGCGAGTCGTAGTCCATCGGTTTGGTCCGCATCGCCTCCTGCATGGCGGCGTAGTCGGGCAGGGGAGACAGCGGCAGGTGATACACATGGGCGAAAAGCTGGGGCAGGTTCAGCACGACGTGGATATCGTGCAGTCCCAACCGGTGCATCGTGGCGGTCACCTGCTCGGCACCCACCAGGTCCAGCAGCATCTCGGTGGCGGTGTTGTCGCTGATGATGGTCATCAGCATCACCAGGTCCCGAATGGTCGGCGCCAGGCCGGGCGCCAGCTTCTGCATCACGCCCGAGCCAACGGTGCGCTGCTCATCCGGCATGGGCATGCGATCGGACAGGCCGAACCGCCCCGCTTCTGCCTGTCGATAGACCTCAACCATCACCGGCACCTTGAACACGCTGGCGGTGGGCCACAGGATGCCGGGATTGATCGCGACGTTGGCGCCGGATTGCAGATGGGTCGCGGCGAACCCCACTTCGATGCCAAGGGGCGACAACACGGCCTCGATACGGGATTGAACGGTCACCATGGGTTCCTTGTCCGGTTGCCAGAGTATTGCCCGCAGCAGGGCCGGCCGCCAGTGTGGTAGCGCCACCGCCAAAGACGGAGCCATTACCATGCGACTGCACCTTCACACGGACACGGCCACACTCAGCGTCAGCGAGGTGGCCGATATGAAACGTCTGGACGCTGTGGCACATGGCGATGGCGACAAAGCAGCGGCTTTGGGCGCCCACGGCGCCGTGGATGGCGAGTATATGTGGATCGACATCGCCTGGCTGCGCGACGCGGCCGGCGCCGGCCAGGATGCTGCCTGGCCGCAGGGCTTTGACGGAATGGTCGCCTATGCCGCAGGCAAAGGCTGGACCAACCCGCTGGGCACCCAGCTTCGGGTGCATTTCTCCCCGGCCTAGCCCAAGTGGATCGCGAGCCAAACAGTTGGTTCGTTCGGTGCCGTCCACGTGACGCGATGGCGGCAATGTGCGGGGATCAGGAGGGTATCGCCCGAGCGCAGGGTGCGCTCGGCCTCACCCTCCAGCCATAAGCCGGCCGCACCGCGCAGCAGCAGCAGCCACTCGTCATGCGGCTGGTCGTAGGGTGCATCGACCGGCGTCGCCTGGCCGTGCGACACGATTCGCTCGACGCGAATGCCGGGTCGGGCCAGCAAGGTGGTGAATACCTCTGCCGCCGTGGCATCGGGCAGGTCGTCTAACAGATTGGTCACGCTGCCGCCCTGTCGGTTGCAAGCCCGAGCGTCTAAACCATCGACCAAAACTGACGGGAGACGGGACATGGCACTTTCCTCCGACGATGCGACGCTCGCGGACCAACTGGTCACCCGCTTCTTCCGCTATCTGGCCGTCACCAGCCAGAGCGACCCCCGCGCCTCGACGGTTCCCAGCACGCCGGGCCAATGGGACATGGCGCGACTGCTGCAGGCCGAACTCACCACGATCGGCCTGTCCGACATCCACCTGGACGAGCACGCAGTCCTGACGGCGCGCCTGCCCGGCACGGTCACCGGAGGCCCTCGCATCGGCTTCTGCGCCCATGTCGACACGGTGGATGTTGGATTGTCGCCACATATTCACCCCAGCCGCATGGTCTTCACGGGCGAGGATTTGTGCCTGAACCCGGCCCGCGACATCTGGCTGCGCGCAGCCGAGCACCCGGAGTTGCACCCCTACACCGGCCAGGAAGTGATCTTCGGCGACGGCACCAGCGTCTTGGGCTCCGACAACAAGGCGGCGGTAACGATCCTGATGGCGTTGCTGGACGTGCTGGCCCGTGACAAGCCGCCGCATGGCGACATCTTTGTCGCCTTCGTCCCCGATGAGGAAATCGGCCTGCGCGGGGCGAAGGTGATGGACCTGGCCCGCTTCCCGGTCGATTTCGCCTACACTATCGATGCCTGCGGCGTGGGGGAGTTCGTGTTCGAAACCTTCAACGCCGCCCAGGCCACCGTCGAAATCCATGGCGTGACGGCGCACCCGATGTCCGCCATCGGCGTGATGGTGAACCCAGTGTTGGTGGCGACGGATTTCATTGCCCGGTTCGACCCGCTGGACACGCCGGAGCATACGGAGGGCCGCAACGGCTATTGCTACGTGACGGGCATTACGGCCAATTCGGCCACCGCCACGATCGCCATGTCGCTGCGCGATTTCGACGAATCCGGCTTGGCCGCGCGTAAGCAAATGGTGCAGGCCGCGGTCGCCGCCACCCAGGCTGCCCATCCACGGGCCACCATCACCTGCCGTATCGAGGATTCCTATCGTAACATCGGCGCCAGCCTAGGCAATGACCGCCGCTGCCTGGATCTGCTGGAACGCGGCTTTGCCGACCTTGGGATCAAGCCGAAGATCTTCCCGATGCGCGGGGGGACCGATGGATCGGCACTGTCGGCGCGCGGGATTCCGACGCCGAACTATTTCACCGGTGGGCTAAACTTCCACTCCCGCTTCGAGTGCCTGCCGGTGTCATCCTTCGTGTTGGCGTATCAGTTGACCGTCCGGCTTTGCACCCTGGCGGCTGGCTGACGGTAGGGGGGATGTCGCTGCGGCGGCGCCGATCACGAGCGCGCCTCGCGTTTGTTCGGCCATCGTCATGCCGGTGGAACGGGCCTCGGTTGGCGATGGTCATCAATGGCCACGAAGGTGAATACGGCTTGGGTCACTTTCGCCGTCTCCTCCCCCTCACGCACGCGACGCCAGGCTTCCACGGCAATGCGCAGGCTGGTGCGGCCGACCTTCAGGACCTCCGCATACAGGCTGACCTCGTCGCCGACGAAGACCGGGGATAGGAAGGTCATCGCTTCCACAGCCACCGTGGCACAGCGGCCGCGGGCGCGGCGGGCGGCGGCGTTGCCGGCTGCCAGGTCCATTTGCGCCATCAGCCAGCCGCCGAAGATGTCGCCGGCGGGGTTGGTGTCGGCTGGCATGGCGATGGTGCGGATGGTCGGCGCACCCGGCGGTGGTCCCGCTTGCGTCGGCGGGACACTCATGCGGGGCGGCTTCGGTTCATGCAGGTGTTCGAGATTGACATTGGCACTCCCTGCCACAGAGTTGCTGCGGCAGGCAGCAAAAACTACGCCAGTCTGCCGACGCTGACAGCCAAGCCGTTGCGCGCCTTAGCGTCCTCTAGGCTGTCCCCTGCTGGAGTGACCCGCGTGCCCGTCCATGTCTTCGTCCGAGAACAGCAAGAAACGCCTACTGGCCTGGTTCACATCATCACCGATGACCAGGACCGGCTCAGGGCGGTGGAGTGGGACGACCACGGCCGGCGCATGCAGACCCTGCTGCGGCGGCATTATGGGGCCGCAGGCATCGAGTTTCGGGCCGCCACGGCGCCGTCCGCCGCCCGCATCGCTCTGCAGGCGTATTTCGCCGGCGACATCCATGCCCTGGCCCAACTGCCGACCGAAACCAACGGCACGGCGTTCCAGCGCCTGGTCTGGCAGGCTCTGTGCGAGATCCCGGCCGGCGAAACGCTGAGCTATAGCGGTTTGGCGGCCAAAATCGGTCGCCCCTCCGCCACCCGGGCGGTGGGGCTGGCCAATGGATCCAACCCCATACCCATTGTCGTACCCTGCCACCGGGTCATTGGCGCGGATGGATCGCTCACTGGGTTCGGCGGCGGAATGGAGCGCAAACGCTGGCTACTGGCACATGAGGGGCGCGGCCTGCCCGTGCAGGGCGAATTGCTTTGAGGGCAGGCTACACCAGCGCGTTGACCGCCGCCCGAAACGCCAGCCGCTCGGCCGAGAAGTCTGTTGCGTAGGCGGTATCGTGCGGCGGTTGCGGCCAACATGACAGCGTCGCGATAACCAGCCCACGCGCTCGATTGATGTAGAGCGACTGGCCCGAAAACCCGACCGCGACCATCGCGCCGTCCTTGTCCAGCCACCAACTGTAGCCATAGCCGGACGCGCGATACGAGTTCTGCGCCGGGTCCAGGGCGAAACTGGTGCGGTTCGCATCTTCCGTCCAACTGGACGGTAGTACGCCCGCGCCACCACCAAGCATGAACAGCCCGAAACGGCCAAAATCCCGTAGCGCCATGCCGGCGCGGCTGCCCCCGATCTCCTGCCCACCCTCGGACTCCAGCGTGTAGAACCCGTCGTATTCCATGCCGAACCCGGCCCAGATTTTTTGCGTCATGTAAGCTGCCAGCGTCGTCCCCGTCGCGGCGCTCACCAGGCAGCCGAGCACGTAGGTGTCGCCGGTGTTGTAGTTGAAGCGTTCGCCCGGCGGCGCCGCCCGGCGCAACGACTTCATCAGCGTCAACACGCCGCCGGGCACCTTGTCGCCGAGGGATTTGCTGTAGAGGTTCACGTCCGACCCGCGAGCGGCATAGTTTTCCGTCCACTGCACGCCGGACGACATGGTCAGCAGATGGCGGATCGACACATCGTCATAGGCCGAACCGCGCAGGGCGGTGACGTAGGAGGAGACCTGGTCGTCCAGGCTGCCGATCGCGCCATCCTGTATGGCAGCGCCCACCAGGGTCGACGTCATCGACTTCACCATCGACATCGACGACCACCGCGTCGCCTCATCCAGCCCCAGCGCATAGCGTTCCAGCCGGATCGCACCGTCCTTCAGCACCAGCAGCCCGGCAACGTTGGTGCGGGTCATGTAGCGCTCCACCGATCGCGTCTGCCCGTCGAGGCCGTAGGTGGGAGCGATCTCCGGTCCCCGCAGCAGTGCCACGCAGGTGGGGCCGCGATGTATGGTGCGGGTGGCGAACATCTTGTCGACGTTGCGATAGGCAAAGGGCTGCATCGTCGGGGGCAGCAGCAGAAACTCCTCACCGGCTGGATAGTGGGTTCGCGGTTCGGCAATCATCTCGGTCATGGCTCGGCTCTACGGTGACACCGTCACGATAGGCTGGCTGGGAACGGTTTGGGAGCCCGGGATGTTCCCGCTGGCATTGCCGTTATGCGCTGTCATGCTGCCCTGGTACACCGCTGGATTGCCCTCGATACTCACTACGACGCTGCCGACCTTGAACTCGCATGGTCCAATATTCACGCCGGACACGACGCCCCCCGCCACACCCGGCTCGTCCCCGCTGGACAGGGTGATCACGGTCTGAGTCGTGGCGGCCGGTTTGTTAACGATGAACACCTTCTTGGCACAGGTACCCGGATTGGCCATGGCGAGTTGCGCGATGTTTGGGTAGGGCATGGGTTGCGGGCCGCCCGGCGTGGGGGTTTTGCAAACATCGGGGCCGCTGGCGTTGCACATGCCCGTGCCCATTGTCGAAGCGAACGGCATTGGTGGCTCCTAACCCAGATGAATATGCTCGCCATTGATCTTCACGTCCGCCGCGGCGGTGGCGTGCACGCGGCCGGCCAGCAAAGACCAGGTGTCCCGCACTCTCGTGCGCAGCGATCCGGTATCGACCTCCAGGCTTTCACCCACCACGCGGCGCACCGTCCGGAACCGCTCCCGTAGCCGATCCGCCATCACGGTGAGGCGCTTCGCCTCAATCTGCACCTCCTCCGCCCGGGTGCTGACCGTGGCTGCGTCCAGCGTTATGGCGCCGTGCGGGGCCTGCAACCGAAGATCACCGGGCGCGCGGATCGTCATTGGTCCGGTGGCATGTAGAACCCCGATGACGTAGGCGACATCTGCGGTTTCGATCACCAGCACTGTGTCTCCGATCGCGGGCACGTACAGCCCGGCGACCGCCAGGGTTGCCAGCACTCGCGTGCCATCGGCTTCGATTTCGATCTCTGGTGCCAATACGGCGGTCACGCGCGCCGGGCCCAGCCGTCGGAGCGTCGCGCCGAGCGAGGGCGGCATGAGGTGATAGGCAGCGTCGGGCAAGATTGATCTCCCTTTATCTTAATCCGGCGGTTGCCATTGTTCGGCAAACAGCCGATCGCGGTCCGTGCGTTTAATCCCAGTTTGGCCCACGCTGGACCATTGGCTGATGTCACCGATGGCACCGTGAAAATTCGCGCCCGCCAGATCGACTTCCGCCAGGCGCGAGTTGGTGAGCCGGGCATGCGACAGATCCGCCCGGTGCAATTGCGACCGAACCCAGATGCAGCCCGTCAAGTCCGCGCCCTCGAACACCACATCCTGCGCCCTTACCTGGTCTAGCACTAACCCGGCGGCGGCGGCCTTGCCAAAGAACGAACCTAGGGCATCTAGGCCGGTGAAACGGCAGCCTTGCAGCACCGCATCGGCAAAATTGGCGTGATGCATCGACCCCCCGTGTATACTGGCGCCCGTGAGTGCCGCGCCGGAGAAGCTGACGCCATTCAGCACACAATCCTGGAACTGCGTGCCTGTCATATGCGCGCCGGCAAAATGGCTGTCGGTGAAGTCCACGCCCTGCAGCACCGCGCCTTCCAGCATGGCGTCGGCCAGGAAGCAAAGGCGTATGACCGCCCTGGTAAAGATCACGCTGCGGAGATCCGCCGGGTCGAAATCCACCCGGTGCATACGCGCATCGGCAAATCGCGTGCCCTCCAGCTCCGTGGTATGGATGTCACAATGTCTTAGCGCTGCGCCGTCAAAAGCTGCCTGCCGTAGATTACTGCGTTCGAACGCAACGGTGTGGAGCTGCGAGCTAGTGAAGGATGCACCTGTTAGATCGCACCCAAGAAACTCCACCTGCGTTAGTGAAAGGTTTGCGAAAGATGCACCGCGCAAATCGCATGCCGTGAAACGCGCGCCGGTCAAGTCACGCCTAGTGAAATCGAAACCAGCGAAATTCGCCCTCTCGAACCGAACAGTGGTGAGGGAGGTCGCGGCAAGGTGGGCCGGGTCGAAAATGGCGCGGCCGAGATCGACACCATCCAGCACCGCGTCCACGAACACGGCGTCGGTCAGCGTCGTTTCCGATAGATCGGCTTCGGTTAAATCAGCCCCGGTGAAATTAGCCCGCTCGGCGAGGACGCGGGCCAAGTTGGCGTCGCGTAGGATCGCATTGGTCAGCGTCGCGTCGGTCAGGATTGCCTTGCCCAATCCCGCGCCAGCCAAATCGGCGCCGGCCAGCAACGCCCCGGTCAGATCGACTTCGCTGAGGCGAGCATCGACCAATAGCCGGCTGGAAAGATCGATGCCGGCCAGGTTGGAATGACTCAGATCCAAGCCGGTGCAATCATGCGGCATCATTGCGATATCGCGAAAATCACAGAATACAAACCAAGCCTTGCTCACCACGGCGCCATCCAGATTGCACCCGGCAAAGCTCGTTTGCGTACACAATGCGCCGTCAAGTCTAGATTGCTGGAAACTCGACCCAACGCAGGTAGTCTGCGACAGCGTGGCGTTGCTAAGGGTGACGCCGGTCAAGTCGCATTGCGCCAGAGTGCATTGCGAGAATGCTGCGTCCGTCAGGATGGCGTCGACAAGGTTAACCTCCACCAGCCGGCACTCGACAAATTTGGTCTCGCGCGCGGTGGCGGCGTTCAACCGCACCCGGTCCAACGTGCAGCGCAGCAGCGTCGCGCCATCCAGCCGTGCAGCGCCCAGCTCGCATTGCGTGAAATTGCAGTCGACAATCGTAACGCCAGACAGGTCGATGTCGGATAGATCGACCGCATCAAGAGCGACCAAATGGATTGCCGCACGGCTTTGCAGTAAGCTGCGAAAAATAGCCTCGGTCACTAGAACGGGCAGCGGCCCGGTCATGAGGTGAGCGGCGTCGGCGCGAGCAACGTGCCGGTGAGATAGCAGCCATCGTAGCGCAGCCGTGTACAATCCGCGTTATAAAGCCCTGCATTATACAGATTGGAACCCGACAAATCCGCGTCGGTAAGGTCGGTCCATTCCAGCGACGCCCGCACCATTTTGGCGCGGGTGAGGTGAGCGCCCCGCAGGCTGGCCTCGTCGAACTTGGAATCCTCTAGCCACGCTCGGTCGAACTTGGCGCCATCCAGGGACGCCTCGGCAAAGATCGCCCAGTTGAGCACCGCCCGCGACAGATCGGCGCCGTCCAGCCTGGCGCGCTGCCATATCGATCGCGGCGCATGCGCACGGGTCAGCACCGCGTTGCGCAGGTCTGTCCCCGCCGCCCGCAGATTGACCATGTCCGCATCGATGAACGACGCGCGGATCGCAGTTGCGCCGCCCAGATCGGCCTCGGTGAGCGTCGCGTCGTCGAAAATTGCGTCCGACAGAAGCGCGTCCGAGAAATTGGCGCCCGGGAGATAGGTGCCGGCAAAAGATGCGCCTGTAAGATCGGCGCAAGCGAAATCGGCGCGGCTGCCTTGCGCGCCGTCGAACCGTGCACCGGCTGCGTGCATGCCGGATAGATTGGCGCCTGCCATATCGGCCGCGGCAAAGCTGGCGCCGGTTGCGGTCATTCCGGTCAGTGATACGCTCGTTAGGTTGGCGGCGTGAAAGTCGACATCGGTGGCATCGGCCATGGATAAGTTGGCGCTGCCCAGATTGGCGCCCCGTAGCGAACTACCCACGAGAGTCGCGCTGGACAAATCCGCCCCCGACAAAACGGCTCCGTCGAGCACCAGGGCGGACAGGTCCAGCCCGGCCAAGGTGGCGTTGGACATTGCCTCTCCGGCTGCGTGGGCGGCAATGACGCGCTCGCGCGTCCAACGCTGCGTCGGGCCTGGGATGTTCGCCTGTGCGTCCTGCCACGCTGCCTCCAATTCCTCCGCTTTGTCGGCGTCGTGCTCCCGTACTGATGCGATCGTGGTTTCCATGGCGCTGGTCGGTGCTGCTGCCGGGCCACCATGCTCCTTGGTTTGTTCGTCTGCCTCCCGCGCTGCAGTCGTGATCATGGCGTCGGCGCGGGCGAGCATCCTGCGTCGCTCCGCCGCGTCCGCCGCTTGCCGCCGCTGCTGCTCCGCCTCCCGCGAGTCACGTGTCTCTGCCATGTCCACAGCGTGCTCCTCCGGCGTGGGGTAAACCTCACGCCGCGTACGCTCGAAGGCGTCGCGACAAGTTTCCGCCGTCAACGGGGCGGCGAAGTCCTCGGCCGTGGTGAATAGGAATGCCAGGTCGCGCAGGCGAGGGGTGCGCACGGGGATGGCCCCGCGCCAGGTCAGTTCCGTATATCCCGCCTCCATATCGACGGCGATCGTGTCCAGCCGCAGGTTGATCTCACCAAACTCGCCATCAACCCCGGCAATGAAGGCGCGTGCCCGTCGGCCTGGCAGGGCGATGTCCAGGCGAGGCTGGTCGGGGTGCATGTTGTAGACGCTGATCTGCTCATCGCCGCGAAACCAGCCGGAGAATTGCTGGTCCTGCGGCGCCTGGTTCCAGTGGCGCAGGTCGAAATCCGCCGGCATGCCGGGCCACTCGGTGGAAAGCCAGTCGGCGTTGAACGTGCCAAACCGGTCGCTGCGTGGCCGCCAGAAAGGGTCGATCGGTCCGAACCCGGCGGGCTCAGGTCGGGCCGTTGGTTGGCTGATGAGGCGATCCAGCGCTTCGACATTCGGCAGCCGTATGCTGCGATCGCCATGGCCCATACCAAGACCGGTGGGGTTCCATTTATTGCCCAGGCCACCAAATGCGCGGTCGTAGGTGATGGGCATGGATTGAAACGGCAAGGGGCGGGTAGACGCCATGCCGGAGACCCCCATTTCCCAGATGCGGTCGCCGAATACGGCCAGTTCCTTCCGCCACGCCCCAATCGTTACGGCAACGCGCACCCCGCTCGCCAAGCCGCCGCCGGCAGGCCAAGCCCGGCCGCTCACCAGCAGATCGCCTGCAACCTTGTATGGTGCTGCGCGATACCCCGCGCTATGCTCGCTATCGACCCTCACCGGCGCTTCGTTCGAATGCGACACCAGCATCGAGCCGCAGACGACGAGTTGGCAAGTCCGGTGTGCGGCCGGCATGGTGCGAAAATACCAGGCAAGATCGGTGTGTGCGGGTTCATTGCCATGGTGCAGCAGACGCATGTTAGACGCCCCTGGGTGACATCATCCGATTTTGATCTGTGCGCCGGACATCGTTGCAGTGCCGGACCCGCTAATCTTCACCGAAGGCGCTTCCATCGACACGGAGGCCTTGCCTTTCAGATATAGATCGGGCGCTTCGACGGTGGCCATCGATTTGGCGGAAAAGTCGATGATCGACGCCGAGACACTGCCTGTGCCGGCGGAAGTTATGGACCAGGTTGCACAATCCGTCGATGATTCCAGGCTAGAGTTCTTCTCGTCGCCGGCCGTGATCGTGTACGTATAGGCCTTGTTGACTTGCACGGACCCACTTCCTGTCAATGCGAATCCGAGCGCCAGCGTGATGGTGTTGCTGTTACCGACGACCGTGGCCGTACTGGTTCCAATGACGACGCCGACACTGACGCCGATGACGATGGTGTAGGAATACGGCTGGGTGAAGGCATAGGATGTGCCATAGACATAGGTCTGCGACTCACCAAACGTCTTACTTTGGTTCATCCCCGTCGTTTCGCTGAGCGCATCGGCGAGGTTGTAGGTAGATGACTTTTTGTGAATGTGCGTAATCGATTGCAGCATGACCTCGGTGTAAGAATCTTTGAGTGTCTTGGTGTGACCATCTCCATTGATCTGGGCGTTGCTGTTGCCGCCGACCCAACTGTTGCTGTCCGAGTCGGTGTAGCTGTTGTTCATGCCGCCGACGAAGGAATTGTTATCCTTCTCCGCGATCGTGTTGATGCTACCGTCGGTGGCAACGTTGCTGGCCTTGGTGTCCTTGGCCAATGCGGCGGCGATGGCTTTTAGATCATCGAGCCCGGGGTTCGTGCCCAAGATCTGCCCGTCTGCGTCATCGAACGGAACACCGGCCGACAGGGGTTTCGCAATGCCGCCAAACGAGACGACGTTTACGGCCCTCGGGCTGATAATCGAAAGATATTCCGAGCCCGCTTCGCCATACATGACAATTTTATTATTCCCGTGATCCCGGGTAATCGTCTTGTGCTTGTCCGCCGGAAGATCGGTCGGAGTAATCTTTTCGGCGTTGTGCACTCGTCCGGTAATTAACGGACGATCTGGGTCGCCCTCCAGAAAGTCGACGATCACCTCCTGCCCGGCATGGGGAATTGCAATCCCACCGAACCCGGCACCAGCGCTATTCTGTGACACCCGGAGCCAGCAGGACGTGGCGCCTGAGGCTCGCTGACCCCGACGATCCCAATGAAAGTGAACTTTCACCCGCCCATATTCGTCTGTATAGATTGGATCGCCGGCGCTTGGGGAGACCACGGTCGCCGTCTGCGCGCCTTGGATGATGGATTTCGGCGTGGCTCGCAGCGGCCGATACTGCACCGCGGCGGGGATGGCGGTAAACTCGCAGCTATAATCGCTGCTGCCGCCCTGCTCCAAGAAGTAGCCACGTTCCTGGGCGTGGTGCCGAACTTCTGTCAGAAAATAGCCCGATGGCTCCGTATCGGAAACCGCGCCGTGGTCCACCAGGTCGAACCGGAAGCCGGATTGCAGGGCGCAGACGCCAGCGATACCGAACAGGCGGTCGTGATGCGCCTCCTCCGTCTCCATCCGGACCCGGGTCAGGAAATCCCCGACCCGCTGGTCGGTGTAACCGCCGGGGAATTCGAACCACTCATGCTGCGGCATCATCGCCACGGGGAGGGTTGTCCTGGCCTGTTTTTTCATGAGCTTAGAAGGCGCTTCGAAATCATAATCGCTAAGCGCCCAGGTGCCCGGCCGGAACACCACGTCGCTCCACACACGCTGGATCTCCCCCATGTCGGCGCGCGAGGCGGTGGCAAGCTGGCGCGGCGTGGTGAATTTTGTCAGGTGGTTGCTGTCCGACATCACCAGCGTGTGACGATCTGCGGTATGTTCGTGGAAAAAGAAGATCCCGACATGCTCCATCAACCGCGACACGAAAGCCAAGGCTGACTCGCGATATTGCACGCAGTAATCGACGGTGGGGTAGTCGGTCTTCAGCAGTTTGAGGTCGTAATCGGTGACGCCGTATTCGTCCAGCATCGCCTGGATAATCGCCGGGTAGGTCATGGATTGAAAAATGCGGCAATCCGCAGTGCAATCCATGAACCACAGTCGGGGGACGATTTCCGCCCGATAGCCGCCATGCCCGCGCATGGTAACGGGTTGTCCGGTGATGCGGCGGACGAAGCCGTTAACAGGCCGGCGCCAATCCTCCCGGTCGTTCTGCAACCATAATGTGACCCGTTTGCCGATCAGATCGCGGACCTCGCTGTCCGATGCCTGCGTCAAAAAGTCGACGGTATACAAAAATGGCCGCGAAACGGCCTCCTCCCCCTCAATCGCGGTGAGAAGCAATACGTCCGGCCCAAGCGAGGAATCGATCGCAATAGACCGTCCTGTCTGGGTAATGCCACCGTACTCGTCCCCGCGCTTGGTCTGGGCATCGCTCATGGCTGCCGTCCTCCAGTTCGGACCGAGTGTTGGTTCACCGACGTTACGATGCTTCCTCGCGCGTGAGCGCGTCCAGCGCTTGTACGAGGCCTTTTGGTGAGAAGGGCAAAGCGGCCTCCTTCCCAGAACCATCCAGATACACGATCCTGGTCGCGTCGGTGCGGGCGCGCAACTGCTTTGCGACGTCGTCGGACATCGAAGCGGCGGCGAGACACCCGCCTGGCAGGCAACGACGCCACGCCAGATCAATGGCCGGGCTGTCCTTCCCAGGGCCACCCAGCCTGGGTTGCTGCCCTAGGGTGACGCTGGTGGGCACCAGAATGGTCAACTGCAATGGCTCACCCCGGGCAGGGCGCCCCATGACGATCTGCGCCACGGGCTGTCCCTGCGCCGACAAAACTTGGGCGATTTCACACACTTGCATGCTACCCCCGCCGGGGCGCTCGCACCGCAACGTCCAGTCACCAAACGTTGCCGTGGTTCGCTGGGGCGCTGTCGTAGCGGCTGCCGGTGCCGGTGCCGGTGTAGGCGTAGCAGCCTGCGTGCGCGATGGCAGCGCAGCACCAATGGCGCCGAGCAGTAGAGGCGCCAGGGCAAACCGCCGGAGGCGCAGTAGAGGCCGAGTCGTCATCAAATTCCCTTCACACGCACACGGAACCGGCGGCGGTCGGCGGCGCCCGAAAGCGCCGCAAACCATCCGCCCGGCGAGGCGCCTTGATCAGCTCGCCTTCAGCGCCATGAGGTCGTAACCAACCTTCGGACCAGCCTTGGGCGATCCCTTATCGTCCAGCGGAGAAGGCGAAACCAGGATATTGGTAAAGTTCAGGGAAAGCGATTCCATTGGATTATCACCGCCGCTGGACATCGAATAGCTGCTGACACCGCATTGCTTCAGTTCATAGGCCAGATAGGTGTCGATCTTGTTCTTCGTCGTGGTGGTGAACTTGAATTCCACCTTCGTATCGAACGAGCCGGCCAGAGCGTCTTGATACAGCTTGGACGACGCGTCGTCGAACACCTTGGTGACCACTACCTCGGAAATTTCGGGGTTGCTGCCCTCACGCTGCTTGCCGCCGGATCCCGAGGTGACGGCACGGCCGACGCCATGCTGGAACGACATCAGTTCGATCCATTCCTTAAACCCCTCCGTCGCAACCCGGCCCTTGATGTCGCCGAATTTCATATAGATGGCCATCGTATCGATCTCCTTGTGGTGATGGGAATACCCGTCCTGGCTGTGTTACGGGCCGCCAACGTCGTAGCTGAAGCCGCCATCGGGCTTCAGCCCAACATGAATGCGGCCTACAACCCGCCCCTCCGCCAGGTGGGACAGCACCTCTGCGGATAGCTCCGGCAGCAAGGTGCGGGACAGGATGTTCTCCACGTTGCGGGCACCAGATGAACTCTCGGTACACCGCGCTGCAATCGTCTCGACCAACACCGGGTCCCACGTGAAATCCGCCCGATACGCCTCGTGCACGCGGCGCTTGATGCGGCCCAGTTGCATGGCGACGATCTGCCGGATGATCGCGTCCGGCAGCGGAAAATAGGGAACCAGGGTGACCCGGCCGAGAAAGGCAGGTTTGAAGTATTTCGACAACTCCGGCCGCAATGCATCCGCGAGTCCCGCAGCATCTGGCGCCGTTTCCGGGTCGGCGAACAGTTTGGCTATTAGGTCGGTGCCGGCGTTCGACGTCATGATGATGACGGTATTCTTGAAGTCGATGTCGCGACCCTCACCGTCCTTCATGTTCCCCTTGTCGAACACCTGAAAGAACACGTCTTGCACACCAGGATGGGCCTTCTCCATCTCATCCAGCAAGACAACGCTGTAGGGGCGGCGGCGCACAGCCTCCGTCAGGAGGCCGCCTTCTCCGTAGCCGACGTAGCCCGGCGGGCTGCCCATCAGCAGGCTGACCTTATGTTCCTCCTTGAACTCGGTCATGTTGATGGTCGTCATATTCTGCTCGCCCCCATACAGCAGATCGGCGAGGGTGAGGGCGGTTTCGGTTTTGCCGACGCCGGACGTGCCGACCATCAGGAAGACGCCGATCGGCTTGCGCGGGTCGGTCAACCCGGCGCGGCTCGTGCGAATGGCTTGGGCGACCGACTCCAGCGCGTGGTCTTGCCCGACAACGCGCTTGGTCATTGCCTCCCGCAGGTTCAGCACGGTGCGGATTTCATCGGATTGCATGCGTCCGGCCGGGATGCCAGTCCAGCTCTCCACGATCTCCGCCACGGCCTGGCCGTCCACCACGGGAAAGATCAGCGGCTGTTCGCCCTGCAGCGCCTTGATGCGCTCGCCAGCATCCTTCAGCGCAGCCTGGTCGGCGGCGAGGTTGGCCGTCGGGTCCGCAGCCTCGATCCGGGTGCGCGCCTCCGTAATTTCCGTCACCAACGCCTGTTCGGCCGCCCACCGGGTCTCAAGCGCGGCGAGGGCCGCGACAACCGTTTCGCGCTCCGCCGCAAGCTCGTCCCGCCGGGTATGGTGGTCGGTGCCGGATGCTGCCTCGCGGTCTAGGATCGACAACTCGGTGTCAATCAATCCGATCCGCCGGCGCCGGTCCTCGACGGGGGCTGGGATTGCGGTCTGGCTCATCGCGACGCGGGCACAGGCGGTGTCGATCAGGCTGACAGCCTTGTCCGGAAGCTGGCGCGCTGGGATGTAACGGGCGGATAGGCGCACCGCCTCGCTCACCGCTTCATCGAAAATCCGAACCTTGTGGTGCTTTTCCAGCGTTCCCACCAGGCCGCGGATCATGGCGATCGCTACTGGCTCGGTCGGTTCTTCCACCTTGACTGGTTGGAAGCGCCGGGTGAGGGCAGCATCCTTCTCGAAGTATTTTTTATACTCGGCCCAGGTCGTGGCGGCGATGCTACGCAATTCACCGCGCGCCAAGGCCGGCTTCAGCAGATTGGCTGCGTCGTTCTGCCCGGCCGCTCCACCAGCGCCGATCAAGGTGTGGGCCTCGTCGATGAACAGAATGATAGGCTTAGGACTGGCCTTGGTTTCATCGATGACCGATCGCAGCCGGTTCTCGAACTCACCCTTCACCCCGGCACCGGCCTGTAGCAGGCCCAAATCGAGTGTGCGGAGGATCACATCCTTCAGCGGTGCCGGAACGTCGCCTTCGGCGATTCGTAACGCCAGGCCCTCGACCACCGCCGTTTTGCCGACACCGGCTTCACCCGTCAGGATTGGATTGTTCTGACGCCGCCGGGTCAAGATATCGATCATTTGACGGATTTCGAAGTCGCGCCCAAGGATCGGATCGATCTTGCCGGCGCGAGCCTGCGCCGTGAGATCAACGGTGAACTGGTCCAACGCGGCCGAACTGCCTGCGCGCGCACTATCGCCGCCCGACCCGCCACTTGCCGCTTCGGAGCCGACGGCTTGCGTCGTTGCGGCGGCCTGTTCGGCGGTATTCGCACAGACGCTAGCATAATCCCGCTTCAGCAGATCCGGCTGGATCCGGGCGAATTGGCCCGACGCTTCCTTTGCCCGGCGGGATAACGTTTCATCCGCCAGGAGCGCCCATAACAAATGACCAGATCGAACCCGTGTCGCGCCCTGTTCCAGCGATGCGAGCAGCCAGGCTTGCTTCACCATCTCGACAATGTCGGGCGATAGTGACGGTGCGCGGGCGTTGCCGGTTTTCATGCGATCCAGCGAGCGATTAAGATCGATGAGCAAACGGCTCGTCTCGACCTCCCAATGCCGCAGTATCGCAGCCACATCGGTATCGGCACGATCGACCAGACCGAGCAACACGTGCTCGATTTCGACATTATAGTGGCTTCGCGATAGTGTCATGCCAGCCGCGCCTTCAAGCGCGCGCCGGCACGTGTCATTCAGCCGCCCAACCAGGGACTTGAGGTCGATCGCCGCCAATTGCTTTCCCCCTCTGCGGCCGAAGCGTATAAGTTACGCAGCAGAAATGTAAAGTGCAGGATTGAGGTTCCGACCCAAGATGACGGAAGTGTTAGATGGTTTCGATCTCGATGCGATTATCGCACCGATTCCTGGGGACAATGCGGCGGGCACCGATCCACGGGATGATGTCTCCCCCACCTCGATCTATTTTCGTTTGCGCGATGCGCGGGCCGAAGCACGGGATCTGGAGCGCCAGTCCGAGGCTGGTGGCGGGGATGATAGCGGGCCGCCGCTGGCATGGCGTACCGTCCGGTCGTTGTCGGAACAGGGCCTGAAGGAGGGCGCCAAGGATTTAGAGTTTGCCACTTGGTTGACGGAATCCCTGGTGCGTGCCGCCGGATTGCGCGGCCTTGCGACAGGCGCGATCGTGATCCGCGGCCTCGTCGAGCATTTCTGGGACGACCTTTATCCAACACCCGACGAGGACGGCTTGGAGACGCGGGTTGGCCCGCTCTCTGGCTTATCTGGGCAGGGCGTTGATGGCTCGTTAATGCAGCCGCTGCGTAAGATCGTCCTATTCCAGCGGCCGGACGGCTCACCGTTTGGGTTCTGGCAATACGAGCTTTCGGTCGAGCTGTCCGGAATCGTCGATCCAGTACGCAGGCAGCAGCGGTTGGACGCCGGTGTTTTGGCGTTTGAGCAACTGGAAAAAGAGGCTCGTCTTGCCGGACCTGCCCATTGGTCGGGCTTGCAGGAAGAAATATCACACGCGCTTGCGGCATGGACGCAGATGGCAGCCCTGCTGGATGAACGCGCGGGGGATGCAAGCCCATCCACGAGTCGTGTGCGTGATCTTTTGGTCGCGATGGGCGAGACGGCGCAGCGCTTTGCACCGCAAAGTTCGGTATCGGTGTCACAGGCTGCGCCGGCTTCCGCCGCAATTTCGACGGCTCCGTTGCCGTCTAACAAAATTGTGATGGGAGCGCCGGGCGTGATCAATACACGTGATGATGCGCTGCGATTGCTCGGCGAAATTGCGGCGTGGTTCAAGCGTCACGAACCGAACTCGCCGCTTGCGTATACCCTGGATGAGGCGGTGCGCCGCGGTAGGTTGACCTGGCCAGAGCTGGTGGCTGAGCTGATGCCGGACCTGTCGGCACGCAACGCATTGCTGGTAAGCCTGGGCATAAAGCCGCCCCCCGATTCGGTGGAATGAGCACGTTGTTAACCCGGGTTGATACGGGTAAAGATTGACCGTGGGGATCGTGCTCCCCTAAGATCGTTTGGTATGCGGTAAGACCTTGGTCCGTGACGCACGGGCGAGGCAGATGGCGATATGCCGGCTGGCACCAGGGCGGGAGTTGCTAATTCAATGAGCGCAAGCATCCATGACAAGCTCAATCGCGTGCGCAAGCCGCGCGTGCACATTACGTACGAGGTGGAGACCGAGGGCGCCGAGATCCTGCGGGAATTGCCCTTCATCGTGGGGGTTATGGGCGATTTCTCCGGCGACCCGACGGCGCCGCTGAAGCCGATGGCCGATCGCAAATTCATCCAGATCGATCGGGACAATTTCGATGACGTGATGGCCGCGATGACGCCCGGCGTGAAGACCAAAGTGGAAAACACCCTGGCTGGCGATGGCTCGCAGATGGCGGTGGATCTGAAGTTCAACCGAATGGATGATTTCGAGCCTGCGAAGGTCGCAGCCCAGGTCCCGGCGCTCGCCGCGCTGATGGAGACGCGAGATAAATTGCGCGACCTGATGAGCAAGGCGGACCGGTCGGAAGAGTTGGAGTCCCTGCTGGAGCAGGTTCTACGCTCCGAAAGCGAGTTGAAGACCCTCTCGGGTGAACTCGGCTTGAAGAAGACGGAGGGCTAGGCCCATGTCCGACACAGCATCATCGGCCGCCGCCACTGGCGCCACCACCGAGGAGGCCACACCAGGCCTTCTCGACGCAATCCTCTCCAACACCAAGCAGACCGAGCCGGATCGGGCACAGGATCTGGTCAAGACCCTGGTCGAGCAGGCTCTGTCGGGCACGATGACGTTCGACAAGAACCTTACCCGCACGTTCGAGCACGCGATTGCAGCGATCGACCGAAAACTGTCGACCCAGCTCAACGCGATCATGCATGACCCGAAATTCCTGAAGATGGAGGGATCCTGGCGCGGCCTGCATTATCTGGTGCAGAACTCTGAAACCGGCTCGGCGCTCAAGATCCGGGTGTTGAATGCCAGCAAGCGTGACCTAAACCGGGATCTGAGCAAGGCGGTCGAGTTCGACCAGAGCCAGGTGTTCAAGAAGATCTATGAGAACGAGTTCGGCACGCCGGGTGGTGAGCCCTATGGTGCGCTGATCGGCGATTACGAGTGGAACAACCACCCGGACGACATCGAGACGCTGCGGTTAATGTCCAACATCGCCGCCGGGGCGTTCGCGCCCTTCATCACCGCGGCCGGGCCAGGGATGTTCGGGTTTAAGGACTATACCGAACTGTCCAAGCCGCGGGACCTGTCGAAGATTTTCGAGACCGCCGAGTATATGAAATGGCGCAGTTTCCGCGACAGCGAAGACGCAAGGTTCGTCAATCTGGTGATGCCGCGCGTGATTTCGCGCTTGCCGTATGGTTCGTCGACCAAGCCGGTCGAGGAATTCAACTATGAGGAGGCACCTAGCGACGATACCGGCGTGGCGCGACCAATGAGCCACAACGACTACTGCTGGTCCAACGCCGCCTATGTCATGGGCGCACGGTTGACCGATGCTTTCGCGAAATATGGCTTCTGTACGGCGATCCGCGGTGCGGAGGGCGGTGGCAAGGTGGAGAACTTACCGAGCCACATCTTCACCTCGGACGACGGCGACACCGATAGTAAGTGCCCGACCGAGATCGGCATCACGGACCGGCGCGAGTTCGAGTTGTCGAACCAAGGTTTCCTGCCGCTGTGCCACTACAAGAACACCGATTACGCGGTGTTCTTCGGCGGCCAGTCGGCGCAGAAGCCGAAGAAATACGACCGGCCGGAGGCAACGGCGAACGCCGCGATTTCGGCCCGGCTGCCGTATATGATGGCGACCAGCCGGTTTGCGCACTACCTGAAGGTCATGGCGCGCGACAAGATCGGCTCGTTCATGGAGGCTAGTAACGTTGAAAGCTGGCTGAACCGTTGGATTCAGAACTACGTCAACACCAACGAGGCCGCTGGCCAGGACATGAAGGCCCGGTTCCCGTTGCGTGAGGCGAAGATCGAGGTGAAGGAAATCCCGGGGAAGCCCGGTTCGTACAACGCAGTCGCCTATTTGCGCCCCTGGCTGCAGATGGAGGAACTGACCACCAGCATGCGCATGGTGGCACGGGTGCCCCAGCCCTCATAACGACGGAGGACCGGTCCGGGCGTGACCGATATGGACGACTCGGAAACCATCATCCTGCGGCCTGGGCGCACTCTACCCGCGCCGCAGCCTGGTTTGCGGGATGATGTGTTGGGCGGACGGTATTTTGGTACGGCCCGTGCTGCAACGGGCGCGCGGTTGGCGGCGTTTCTACACGGTCGCGGCAGTGTTGCCGAATTACTGGCGGATTGGTTCGGTGATCGTCTGCCGGGTGCATTGCGTGGCGGCCCAGACGGATTATTTGCCGCGCTGGACCGGGACATCGCTGTTATCGATGCGCTCATCGGGCGTCAGTTGGATGCGGTGCTGCACGCGCCCAAGGTGCAGGCTCTGGAGGGTCGGTGGCGCGGTCTGCACTGGTTCTTGTCCGGGATCGAGCCGACGCGGCGGATCAAGGTGCGCGTGCTGCCGCTCACCTGGGCGGAATTGTGCCGCGACCTGGAACGCGCGCCGGAGTTTGACCAGAGCACGCTGTTCCGCCGGATCTACGAGGATGAATTCGGCATGCCCGGTGGCGAGCCGTTCGGCCTGCTGGTGATCGACCATGCCATCCGCCATCGCCGCACGCCGGATGCGCCGACCGATGATGTGGGTGCGCTGGCCCAACTCTCCTCCGCAGCGGCGGCGGCGTTTTCGCCGGTGGTGCTGTCTGCCCATCCCTCGCTGCTGGAGTTGGATGGGTTTGACGGCTTGTCCACCCTGCAGGATGTCGCGGCGCCGTTCAGCGGAACCGAGTATGTGCGCTGGCGCAGCCTGGCGACGCGTCCGGATACGCGGTTCATTGCCGTCACGTTGCCGCGCTTGTTGGCCCGTCTCCCCTGGGGCGATGACCCGGCCCGGCGTGACGGCTTCCGATACCGTGAATACGCGCCAGATCCGGCCAGCCGCACCTGGATGAACGCCGCCTACGCTTTCGCCGCCTGCGTCGTGCGGGCCTATGCCAACCATGGCTGGCCGGCGGATGTGCGCGGTGTGGAGACAGACCGTGTCGGTGGTGGCCTGGTCACCGACGTGGATCCAGAGCCGTTCGACAGCGGCCCCGGTGATGTATGGCCGCGCACTGGGATCGAGGCCCGGCTGACCGACCGGCAGGAACGGGCGTTGGTCGATGTGGGGCTAATGCCGATTTCGGCGCTGCCCTATGGGCCAGATATGGTGTTCGGCTCGGTTCGTAGCCTGCAACTGCCAGCGCGCTATCAGGGCGTGAACGCGGCCGCGGCCGATGCCAACGCGAAATTGTCGGCGCAGGTGAATTCGATCCTCTGCGCCTCCCGCTTCGCGCATCTGATCAAGGTGATGGGACGGGACATGGTCGGCTCGTTCCAGACCGCCGATGAGATCGAGCGGAAATTGCAAAACTGGCTGCAGGGCTACGTGAACACCAACATCACCGGCAGCGGCGATGCGCGGGCGCGTTTCCCCCTGGTCGCCGGGGATGTGCAGGTGCGGGAGAAGCCGGGCAAGCCGGGCGTCTTCGGCTGCATCGTCCGGCTGCAGCCGCACTACCAACTCGATGACGTTGCCAGCACGTTCAGCCTGGTCACCGAACTGGCCGCGCCAAGCGGCCGATAGGAGGCAGCGATGTCCCAAACCAAGCCTGACGATGCTGGCAGTTTGTTTCGCGAGGGCCGGCTGACCGACGCGGTCGCGGCGGCGAACGCAGCGGTGCGGAAAGCCCCGTCGGATCTGGGGGCGCGGCTGCTGTTGGCGGAGTTGCTGGTGTTTTCCGGCAATTTGGAGCGGGCGGACGTTATCCTTGATGCATGCGGCGATCTAGACCCGTCGGTTGCCGTGGTGATCGCCGAGTTCCGCCAATTGGTGCGGGGCGAGGTTGCGCGGCGACAGGTGTTCCGGGATGGCAGAGTGCCCGAATTCGTCGGCGATCCGACGGTCGCTCAACGCGCTGCACTGGCGGCGATCCTGGCGTTGAAATCCGGCAATCTTGCGGAAGCCGGGCAGCACGCGGCACTGTTGGAGGCGGAGCGGCTTCACCCAACCGGGATCGGTCCCACCGGTCCGTTCGACGATCTACGTGATGGCGACGACCTTCTGGCCGGCAGCTTCGAGGTTATCACCACGACGGGCAAATATTTCTGGATCCCGTCCGAGCGGGTGACGCTGTTGGAATTCCATCCTCCCAAGCGGCCGCGTGATCTGTATTGGCGCCGGGCGACGATGGAGGTGTCTGCGGGCCCGGATGGCGAAGTGTATCTGCCGGCGATCTACGCCGCCGGCACGGACCCGATCAACGACGAATTCCGTCTGGGCCGCGCCACGGACTGGCGGCAGGCGGGCGAGGGTGCGCCCGTGCGAGGCGTGGGCGCAGTGACGTTCATGATCGGCGACGAAGCAGCCACACTGATGGAACTGACCTCGCTCAGCTTCACGGTTCTGGATTGAGCGGCGCCGACGGCACCTGGCGGGGCACACGCGGCCGCGCCCAGCTTCCCCTGCTGGACCGGTTGATCGACGGCGATCCGGATGTAGCGGTGGACCGTCCGATGTCGTCTAGTGCCACACTGATGGCGCTGCGGAACAGCGTGCGCTCCGATCTGGAGGCGTTGCTGAATGCGCGGCGCCGTTGGAGATCCTGGGACCCGAAACTGCGGGAGATCGGGGTGTCGCCCGCCGGGTTCGGCCTGCCCGATTTCTCCGCGGGCGCCTTCAACGAGCCGGGCCGCCGCGAGCAACTGCGGAGCGAGATCGAAGCGTGCATTCTCCGCTTTGAACCCCGCTTTGCCAGCGTGAATGTGGTGTTACTGCCCGGCGAGGACAGCCTGTCCGCCAGTTTGCGCCTCCGGATCGAGGCGCTGCTGCACGCCGACCCGGCGCCGGAGCCGATTTCATTCGATACGCTCGTGGACGCCAACACGACCGATGTCATCGTTACCGTGCAAGACGGCTAGACGCTATGTCCGACACGTTGCTCCCCTACTATAACCGGGAACTGGACGCGCTACGCCGCCTCGCCGCGGAGTTCGCCGATGTCCACCCGAAGATCGCCGGGCGCCTGCGCCTCAGCCGCGACACCGTGGACGATCCGCATGTGGCGCGGTTGCTGGAGGGCGTGGCGTTCCTCGCGGCGCGGGTTCACCACCGGATCGACGACGAATTTCCGGAGCTTACGGACGCGTTGCTAGCGGTGCTGTATCCGCATTACCTTGCGCCTGTGCCCTCTATCGCAATCGCCGGCTTTGCCGCCGACCCGGGGCTGGCCGGCGCAGCGTCTCTGCCTGCTGGGTTGGAGATCGATTCCGAGCCGGTGCGCGGCGAGGCTTGCCGGTTTCGCACGGCATTTCCCCTGACGCTGTGGCCGGTCGAGATCGAAGCCGTGCGGCTCACGGGTCTGCCGCTGCCAGCGCCGGCCAACCCGGTGGCGGCGCATGCGGTGTCGTGCCTGCGGATCAGCCTACGATGTAGCGAGCCGGACAAGAATTTCTCCCAATTGGGCGTCGACCGCCTGCGGTTCTTCCTTCGCGGTGCGGGTGCGACGGCGTTGATGGAATTGTTCATGGCGCACGCCATATCGGTGGCCTTCGCCGACGGGCCGGACGATCCCCAACCGGTAATTCTACCGCCAAGCGTGCTGCATCATGTCGGGTTCGACCCGGAGGAAGCGCTGCTGCCATTTCCTGCGCGGTCCTTCTCCGGCTTTCGCCTGCTGACAGAGTATTTTGCGGCGCCGGAGAAATTCCTGTTCGTCGACGTCACCCGGTTGGACGCCAAGACGCTGCTGGGCGCCGGCAATCGGATGGACATCTTCGTCTATCTGGATCGCGCCTTGCCGGACCTGGAACGGTCGCTGGATGCTGGCAGCATGGCATTGGGCTGCGCGCCGATGGTCAATCTGTTCCCGCAGCGCTGTGAGCCGATCCCTCTGGACCACACCGTTACCGAATACCGCATCGTGCCGGACGCAAGGCGCCCGCATGCACGGGAAATCTGGGCCGTCGACCGGGTGACGGAGACGCGGCCCGATGGCGGCGTGCGGCCGTGGCAACCGTTTCATCGCCTGACGCAAGGCGCATCGAGTGTTGAGGCGGAGGAACCAGCAGGGTTCTACGGCGTCACCCGCCGGGCCGCCGCCAAGCGGGGTGCGGGGACGGAAGTGTTCCTGGCGCCACACGATCCTGATTTCGATCCGGCGCGGGCAGCAGATGCCGTGCTCTCAGTCAACGCCCTATGCCTCAATCGTGACTTGCCCGCGTCACTCCCCTTCGGCGGCGGCCACCCGACGCTGACATTGTCGGAGGGGGAGGCCGCGGTGAAGACCGTGACATGCCTTACCGCGCCCAGCGCCACGACCCGCAAGCCGATGCGGGAGAAAGGGTTTTGGCGGCTGATCTCGCATCTCTCTCTCGGCCATCTCAGCGTCGTGGGCGGGGAAGCGGCGGCGGAGGCACTTCGGGAGGTTCTGCGACTCTATGACGGACGGGATTCGGCTGAGTCCCGCGCAGCGATCCGGGCGCTGCTGGAGGTGACGTCGGCGCCGGGCACGGCACGGGTCGCGGGGTCGCGGCCGGGTGCGTTCTGCCGCGGGCTGGATGTGACGCTCACCTTCGACGCATCGGTTTGGGATACGGGCGGGCTATTTCTACTGGCGTCGGTGCTGGACCGGTTCCTGGCGCTGCACGCGACGGTGAATTCCTTCGTCCGCACCCGGGTGGTGCTGCGTGGGCGGCCCGGCGTCGCCATGGCGTGGCCGGCACGGGCCGGCGCACGGGTGCTGCTGTGACGGAACGAGGCGCTGCGGACCGGTTGCAGACCGAACCGCGCCGGTTCAGCTTCGACGCCGCGGTGCGGGTGTTGACCTTCCTGCGCCGCCGCGCAAACCCGGCGGAGGCCGTGCGGTTTCGAAGTTCGACAGGCCTGGCTTTCCCTTCGGCCGAAGTGTTGACGGTCGAACCGGGTGAGGCGGAGGCGCCCCCGGGTATGGCGGTGACGCTGTTCGGGCTCACCGGGCCGTCGGGCGTGCTGCCGCGGCATTATACCGACGCGGTGGTGGCCGGGCTGCGCAATCGGTCGCGCTCACTGCATGATTTCCTGGCGGTGTTGTCGCAAGCGATGACGGCGTTCTTCGCCGCGGCCGGAACGAAATACCGGCCCCACCGCGCGGCCGACGTCGCGAAGCTGGCGGGGGAGGGCGATGATCCGGTGGCCAGCGCTCTGCTGGCGCTGACGGGATACGGCACGCCACACCTTACCGATCGGCTGCCCGCCGGCGTGTCGCCGCTGCAGCACTACGCCGGGCTATTCGCCGCCCGCCCGCGATCGGCGGACCGGCTGGCGGCGTTGGCGTCGGACTGGTTGGCACGGCCGGTGGAGGTGCAACAATTCATGGGCGCCTGGCTCCCGTTGCCGCCGGACCAGCGGACGTCGCTGGCGCGCGGGCTGCAGCTTGGCAATTTCAGCCGGCTGAGCGAGGACGCGACGATCGGCATCCGCGCATGGGACCAGCAGGCCCGTATCGTGCTGCGGGTGGGCCCGCTGGATGCGGACTCCTTTCAGGCCCTGCTGCCGGATCGCGATGCGCTGCGCCGCCTGGTGGGCCTGGTTCGGGCCTTCGTCGGATACGAGGTCGGGTTCGCGATCAACCCCGTGCTGTCGCGTGACGCCTTGCAGCCGATGTCGTTGGGTGCGGCCGATGCGCGGTTGGGTTGGAATAGCTGGATCCCAGCGCCTGGGGCCGCGCCGCCGCGCGTGCACCCGGCGGAGGCGGTCTTCGAGGCAGAATTGGTGGAAGGTTTGGCACATTGACCGACTGGGCTGGCGGCTACGTCGCCGACATCGAATACATCACCGGGTTCTATCGTCCGCAGGCGCCGGCGCATCTGACGTTGGCGGGCTTGCTGGGCGGCGTGGATTCACGGCTGCCGATGCAGACGGACGCTGCGCATTATCTGGAACTGGGCTGCGGCCGCGGGATGAACGCGGCGCTGATGGCGGCGTCCAACCCTGGTTGGCAGGTGACGGCGGTGGACTACAACCCGGCGCATATCGCCGCCGGCCGCTCGCTGGCGAACCAGGCTGGGCTCGATAATATAACGTTCATCGAAGCAGACTTCGCTGCCCTGGCCGAGCGTGACATGCGGCCGGCCGATGTGGTGAGCATGCATGGCGTGTGGAGCTGGGTCTCCCCCGCCGTACGTGCCGGTATCGTGCGGCTGTTGAACCGGGTGGTGGCGCCGGGCGGGCTGGTTCACCTCAGCTACAACGCGTTGCCGGCCTGGCAGGGCGGGATCGGATTGCAGCGTCTGGTATTCGAGGCAGGGCGCCGCAGTCCGGGGCGCAGCGACCGGCAGGTGACGGCGGGCCTGGCATTTGCTGGCGAATTGAAGGATGCGTCGGCCCGCTACCTGATGGACCCGCTGGCCAGTGACCTGGTGGCGCGGTTGGGGGAGGCCGCGGTCGGTTATCTGGCGCATGAGTATATGAACGCGCATTGGTCGCCCTGCTTCCACGCCGACGTCGCGGCCGCGCTGTCGGATGCGAAGCTGGACTGGGCGGCGTCGGGCAACCTGCTGGAGTCGTTCCCGGATCTGATGTTGTCGGACACACAGCGTGGCCTGCTGAACCGGTACGAAGACCCGATCATGCGCGAATTGGTCAAGGATATCTGCATGCCTCGCCAGCTTCGGCACGATTTGTTCGTACGCGGCGCGCGCCGGTTGACCAACGAACAGCGTGATGCTGTGTTGCGTGAATTGTTCGTGGTGATGTCTGTGCCGGCGGATGACTTCGTCTTCGCGATCGATGTGCCGGCCGGCCAGGCGGAAATGGGCCCGGCTTTCCGCCACTTCGTCAAGGCACTGCGCGACGGACCGATGCGAGTTGCGGATTTGCTGGCGACAGCGCCGGGTCACAGCAACCCGGCGGAATTGGCGGCTGTGCTGGTCGGCACCAATCAGGCGCTTATCGTGCCGCGACCCGGCACCCCACCCTCAACTGAGGCAATTCGGTTCAACCGAACGCTTGGTGCACAGATTACATCCCTGGCGGGGCCGGAGCCGTCTGGCGGATTGGCGTCCACCGCGCTGGGAACGGGGCTGCCGGCAACACGGGCGATGCAGTTCGTGTGCGGGCGGATACTAGCCGGCGAGGGCGAGGCTGATCTGGATACTTGGTTCCAGGATCTTCGCCACGACATCCCGGAAGAAAAGCACGAGACCCTGCACAGGATCCTGCACGACGTGGTGGATAACCGGTTGGGACCGATGCGGCAGGCGGGCGTGCTGCCCGGCTAGCATTACGGCGGGTGCGTAACCTCGATCGTGACGGCGGTGATGTTGTCATTCGCCTTGGCGGCCAGAGCGGCCAGCACCAACCGTTCGGCCGGCGCGTCGTCGTCACGGCCGAGTTGACGTTCGATCTCGAGGTCGGACAGCACTTTGCACAACCCGTCGCTGCACAATAGCAGCCGATCGCCGGGAAGGAGTTTGCCGGATCGTTTGTCGAGCTCGAAACTCTCGATCTCGGCACCGACGGCGCGGGTGATGATGTTGGCGTGCGGGTGGCCTTCGGCTTCGGCGGAGGTAATGTTCCCGGACTCAACCATCTCCTGCACCAGGCTGTGGTCGCGCGATACCTGCACTAGCACGCCGCCGCGCAGCATGTAGGCACGCGAATCACCAGCCCATAAGCAGGCGAAATGATCGCCGCGGACCAGTAGGACCACCACCGTGCTCGCGATCATGACGCCTTCGCCGCGGCGTGCCGCCTCTGCCCGCAGCCAATCATGGGTTTCTTGCACGCGCAGTCGCACCTCAGCCAAGGCCTGCCCCGCCGAGAGCCCGGCTTGCAGCCCTTCCAATGCCTGAACAATCCGGCCGGATGCGACTTCCCCAGCCTCATGCCCGCCTGCGCCATCGGCAACCACCCAAATGCCCAAATCCGGACGATTGATGAAGGCGTCTTCATTATGGGTTCGCACGGTGCCGCAATGGGTCGCCGCCCACGACCGGAAGCGGCCCGCCGTCGCCGTCGTGTGGATGAACCCACTCTCGTTCACTGGTTTAACTCCGCTGGCACCCAATCACTGTCGATCATTCCGGGAAATTCATCACTTTCCGGCAAACCATGCGTTAGGATCGTCCTTGGCGGCATGCGCGCGCCTCCGGCCGTCCACCATTGGGCCTGTCCTGCGTCTGCGGCTTGTGTGTCAGACGCGTCGCCCGGTCCAAATGCATTCTGCAATCGCTCGGCCAGTGCTTCGGGTTCCCAATCATGCGCCAGCGCATCGACCCCAGCTTGCTCCGCGGCGTCCAGAAAGGCACCGGCGGCGGTGATGTCCCCGACTGCGGCCAGGGTCAGCGGGAAGTAGCGGTTGGCGCGATCTACGCTGGGCATCCATACCCCCAGAACTGCCTGGTCCCCGCAGCAACCGGCGGGCAATAGGAAGCGCCAAATTGGTGCCTCCAACCAGGCGGACACCCAGTCCGGCTCGCGAGTTTGCGTGGCTGCGATGCCGCGTTGCAGCCAGTCATCCCAAGGGTCGACGAAGCTGCGCGGCAGGCCGGAGCGGAGGAAATCGCCGCGGACTGGAAGCTTTCCGTAGAACCCGATGCTTACTGCACCGTGGGACAACGGAAATCCTGCAGTAGACCCGGCGCGAAGGGATTAATGACCGAACTCGCCCGGATCTCGAACGAGGCCGAGCGTTCGCCGATTTTGAAAGCCAGGGTGTATTTCTCCGGGGTGCCCGCCTGCGTGATGGTGCCGCGCGCGAACAGGCGGAACATCGCCCAGGGTCCGGAGCCGGACAGCACGCCCGTGCCACCGACCGGGGGCGGATCGAACACCAACCGCACGCTTTGCATCCTGGTCGAGCCAGGCCAGGTGATCGACGTGGCGCGGGAGGGACCGTGAACGTTGGTTACCGCGACGCCGTCGAAATCCAGCGTCACTTGTCGCGCACCCTCGTCCAGATCGGTGGGCGTGATGTCGAAGCGAACGCCGGGCGTGGTGCCGCCGCCGCTGAAGAACAGGTCTCGGATGACGGCGGCGCGCTGGAAGTTTGCGAGGTCAGCCGGGGAGATCGGCGGCGGCACGCCATCCGCTATCTGCGGCTTCCAAGTCTTGCCGGACATGTCGATGTAGGGACGCAATTGCGTGTTGACGAAACCGTCGATCAGCCCGCCGGTGGAAAACAGCTTGCCGAAATCGTCCATCGGCGTTTCCAGCGTCGCACCGGCGGTGAAGGGATAGCGGCCATTCACGGCGATGGGGCACAGCGAGGCCGGGCCCCCAGGGCCGTTGAATGCCGCCACCACCTGCTGGCGAGCCCCGCCGCCGCGTAGCACGGTGCCGGAGGTCGACATGTCGCCCAGCCAACGCGCGAGCGGTTGGGGTTGGCGCTGTGCCTCGGTCCGCAGGGCCAACGCCGGGTCGTTGCCGCTGGCGGTCGGGGGTGGTGCGGTGCCCAGTGGCGCTGCGGCCAGCTTGGCCAGTTGCTGCTGTAGATCGTTCAACAACTTCAGCACTTGTTCGATCGGGGCCGCGGCGCCTCCGGCGACCAGGTCGCGCAAAGGTTTATACCGGTCATCGATTTCGTGGCCCGGCGGTAATACGGGGGCGGACACCATGGTTGTGCCCATCGCGGCCGCCACCCTCGACTCCGCACTGCTGACGTTGCTGGCCGCCGCTTGTTGCGCTGCCGCCTGCGCCTGTGCTGCCAGCCCAGCCGCACCGGTCGGCGTGGGCGGAACCGACAGGGTCAGTTGGCGTGATGCGGAGACCAGCAAATCACGCATCGGCGATTGCGGTGATGCCAGAATATATAGATCCTGCGCTGCCTGCGTGAGGCTGCGCAGCGGCACGACGTTTAGATCGGCCAGCATCGCGTCCCACGCGGCGATATAATCCGCCTCGTAAAGTGCTATCACCTGCTGCTCTAGCGCCCGCATTTCTGCTGGCCCGGTGCTGATGGCGGAGCGTTCGCCCAGCACCCAGCTTTCCCCGGCGACCTCGCGCGCGGCCGGCCCCAGCGCCGGCAGCAGCACCTTATGGAATCCGTTCACCGTCAGGAAACCAGGCACCCCATCGGTGAGCGCCTTGCCCGACGCGCGCACGAACACGCGCAATCCCGCCAAGCCCAGTGCGTCGCTCGGCAACCAGGGCGGTATGCGTTGGGCGGCGGCGGAGGGTTTGATGCGCGAATATACCCGCGAGGCCAACGGCACCCGGCTGAACGTGGCACGCGCTGCGGCCACCAACTGACCATCCAGGCTGACGGGGGGCAGTGGCTCGGCCAGCAATGCGTCCAAGTGGCGGCCGAGTTCGTCCAGCATCGGCTGGTTGAAGGCGCCGGGGTAGGTAGCACGCCAATCCAGCGTCATCCATTCCCGCACCAGGTCCCGGTCCAACGGGCCGCCGCCGCCCAGCATCAGGTAGACGCGCGTTGCCTCGTACAGGAAGTCCGGCCGGCCTATATTGCCGCGGATCTGCGCCTCCAATCGCCAGACCATGCGCGGCAGCAGCGCGTTGGCCAAAGCGTGACGGTAGACGGCACGCGACCCGGCGCCGAGCTTGGCGCTCTGGGCCAGGCTCATCCGGCTGAACATCGAACTGCCCTCGCCGGAATCCACGCCGTGCGGCAAAGCGCGGGCCTGGTCTAGTAGTGGCAGCAGGCGCTGCAGGTCGGCATCGTTCACCGGGTCAAGCGGCAAGCCATGCGCAGTGGTTTCATAGGCGGCGAGCGCCCGGGCCGTCGCATCGACATCGCGTTGGTCGGACGCGTCGCTGGCCCAAACCAGGCCGGCGAAGAGCATCGTCCCCAACGCTACGCCTGCGAAGGCGCTGCCGCGGATCAGCAGGCGCCGCCGCGCCGCGCCAGGCGGTTCGCTGACGAGCATCGCCTCACCAAACACCACCTGACGCAGCAGCCGGCCAAGGAAGTAGCTGCGCCCCTGCTCCGGTCGTAGGCTGGTAGCACGTCGCTGGTCCAGACCAAAGGACCTGGCCATCGCGCCGGTCAGCCGGTCAATCGGCGTTCCCTCCTGCGTGCCGGAGGTGAGATAGGCGCCGCGGAGGAATGGCGCGGGGTCCAGGCGGGAGCCGCCGAACGCTTCGGTCAGGAACGCGCTGAGTGGTTGCTCCAGCGTCGCGACCTGGGTGGGGAAGCCGGCGATGGCGGCGCGGCGCTCCGGGCTGCGTTCGGCTTGCAACCGGGCGAATAGCCGTTCGTCCAGCCGCGCCACCAATTGCCGCAACTCGTCGGCAAAGGCAGCGGCGGGACCGGCTTCGGTCTTGGTCAGTGGGAAGGTGACGCCCCAGGCCTGGTCGCGCCGGTCGCGGTCCAAATCGTCGAAGAATTCGGTGAACCCGGCGATCAGATCTGCCTTGGTGAACAGCGCGTAGACCGGCATGCGCACCGACAGCTTGGTTTCCAACTCCTTGATCCGGCGTCGGATGGCGCGGGCGTGGGCGATGCGCTCATTGGCGGGCGCGGTGGCGATTTCGGTCAGCGAGATGGCGACCAGCACGCCGTTCAGCGGCTGGCGGGGGCGGGTGGTCTTCAGCAGTTCCAGGAATGCTTCCCAGCCAGCCTTGTCCACGCCGGCGTCCGAATCCTGGGTGGTGTAACGGCCGGCAGTGTCGATCAGCACCGCGTCCTCGGTGAACCACCAGTCGCACATGCGTGTGCCGCCGACGCCGGCCACGGCACCCTGGCCCATCTCCGCGGCCAGCGGGAATTTCAGCCCTGCGTTCAGCAGTGCGGTAGTTTTGCCCGCGCCGGGTGGGCCGATGATGGCGTACCAGGGCTGTTCGTACAAATAGCCGCGGGTGCCTCGCGCCTTCTTCAGCAGCGTGATGGCGCTCGACAGCTTCTCCGCCAGCGCCTCCGCCTCTTCCCGCCCGGCGGCGTCCAGATCGGGGCCGGTATTGATGGGGGACTGGGTGATGCCGACCATCAGCACGCGCTCGCGCCGGCGGCGGCGCGCGTCCAGTAGGACATTCGCCACCAGCCAGACCAGCAGCAGGACCAGGATGACGACCCCGCGCCGCCAATCCTCCTCCAACTGCGGCAGCATGGGCCCGAATTCCCACACCAACGCAGCGAGCAAGGTGGTGCCGACGAAGGTGAGGAACCAGCGCGACAGCAGCAGGCGGATGATGAAGCGGAAGATGAACATCAGGGGACCTGCCGATGCAGCACGACTTCGATGCGACGGTTCGTCTCCCGTCCTTCCGGCGTTGCGTTGGACGCGATGGCTTCGGCGTCGGCGCGGCCTTCGGCGCTGATCCGGCTGTCGATCCCCAGCGTGCCGGCGATGATGCTGCGGGCGGCCTGGGCGCGGGCGGTGGAAAGCGCGAAGTTGGAGGGGAAGGCGACGGTATGGATCGGTTGGTTGTCGGTGTAGCCGACCACTTGCACCGTCCCCGGCTCTTCCTTCAGCGCCAGTCCGATCCGGTCCAGCAGTGGCTTGAACGAGGCCTGGACGGTGGCGCTACCGGACGGGAACATGCCGCGGCTGCTGATGCGCACGATGGGCACCGCGGAGGTGCCGACGACGGATACCAGGTTCTGTTTGATTTCCGGCGCCAAGAAGGTGCGCAGCCGCTCCAACACGCCGGGGAGCGGCGGTTCCGGCGGGGGGGGTGGCGGCTGCACCACGGCCGCTCGGGCGATGGTGGGCATTGTCGCCGGCGGGGCCGCCAGCATGCGGGCATACAGATCGTCCGATGACGCATTGAGCCGGGTGGTGGACCATAGGAAAAGGCCGCCGACCACTGCCAGCCCGGCGACCGCAGCGACCCAGATCGGCAGCCGCGCGCGGGAGGCGCGATACGGCGCGCTCACCCCCTGCCAGTGCGGCGAAAGCTCCGGATTTGCCGCGGCACGGTTGCGGGCGATGATGGCGTAGGTTTCTTCCCGGATGCTGTCGATCTCGCCGGGGCCGCGGGGGGATAGCCGGTATTGCCCGATGAAGCCAAGCGACAGGCAGAGATACATCAGTTCCAGCACTGGCAGAAACTTACCGGGGTTGTCCTTCATCTGCTTCAGCAGGTCGAAGAACCGCTTTCCGCTTCGTACCTCCTGGTGGAAGGTGGACACGAGGGAGCGTGCGTCCCATCCACCGGCGCTACCCCAGGGTGTGTTCAACACCACGTCGTCCAGGCTGGCGCACAGGGCGTAATGGGCCGGGCGCAATTGCTCCATCGGGACGCCGGTATCCCGCGCCCGCTGCTCGAACGCGCGGATTTCACGGACGGTGCGTTCGCGCAAATCACCGGTGTCCGGCGGGTTCGCAGTATTGCGCAGCCGAGCAAGCAATTGCAGTAGCGGCGCGGCGGCAGCCAGCAGCGGCGACTCCCCGATCGCGAGGTTCTCCGTCCCCTCCGCCAAAGTTTGCTGACGGGCAGGCG
>NZ_LMUY01000036.1 GCF_009765685.1 Acidisphaera sp. L21 | reverse complement strand
ATTTGCGGCGATCAGGCGGCTACGACGATCCTTGGCGGCTCACCGGCAGTGGTGCTGTCGTGCACACGCCGGGCCGGGGGGTGGCCGCAGGCGGCGATGGTCGCCTCGGTCGATGGCACGGCTTACTACGCGGATGCAATCCTGCCGGTGCTGCCGGTGCTGGAACGCTCGATCGGCGTGCTTGCGGGCAGGGTGAGTGCGGCTGCGGCGCCGACGCTGCCGCCGGGCCGTGCGGACGGCCTGTTCGCCGCGCGCCTAGCGGCCCAGTCCTTCGGCGCCAACGATGTCGGCCAATACGAGCAGCTCATGCTGGCTGGCACCCGTGCCAATTTGGCGGAAAGCTATATTCCGGCCGAACAGGCGTTCCGCGCCGCGCTGGCCCTGCAGCAGAAAGCACTCGGCGCCAACGACCCGAATACGGCCGTGCCGCTAATGCACGTGGCGCTGCAGTTGTCGGACCAGGGGCGCACCCCTGATGCGGACGCGGCATTCGCCCGGGCCGGACAACTCGCCCCGCGGGCGGCGGATCCGACGGCGAGCGCTCGATTGGCGCATTACCGCGCGCTGAGCGCGATCAATGGCGGCCGTAATGCCGATGCGTTGGCGCTGCTGAAAACCGCAGAGGCCGGGTATTCCGCTCAATTGCCGCCGGACATGCTGGCGGCCCCGGCCGGTGCGGCGCCTCGCACCCTGGTTGCCAGCAGCCGGGCGGAGGCGGTGCCGGCTGCGATGGGAGATTTGCTGCTGGAGCCGGGGCAACAGAGCGCGATGATCGGGGTGGTGGAAACCCGCCGCTACCAAGCGATCACCCTGCGTAATTTGGGCCGCGGGGCCGAGGCAGATGCCGAAATTCGTTCTGCTGCGAGCCTGGCGGCGGCGCATGGGATCAGCCAGCGTAACCTGACGGCGCGGCTGTATCGCACCACGGCGACGATCGCCGACATGCAGGGCGATGAAGGGCTGCGGCGGATGACTCTGGCCTCGGCCGATTTCACCCAGTCCCAACCCGGCACGCGCCCGTTGGCCGCGACCGACCTGCTGCGCGCCGCGGAATCGTCGCGAAATGGCGGTTTGGACGATGCGCTAACCCTGTGCCGACGCGGTGCCGCCCTGTTGCGGGAGCTGAAGGTCGGCACTACTGCCGAACTGATGGACCCATGCCTGGGCATCTACGCCACCGCCGCCGACCGCGCGCCCGGTGCCCGGCAGCCGCTTCTGGGGGAAATGTTTGAGGCGTCGCAGATGGCCCAGGGCGGCATCACCAGCCAGCAGATCGCCCTCGCGTCTGCCCGGTTGACGGCGGGTGCCAAGGATCCGCGCGTCGGCGCCGCGATCCGCCGGCAACAGGATGCCGGTAACAAGCTGGCGGATTTGGAGCGGCAGCGCGACGCCTTGGCCTCGCCGGCGTTGCGTGACCCGGGCGCGCCGCCCCTGCCTCCGGCGGTGGATCTGGACCGGGCCATCACGGATGCCCGGACCGCGTTGGCCGACTCCGACGCCGCGCTGCATGCCGCCGCCCCGCAATACGGCCAGTTGGTGCAGGAAGTCGTGTCCGCAGCAGATGTTCTGTCCGCCCTGCGGCCCGGCGAGGCCTTCACCTCCATCACGCTGAGCGATCGCGGCGGTTGGGTGTTCGTGTTGCGCGACGGCCAGGTGGATGCGGCGCGGACCACGATGAACCTCGCGGCCGCGACAGCGACGGTCAAACGTATCCGTGCGTCGATCGAACCGACCACCGCGGACGTGCCGCCATTTGACACGGCGGATGCGGCCGCACTGTACGCCGGCACTCTGGGCCGCCTGCAACCGCGGCTGAATGGCGTGCGTGCGCTGGTGGTCGCGCCAAGCGGGCCATTGCTATCACTGCCGTTCAACGTGTTGCTCACTGGGAAAGGTGACCCGGCGCAATTGGCTGCCGCACCGTGGTTGGTGCGTCAGATGGCGATCAGCCACGTGCCTGCGCCGGCGAACTTCGTATCGCTGCGCCGCCTGCCGGTCGCCTCGCGGGGTGGGCAGCCCTGGTTCGGATTCGGCGATTTCCGCCCCGTCACGCTGGCGCAAGCGGAACGCACCTTCCCTCGTGGCGCCTGCGAGGATAGTGCCAAGCTATTCGCCGGCCTGCCGCCCCTGCCCTTCGCCCGGCGTGAACTGGACGCAACCCGGGCGCTACTGGGCGGCTCGGCCAGCGACGAGCTGGAGGGCACGTCCTTCACCGCGCAGCGCGTTCGCGCGATGGATCTGCGCCCCTTCCGGGTACTGCATTTCGCCACCCACGCTTTGCTGCCCACCGATCTACGCTGCCAGTCGGAGCCTGCGATCGTTGCATCGGCCCCTGCCGGCGCCCCAGATGCCTCTGGCGCACTGATCACCGCCGAGGGCGTGATGGGGCTGGATCTAGATGCCGACGTGGTCATCCTGTCGGCCTGTAATTCCGGCGGGCCCGGCGACAGCAGCGGCGGCGAAAGCCTATCGGGCCTGGCGCGGTCGTTCTTCTACGCCGGGGCGCGGGCGATGATGGTGACGCATTGGTCGGTCAACGACCAGATCGCAGCGCTGCTGGTGGCCGATACCATGCGACGGTTGCGCGCGGGGGACCCGGATGGGGCAGCCGGCGCGTTGCGGGGCGCGGAGTTGTCATTGCTGGACGGGGCTGGCAAAGGCCTACCCGCGGCCGTAGCGCATCCGTTCTACTGGGCACCGTTCGCGCTGATTGGCGAAGGACGCGGGCGCACGTTGAGCGCGGAGCGAGATGGTGCGCCCGATGAGGCCATTGGGCGCATGGCCGGTCTGTGACGAACCTGCTGCCGGGCAGCCTGCTGGGCAAGTACCAGATCCGGGCGGTTCTGGGCAAAGGCGCGATGGGCACCGTCTATGACGGTATGGACCCGGTCATCGAACGCCGGGTTGCCATCAAAACGGTGGAACTACCCGACGGCGCCGACCCTGAGGCGCAGGAAAGCCTTGCCCGGTTCAAGCGGGAGGCGCAGGCGGCTGGCCGGTTAAACCACCCGAACATCGTTGGTGTGTTCGATTACGGCGAGACGGATGAGCTTGCCTACATCGTGATGGAGTTCGTTGAGGGCCAAACGCTGAAGGACCTGCTGGAGCACAAAAACGAACGCCTGCCGCTGGCTGAAACGCTGCGGGTGATGGACGATATCCTGGCCGGGCTGGTCTACAGCCACGCCCGCGGGGTGGTGCATCGGGACATTAAGCCTGCCAACGTGATGATCACGCGGGACAACCGGGCCAAGATCGCCGATTTCGGCATCGCGCGGATCGAGAGCAGCAGTATGACCCAAGCGGGGACCATATTGGGCACGCCCGCCTACATGTCGGCCGAGCAGTTCATGGGCCAGACGGTCGACAAGCGTTCCGACATCTATTCCACCGGAGTGCTGCTCTACCAGTTGCTGACCGGGGACCGTCCCTACGATGGCGGCCTGACGGCCATCATGCACAAGGTGCTGAACACCACGCCGCCGCTGCCGTCCGAGTTGTCGGTGTCGGTGCCCCCATGGCTGGACCCGGTGGTGGCCCGCGCCATGGCCCGCCGGCCGGAGGATCGCTTTCCCGACGCTGCAGCCTTTGCCGACGCTTTGCGGCACGGCGGCACGGCGGCGCTCGAAACCGATCTGTCGGAGGCGACAATCGTGGCGGCCCCGATCCGCCAGCCTGCACCCGCACTTGCTCGGGCAAGTCCTGGCGTGCAGGAACGGAAATCTTCCAGACTGCCGATGGTCGCGGGGGGTGGCGCTGCGGCTGTTTTGGCACTGGCGGTGGTGGGTTGGCTGGCGCTTGCACCCTCGGAGCCGACAGTTCCGGTGCAGACAGCCAGCATGACGCCACCACCGGTCCCCGTCGGGCCGCCGCCGGTCGCCCTACCCGACGGCCCTCCTGCGACGGCGAGTGCCCCGCCCACAATGATACCGCCGCCAGTTGTGACGTCGTCGCCCAGCACCACGGCGTCGGTTTCAATACCACCGACGCCGCCGGTTGAACCTGTCCAGCCGACTTCGCCGCCATCACCGCCCGTGGTCGTGACGGCACCCCCTGTCCCGGTCAGTCCTCCATCATCGCCGCCGCAGAATTTCGCGACGACGAGTTCGACCAGCGCCCCAGCACCCACCATCCCGTCGCCCGCCGCGCCGCCACTGCCACCCGTCCAGGTCGATAAAAGCCCCAGCGCAATTCGTTCAACACTGGCTGCAGCGCTGCCTGGGCTGCAGTGTACGTTGGTGAGCAGCGAGGTTTCGGAGTCAGGCGTGGCCACAGTCACAGGCCTTGTGAGCACGGGATCGGCCGAAGCCACGCTTCGGCAGGTGACCCTGGCGTCAGAACCACGCTCCACCAATTGGCAGCTCGCAACGTTTGATGGGCCGTATTGCCCGGTGCTCGATACATTGCGCGCTATCGCCGACCGGCCCGGATCGGGGCCGCGCCGCATGCATATGGCGTTGGCGGATGGTAGGCGCGCCCTACGTGACAACGCAGTCATTGCGCTGGGCACCACCATGCCGGATTTCGCCGGTCATCTGCAGATCGATTACGTGCAGCATGACGGCACATTGGTGCATTTGACGCCGGGCGCAGGCTATCCCGATATCACCTATACGGCGGGTCAACGCTCAGAATTCGGGCGTCCTCGGTCGGGCTTCCAGGGATGGACGGTCGGGCCGCCCTTCGGAACCGACATGATCGTCGCGATTGCCTCCACCGCGCCGCTATTCGCTCAGGCCCGACCCGAGACGGAGCCAGTGGACGCGTATCTGCGCGATTTACGGGCCGCCGCCGATAATTTGCGGCGACGGGGCGGCAGCCTTGCCGTCGATGCGATCGTCATCGACACCCAACCCTGACGCCGCCGCGGCAACGCAACGGGGCGCTCCTGCACCAGGCTCGGATCGGGCGTCACGTCCCGCAACCAGCATGACGGCATGGCCGCCAGGAATGCTGCGCGAATGGCCGCGATGCGGTCAGGTGGGATGCCCAGTGCGGCCTCGTCGAAGAAACGCCGATCGGGTGTGTGCATCAGATAGGCCTGCATCTCGTTGATCATCAGGTCTTCCAATGCCGGGTCGTAGCCATCCTTCGTGAGGTAGGTGCGAAACCGCGCTCGCTCATCCTCCGTAAACACGTTTTGCCAAACCGAGGCCACGAAACGCCGATAGATCGCGTTGGTGAAATATTCCCCATGCGACAACTCGTGATGCAGAATGATCGCCCGTTCACGTAGATCGATGGCTTCGCCGGGCCCTGCACGGGGCAGACTGATGACGGCGCCGAAGCCCCACGGCTCGGCACTGGCGCGGGCGACCAGCTTGCGCAGGGCTTGCTCG
>NZ_LMUY01000035.1 GCF_009765685.1 Acidisphaera sp. L21 | reverse complement strand
AACCGACCCTGCTTAGCCCACTGCGGCCTACGCCGCATGCTTACAGCGCAAACAGGGCACCGGATCGAGCGACGCCGGATGAGTTTGCCAGCCGCAGGAGTTAGGGAAGGACGCTTGAAAACTCCGTCGTTCACGGTGGAGAGGTTCATAGTCAACGCCATTACGAACGTTTGCGAGGTTGCGCGGTCGTTGAGCGGTTGATGAGAATTGGCGGAATGAGGACTTCTGATGGCGTCGCGTTTCCTTGGAGTCGCGATACAAGATAGCCAGCGGCGAGGCGGCCGATTTCAGCATTGTCGGCTTTCATCGTTGTCAGCGCCGGGTCAAGTTCGGCCGCAATGCTGATGTCGTCAAAACCAGTGATGGAGAGGTCCTGTGGGACAGTCAGCCCCATGGTTTGAGCCTCGAGCAGTGCGCCGATCGCGAGTAGGTCGTTGCTGCAGATGATGGCGGAAGGTCGTGGACCGTCCGCATTCAGGACGTGTCGTAATCCTTTGCGGCCGGCCTGAATGCCGTATTCGCCTTCACACAGGTGCTGTGGTCGTAAACCCAGGCCCTCTTCGGCAAGCGCGCCGCGCACACCGGCAAGGCGTGCAACGATTCGCTCATTATGCAGCGTGGGCTGCAGGATCATGCCGACGACCTTATGGCCTAAGTCGAGCAGGTGGCGGGTGATGGTGTGAAAGGCGGCCGCGTTATCGAAGCCCACGCAGGGATGGCCGCCATCCGGGGCGGAGCCGTAGGTGATGACGTAAGGAACCCGCCGCGCTTGGACGACCTCGAACAAGCCAGGCTTTGGGATCTGGCCAAGAACGGCGAGCGCGTCTACGCCGCGGGTGAGCATGGTGCGGACTTGCTGAGCTGCTTGGTCGGGGTCGTAGTTGGAGCAGCCGATTAGGAGGGTGATGTCGTGCTCGGCAAAAGCCGCCTGCATGGCACCGACCTGGGTCGCGAACACCTCCTGTCCAAGGGTGGGGATAACCACGCCAGCAATGGAGGTGCGTTTTCGAGCCAGCGCTGAACCAGCTGCGTGCGGGAGCCATCCGAGCGCAGCAGCCGCCGCGAGCACGCGATCCCGGACGGCGGGCGCGACTTTGTCCGGCGAGTTGACCGCCCGCGAGACCGTTGCGGTGGAAACACCGGCCGCTTTGGCAACATCCTGGGCGCGCGCCGCACGAGGTAGATCTTTGTTCACGTCCATCCGATGCGATCCAGCGCGCGTCTAGCATAGTGTGTGGCAGTCCAACACCTTTAGCCAGATCCGACCAGAGACCTGCCGCGACAACGGCAGAGTATGCGCGTACTCTACACAACATTCATCGTAAAACCACGGCTGACGGTGTCTTACGCCCATCAGCGATCGTTTAATGAATGCGCTTGCATCGCATTCGCGGTGCCGATAGCCTTCCCTAAAAGAGAGTTGGATAGCACACAGAAGCCGCCACCGAGGTGACTTGCTGAATGCGATCCGGCGGGGGAGACCGGGTGTCGACGATTATCAACAGTGTGGATGCAGTTCTGCTGCAGGTCCCGTTTATGGGAATCCTGCGGACGGGGATCGACACCGACTCGCCGAGTGACATGGCGGTCCTGCAGGTAAGGGTCACAACGGATGGCGGCCTGGTCGGCTGGGGTGAGGCGTTCGGCCATGGCTGTTGCCGCGCGACCAAGGAGGCAATCGAATCGCTGGTCGGCCAAGCCCTGATCGGCGCCGATGCCAGCGACATCGCCGGCCTGTCGCTCCGGCTGCAGCGGCGCTTCCATCTGTTCGGCCGCACCGGCCCGGTGCGCTGTGCCCTGGCCGGGATCGACATCGCGCTCTGGGACCTTGCCGGCAAAATGGCCGGCTTGCCGCTCTACCGTCTGCTCGGCGGCCGTGCGCGGGAGTCCGTCCCAGCGTATGCCAGCCTGGAACGCTACGGCGCCCGCGACACGCTGGTGGCCGCCTGCGAACGGGCGGTTGCCGAGGGCTACCGCGCCATCAAGCTCCACGAGATCGATGTCGGCCTCATCCGGGCCGCGCGCGAGGTGGTCGGCCCGGACTATCTCCTCATGCCGACACCAATTGCCCGTGGACCGCTGAGGAGGCGCGCGACAAGGCCGTGGCACTCGCCGAGTGCCGTCTGCGCTGGCTGGAGGAGCCGGTCTGGCCGCCGGAGGACCATGCCGGCATCGCCGCGGTGCGCAACACCGGCGTGAAGACCGCAGCCGGCGAGAACATGATCAGCCTGTTGGAATTCCGGGATTTCTTCCAAGCGGGCGCACTCGATGTGGCGCAGCCCAGCGTCGCCAAGATCGGTCTGACGGAGACGCTGAAGGTTATCGCCCTGGCGGAGGCATTCGGCGTCACCACGGTCCCGCACTGCGCCTATTTCGGCAGCGGCTATCTGGCCGCCTTGCACCTGGTCGCCTCGATGCCCGGCGACGTGCTGTTCGAGCGGCTGTTCCTCGATTTTCCCGCGAGCCCGTTCGCGCCGTTCACCACGCCCGTGGGGGGCACCGTCGCCGTCCCGCAGGCGCCGGGCCTGGGCTGCGATCCCGCGCCGGAATGGATCTTATGAGGCTGGCGCCGAGTGCATACGGGAGACGGACATGACGGCACCGGTCCCGGCCATCGGAGCCGGCAAGCCCGCTTCATCCAAACCTCTGATTGACGGAACGAGCATGCAACATCGCCCCCTGGACGGCATCGTCGCCGTCATGCTGACGCCCTTCCACGACGACGGCAGCATCGACTACGGCAGCCTGTCGCGGCTGATCGACTGGTATATCGGAAACGGCGTCGACGTGCTGTTCGCCGTCTGCCAGTCCAGCGAGATGTTCTTCCTCTCGCTGGAGGAGCGCGTGGCCCTGTCACGCTTCGTGGTCGAGCATGCGGCCGGCCGGGTCGCCGTGATCTCGTCCGGCCACGTGTCCGACAGCTGGGAGGAGCAGCTCACCGAATTGACGGCGATCGCCGCGACCCGGCCGGACGCGGTGGTGCTGATCACCAACCGCCTCGACCCGGACAACCAGGGCGAAGACGCGTTCCGGTCCAACCTGGACTGGCTGCTGGCGCGGCTACCCGGCGACATGCCGCTCGGCCTCTACGAGTGCCCGGCACCGTACCGCCGCCTGCTCTCCGATGGCGAGGTAGCGTATTGCGCTGCGAGCGGACGGTTCGCCGTGCTTAAGGATGTCTGCTGCGACCTGGCGCGGATCGAACGGCGGCTGAAGATCGTGGCAGGCTCCGCGCTCACCATCGTCAACGCGAACGGAACGATTGCGCTCGAGGCCATGAAGCTGGGTTCGCGCGGCTATAGCGGCGTGTTCACCAACATCCACCCCGACCTCTACGCTTGGATGTATCGCTCCTGGCGCACCAACCCGCCCATGGCGGAGGCGCTCTCGGCCTCGCTCGCCGTCGCATCGGTGTCGGAGCTGATGGGCTACCCGGCGCTCGCCAAGCTGTATCTGCAGAAGCTGGGTGTGGTGGACGGCATCCACTGCCGCGCCATCGACTACGACATCCGCGAACGCTTCTGGTGGGGCGGCGAGCCGATCCTGGACAAGATTCGCATCATGTCCGACCGCTTCCGCGGCGAGATCGCAGCACTCCCACTTGCGGCCGAGTGACAGGAACCGAACGTCATGAAGAAGATACTGAACGACGCCTACACCTATGCCGAGGAAACGCTGACCGGCCTCTGCGCCGCCTACCCGCAATACTATCGGCGCTCCGAGCACAGCCGGAACGTGATCGTGCGCGGCGGCACGCCGAAGCCGGGCAAGGTCGGCATCGTGTCGGGCGGCGGCTCCGGCCATCTCCCCGTGTTCACCGGCTATGTCGGGCCGGGGCTGCTCGATGCCTGCGCCGTCGGTGACGTGTTCGCCTCGCCCTCCGCCGACGAGATGGCCATCGCGATGCGGGAGGCGAATGCCGGGGCTGGGGTGCTGCGCCTCTATGGCAATTACGGCGGCGACGTCATGAACTTCGACATGGCCGGGGACCTCGTGGAAGGCGACGGGATTGAGGCCACCACGGTGCTGATCGCCGACGATGTCGCGAGTGCCGCCACCAATGAGCGCGACAAGCGCCGCGGTGTCGCCGGCATGGTGTACGCCTTCAAGATCGCCGGCGCCGCAGCCGAGGCCGGGTTGGACGTGGCCGGTGTCACCCGCGTGGCGCAGGATGTCGCGGACCGCGTGCGCAGCATGGGCGTCGCGCTGTCGTCCTGCACCGTGCCGCAGGCCGGCCGCCCGACCTTCTCCATCGACGAGGGCGACATGGAGGTCGGCATGGGCATCCACGGCGAACCCGGCGTCCATCGCGGGCCATTGAAGAGCGCCAACGAGATCGCCGACGCGCTGCTCGACCCGATCCTGGACGACATCAAGGCCACACCGGCGATCGCCTGTCGATCCTCGTCAACAGCCTGGGGGCCACGCCGCTCGAGGAGTTGTTCATCCTCTACACCCGGATGGAGGCGCGGTTGACGGAGCTTGGGATCTCGATCGCTCATCCACTGGTGGGGCGCTACGCCACCTCGATGGAGATGGCCGGCGTGTCGCTGACCGTGCTGCCGCTGGATGCGACGCTGGAGAAATATCTGACGGCGCCTGCGGCCTGTGCGTTCTGGAAGGTGTAGCCATGCCCTTGGATGCGGCCGTCCTGAAGCACGGCATCGCGGCCGTCCTGGCCGAACTCGACATCAAGCATGCCACGCTGACCGAGCTCGACGGCAAGATTGGGGACGGCGACCTTGGCATCACCCTGCTGAAGGCGTTCCGCGAACTCGACCGCCTGAAGGACAGCCTGCCAGAGGATGTCGGCCAGGCGCTGCTGCAATGCGCTTCCGCCGTGGCGCGGGTGTCCAGCTCCAGCTTCGGCACGCTGTTCGCGACGGCGCTGATCGCCGTGTCCAAGCTGACCAAGGGCAAGGACTCGGTGCCCTGGACCGAGATGCCAGCCTTCCTGGACGCCGCGGTGCAGGCCATGTCTGCCCGAGGTAAGGCCTCACTCGGCGACAAAACCGTGCTGGACGTGCTCGACGCCATGGCCCGTGCCGCCGCCGATGAGGACACACCGCAGACACTCCTTGCGGCAGCCGCCGCCGCCGTGGACCGCACGCTGGACGCGTATCGTGACAAGCCGAACAAGATCGGCCGCGCCCGCATCTTCGCCGAGCGGAGTGTCGGCCTTGACGATCCCGGCATGGTGGCCGTCAAGGTCATGCTGCACGGGTTAGGGAGGGCCTGACGCCATGAAGATCTCCGGCTTCAAGCTGCTGCACGCCGACGCGGGTTTCTGCAATGCCCACTTCCTTGGGCTCGAGACCACGGACGGCGTGATCGGCTGGTCGGAGTTCGCCGAGCATACCGGCACGGCGGGCCTGTCCGGTGTTGTGACCAAGCTATGCGAGTTGGTCGTCGGCATGGACCCGATGGGGATCGAGCGGATCGCCGCGTTCTTGCGCGGCCGCACGTTCCAGGCGGCCGGGGGAATGAACCAGCACGCCATCGCTGCGATCGTCAACGCGCTGTTCGACATCAAGGGCAAGGCGCTCGGCGTCCCGGTGCATGCGCTGTTCGGCGGCACGCTCCGCACCCGCGTACCGGTCTACTGGAGCCGCTGCGGCACCAACCGCATCATGCACAGCGAGCTGATGCAGAAGCCGCCGGTCCGCACCTTCAACGACGTGCGGGTGTTGGGTGCCGAGGCGCGCGAGCGTGGCTTCACGGCGATTAAGACCGACGCGGTGAGCATGGCCGGCGGGCAGCTCTCGATGGTGCGGCAGGGCATGGCGATGACGCCGGGCTACCCGGAGCTGAACCTCGAACCCGAGACGCTGAAATCGATCGTGGGGCTTCTGAGCGCATTCCGGGAGGGCGCCGGGCCGGACGTGCAGTTGATGTTCGACGTCAACTGCCATTTCCGGACGGAGGGCGTGCTCAAGATCATCCGGGCGCTCGAATCGTTCGACCTGCTCTGGTTCGAATTTGACATCCTGTCACCGCAATCGTTGTCGCTGGCACGCCGGGCCGCGCATTTCCCGATCGCCTCGTTGGAGACGGTGTATGGGCGGCAAGGTTTGCGCCCGTATCTCGAGGCGGCGGCCGTCGATGTCACGATCATCGACATCATGTGGAACGGCTATCTCGAGGCAATCAAGATGGCCGATCTTTGCGCGGCCTACGATGTGAACGCGGCACCCCATGCCTATAGCGGCGGTGGCCTTGGCGACATCATGAGCGCGCATTTCGCCGCCGCCGTCCCGAACGTCCGCATCATGGAGATCGATATCGATGAAGTCCCATGGAAATGGGATTTCCTGTCGGACCGGCTGACCGTCACCGACGGCCATCTCGCCATCCCGCAAGCGCCGGGCTGGGGAGTCGAGGTCGACGAATCCGCGATCGCGCGCAGGCCGGTGCATTCCGTCGGGCGCGCCGCTCCCTCGGGGGGAAGTGGCGCGTGAGCTACGGATTCGATTTCTCCTCCGTCCTTCCGTTTTGGCCCGACCTGCTGAGCGGACTTTACCTCACGGTCGTGATGACCGTGTTTGCCACCGTGTTCGGGTTGGTTGCGGGGATCGCCGTGGCAACGGCACGCCGCAGCCGTGTGAAGTCGGTGTCGCTGCCTGCCGGGATCTACGTCGAGACGCTCCGAAACACGCCCTTCATCGTCCAATTGTTCTTCCTGTATTTCGGGCTCGCGAGCATCGGCATTCATCTGTCCGCCGTCGTCATATCGATCATCGCGATGGTGCTCAACGTCGGCGCCTACACGGGAGAGATCATCAGGGCCGGGCTGGACAGCATCCCCGCCGGGCAACTCGAAGCCGCCGAATGCTTGGGGCTCTCCAGCACCAAGATCTTCTTCTATGTCTCCCTGATCCCCGCGATCGAGAACGTCTACCCGGCGCTCACCAGCCAGTTCGTCCTGATGATGCTGATGACGTCGGTCACATCGCAGATTTCGACGGAAGAGTTGTCGGGCGCCGCCTACAACATACAGTCGACGACGTTCCGTGCGATGGAGGTTTATATCACCATCGCCGTGATCTATGTGCTGATCGCCTTCGCGCTCAAGTTGCTGTTCGTGGGTCTCGGAAGGCTGCTCTTCAGAAGGAAGCGCGCCCTGCGAAACCTCTCACGCGTGCGGCTCGCTGGCACGCAAGCCGTCGCAGGCTAGGGGCGGGTGCGATGAGGTTCACCTACGTCCACCTCCTCTTTATCCTGCATGGTTTCGCCTGGACGATCGGGCTCTCGGCGCTCTCCTTCGCCCTGGGCGGGATCGGCGGCCTCATCCTGATGCTGCTGCGGACATCCCGCGTTGCGAGCGTTCGATGGGTTGCGGCGGTGTTCATGCAGATCATCCAAGGCATCCCCGTCCTGATCCTGCTCGTCCTGTCCTATTACGGGTTGGGCTTTGCGGGGCTGGATGTCCCGCCGCTCGTTGCGGCCGGGATCGGAATGATGCTCTACGCCAGCGTTTACCTGGCGGATATCTGGCGCGGTTCCATGGAGTCGATCCCGAAGACCCAATGGGAAGCGGCCGAGTGCCTGCCGCTTTCAAGGTGGCAAACGATCCGGCTTGTCGTGATCCCTCAGGCCGTCCGCATCTCGCTGCCATCCACCGTTGGATTTCTCGTGCAGATCCTGAAATCAACCTCGCTTGCCTCGGTGGTCGGATTCATCGAACTCACGAGGTCGGGTCAGCTTGTGAACAACTCGATCATAAAGCCATTCCTTGTGTTCCTGCTTGTCGGGCTTCTGTATTTCGCGCTCTGCTATCCGCTTTCGATCTACAGCCAGTATCTCGAAAGGAGATTGCATGTCGGCCGTCGTCAAACTCAGTGAAGTGCGAAAGAGTTTTGGCGCATTGGAGGTCCTCAAGGCGTGTCCTTCGAAGTGGAAAAGGGGCACGTTGCCGTAATCATCGGCCAAAGCGGCTCGGGGAAGAGTACCGCCCTGCGCTGTGTGAACCGGCTGGAGCGGATCGACAGCGGCCGGATCGAAGTCTGTGGTCATGCGGTGGAGGCGCCCGACCTCGATGTGAAGCTGCTGCGGCGGGATATCGGGATCGTCTTCCAAAGCTACAATCTGTTCCCGCATCTCTCCGTGATCGAGAATATTACGCTGGCTCTGCGTCACACCAAAAAGCTTGGCAGGCGTGAGTCGGACGAGATCGCGAGGCAGGTGCTGGATCGGGTTGGCCTGGCCGACAAGGCGGGCAGCTTTCCGGAGCAGCTGTCAGGAGGGCAGCAGCAGCGGGCCGCGATCGCCCGATCCCTCGCGATGTCACCAAAGGTGATGCTGTTCGACGAGGTGACCTCCGCCCTCGATCCGCAGCTCAAGAACGAGGTTCGCAGGGTGATCGAAGGCTTGGCGGCGGGCGGGATGACCATGATCCTGGTCACGCACGAGATGGGTTTCGCCCGTCGCGTCGCAGACAAGGTCATCCTGATGCACAAGGGGGTGGTGCATGAAGAAGGAAGCGCGTCGATCCTCACCGATCCCAAAACGAAAGAGCTGCGGGATTTCCTCGAATACGATCTTTGACAATAATAATAAGAAATGAAGCCATGCGTAGTCTCGTTGTTGTAGCCGTCCTGTCCCTTCTGCCGGTGCTCGGCGCAAGTGGTGCCAGGGCCGATGAACTCGCCAACATCAGGAAGGCCGGAGTGCTTCGGGTTGCGACGTCGCTCAGCGTTGAGCCCTACAACTATACGGACGCATCGATGCAGCCTGCCGGATCAGACGTCGACACGGCGAAGCTGCTGGCACAAGATCTCGGCGTAAAGCTGGAGCTTGTGTCCACGACCGTGCCGGCACGACTTCCGACGCTGCAATCCGGCAAAGCAGACCTGGTCATCTCCGTCCTCGCCATCACGCCGGAACGCAAGGAGGCCATTGATTTCTCAACCCCTTACTCCGTTAACTCGAACGTGCTGATTGCACCGAAAGCGGTTTCAATCGCCTCGTATGCCGATCTAGGGTTCGGACTCATAACCAGTAGCTGACGGTTGCTGCGAGG
>NZ_LMUY01000034.1 GCF_009765685.1 Acidisphaera sp. L21 | reverse complement strand
ATACCCGCATGCTCCGTGGAAGGCGGCCGCAGAGCAACGCTTACGATGCACAATGAGCGTCACCAGGCAGCCGATGACAATCCACCTTTGCGAGACGATCTATGGGCCGGAGCGGCCCGGGGTCGCGGCGATCCACCGCCGCCCAGCTTGGGAAATCCTGCTGCATGACGGGATCGGTGAGACACCGTCAGAGGCGCCAGCGGAGTAAGCGTCTGCTGATGGCCACCTTGCCCGGCGAGTGTCTTTCGTCTTGTCTTGGGACATGGAAAACGCCATCGGAGTGTTCGTCGCAGAGGCTGCCACAGTGGCAGCTTCTGACGCAGCTTCTGCATCCCGGATTGAGATCGTCACAGAGCGCCGACCTGCCTACAGCGCAGAGTTTCGTGCACGCGTGGTTGAGGAATCCTTGGTGCCTGGGGTTCGAGCGTTGGACTTGGCAGTCCAACACGGCATCCACGTCAGTCTGATTCATAGATGGCGCCGAATGGCACGACGACAGGACGGGGCTGCGGGTCCTGGGCAACTCAGGCGCGCTCGGTCAGCGGCAACCAAAAATGTGGCTGTAAACCCGTCAGCAGCGTTCATCCCGATCGGTGTTCTCGGTCCTCCTGGAAGTCAAATGCCGTCGGCTACGGATGTCTCAGCATCGCTTGGCGACATAGCCCGGCATGACCGTGGTGAACGTAGCGGGATGATCGAGATTGATATGGTAAGCGGGACGAGGTTGCGTGTGGATGCCTCCGTTGATGAACAAGCGTTCAGGCGCGTGTGGGGCGTTCTGAAGAGTATATCATGATCCAGGTGGCAGCTGGAACGAAAGTCTATCTGGCATGTCGTCCCGTCAGTATGCGCTATGGCTTTGATGGCCTTGCGGCTCAGGTAGAACAGGTGCTGACGGCTGATCCCTTCTCGGGCCATGTTTTCATCTTCCGCAGTAAGAGGGCGGATTATTTGAAGATCCTTTACTATGATGGCAGCGGTCTATGCCTTTTTGCCAAACGCTTGGAAGTCGGCAAATTTGTTTGGCCTCCGATTGTCGACGGCGGAATGCTTCTGACGCCCGCGCAAATGGCACTTCTCATTGAGGCGATCGACTGGCGGCGGACGGTGGCGCCGGAGATGCCGCGCAGGCCGGTGGCAGTCTAGCCGAAGGTCGCTGTGCTGAAAATGCTGTACTGCCCAGCCTGGTTCCGGTAGATTTGGTCCATGTCCCTGGCGAGCGAACCTCTCCCGATCGATCCAGATGCCCTGCGGCAATTTGCCGCCGATCTTCAGGCTGAATTGGGCCGCAAAGATATCGAGATCACCGCTCGTGATGCCGAAATCCATGCCAAGACGCTGCACATCGAAAAGTCGAAGATGCAGTTGGCCGTGCTGCGCCGTACGCGGTTTGGCCGCTCCTCCGAGAAGCTCGACCGCGATATTGAGCAGTTGGAGCTGCTGATCGGCGAGCTCGAGGAGGAGGCTGCCGAGGAAGAGGCGCGCGCGGGTATGACCGACCCCGCCGGTCTGGCCAATCTGAATGATGAGAAGCCCACGAGCCGAGGAGCGCGACGGCGCAGCCGTCCCAGACTGCCTGAGCACCTGCCGCGCGAGATCGTTACTCACGAACCGGCCTGCACCTGTCCCGGTTGCGGCGGCACTGTGTTCAGCCGCGTCGGCCAGGACGAACGCGAGTTGCTCGAATACATTCCTGCCAGCTTTAAGGTGGTCAAGCATATCCGCCCCAAGCTGAGTTGCCGCGCCTGCGAGACCTTCGTGCAAGCGCCAATGCCGTCGCTGCCCATCGAGCGCGGGCTGCCGGGGCCCGGTCTGTTGGCGCACATCGCCATCTCGAAATTTTGCGACCACCTGCCGTTGCACCGTCAGAGCGTGATCTATCCCTCCGCTGGTATTCCACTCGCTGCGCGAGCGGAACCTTTACCAGCTCCGCCCGCGAGGGGGTGGAGCTCGATCGCGCGCTGATGGCCGACTGGATGGGCAAGGTGGTGTTCCTGCTTACCCCGCTCGCTGAGGCGATCGGACGCCACATCCGTGCAGGCGAGGTGTTTCATGCTGACGACACGACGGTGCCGGTGCTGTCGCCAGGGCTGGGCAAGACGGCGACTGGGCGGCTGTGGGTGATCGTTCGCGACGAGCGTCCATGGGGTTCGTCGGTCCCGCCGGCCGTGTTCTATCGCTACTCCCCGGATCGCAAGGGTATCCACGCAGAG
>NZ_LMUY01000002.1 GCF_009765685.1 Acidisphaera sp. L21 | reverse complement strand
CAGGATCACGTTCTCTGCCCGCTCGATGAAGCTTAGTCCGGCGAGCTGCTGGATCTGCTGCCGCGGCGCGCCCACCGCGAACTCGAAGTCGAACTGGTCGAGCGTCTTGATCGCCGGGAAGCCCGCCACCCGGGACAGCATCGTGCGAGCCCGGGCCCGGCGGGTGTCGAGTTCACCGCGCAGCACCGTCTCCAGGAAGTCCATGAACGACGCTTCGGTCTCGGCCGCTTTCTGAGCGGCTGCCGG
>NZ_LMUY01000033.1:35991-61005 GCF_009765685.1 Acidisphaera sp. L21 | reverse complement strand
CCTACCAGCAACGCCACCTGCACCCAGGTGCCTGCGAACACGCTCGCCCAACCTGCTCTCGATCGCAGCCGCCACAGCGCCATGCCGAACACGAACTCCGGCACGCACCGCCCCAGCGCCTGCGGACCGCTGATGACGTTCACCACGCCGGCTGCCGGCACATCGAACAGGCTGCCGAACAGCACTGCCGAACCCACCAACACCACCAGCGCCACCAGCACCGTTGCCACTGCCAGCAGCGCCGGCCCCAACAGCACCAGCGGCATCAGCAGCGGAAACAACAGATTGGCCGCCCATTCCGCGCTGATCGACCATGCTGGACCGTCCAGGCTGGACCATGGCCAGATCCAGGTCTGAATCCCCGCCAAATTCGCGGCTAACCCCCCGAACGTAACATCGGGGTGGAGAAAGGTGAGCCAGCCCTCCCGGCATAGAACGAAGCACACCAGCGTCATCACCAGGAATAATGGGTACAGCCGGGCGACCCGGTGCTTCAGAAACAGAGCGGTCGCGGCCCATACATTTCCGCCGGCGAAACGCTTCTCATAGACCATCGCCAGCACGAAACCGCTGAGGATCATGAAAATGTCGACGGCGACATACATGTGCGGCAGCAGATTGCCCGGGAATCGATAGCTGAAATCGAGCGCCGTGTAGTGATCCACCATCACCAGGGTTGCCGCGACACCGCGTAACCCGGTGAGCGACCGAATTTCTCCGCTCATTTCGCACCTTACCGCACGTCGCCGCGCCTGTCCGCGCGACCCGGCGTCATCGTGGAAGCAACGCCCTGCTAACGCTAGTGGGCCGACCCAACGCTCACTGCGCCGCTGTGACCGCCATCACAGCCCGATAGGACAATTGGTCCTGATGCATCCGCTGGAACACCGCGTATTTGGCATCGTGATAGGCTCGGGTGGCGACGGCGGGCTCGATCACGGTGCCAGCCGCACTCATCGCGGCCATGGCGCCTTGGATGTCGGCATGCACACCGCCCGCCACCGCCCCCAGCATCGCGGCGCCCAGCAGCACAGCCTCCGGCTCCCGCGGCAGCACCACCCGGCAGCCGGTTGCATCCGCATGTTGGCGCAGGAAAACGCGGTCCTTCGTGCCGCCGCCGCAGGCCAGGATGGTGTCGATGGCCGCGCCGTTCGCGTTCATTGTCTCGATGATATGCCGCGTCCCGTATGCCACCGCCTGCACCGCCGCCAGATACAGCAGCGCCAGATCATCCACCGTGGCAGACAAAGACAACCCGCTGACCATCCCGCGCAGCGTCGCATCCGCCCGGGGCGAGCGATTGCCGTGGAAGTCCGGCATCACATGCAGCCCTGCCGTCAGGCGTGCCGTGTCCTGCCCGGCGGCCAGCGTATCCAACCGGTCGGCCAAAAGCGCGAACACATGCTGGCCGGTCTGCTGCGCCTGCTGTGCCACCGCCGGGTAGACGGCGTGGGTCTGCACCAAGTGATCGATCAGCGCACCCGTCGCCGACTGACCACCCTCGTTCAGCCACATTCCTGGCACCATGGCGGAGAAATACGGCCCCCAAACCCCGGGGACGAAATTCGGCTCCGGCGACACCGCCATGTGGCAACTGGACGTGCCGCCGATCAATGCCACCCGGCGTCGCAAATCCGTCGGCCCATCCAGCGTCGCGCCGATGACGCCAAGGCCGCCCGCATGCGCATCGATGGCGGAGGCGCCGACCGGAATACCCGGCGCCAAGCCCAACTCATCCGCCGCTGCGGCCGACAACCCGGCGCCGACCTGTGCCCCCATCGGCAGCACGGTTTGCCCGATCCGCGCAAATCCCTCATCGGCCAACGCGCCCAACCCGATGGCGCGGAAGAAACTCTCGTCCCACCGTGCTTCGTGCCCAAGATAGGTCCACTTGCACACGGTGGAGCATAGCGAGCGGGACAGTGCCCCGGTGGCGCGCCACGTCAGGTAGTCCGGCAAATCGAAGAAATGAGCCGCCCGAGCCCAGGTTTCCGGCATCTCCTCCTTCAGCCACAGCAGCTTCGGCGTTTCCATCTCCAGCGAAATACGACCGCCGACATAGCGCAGCACGTCGTGCCCGGTGGCGTTGATCCGGTCCGCCTGGCTGGCCGCCCGATGGTCCATCCACACGATGATGTCCTGCTCCGCAGCGCCGTCCGGATCGACCGACACCGGCCGCCCCGCCGCATCCAGCACCACCAGCGAGCACGTCGCGTCGAACCCGATCCCGCGCACGGTATGCGGCCCGGCCGCCGCCATCGCCTCGCGAACCGAGGCACACACTGCCGCCCAGATATCGCCACTGGATTGCTGCACGAAATTCATTGCCGGGCGCCAGGTGCGGATGGGCCGGCTGGACTGGGCCAGCATGGTACCTGCCGGGTCGAACACCCCGGCCCGCGCGCTGCCGGTGCCGACGTCAACGCCGATGACGACATCCATCGCCGCGGCTCAGGCCTTGCCGCAGATGAACACGTCCAGCCCCAGTTCCGCCGCCAGCGCCGCCTTGGTCGCCATTGCCAGATCCGCCTCGGCCGCCGAGTTGGCGTAGACGACCTGCACGTGGTTCGCCTTGTGCCGCGCCATCATCTGGTCGCGCGACACGCCGTGCAGCACGCCATGCATGATCGGCCATTGCGGCGTGGTGTCGCGCCACCGCCGCTCCGTCTCCTCCATCGGCAGGTCCGCGACGTGGCCGCGGCCGAGGTCCATCTTCAGCTTGCCGCCCTCGACGAAAATGCGGGACCACACGATCTCGCCTGGCTTGGCCACACCGCGCACTGTGCCGCCGCCCAAGCGGAAATACATTGGCGGCTGGCGCATGCTGTCCGTCCCGCGCCATCCGCCCACATGATGCGCCGGTGGAGCTGCGCCCGAGATCTCGAACACCCACACATATTCGCTGGTCGAGCCGCTGCGGTCGATGTCGCCCCAGCGCAGGTCGTGCAGCGTGGTTTCTACCGGCTGACCCAACGCGCGATGCACCCGGTTGGTGAACAGCGCGTCCAACCCGGCGCACTCATCCACCTCGTTGAAATGCGGGATCGCTCGCCCCGCCCGGATCGCCACTCCGTCCACCCCGAACACCGGCGGCCGGTCGTCATTGTTCAACAATCCCTCCGCCAGATCCGACGCGGGAAGCAGATCCTTCAACCCTTGCTGATACTGGATGCCGATCGTCTCGCACCCGAACTCCTGGGCTATACGAACTGCAGCGATGTAGGTGCGGCACTGGTCCAATACCTGCGTCTCGGTCAATTCGGTCGCCGGGTCGGCACCGAAATGGAACTTCATGCCGGCGTTCACCAGCCAATCATACACCGCGCGCGCCTCCGCCTCCGGCACTTCACGCGCCGCGGCATACAGGCTGGACTGCGACAACCGTTCCTTGAACACGCCCAACGGCGCCAGCAATTCGTCGGGGATGATGGAGTTGTACATCCCCATGCAGCCCTCATCGAACACACCCATGATCGATTTGCGCCGCCGCAGATCCGCGGCGATTGTCTCGGCAATCCCCTGGGCCTGCCCCGGCGCGGCACTCGGCATGAACTTACGCACATGAGTTGTGTCGTGTGTGATCCAGCCCTCCGCCAGCCACTCCCGCAGCTTGCCGGTGAAGAATGCGTCGGTGAAATCCTCACTCCACAAGGTGCTGTAGCGAACCCCCGCCTTCGTCAGCGAGCCGTTCAGGTTCAGCATGCCCACCAGTCCGGGCCACTGCCCCGACCAATTTGCCACCGTCAGGATGGGGCCGCGATGGCTCGTCAGCCCCGCCAGCACGTGATGCGAATACTGCCAAACCGCCTCTGCCACGATGATCGGCGCGTCGGGGTCGAGTTCGGCGAAGATTGCCATGCCCTGTTTCTGGCTGGCGATAAATCCGTGGCCTGTTGCCGCGTCCACCGGATGCGCCCGCGTCACCGTGCTGCCGCAGGCCGCCACGGCCGCTGATAGCTGCGTCTCCATCGCGGCCTGCGCGGGCCAGCACATCGCATTGGCGCTCTGCCGCAGGTCGCCGCTGGCCACCAACAGAACCTGCTTGGGATTTGTCATCGTATGGCGTTCCCCGAATTCGTCTTGTTCGCTTGGCCCATCCTAGGGCCGACCCACCGCCCACGCAACGGACGTTGACAGACTGACATGTTAGTTCCTAACTGCCGGCATGACGCTGCGCGCACAAGCCTATGACGCGTTCACCCGCCAGCTGCTGGATCGCCAGTTGCTGCCAGGCCAGTTCGTCACGCAGCGCGACCTTGCCGCCTTGGTCGGCTTCCCGCTCGGCGCTATCCGGGAAATGATCCCCCGGCTTGAGGCGGAGGGCCTCGTCAAAACCCTCGCCCAACGCGGCCTGCAGATCACCGGCGCCGATCCGCGCCTGATCCGTTACGCCTTCCAGTTGCGCGAGATGATCGAGAGCGAGGCGATTGTCCATTTCGTCCGCACCGCCTCCGACGAAACCGTCGCCCAACAGGTTGCCGGCCTGGCCGACGTTACCGCCCAGGCGCGAACCGGCAAGATCGATCCGAAGCTAGTGGCTCGTGCCCAAGCCATCGACTGGGGCTTCCACGACCTGATCGTCGAAAGCCTCGGCAATCCGCTGCTGAACGACGTGCACCGGGTCAACGCCATTCGCATACGCATCATGATGTACGACCGCGTCACCCTGTCCCCCGACGTGCTGGACCCGGCGCTGGACGAACATCGCCCGATGCTGGAGGCCGTCGCCAAACGTGATGCCAAGGGCGCGCTGAAGGCCCTGAAATCCCACCTCGCCTCCGCCCGCCGCCGCGCGCTGGCCCTGGACGAAGCAGACTAAATCAAGCCCACGAACCAAGAAGGACTAGGAAACGTGACAGACGGCATCGGCGGATTTTGGGTCGCCACCGCAACACCCCTGGCGGCCAACGGTAGTGTAGACCACGCCCGCCTGGCCGAGCACGGCGCCTGGCTGTTCCGCCAAGGCGTGGAAGGTCTCGTGTTATTCGGCACCACCGGCGAAGGCACCTCCTTCTCCGCGACGGAACGGCTGGAGACAGTGTCCGCCCTGCTGAAGGCCGGCGTCGCCCCCAACCAGTTGGCCCTCGGCACCGGCTTCCCCGCCGTGCCCGACACGATCGCCCTGTCCAAAAGCGCCCTGGCGCTCGGGCTGCAGCACATGCTGATCCTGCCGCCTTATTTCTACCGGGACGCCTCTGCCACCGGCCTGGAAGACGCTTTCGCCGCGATCATCGAGGGCGTAGCCGATGACCGCCTGCGGGCCACGCTGTACCACATCCCGCAAGTCTCCGGCGTCGCGATCCCGCCCGCCGTGCTGGCCAATCTGCGCGTCCGCTTCGGCAAGCTGCTGGCGGGCGTGAAGGATAGCAGCGGCAATTTCGAGCATTTCCGCGCATTCCGTGCCGCCGCGCCCGACGTCGCCGTCACCATCGGCAATGAAGTCGACATCGCCCGCGCCCTGGCCGAGGGCGGCACCGGCACGATCTGCGGCATGGCCAATCTGGTACCCGGCATGGTCCACGCCCTGTTCCGCGACCCGGCCGCCGCCGGCCCGATGCAGGCCGCCGTCGACCTGATGACCGGCCCGTTCTGCCCCACGCTGAAAGCCGCCCTGGCCGAGTTGACGGGCGAGCCCGCCTGGTCCCATGTGCGCCCACCACTCCATGCCGCCAGTTGGGCGGAGGGCCATCGCGTCGCCGCCGGGCTGCGCGCCCTGCAACAGGACGTTGCCGCATAAAGGACGAGCCTTACCAGGGCAGCGTGTCCAAGCGCTGTCGAGACCGACCGTAACAAGCACACAGAGTGCACCCGGCCCAGCCGGAGGAGGAAACAAACCATGGTAACCCGCCGTACACTTCTGCAGGGCTCCGCCGCCATCCTCGCCGCGCCCGCGTTGATCAGCCGAGCCAACGCCCAATCCAAGTTCGACTGGCAACAATGCAAGGGCCAGACGGTCGTCGTGACCATGTCGAAAAACCCGCGCGCCGATACGCTTCAGAAATATCAGAAAGAGTTCGAGGCGCTGACCGGTATCAAGGTCGATTCCGAGCAAATGCCCGAGCAGCAGCAGCGCTCCAAGGCGATCCTGGAACTGTCCACCGGGCGCCCCAGTTTCGACGTGCTCCACTACTCCCTACACGTCTCCAAGCGTATCATCGGCCAAGGCAAGTGGCTGGAGGATCTGCGTCCCTACGTCGCAAACGCAGCGCTCACCGCGCCGGATTTCGACTTCACCGATTTCAGCCCCTCTAGCCGCACCACCGCCACCCAGCCCGACGGCCGCATGGACTCCCTGCCGCTAGAGTCGGATTTCTGGCTGATCTACGTCAACAAGAAGCTGTTCGCCGACAAGGGCATCAAGATGCCCACCACCTTCGACGAAATGCTGACCGCCGCCCGCGCGCTGACCGATAAATCCAGCCAGACCTATGGTTTCGTCGGCCGAGGCCTGCGCAACGCCAACGTCCCCGTCTGGACCAACTTCCTGCTGGGCCAGAACCAGGAGACGATCACCCCCGACGCCCATACCCTACTGACCGACACGCCGCAGGCCATCGCCGCCGCCGAAATGTACAAGTCGATCATGCGGGACTCCGCACCCCCCGGCGTCGTCGGCTTCAATTGGAACGAATGCCAAACCAGCTTCATGCAGGGCAAGGTCGCCATGTGGATGGATGGTGTCGGTTTCACCCCGCCATTGGTGGACAAGACAAAGTCCAAGATCGCCGACCAGGTGGGTTTCGTCACCATGCCGGCCGGGCCGACGGGCCATGGCTGTTCCGTCTTTACCGATGCCGTCGGCGTCACCTCGCAAAGCAAGGTGAAGAACGCGGCCTATCTGTATTGCCAGTGGGCCACCGGCAAGCAAATGCTGCTGAACATGGTGCGCGCTGGCGGCGGCGCCTCCCCGCGGCTCAGCACCTATCAGGACCAGGGGCTGATGGCGAACAGCCCGTTCGGCCAGGAATGGCTGGGCACCCTGCTGGCCAGCGCGAAGATCGCCCGCTCCGGCCTGCCGGAAATCATTCCGGTGAACGAATTCCGCGACACGTTCGGCGTGGCGCTCACCAACATGATCGGCGGCGCGGATGCCGCGACCGAATTGAAGAAGGCGACCGAAAACTTCAAGCCAATCTTGGAAAAGTCTCTGCAGGGATGAGTCACGCCGCAACCACGGTGGTGCCCGCCAGCAACGCGGCGGCGCGCCCATCCAGCCGCAACTACGCCCGCAGCTACTGGCTGTTCATTCTGCCGGCGGGCATCGTCGTGGCTGCGGTGATCGTCTTTCCCTGGATCTTCACCCTGTTCATGTCGCTGCAGGACTTCCATGTCGGCGGAGCCATGAGATTCGTAGGATTGGCCAATTACGAACGGATGCTCAGCGATGATCGGTTCATCTGGGCGATCATCCGCACCTTCTACTTTACCGCGCTCGCGGTCATCTTCCCCACCCTCATCGGCGTGGCCGCGGCGGTGTGCTTCAACAAACATTTTCCGCTGCGAGGCCTGGCGCGCACCATCTTCATCCTGCCCATGATGGCGACACCCGTCGCCATCGCCCTGGTTTGGACGATGATGTTCCACCCGCAATTGGGCGTGCTGAACTACTTGCTCACCTCCGTGGGCCTCCCGCCCTCCACTTGGGTCTACGACAGCGCAACCGTCATCCCGACGCTGGTAATGGTGGAAACCTGGCAATGGACGCCGCTGATCATGCTTATCGTGCTCGGCGGCCTCGCCAGCCTGCCGCAAGATCCGTATGAGGCTGCCGCGCTCGATGGCGCATCCGGCTGGCAGGCCTTCCGCCACATCACGCTCCCGCTGGTCTGGCCATTCATCATGGTCGCTCTGGTCTTGCGCGCCGTCGACGCGTTGAAGGCGTTCGACACCATCTTCGTCATCACCGGTGGCGGCCCCGGCACCTCCAGCGAGACGCTGAACCTGTACCTCTACCAGGAAGCCTTCTCCTATTACGACATCGGCTACGCCTCGGCGATCGTCGTGGTGTTCTTCATCCTCATCATGGCCGTCACCCTCGTGCTGATGGGCACCCGTAAGAAGGCGAAGGCGGCATGACCCGGCGTCGCGCCAAGCGCATCGGCGGCAAGATCGGCCTCGCCATCTCGGTGCTGATTTTGGTATCGCCCGCGCTTCTGTTCTTCCTATGGATGCTGTCCTTGGCGCTAAAGACGGAGGTCGACAACACCGCCTATCCGCCGGTGTTCTTCCCCACCACCCTCACGCTCGACAATTTCCGCGCCGTGTTCGAGCAGAATGATTTCGTCGGCTACACGATCAACTCAATCATCGTCTCGTTCAGCGCCACCGGCTTCGCTTTGCTCGTCGGCGTCCCCGCTGGCTACGGCATCGCCAAGGCGAAGGCATCGGCATCGGCCGCGCTCATCCTGGTGGCCCGCATCACGCCGGGTCTCAGTTACCTGGTGCCGTTATTCCTGTTGTTTCAATGGCTGAACCTGACCGGAACGTTGCTGCCCATCGTCATCACCCATCTGGTGATCACCGTGCCCATCGTCGTCTACGTCATGGTCGGGTTCTTCGAAGGGCTGCCGAACGAGTTGGAAGAGGCAGCCTTGGTCGACGGCTCCACCATCTGGCAGGCCTTCTACCGCGTTGCTCTGCCGCTGGCGCGTCCTGGTATCACCGTGGCCACCATTCTGTCGTTCATCTTCAGTTGGAACAACTTCATCTTCGGCGTGGTCCTCGCCGGCCGTACGACGCGCACCCTGCCGGTGGCGGTCTACAACACGTTGACGTTCGAACAGATCAGTTGGGGTCCGCTGGCGGCATCGGCCCTGCTGGTCACGGCGCCGGTGCTGTTGCTGACGCTGGCGATGCAGCGGGAGATTGTTGCCGGACTCACGGCGGGTGGCGTCAAGGGCGGCTAGCCTCGAGCTTTGCCCCAAACCCCACCAGCGGACAGGCGTCCTCTGGACACCTTGACCTCAAGGGGTTGCAGGGGATGACTATCCCCTGCGCTTAAACGACGGCTCCAGACTCATCGGCCTGCATCAGATGCATGTGGTTCATATTCACCACCAGCGGCAGCGGCTGGCCCGGCTGCGCCGTCGTGGCCGGGTCGCAACGCGCGATCACTGGGGCATCGCCGATGAAGAAGTGGATCAGCGTTTCCATGCCCATCGGCTCCACCACATCGACGATCGCCATCAGCGGCACGAAGCCATCGCGCCCGGCATCCGCCACATCCGTCAAATGCTCCGGCCGCAGGCCCAGCACCATGTTGCGATCCTTGTAGGGCGCATACCGTGCGACGCGTGCCGCGGGAATCGCCAGCACGGTGCCGTCCGTCAACCGCACGCCCAGACCTTCGCCGTGCGCCACGACCGTCACCGGTAGAAAGTTCATGCCAGGGCTGCCGATGAACCCGGCGACGAAGCGGTTGGCCGGGTTGTGATACAATTCCTGCGGAGGGCCGACCTGCTCGATCCGCCCGGCATTCATCACCACCACGCGGTCGGCCAGCGTCATTGCCTCAATCTGGTCGTGCGTCACGTAGACCGTGGTGGTGGGCACGATCTGGTGGACCTTCTTGATCTCGGTCCGCATCTGCACGCGCAGCTTTGCGTCGAGGTTGGAAAGCGGTTCGTCGAACAGGAACACCTTCGGATTGCGGACGATGGCGCGGCCCATGGCAACGCGCTGCCGCTGCCCGCCGGATAGCGCCTTTGGCTTGCGCGCCAACAGCGGCACGATGTCCAGGATCTTGGCCGCGCGGTCCACCCGCTCCTTGATGTCGGCCTTGGCGAAATGCCGCAGCTTCAGCCCAAACGCCATGTTGTCGAACACGGTCATGTGCGGATACAGCGCGTAGTTCTGGAAGACCATGGCGATGTCGCGATCGCGCGGGGGCATGTCGTTCACGACCTGCCCGTCGATGTGGATCTCTCCCGAGCTAATTTCCTCCAGCCCGGCAATCATCCGCAGCGTCGTGGATTTGCCGCAACCGGACGGGCCGACCAGCACGACGAATTCCTTGTCGGCGATCTCCAGGTCGATGCCGTGCACCGCCTGATAGGTCTCGTATTGCTTGACGATCTTGCGAACCGAAACATGTGCCATAGGCGCCCCTTGCTTCCGCATCTAACGACGGCTTCGCACCATCATAGCTTCATCCTCAGTCCCGTCACAGGCCTATGCTTGCAAGTTTCGTTCAAAGCTGGACTGATTATGCGTAACCTGAAGGACCAACCATGACGCTGCGCCGCATCCAACCCCAGGGCCGCCTATCCGGCGCCGTCATCCATGGCGGCCTCGTCCACCTCGCCGGACAGGTGGCGGATGACGCCACGCTGGATATGGAGGGGCAGACCGCCGACGTCCTGCGCCAGATTGACGCGATCCTGGCGGAGGCCGGGACGGATAAAAGCCACCTGATTTCGATCCAAATCTTCGTCACCGACATCACCGACGTGGCTGCGATGAATCGCGCCTGGGATGCCTGGCTGGACAAGGCCAACCCGCCAGCCCGCGCCACGGTGGAGGCCAAGTTGGTGAACCCGGCCTGGCGGGTCGAAATCACCGGCGTGGCCGCCCTCCCCTGAGCCAATCTGCCGACCTACCTGGCCTGCTCTCGTCCATCCTGGTGGCGCATGGGTGTTCGCCCCATGTCGCCACCATCCTCGCTGCCAATTGCGCCACGGCGGAGCGGGATGGCAGCACCAGCCACGGCCTGTTCCGCATGCGGCACTACGTGTCGACGTTGCGAAGCGGCTGGGTGGATGGCAGGGCGGAACCGGTAATTGCGGACGCCGCACCGGGCTTCGTCCGTGCCGATGCGAAGAATGGCTTCGCCCAGATCGCCCTGGCGGAGGCGGCGCCACTGCTGGTGCAAAAGGCCCGCACCAACGGCATCGCCGTGCTGGCCATCCGCCAATCGCACCACCTTGGCGCGCTCTACCTCGATGTGGAGCCGTTTGCCTTACAGGGCCTGGTGGCGCTGACGGTGGTAAACTCCATCGCCGTCGTGGCGCCGCATGCCGGGTCCCGCGCGGTCTACGGCACCAACCCAATCGCGTTCGCCGCCCCCACTGCCGACGGCGCGCCTTTGGTGTTCGACCAGGCCACCTCCACCGCGGCCCTCGGCGATGTGCGCGTGGCCCAACAGGCCGGGCACGATTTGCCGTATGGCGCTGGACTGGACCGTGCCGGCCAGCCCACAAACGACCCAGCGGCCATCCTGGATGGCGGCGCACTGCTTCCCTTCGGCGGCTACAAGGGGGCAGCGATCTCGCTGATGGTTGAAATCCTCTGCGCCGCTCTGGTGGGGGCCAATTTCTCGTTCGAGGTCGATTCCTCGGCCTACCCCGGCGCAAAAACCGGCTGCACCGGCCAGACGATCATCGTCATCGATCCCGCCGCCGGGTCGGACGGCCTGGCGCCGTTGCCCGCCCGCGTCAGCACACTGGTGGCCGCGCTTCAGGATGCCGGCCAAACCTATATTCCGGGCGGTCGCCGCCTCATCGCCCGCTCCCAACCATCTGCCCCGATCGACCCGGCGGTATGGACGGAGTTGCGATCCTTGCTGCCCGCCTAGCGGCGGATAGACAATCCGCCACCCGTATATCCAGGTGCGCCATGCAAGTTGCAAAATGGGGCAACAGCCTTGCTATCCGCCTCCCTGCCGACGTCGTCGAGATCTTGCAGTTGCGCGCGGCCGACGAAATCGAAATCCGGGTGGCCGACGGCAACGAGTTCGCCGTCGCGCGCACGCCGGGCGGCAGGACCGACTGGAACACCTTCGCGCCTATCGCGGTCTCCTGCCTGCGGATTTCAAGTTCGACCGCGAAGAGGCCAATATAAGGTAGCTTCTTCGACACCAATGTCCTGATCTACCTGGTCTCTGCCGACCCGGCGAAGGCGGAACGTGCCGAGACCATGTTGAACGACGGCGGCTTTATCAGCGTCCAGGTGCTGAACGGAGTGACCAAACTGTTGCGTCGCAAGCGGCGCTTGTCCTGGCCCGACACCCACAACATCCTCACAGTGCTACGCGTCCTCCTGACCGTCCAGCCGAACACGCTCGCGGTCCACACGACGGGCCTATGCCTCGCCGAGCGCTATCGACTCTCCTTCACGACGCGATGATTGCCGCCCCCGCCCATGCACACTGGCTGCGACACGCTTTGGTCGGAGGCCATGCAGCACGACATGGTCCTGGACAGCGCGCTGCACATTTGCAACCCGTTCTAGCCGTTCCACTTGCCAACCAACTCGAGTTACGCTATGTCCGGTCGTCCGGATGAATAAGCGCAAAGGCTTCCGCCCGATGGCAACCACACTGAAATACAACACATGGCACGCCGACCCCACTCGCGAGCCCACCATGGAGGAGGCGCATCGCCCCCTCTGGAACCATTTCATCCGGACGATTCCCGAAGCCGACCTTTCCACCCGCGCGGTGCTCGATTTCGGCTGCAACCGCGGCGGCTTCCTCCGCCTCCTCCACGCGCAAAAACCCTATCGCCGTGCCTTGGGGGTCGACATCGCCGAGGCATTCATCGCCGCCGCCCAAACCCTGGTCGGCAATGCGCCCGCCGAGTTCGTCGCAACCACCGACCTTTCTCCGTGGAGCGACTGCTTCGACGCCGTGGACTACTACGCCGTCCACAAACTCCTCTTCCGCCTCGTCAAGACCGAGTGACCCGGCATGGCGCTGAAACGCAAAACCGGCAATGCGCTGTGGCTGCAGGTCGAGCAGGCCCTCGCGCAGGACATTCTCGTCGGCGCCCTTCTTGCCGGCGCCCAGTTGCCCACCGAGCCCGCCTTGATGATCCGTTTCGGCGTCAGCCGCTTCACCATCCGCCAGGCCATCGCCAGCTTGGAAAACCGCGGCCTCGTGCGTGCCGAGCAAGGCCGCGGCACCTTCGTCCACGCCCCCACGCTCACCTACCCACTCTCCGAACGCACCCGCTTCTCCCGCAACCTCATCGAACAGGGGTTCGACCCAGGTGGCGAAGTCCTATCGCAAACCGTGGTCCCCGCCGGCCCTGACATCGCTGCGAAACTGGGTATTCCGGAATGGCAATCCGTGGTGCATCGCCGCGGCATCGGAAAAGCCAACGACATCCCGATCGAACTCGCCGATGTGTTCCTGCCGCTGAACCGCTTGCCGGACTTTCCGCGCCGCCGGGCCGAGCACGCAACCTATACGGCCACGCTCGCCAGTTACGGCATCAAGGACTACCTACGCGCTTCCACCCAGATCGAAGCGCGCATGCCCAGCGAGGAAGAGGCGCGACTACTACGCCAGGCCATATCGTCGCCGGTCTTCGTCGTCACCCGCCTGGATACCGATCTCGACGGCGGCCCGATCCTGTATGGCAGGGCGACCTGGTGTTCCGACCGTGTCACCTTCGACCTTACTGAGTGGCACGCGCGCTCCGCACCCTAGAGCAACAACTGCAACTGCGGTGCTACGGTTTCTTCTGGCGCCACGCTACCGCGTCGATCCCGCTCCGTCCGCGCAGTGAACATCAGATCTGCCCCGCGCCCGAAAACGCCTGCCAAAACACTGTCCAAACTGGCAGCGTCCAAATCCTGCCAGCGCCGCCCGCGCAGTGGGCCCATCGGCACCCGCACCAGCAACGCCGGCTCCGCCGACCAGACGAGCAACTGGTCCACGTCCACCAGTGCCAGCATGTCGCGCAAATGATGCGCCGTCACATACGCATCCGGCCCAGCCCGGTGCGCGGGCAGCCCAGTGGCGCGGTCCAAACCCTCCGGCCGCCGCCAATATCGCAGGCCCTGGTTGGAATGCGTCGGCGCCTCCGGCCACAGCCGCAGCGCACATTTATAGGTGCAGATCCAGCGCGCCTGCCCACTCAGCTTCGGCGTGCACCAGCGCTGTTCGAACGCCGCCCGGTGCGCAGCGAGCGCGAGCCTGCCCGGCGGCTGCAACACTCTGGGCGCGGCTTCCGCCCAGCCCGGCGCGTTCGCCACATCCTCATCGATGATGTGGTGAATGGCCGAGGTCGCTGGGGAGATCGGGTTGCCAGGATGCACCAGCCGCGACCCTACCGGCCCACGCAACGACCAGTCGCCAATCGCCCCCAGGGCAAGGTCCTGCCACCCCACCTCCACCACCCCGCCATCGGCGAAACCATCTCCCGTGGTTTCCAGGTCGATCACGCGCAAAATGTCCGGGCTAGGGCTCATGCCCTTTATATTGGCAGGCGCGGCGCCAATAAAACCGCCTTACGCACGCTCCCGCAGCACCCGCGCCGGCACGCCGATCAGCAGCACGAGACCGCCCATGGTGATGATCGCGGCCGAGATCTGTAGGCCCAGGCTCAAACTCCCCGTTTCGACCCGGATCCATCCCAGCATCGCCGGGGTCAACGCCGCCGCGGTGGAGCCGAACGCGGTGGTGATCGCGATCCCACCCGCCTTCGCCCGGTCCGACAGATACACCGACGGGATCGACCAAAACACCGTCAGCCCGCAATAATGCCCGGCGGTCATGATCGCGATCAGCACGACCGTCAGATAGGGCGACCCTACCGTCAGCGACAGCGCCACCAACGCCGCCGCGGCCACGAACTCCGAACATGCAGCGTGCCACCGCCGCTCCAGCGTCTTGTCCGAATGCCACCCCACGATCACCATCGCGATAACACCGATCAACGGCGCGATCCCAGCGAGCAACCCGACATTCAGCACATCCTTGACGCCGGACGCGCTAATGATCAGCGGTGACCAGAACGACACCGCATTGGCCAGCGTATACGTGCCGCACCCGACGAGGCCCAGCACATACACGCGCGGATTACGAAATGCCTCCAGCAGGGAACCGTGGCCACCCTGCCCCTTTGCCGACTGCTCCGCCGCGATATCGGCAGCGACTATCGCCTTCTCCGCCGGGCTCAGCCAGGTTGCGTCGGCCGGCCGGTCCTGCAGCACATAGAACGCCGCCACGCCAAGCACGATGGACGGGACACCCTCCAACAGGAACAGCCACTGCCATTCCCGCAGCCCATACACGCCCGGGAAGCTGTGCATGATCCAGCCCGAGAGCGGCGAGCCGATGATTCCGGATAGCGGCAGCCCCATGAAGAACATCGCCGTCATCCGCGTGCGGCGGGCGGACGGAAACCAGTACGTGAGATATAGCAGGATGCCCGGAAAGAACCCCGCCTCCGCCATGCCCAGCAGAATGCGCGCGGCATAGAACTCATACGGCGTGCGCACGAACGCGGTAGCGGCCGACACGACGCCCCAGCCCACCATGATCCGCAACAGCGTCTTCCGCGCGCCGATCCGGTCCAGCAGCATGTTGCTGGGCACTTCGAACAGAATGAACCCGATGAAGAACAGCCCAACGCCGATCCCGTACACTTGCTCCGAAAAGCCGAGATCCTTGCGCAAACTCAATTGCGCGATGCCGATGTTGGTCCGATCGATGTAGTTGGCGACGTAACACAGCAGCACCAGCGGCATGATGCGCCAGGCAATCTTGCGATACAGCGCCCCTGCGGAATCGCTGTCCAACGCACCAACGGACGTCGCAACCTGCTGCATTCTCTCCCCCCGATGCGCATCGCGCTTGATGTTGCGTCTATCAACACGGACGCCGGAACGTCAACATGGAAGTGTTGACATCGTCAACACGCTTCGGTACTCCCATCGTCCAATGACGAAGACCAATGGTGGTGGGGCCATGTCCGATCCAGTGACCATATGCGAGTGCTTCGCGCGTGACGGCCTGCAGCATGAAACCGAACCGCTTTGGACCGCGAACAAGATCGCCGTCATCGACGCATTCACCGCCGCCGGATTCCCCCGGATCGAGGCGACCAGCTACAGCCACCCCGACCGCGTTCCCGCCTTTCGCGACGCGTCCGACGTGTTGGCAGGCATCACCCGCAAGCCCGGCGTCTACTACAAGGCCACCTGCCCCAACCCCCGTGCTATCAGCCGCGCCCTCGCCGATTTGGATGCCGGGCATGGCGCCAACGAACTGAGCCTGCTGGTGTCCGCCACCGCCAGCCATACCGAGCGGAACCTGCGCACCACCCGTGACGCCCAATGGGCCAGCGTGGCAGAGATGGTGCGCCTGGCCGCCGGGCGGTTCCGCCTGGTCGGCGTCATCTCCGTGGCACTCGGCTGCCCGTTCGAAGGCGCAGTCGACCCCGGCGTGGTCGTGGCCGATGTGGAGCGGTTTGCCGCATTGGGTGTCGGCCTGGTTGCGCTCGGCGATACCACCGGGCACGGCACCCCCAGCACCGTCCGCGCCCTATTTCGCCGCGTGGCGGCAATCCCCGGCATCACCCCCGTTGCCCATTTCCACAACACCCGCGGCACCGGACTGGCAAATTGCATGGCCGCGCTGGACGCCGGGTGCCGCTATTTCGACAGCGCGTTCGGCGGCGTCGGCGGCCACCCGGCGCAAATCCAATATGGCGGCGGCTTCACGGGTAACGTCGCCACCGAGGACTTGGTGAACCTGCTGGAATCCGAGGGCGTGCCGACCGGCTTGGACATGGACGCCGTCCTCGCAGCATCCCAACTGTGCGAGCAGGTGCTGGGCCGCGAACTACAAAGCATGGTGGCGCGTGCCGGGTTCGGCCTGCCCCCGCAACGGAGCCTGCAACATGCCTGACAACCTGATCTTGACCGAAAACCGCGACGCCATCCGTATCCTTCGCATGAACCGGCCGGACAAGCTGAACGCGCTGAACACCGCACTAACCCAGGCGCTGCTGGACGCGCTGGACGCCGCGAACCAGGACGACTCCGTTCGCGCCATCATCCTCACCGGCGAGGGTCGGGGCTTCTGCGCCGGCGCCGACCTGGCGGAGTTCAAGGATCTGACGCCGGACCATCAGCACCTAGTGGTCAAGCGCGCGGATTTGACCTGCCGCACCCAATCCATCCTGCAAAACCTGGGCAAGCCTGTCGTGTCCGCCGTGCGCGGCTCGGCCATTGGCGGCGGCGCCGGGCTGGCAATCGGCTGCGACATGATGGTTGCTGGCACAGACCTGAAGTTCGGTTATCCGGAGCTTAAACACTCCATCGTTCCCGCCCTTGTGATGACGGGCATGCAACGCCAACTCGGCCGCAAGATCGCGTTCGAACTGTTCAGCATGGGCCGCCTGTTGGGCGCCGAGGAAACGCTGAGGCTGGGCCTTGCCAACCGAGTCGTTGCACCCGACCAAGTGATGGACACCGCCATCGAAATCGCCGCCGTTTGGGCTGCCGCGAACCCGCTGGCGATGCAGGCGGCAAAGAGCCTGTTCTACCGCGTCGCCGACCTGCCCTACGATGCCGCCATGGCCGCTGGCCGGGACGTCAACGCGCTGATGCGCAGCTTTCGGGGCAGTTCCAAGTGAAGCCGCTGGCTGGAGTCAAGATCCTCGATTTCTCCCGCGTGCTGGCTGGCCCTTTCGCCACCCAGATCCTGGCCGAATTAGGTGCCGACGTCACGAAGGTCGAGCGCCCGCGGACCGGTGACGAATCTCGCAGCTTCGAACCGCAATTGCCCCACGGGCAAAGCGCATACTTCTTTGCGCTGAACCGGGCCAAGAAATCGATCACGCTCAACCTGAAATCCACAGCCGGGCAAGACATCGCCCGCCGCCTGGTCGCGCAGGCCGACGTGGTGGTGGAGAACTTCCTGCCCGGCGAAATGGCCAAATACAAGCTGGATTACGCCAGCCTCAGTGCCGACAATCCGCGCATGATTTACGTGTCCAACACCGGCTTCGGCCAGACCGGCCCCTACCGCAACCGCAATGGCTACGACACCGTGTTCCAGGCGCTATCGGGCGTGATGGACCTGACAGGATATCCGGATGCACCGCCTGCAAAGGTAGGGCTGCCCTTCGCCGACCTTACGTCTGGCCTATACATTGCCATCTCCATCCTCACCGGTCTGGTAGGCCGCAACGCCAGCGGGCGCGGCTGCTACGTGGATTTGGCGATGATGGACGTGCAGACCAGCCTGCTCAGCATCGCCGCCGCCCGGCTGTTCGCGTTGGACGAGGACCCGCAGCGCGTCGGAACTGAGCATATGGGCCGTGTCCCCTCGGCCGCGTTCCAATGCCGCGATGGCGGTTGGCTGCACATCAGCGGCAGCGACCAGCATTGGCAGAAGATCTGCCGCGTGCTGGAGCTAGCCGAGATGGCCGACGACCTGGCGCTTGCCGAGAACGCCGCCCGCGTCACCCGGCGTGACGAGATTATGGCCACCCTACGTGCTGCCATCGCCCAGCGTGACCGCACGCCCTTGGCGGAAGCACTTCGCGCCCAGGGTGTCCCGGCTGGCGAGGTGAACACAGTGCGCGACATTCTGAACGACCCACACATCCTGGCCCGCGGCATGATTGCCGGGTTCGACCATCCGACGGAGGGCAAGTTCGCGGCATTACGTAACCCGCTACGCTTCGACGGGTTCGACAATCCCATCACCGGCACGCCGCCCCTGTTGGGTGCGGACACCGATGACGTACTGCACAACGACCTTGGCATGGACAGCGCCGCCATCGCCGGGCTTCGCGCCGAACGGGTGATTTGATGACCGAAGCCGCCCACGTCCAACTTCGCCAGGATGGCCCGGTCGCGCGCGTCACGCTAGACCGCGCCGCCGCCCGCAACGCGCTGAACCTGCCGATGTGCCTGGCCCTGCGGGAAGTCTTCGCCACGTTGGACGGTGATGCCGACACCCGGATCGTGCTACTGGATGCACTTGGCCCAGTGTTCTGCGCCGGCGCCGACCTGAAGGAGCGCCAGGGTAAGGACGAGACCTGGGTGCGCAACCGCCGCCTAGCCGCCTTCAGCGCCTACGAAACCATCGAGCGGTGCAGCAAGCCGGTAGTCGCCGTGGTCGATGGCCCGGTCGTCGGATCGGGCGGGGAAATCGCAATGGCCTGCGACTTCATCATCGCCTCCCCAAAGGCGAGCTTCCGCTTTCCGGAGCCGCAATGGGGGACGGTCGGCGCCACGCAGCGGCTACAGCGTGTCATCGGCAAGCGCCGGGCAAAGGAGTTGCTGTTCACCGGCCGCGCCATGCCGGTCGAAGAGGCCTACGGCCTGGGCCTGGTCGCCCGCCTGGTCGACGACGTCGCCGCCACGGCGGAAGAAGTCGCTGCCCAAATTGCCAAGGCCCCCGCGCTCGCCATGGCACTGACCAAACAAGCGGTGGAACTGGGTGAGGAAGTCGCCCTCGCGACCGGCATCCGCATCGAACTGGCGCAGATCGAGCGTATTCTGGCCGATGGCGGCTGGCGCAAGGGGATCGACAGCTTTTCCCGCGACGTCACCGGCAAGGCGGAGGGCTAGACCATGAACCTCGCTTCCATGTGCCCGCTGACCACGGATGACGCGCTACGCCGGGCCATCGCCGTGGCACCGGAGGTTGAGGCAATCGTCGCCTCCGACGGGCGGCTCAGCTACGCGCAACTGGGCGCGGCCGTGGCGAAAACCCGTGCGGCACTGACAGCGGCCGGTGTGGAGCACGGCGACCATGTCGGACTTTGCCTTGGCAATGGCGCGAACTGGATCGTCCTATTCCTCGCCTTGGGCTCGATCGGCGCCGTCACCGTGCCGATGAACACCCGCTTCCGGGCGGAGGAGATGGCCTACGCGCTACGTCAATCCCGCGTGACGATGTTGTTCGTCGCCGACCGGTTCCTGAAGGTCGATTTCATCGCCATGCTGCGGGAAATCTGTCCCGAGATCGACACGACCCTCCCCGGCGGGGCATTGCCCGATCTGCGCCGCCTGGTGGTGCTGGGTGACGATGTGCCACCGGGCGCCATCGGCATGGGGGATTTCATGGCCCAAGCCACCGGCCCGGCCGACGCCGCGTGCACGCCGGACGATGTCCTGCTGATCCAATACACCTCCGGCACCACATCTTTCCCCAAGGGCGTGATGCTGACGCACACCAATATGTTGGCAAACGCCTATTTCTCCGGTGGCCGCATCGGATTCCGCGTTGCCGACCGCTACCACTCCGCCCGCCCATTCTTCCATGTCGCCGGCAGCACCCTCTCCGTGCTCTCCGCGCTGCAACACGTCGTGACGTTGATAACCATGGACCGGTTCGAGGCCGACGAGGCGCTTCGCCTGCTGGAGGAGGAACGCTGCACCCATTTCTCCGGCAACGACACCATGGCGCTGATGCTGCTAAATCACCCCAGCCGCTCGGACCGCCGCTTCTTCCTGCGTGGCGCCTGGGCCGCCGCGTCCCCCACCGTCATGCGCCGCATCATCGACGAATTGGGTGCGAAGGAATGCGTCGCCGGCTACGGACTGTCCGAAGCCTCCCCCAACATCGCGCAATCCTGTTGGTGGGAGCCGGAGGAGACCCGCACCGCCTCCCGCATGCGTCTGCAACCCGGCGTGGAAGTCATCATCCAAGCCGAAGACGGCACGCCCTGCCCCGCCGGCACGCCCGGCGAGATCGTGGTCCGCGGTTGGAACGTCATGCGTGGCTATTTCGATAAGCCAAAGGAAACCGCGGAGGCACTGACCCCAGACGGTTGGTTGTCCACCGGCGACCTCGGCCGCCTGGGTGACGATGGCCGGCTGGAGTTCCTGGGCCGCGTGAAGGACATCGTGCGCGTTGGCGGCGAAAACGTCTCCCCAGCCGAAATTGAAAACCTGCTGCACCGCCATCCCGCCATTCGGCAAGCCGCCGTTGTCGGCGTGCCCGACCCGCGACTGATGGAGGTCGTCGCCGCGTTCGTCATCCCCAACGAGGGTTTCGTCTGCGACCCCGGCGCGATCATGGCCTGGTGCAAGGACCACATCGCCGGGTTCAAGGTGCCGCGCCACGTCTGGGTCGTCGAAGATTTCGAGTCGATTGGCATGACGGCGAGTTCCAAGGTGCAAAAGAAGCCACTCGCAGCCCACGCCCGCAAACTGATGGGCCTGGCTGGATGAAGATCCCGACCGACATCACCCGTCTGCTGGGGATCGACCTGCCGATTGCCCAGGCGGGCATGTCATGGGCGTCCTCCAACTCCGCCCTGCCGCTTGCGGTGGCGAACGCTGGCGGCCTGGGCGTCATCGCCGCCGGGCCGATGCGCCGCGACGATCTAGTGCGGGCCCTGGACGAGATGCAGGCCGGCACCGATCGCCCCTGGGCGGTGAACATGCCGCTGTATCGCCAGGGTGCCGACGAAGTGCTGGATCTTCTGGCCGAGCGGCGTGTGCCGATCCTCATCGCCTCCCAGGGTGGGCCTAAGCGATATCTGGACCGGTTCAAGGCGCTCGGCACGATCTGCCTGCATGTCGTGGCCGGCGAAGAACATGCTGCCAAGGCCGCGGCTGCCGGTGTCGATGGCCTGGTCGTCGTGGGTGGCGAGGCTGGCGGCCATCCGCCGGCCGAACTCGTCTCCACCCTGGTCGTCGTCCGCGCCGTGGTCCGCGCATTGGCCGGCCGCATCCCCATCATCGCGTCCGGCGGCTTCGCGGATGGCGCCGGACTAGCAGCTGCGCTCGCGCTGGGTGCCGGTGCGGCGAATTTTGGCACCCGCTTCATCGCCACGCCGGAGGCGAACGTCCATCCGGCCTATAAGCAGGCCGTGCTATCCGCTGGAATCGACAGCACTCGCACGGTCGGCCGCGGCATGGGCATGATCCGCACGCTCAGCAACGATTTCGCCGAACGCATGATGACGATGGAAGCGGAGGGCGCCACAATGGACGACCGCAAAACCGTTTTCGCCGCCAGCACGCTGAAAATGGCTGCCTTCGATGGCGACCTGGCGGAGGGCAAGTTGGAGGCCGGCCAATCCGTCGGCCTAGTCGACGACATCGTGCCCGCCGGGGATCTGACACGCCGCATCGCCAACGAATACCTCGCCGCGCTCCGCCACATGCCGCAGCCCGTCTGATGCGCACGCACATCGCGACCTCCGATGCCACCAGCATCACGGTGCGCGGGCGGGATCTGGTGAACGATCTCATCGGCCGGCACAGCTTCACCGAAATACTGTATTTTCTAGTCGTTGGCCGCATGCCGGAACCGCCGGAAACCCGCGTGCTCGACGCATGCCTGGTCACGCTGATGGAGCACGGGCTGAACCCCGCCACGCTCGTCACCCGCCTGATGGCCGATAGCGTGCCCGATCAAATTCAGGTCGCAATGGGCGCCGGGCTGATGGCGATCGGCGACGTGTTTGCCGGTACGATGGAGGGCTGCGCCCGCATCCTGGCTGAAGGCGCCCAATCCGCCGACCCGGCGCGATACTGCACCGACCTGGCCAAACAGGCCCGCGCCACCAAACAGATCGTCCCCGGCTTCGGCCATCGCACCCACAAGCCAGATGATCCCCGCACCCCACGGCTGCTGGCCATCGCTGCCGAAAACGGGCGCGACCAGCGGTTCGTCCCGATGCTACACCTTCTGAGCCAGGCAGTGGATTCCGCGGCTGGCCGGCACATCACCGTCAACGCCACCGGCGCCATCGCGGCGCTGCTGCTGGAAATCGGCATTCCCGTGCCGGTCATGCGCGCCATGGCCGTAGTATCCCGCGCTGGCGGCCTGGCCGGGCATGTATTGGAGGAGCAATCCACCCACTCCGCCCGCCATGTCTGGGATCTGGCACGGCAAGGAATCCCGTACGAGAATCCCTAGTCCTCGTCCGCGAGGGTCAGCGCCGACTCGTCCTTTATGAACAACCGCGCCGCGTCTGCCAGCTTGTCCAGCGCCCCATTCAGCACCGCCAATTCGGCCGGGCCTAAGGCAGCCCGGAACGCGCGGTCCCGCTCCCCTGCGGACGCGATCAGCCCGACATACACCCGGCGGCCCTCTTTCGTCAGGCTCAATTCCACAGCCCGGCCACCGCTGGGCGACATCTCGCGCAGCACCAGATGCCGGTCGATCAGCGACGTCACTACCCGGCTCATCTGCGCCTTGTCCAGCCCGGCGGCGCGCGACAAATGGATCAGCGATTGTGGCGCGCCCGTCGCCAATAGCGCCAGCGCACGCCATTCCCCCAGGCTCACATCGAATTCGCGCCGATAGCGCAGCGCCGCACCGCGCGACATCAGGCTGGCGGTGCGCGACAAGCGATAGGAAATGAGGTCCCGAATGGAAAGCTGGCTCGCGGATGCGGCGCTGGCGCGTCGGGCGGGTTTCGCCATTCGGGTCTCACTTCAGCTCATGGATCGGTCGCCTCCCCTGTACCGATACGCGCCAGCTTCGTCTATTCGCGGCTATCAACTCACCATCGCATAGGCCGGCCGCCGCGGGTCCGCGCCCGCCGCCAGCAGCCCGGTGGCCGGGTCGGACCGGATCACCTCCACGCAACCAGCCAGCCACGTTACATCGGGCCAATCTTTCACGGTATGGCCCCAGGCGCTCAACTGCGCCCGCACTTCCACCGGAATGCGCGACTCTACCGCAAGCCGCCCCGGGAAATAATCGAACGGCGCGAAGGATGACGGGAACGAATAGCTCGCCACCCGCGGCGCCTCGATCGCCTCCTGCACCTCCATCCCGAAATGCAGCACGTTCAGCATCACCTGCAGCATCGCTTGGATCTGCACGTCCCCACCCGGCGTGCCAAACGGCATCACCCCGCCATCCGCCAGGATCGCCATCGCCGGGTTCGGCGTCAGCCGCGGCCGCTTGCCCGGCCCCACGCCCGAGGGATGCGCCGGGTCCGGACGGCTCTGCGACCCGCGGCCCGACGGAATGATCCCCAGCCCCGGCACGACTGGCGAGTTATATGACCCATCGGATGGCGTGGCGCTGAACGCATTGCCCCAGCGATCCACTGCGCAGACGTAGCTGGTATCCGCCTCCACCGTCGGCATCTCGGCATCCGCCGGCATGAACCCGGCGATCGGCCCATCCTGCGCCGGCGGCATCTCCCCGAACGCCCTGCCGTCCCGCATCAGCGCCACGCGCTTGCGGATCGTTTCCGGCGCCAGCAGGTAATCCAGCGGCACATCCACGAACGCCGGGTCGCCAAAGAACCGCTCCCGATCCGCCATCGCCAGGTTGATGCATTCCGTCAGCCGGTGCAGGTAGACGGCCGAGTTGTGCTCCAACCCGTCGATCCCAGCCTGCTCCAGCAACAGCAATGCCTCCAGCAGCGCCGGGCCTTGGCACCAGGGGCCACACACCGCCACCTTGTGACCGCGCCACGACCGCACCACCGCCGGCTCGATCCGCGACCGATATTCCGCCAGATCGTCCATCCGCAGATAGCCGCCCTCCGCCTCCTGGAACGCCACGATCTGGCGCGCAATGTCGCCGCGGTAGAACGCATCATGCGCCGCCCGCAGCCCCGCGGCCCGATCCGGCGCCGCCCGATCCTGGTCCGCCATATACGTCAGCGTCCGCGCCAGATCGCCCTGCACGAACCGTTCCCCGACCTGCGGAACCTTGCCCCCCGGCAGGAAGATCGCCGCGTTGCTCGGGTAACTCGCATACTCGGCCTCGTGCGTCCTGATCGTGTGGTGCAGCAGCGGATTGACCGCGAACCCCTCCGCCGCGCACTTGATCGCCGCCGCAACGACATCGGCGAACCGCATCGTCCCATGCCGCTCCAGCGCCTGGATCCACGCATCGGGTGCGGCCGGAATCACCGTGCGCTGCACCCCATTCGGGATCTTCCCCGCCGCCTTGAACACATCCGGCGGCAGCCGCTTCGGCCAATGCCCCAACCCGGCGATCGTCTCCAGCGTGCCATCCGCCATCCGGATCATGATCGGCGCGACGCCTGCGACGTTCACCAGATCCGGCAGCAACACGCCCAGTGCGATCCCCGCCGCGCAACCCGCATCCACTGCGTTGCCGCCGGCCTCCAAAATCGCGAACCCGGCGGCCGTCGCCAGGTAATGCCCGGCGGATACGCCGTGCCGTGTGCCGTAAAGCGTTGGGCGTGCGGTGCTGGTCATGGCGTGCCTTTCGGGCTGGCCCCCTGGGCCACCAATTGCTGGTCCATCCGGGGAGTGTAAGTGATGCCGCTCCGTGCCGCGGCAATGGTGAATTCGGAATACATTGGGATCATGCCCAAG
>NZ_LMUY01000033.1:0-35908 GCF_009765685.1 Acidisphaera sp. L21 | reverse complement strand
GCTTGTCCAGCACCGGGTCGGAAAACCCGCCGCGGTTGCCGTCGCCGAACCCCGCCGCATCGTCCGGCGTATGCGCGACCAGGCCTAGAATATAGGCCACGTCCCGTAACGACGACAACGAGATGGCGGACATGATCAATGGTATATCGTTTTTGCCCATCCGGGTGCGTGCGGTGAAGACGCTGCTGGGCAACACATCCACCGACATCCCGAACCCGCCGCGGCTCAGCATTTGCCCCAGCGTCTGGCAAATGCGTGCGTCATAGATGTAGCGATCGTTGGTGCAGGCCAGCGTCATCTTGAACCCGTTCGGAAACCCGGCATCGGCCAGCAACTTGCGTGCCCCCGCCGGATCGCCTTTGGGCACGCCTACGCCGGGGATCCAGCCGGCAAATCCCTCCGGTACGATTTCCATACTCGGCACGCCCTGGCCGGACAGCACGCGCTGCACCAACGCCGTGCGGTCGATTGCGGCCGATATCGCCTGCCGCACCCGCAGATCAAGCATCGGATTAGCCGACAGTGGCTTGCCGTCCTTGTCCTGCATCAGCGGTAGCGGCGCCGCGCTCATATTCGGCATCAGGAAAACCACGCGATCGGCCGGCCGGCCAAACACGGTGATCGCCTTGTTCGCCTTCAGCCGCGCCACGTCATCGGGCGGCACATTCTCCATCAGGTCGATATCGCCGGACAGCAACGCCGCCTCCCGCGCGGCATCGTTGCTCATCACCTTCACCTGCACGCGGGCATAGCCGGGTTTCGGCCCCCAATATGCGTTGTTCCGCTCCAGCATCATGGTGTCGCCGTAGCGAAAACTCACCAGCTTGTATGGCCCCGTGCCGACCGCCATTTTGCTGGACGCACCCTCACCCGGCTCCTTCGCCAGACGCGCCGGAATGATGAAGATGTTCGTAAATTGGCCCGGCAAAGTCGGGTTCGGTCGATCGGTGTGGACCCGAATGGTGTAGGGATCAACGATCTCCGTGTTGGCCACCGTGCGCATGTTCGGCGTGTATGGCGATGGGTTGTTCGGAATCGCTGGCACCCGGGCGAACGTCGCCACCACGTCCGCCGCGGTGAAGGGCGAGCCATCGTGGAACGTCACGCCCTGCCGCAGCTTGAACTCCCAGGTGAGGGGATCGATCTGCTTCCAGCTTGTCGCCAGCGAGGGCACCCAGCGCGCATCTTCATCGCGTCCCACCAGGCTGTCGAAAATCTGCCGGGACGCCGCCATATTCGGCCCCAGGAAGAACAATTGCGGATCTACCAGGAACGGCGCCTGCACCCCGATGCGCAACAACTGGTCATCCGCCTTTGCGGGCTGCGCCAGCAGCGGACATATCAGCAACAGCATCAGGAATGGTCGGAGTGGACGGATCATTCGGACGCTGTCTCCTGCAGGCGCGCGCACCTTGCAGCCGTTCCGCCCCGCAGGGAAGTCCGAACAAACACTGTTGAGTTATCCTTGCCAATTCGTCATTCCGGATGCGTCGCCAGGAGTGTCACCGATGCGCCGCCTCGTTCTTGCCTTCCTCCTTCTCGCCGGGCCGGTGTCGGCGCAGAATTTGCGCATCGGTGTCGCCGCGTTGGCCACGTCGGCTGATCCGCAATTCTACAACCTGGCCGCCAATAACAGCCTTGCGAACCATATCTTCGGTCGCCTCACACAGCGCGGACCGGATGGCACATTGCAACCTGACCTGGCGCTCAATTGGACGCCCGTCGGCGACACCGCATGGGATTTCCACCTGCGCCCCGGGGTGATGTGGCAGGACGGCACCCCGTTCACCGCCGACGATGTTGCATTCAGCTTCACCCGCGCGCCCAACGTGCCCAACAGCCCCAGCAACTTCGCCGGCATGCTGCGCGCGGTCACCAAGATGGAGGCGATCGACCCACTGACCATCCGCCTGCACACTGCCCGCCCCGCGCCGAACCTGCCGGGAGACCTCGCCATCGTGTCCATCATCTCCCGCCACGCCGGCGAGAACGCAGCGACGGACGCCTACGATTCCAACCGCGCCGCCATCGGCACGGGGCCGTACAAGCTGGAGCAATTCGTGCGTGGCGACCGCGTCGTGTTGGTGCGCAACGAATCGTATTGGGGGCCACACGCCACCTGGGCACACGTCACCCTGCGCCTCATCGCGAACCCGGCGGCACGCAGCGCAGCCTTGCTCGCCGGCGACGTAGACGCGATCGACGCCATTCCCGCCTCCGACCTGCCAGGCCTGCGCAGCGATAGGCGCGTCTCCGTCTGGGAAGCGCCCGGCCTGCGTGTGATGTATCTTGCCCCCGATTTCACCCGCGAGGGCTCCGACCCCGACATCACGGGCAATGACGGCAAGCCGTTGCCCACGAACCCCTTGCGCGACCTGCGCGTGCGCCAGGCGCTGTCACTGGCGATCGACCGTAAGGCGCTCGTCACCCGCGTCATGGTGGATGCCGCTACCGCGACCGGCCAGTGGCTGCCTACGGGGCTTCCAGGCTCCCTACCGGACCACGCTGTGCCAGCCTACGATCCAGCCGCCGCCCGCCACTTATTGGCCGAGGCCGGCTACCCCGACGGCTTCCACCTGGTGTTCCATGCCCCCACCGACCGCTACATCAACGGCCCCGCCGTCGCCCAGGCGGTTGCCGGCATGTGGACGCGAATCGGCGTGCAAACACAGTTGGACATGATGCCCGGCGCCCTCTACGGCCCCCGCGGCGTGAAGCACGGTTTCGCCATGGGCGAATGGAGCTGGAGCAACGGCACCGCCGAGGCCGGTTACGCCCTCGTGAACGTGTTGGGCACGCAGAACGGCACCGACCGCGGCGTCTCCAACGTCAACGGATACGGCAATGCCAAGCTCGACGCGCTCACCGACCAGGCGCTCGCCACCATCGATGCCGACCAGCGCAATGCCCTATTGCGCCAGGCCATGACCATCGCAGTGGATGAATTGGGCGATATCCCCCTGTTCCACTACAAGAACGCCTGGGCCACCCGCGCCGGCTTGAAGTTCGAAGCCCGCTCCGACGACCTGACCATGGCGACCTCCGTTACGCCTGCGCCATCGCCCTAGCTAGCGAGGCCTGCGACGTGTCGTTCAAATGGCATGCGCTGAGGTGACCCGGCGCTACCTCCTTCAACACGGGCACCTCCGCGCTGCACCGGGCAAACGCATGCGGGCAGCGGGGGTGGAAATGACATCCGGCGGGCGGACTCAGCGGACTTGGGATTTCCCCCTTGATCGCCGTGAACCGCCGATTGCGCGCATCCAGACGCGGCACCTCCGCCAACAGGGCGGTGGTGTAGGGGTGATTGGGACGGGCAAACACCTCCTCGGTATCCGCCTGCTCCACCACGCGGCCAAGATACATGATGGCCACGCGGTCCGACAAATGCTCCACCACGCCCAAATCATGACTGATGAATAGGTAGGTCAGGCCTAAGTCGCGCCGTAGGTCCATGAACAGGTTCAGGATCTGCGCCTGGATCGACACGTCCAGCGCCGCCACCGCCTCGTCGCACACCAGCAAATCCGGTTGAACTGCCAAAGCCCGGGCGATGCCGATGCGCTGTCGCTGGCCGCCACTGAATTGGTGCGGATAGCGCCGCTTATACGCCGGGTCCAAACCAGCACGGCGCAACTGCTCGTCCAGATATTCGTCCAGCTTGCCGGTCGCCAACCCATGTACGCGCGGCGCCTCGCCCACGATCTCGCTGACGCGCAGCCGAGGGTTCAGGCTGGCATACGGGTCCTGGAAGATCATCTGCACCCGCAACCTCGCGGTCTTTGCCTCCGCCGGGCTCAGCGCGTTGCGGTCCTTCCCGTTATACAGGACCTGCCCGGCGCTGGGCTGGATGATCCCCGCCACCATTCGGCCCAGCGTACTCTTGCCGCAGCCGCTCTCGCCTACCAACCCCAACACCCCGCCCTTTGGGATGACCAGATCCACTGAGTCGACCGCGCGCACCACCTTGTTCGGCGCCGCCCGGCCGCGGATCCGCCGCACCAGCCGGGCGGCCGCGTCCTGCGGCACCTCGTAGCGCTTGCTGACCGAACGCAACTCGATAATTGGCGCACTCATGCCACCAACTCCGCCACCGGGTGGAAACAGCGATGCGCATGCCCCGGCTCGGCGGCAAATTCCGGTGGATCTTCCTCACACTGCGCATCTGCCCGGCCGCAACGCGTGCGGAATGCGCAGCCCACTGGCAAATTCAGTACATTCGGCGTCATGCCGGGGATGCCGCGCAGCCGCTCACCGCGCGGGGTACGGCTGGGGACCGAGCCGATCAGCCCTTGCGTGTACGGGTGCAGCGGATTGTCCAGCACTTGGTCCACCGTCCCCTTCTCGACAATCCGCCCGGCGTACATCACCGCGATATGGTCGGCGAGCCCGGCAATCACCGACAGATCATGCGTGATCCACACCAGCGCCGTGCCGAATCGCGTGCATAGATCCTGCATTTCCGATAAAATCTGCGCCTGGATCGTCACGTCCAGCGCCGTCGTCGGCTCATCCGCGACGATCAGGGCCGGCCGATGCAACAGCGCGATGGCTATGGCGACGCGCTGCCGCATGCCGCCGCTGAACTGGTGCGGATACGCGCTCAACCGCTCCTCCGGGCTGGAAATCCCCACCAAGCCCAGTGCGTCCCGCGCCCGCGCCCGCGCCACTGCCCGCGACACCGGCTCGTGCGCCTGGACTGCCTCGATCATCTGGGTGTCGACGCGCAGCACCGGATTCAGCGTCATCATCGGGTCCTGGAACACCATGGCGATATGGCGCCCGCGCAGCCGCCGCATCTCCCCATCGGACAGCTTGGCGATGTCCCGCCCTTCGAGCAGGATCTGCCCCGCCACCACCCGGCCCGGCTCATCCACCAACCCCAGCAGCGAGAAACCGGTGACGGATTTGCCCGATCCGCTTTCCCCCACCAGCCCCATCACCTCGCCACGCTGCACGGTGAACGACACGTCATCCACCGCCCGCACCACCCCGGCACGCGAGCTGAAATGTGTCGAAAGCCCCCTTACCTCCAGCGCCGGGACGCTCATCGCCGCAGCCTCGGGTTCAGCACGTCGCGCAACTGGTCGCCTACCAGATTGATCGCCACGATCGTCAGGAGCAGCGCCAGACCGGGGAAGAAGCTGATCCAGTATTTACCCGACAACATGTATTGGTAGCCGTTGGCGATCAGCAGCCCCAGCGACGGCTCCGTCACCGGCACACCCAAGCCCAGGAAGCTCAGCGTCGCCTCCAGCGCGATGGCGCGGGCCATCTGGAATGTGCCCACCACGATCAGCGGCGGCATACAGTTCGGCAGCAGATGGTGGAACACGACGCGGGCGCGAGAGAGCGCCAGGCACTCCGCCGCCTCGATATACTCGCGCCGTCGCTCCGCCAGGGCCGACCCGCGAGCGGTGCGCGCGTAATACGCCCATTCCACCAGCACCAGCGCCAGCATCACATTACCCACGCCCTTGCCCAAAATCGCCAGAATCATCAGCGCCACCAGCATGCTGGGAAAGCTGAGCTGCAAATCCACCAGGCGCATGATCGCGCTCTCGACCCAACCGCCGACATAGGCTGCGATTAAGCCGAGAGACGACCCTATAACGCCAGCAATCAGCGCCGAACCGGCGCCCACAATCAGCGATATGCGCAACCCGTAGATGATGCCGGACAGGATATCCCGCCCCTGGTCGTCGGTCCCCAGCAGGAATTTCAGTCCCTCCGCCGACACCGAACCCGGCGGCATGCTGCTGTCCATGATGTCGATCTGCACCAGATCATACGGGTTCTGTGGCGAGATCCAGGGCGCCACCACGGCACATAGCAGGATCAAGCACATCACCACGAACCCGGCGGTCGCCATTTTCGACTGCACGAAATCGCCGACGAGGCGTCGGAACGGGCTTTCCTCCGCGACGATCGTCGTGCTGGTGCTCATCCCTGTTGCTCCAACCGCACGCGCGGGTCCAGCACGACGTACAGCAGATCCACCACCAAATTCACCGTCACGAACAGCATCACGATCAGCATCAGGTAGGCCACGATCACGGGGCGATCGAGCACGCTGATGCTGTCGATGATCAGTTTGCCCATGCCGGGCCAGGCGAAAATACTCTCCGTCACGACGGAGAACGCGATCGTGGTGGCGAATTCCAGCCCCAGCACCGTCACCACCGGGATCAGGATATTCTTCATCACGTGCACGCCCACCACCCGCATCGGGCTCAGTCCCTTCGCCCGCGCGAACCGCACGTATTCGCTGGGCAATGCCTCCCGCACGCCGGCGCGGGTCAACCGGATGATCAGGCTGAGGTTGAACAAGGCTAGGTTGATCGACGGTAGGATCATATGCACCAGTCCATCCCGCGTCAGAAACGACCATTGCACGCCGAACAACGCCCGGGTGGCGCCGCGCCCGGTGCTGGGCAACCAACCGAGCTGCACCGAAAACACCATGATCATCATCAGCCCGATCCAAAACGACGGCAGGCTGAAGCCGAGGATGCTGCCCGCCATCAAACTGCGTGCACCCCAGGAATTTGGCCGCAGCCCGGCATAAAGTCCTGCCGGAATGCCGATCAATATCGAGATCAGCACCGCCGCAACCGCCAATTCCATCGTCGCCGGCAGGCGTTCCAGGATTACCCGCATCGCCGGTTCGTTATACACGAAGCTACGGCCGAGATCGCCATGCAGCACACCGCTTAGGAAGCTGAGATATTGCTGCCACAGTGGCTTGTCCAACCCCAGCGAGGCAATCGCCTGCGCCCGTTCCGCCGCATTCGCGTCCGGTGAGATCAAGATATCGATGGGGTTGCCGATGACGTTGACGCCAACGAACACGATGACCGTCATCGCCAATACGACGAATAGCGCCTGCACCAAGCGACGCAGCAGCCAGGTGGACATTAGCCGCGCGCCTTCTGCGCCGGCAGGCCAAGATGATCGCGCAATGTCGTCCCCTCATAGGCAGTGCGATATAAACCGCGGTTCTGCAATTCCGGCACCACCTCGTCGACGAACTCCGTCAGTGAACCCGGCAGCCAGGCCGGCATGACGTTGAACCCGTCTGCGGCGCCGCCACGAAACCACTGTTCCATCTCATCCGCAATCTGCACCGCCGTGCCGCAAATCAACAGATGCCCACGTGGCCCGGCGTTCAACTCGCATAATTGCCGCAGCGTCAGGTTGTCGCGCCGCGCGGCCTCCAGCAACAGCGCCTGGCGGCTGCGCGGGCCGTTGGTGATCGCCATGTCCGGCACCGGGCCATCCAGCGGATACTGCGCCAGATTGGGCACCCCTATCGTATGCCCCAGCACCGACAGGCCGACCGCCGGGTCGATCAGCGATTGCAGATAGGCGAATTTCTCCTCTGCCTCCGCCTTCGTGCGGCCCACCACGGGGTAGATGCCCGGCAACACTCGCACATCCGCCGGGGCGCGCCCGTATTCGGTCACCCGGCGCATGACGTCGCCGTAGAATTCTTGCCCCTGCTCGAACGTGGTTTGCGCAGTGAACACGATCTCTGCCAATTGCGCCGCAACGCCGCGGCCGGTGTCGGACGCGCCCGCCTGTACTAGCACGGGCCGGCCCTGCGGCGAACGCGCCACGTTCAGCGGCCCACGCACCTGGAAGTGGCGGCCCTGGTGGTTCAACGCGTGCACCTTCGTCGGATCGAAGAACATGCCGCTGTCTTTGTCGCGGATGAACGCATCCTCGTCCCAGCTCTCCCACAATCCTTGCACCACGGCCGCGAACTCGATTGCGCGCTCGTAGCGGTCGGCATGCGCCGGATGCGCCTCACGCGAATGGTTCAGCGCCTCCGCCTCGTTGTTGGATGTCACTAAATTCCAGCCCGCACGGCCGCCGCTGATCTGGTCCAGCGAAGCAAATTGCCGCGCCAGCAGGTACGGATCGCTGAACGTACTGCTGACCGTACCGACCAAGCCGATATGCGTCGTCATCGCAGCCAATGCCGACAGCACGGTAATCGGCTCGAACTTCGCGGCCTTGCCGAACCGGCCCTGCACCGCCGGATCGCCAGCCAGGCTCAGCGCCGCGGTGTCGGCCAAGAAGAACAGATCGAACAGCCCACGCTCCGCGGTGCGCGCGGCGTCCACCATTTGCCCGAAATTTGTGCCCGCGCCGGTATGCGCATCCGGATGCCGCCACCCCGCCACGTGCTGCCCGGTTTCGTGCACGAAGGCGCCAAGGCTCATGGTTCGGGGGCGGGGGCGGGGATCCATCATGTTCCAACGCGACGTGTAGATTGTCCGAACATGCCAGCAAGAACCATGCCCTTTAGCCTCACTGATCGGCACAATTCTTGCGATGCAGCATGGCAGAGCGAGGTGCCTATGGCTTCAGCAACCCAACCACGCCGCATGCGGCTCGGCGTCTCCATGATCGGCATGGGCTACCACGTCGCCGCCTGGCGCCACCCGGACGCCCCACCCGGCGGCAACATGGCGTTGTCCCACTACATCCGGGTCACCCAGGCGGCCGAGCGCGGTTTGTTCGACATGGCGTTCCTGGCCGATGGGGTCGGCATCCGCAGCTATGACGAGCCGAAGGGCGCGCTGCACCGCCTGTCCAAGAACGTGCAGTTCGAGCCGCTGACGTTGCTGTCGGCCCTGGCGATGGTCACCAGCCGCGTCGGGCTCGTCGCCACCGCGTCCACCACGTATAACGAGCCGTATCACATCGCCCGCAAATTCGCCTCGCTGGACCATATCAGCGGCGGGCGCGCCGGGTGGAACGTGGTGACATCCGCCACCGACATGGAGGGCCAGAATTTCAACCGCGACGGTGCCCCTGGCTACGGGGAGCGCTACGGCCGCGCGGCGGAGTTCGTGGATGTCGTGCAGGGCCTGTGGGAAAGCTGGGATGACGACGCGTTCGTGCGCGACCGGGCCAGCGGCATTAACTACCGCCCGGAAGGCCTGCACGTATTGGACCATCGCGGCGTCCATTTTCAGGTGCGCGGCCCGTTGAACGTTGCGCGCACGCCGCAGGGCGCCCCCGTCATCGTGCAAGCCGGCGCCTCCGACCAGGGCCGTGAATTGGCCGCCGCGACCGCGGACGTGGTGTATGCCGCATCGCAAACGATCGAGGATGCGCGTGCCTATTATGATTCGGTCAAGAACCGGATGGGACACTACGGCCGCGAACCGGACGAACTGAAGATCATGCCCGGCCTGATGGCGGTACCGGGCCACACCCGGCAGGAAGCGCAGGATAAATACGATGTGCTGCAGGACCTGATCGCCCCCGTGGTCGGGCTGAATTCGCTAGCCAACTACCTAGGCGATCTGTCCGCCTATCCATTGGACGGCCCAGTTCCATCGTCCACCTCCACCCGCATGCACAGCCGGGCCAAGATCTTCACCGACATGGCCGAGCGTCACGGCTATACCATTCGCGAACTCTACCTCGCCGTCGCCGGTGGCAACGGGCACCGGCTGGTCATCGGCACGCCAGCGGACATCGTCGACGCCATGGAATCCTGGTTCCACGCCGGTGTCGCCGACGGCTTCAACTTCCTGCCGCCCTGGCTACCCGGCGGGTTGGAGGACGTCGTCGACATGGTCGTCCCCGAATTGCAGCGGCGCGGCCTGTTCCGCACCGAATACGAGGGCACGACGCTGCGTGCCAATCTCGGCGCCGGCCCCGCGCGCCGCCGCCCCGTACCCCAAGCCGCCCCCATACCCACCGAGGTCCCCGCCTGATGAAACTACCCCTAGGCGCCGCCTTGCTGGCTTTGCTGGCTGCCACCCCGGCCTGGGCGGACGATCTGCGCGTCGCCATGAAGGGTGTGGTGGACAATGCCGACCCACACCAGAGCTACACGCCCAACCGCAACGTGCAGATCCACGTCTACGAGCCGCTGCTGTTCCAGGACGAGCATCTGCGCCCGCATCCCGGGCTCGCCGAATCCTGGCGTGCCATCAATCCCACCACGTGGGAGTTCACGCTGCGGGCCGGCGTGAAATTCCATGACGGCTCCCCCCTCACCCCGGCAGATGTCGCCTTCTCGCTCATGCGGGCGAAGGCTGCGACCGGCATCCGAACCTACGCCGCCTCCGTCCGCAACGTCGTCTCGGTCGAGCCGACGGGTGAGCGCACCTTCCTGATCCATAACAGCGAGCCGACTCCGCTGCAGCCGGAATACCTCACCACCATCGGCATCGTCTCCGCCAAGGCCGCCGCCAACGCCACCAATGCAGACTGGAATGGCGGCCGCGCTGCTATCGGCACAGGCCCGTACAAGTGGGTGCGCTGGATCCCCGGCCAGGAAGTCGACCTGGTTCGCAACGACGATTACTGGGGCGCGAAAGAGCCGTGGGAGCATGTGACCTTCCGCTTCATCCCCAATGACGGAGCCCGCGTGGCCGCCCTACTATCGGGCGATGTGGACGTGGCCGATACCCTGCCGGCGGAACTGTATGACCGGGTGAAATCTTCCGCCCAGGTGAAGTTGATCACCACGGACTCGATCTTCACCAACTACCTCTACATCGACGGCCACAGCCCACGCGTCGCCAATGCCACCGATGCGGACGGCAAGGTGCTGCCCAGCAACCCACTGCTAGACCTTCGGGTGCGGGAGGCGATGGACCATGCGCTGAACCGCAGCAGCCTAGCGGACCGCGCCATGCAGGGCGGTGCCACGGCAGCCGGGCAGATCGCCGCACCAGGGCTGATCGGCAACGTGCCGGATTTGAAGCCCGCCGCCTACGACCCGGCCTTGTCCAAGCAGTTGCTGGCGGATGCCGGCTATCCCAAGGGCTTCACCCTGGGGCTGACCTGCACTAACGATCGCTTCGCCGGTGATTCCCGAACCTGCCAGGCGGTGGGCCAGATGCTGACCGCGGTGGGGATCCGCGCCCAGGTGGATGCCATGCCCTCGGCGATCTACTTCCGCCGCTGGGCCACGTATGGCGCAGACGGCACCTCGGACTTCACAGCCACCATCTCTATGTTTGGGTCCAGCAGCGGCCTGGGCAGCGAGGGCATGAACACCATCATCCGCACCGCCGATCCGGAGCGCGGGTTGGGCGGCAGCAACCGTCGCTTCGTCTCCGACGCCAAGCTGGACGGCATGCTGACGGAAGTGGATGGCACGTTCGACGAGGCGGAGCGGGAGAAGCGCACCCAGGACGCAGTCCGCTACGCAATGGATCAGCGGGACGTGCTGCCGCTGTTCTTCGTCAAGGCATCGTGGGGTATTCGCAAGGACCTGACGATGACACCCCGGGCAGACCAGTACACGCTGGCCACCACGGTCAGGAAAGCGCCCTGACCGTGGCCGGCAATTCCTACGCCTTCTGCGTGGAGGCCGTGTAGATCTCCTTGATCGACGCCGCCAGGGCAGTGTCGAACTCCGCGTCGCTCATCTGCTTGGTCAGCCCCTCGGTCAGCGCACGGGAGAAGCTGGCGATCATGCCGTGGTTGGCCATGAGCTTCTTGCAGGCATCGGCGCGGCTGTAGCCGCCGGACAGCGCCACGACGCGCTCGACATTCTTGTGCTTGATCAGGTCGGCATACAGATCGTGCATGTCGGGAATGGTCAGCTTCAGCATCACCTGCTGGCCGGCCGGCAAAGCGTCCACCGCCTTCAGCAGTTCCTCGTTCAGGATGGCTTCGGCGCCCTTCTTGTCCGGGCTTTTGATCGAAACCTCCGGCTCGATGATCGGCATCAACCCGTGACCGTAGATCTGCGCGCCAATCCTGAATTGCTGCGCCACGATGGCGGCAATGCCGGTCTTCGACGCAAGGTTGATGGTGGAGCGCATCTTGGTGCCGTAGACGCCAAGCTTCACCGCGCGGGCCAGCAACTCGTCCAGGCCAGGGATCGGCTTCATCAGGCTCACGCCGTCCGCCTCGGCCTCCAGCCCCTTATCGACCTTCAGAAAGGGAACGACGCCGCGCTCCTCCCAAAGATAGCTCGGCACCGGCTTGCCCTTGGCCTCGCCATCCATCGTCCGCTCGAACAGGATGGCAGCGATGACCGAGTCACCGCTGAAGGCCGGCGCGGTCATGATGCGGACGCGCATCTCGTGCATCAGCGCGTACATTTCGGCGTCGCCGCTGTAGGCCGTTTCCGGAATGCCATACTGGCGTAGCGCGCCTGGGGTCGAACCGCCGCTCTGGTCAAGGGCGGCGATGAAGCCGCTCTTGCCCGACATCTGCGCGTTCATCTTCTCATTGGCCATTGTCGTCATCCCTTACCTGGGGCTGCTGTGCGAAACACACACGCACGCCGCCGCAACCGGTTGCTGTCCACCCGGAATTACTATTGGCACAGTGTTCAAGCCCCCCGCAAATCCCAGCGCGTCGCGGATCAGACCCCCTTGCTCATGGCCTGGATCGGCGGCTGCACCTCCGCTGGGAGGGGGGAAACATACGGGTTCAGCCGCGTGCGCTCCGCCAAATCCGCCTTGGCGCGGGCGACCAGATCCGGGTTCTGAATTGCGTCGATGGCGGTGCCGGCCATCACCTTGGCAACATGCACCAACCCCTTATGCGCCGCCGGGCTCTTGCCCTGCGCGGTCAACTGCCAAGCATGGAACGGCGTGCCCACGGCGCAGGTCGCACCCCGGGCCTGCACCGTCGGCACCACCCAACTGACGTCGCCCACATCCGTGCTGCCATTGCCGCCGCGACCCTTGGCCGCGAGTGGAGCGATGAAGTCGCACAACGGCATGTCGAAGCGCGGCGGAATGCCGAACCGGTCGAAGGTGGAGGCGATGTCTGCCTTTGTCAGCGTGCCGCGGATTTCCTCGGCGAAGGCCCGGTCCGCATCGTCGAACACCGGTGGGCCAAGGCGCTGGAAATTGTCATCCATCAACTGTTCGAGCGGCGTATTGCCCATAAGGTTGCTGACGGCGCTGACCACTTTGGTGGTCACGGTGGTTTCCGTCATCAGCGCCGCGCCATCGGCGATCTTGCGGACACGGTTCACCAGCGGGGTCAGTTCCGATAAATCGTCCGCCCGGATGAGGTAGCGCACCTTGGCCGACGCCTGCACCACATTCGGCGCGATCCCACCAGCATCGAGGTAGGCGTAATGCACCCGGGCGCTGCTGGGCATGTGCTCGCGCATGTAGTTGACGCCCACATTCATCAGCTCCACCGCGTCCAGCGCGCTGCGGCCGAGATGCGGGGCGGCGGCGGCGTGGCTGGCGCGCCCCGTGAAGGTAAAGTCGATCCGCGTATTGGCCAGGCTGGCCGGCTTGTTTACGCCCGATAGGCTGGCCGGGTGCCAGGAGATCGCGATGTCGACGTCCTTGAACGCGCCCTCGCGCACCATGAACCCCTTGGCGGCCCCGCCCTCTTCCGCTGGGCACCCATAGTAGCGGATGCGGCCCTTGATGCCCTGTGCCGCCAGCCAATCCTTCACCGACGACGCGGCCAGCATCGCCGCCGCGCCCAGGAGGTTGTGCCCGCAGCCATGGCCCACACCGCCCTGGCCCTCGACCGGGATCGGCTCGGCCACTCCGGCTTCTTGGCTCAGACCCGGCAGGGCGTCGTATTCGCCCAGGATGGCGATCACCGGGCCGTCCTCACCCGCCTCGGCCATGACGGCCGTGGGGATACCGGCGACATCGCGGGTGATGCGAAAGCCTTCTTTTTCCAGCATGCCAAGATGCTCGGCCACGCTTCGGTGCTCGCCATAGGCCAGTTCCGGCATGCCCCAGACCCGGTCGGACAACGCGATATAATCGTCCCGCTTCTCGTCCACGATCTGCCAGATTTGCTCACTGTTCTGCATGGCCATGCCTCCCCTGAACCGGTCCCCGGCTTATCAGAACGCCCTGGCGCAGGCCAGCCGATCAGCCCTGCCCTAACCCAGCCCCCGCCCGGCCCGTGCCTGGCCCGGCGTGGTGCCAAACACCTCGCGGAACGCCGCGCCGAACGCCGCCTGGCCGGCATAGCCTGCCACTGCCGCAGCCTGCGCCGGGGTGCCTCCGCCGGCCAGTACGGACAGCGCCTCCGTCATGCGCAACGCCGGCGCCATTGGCCGAAGCTGATCCCCGTCTGCGCCCGGAACAGCCGCGCCGCCGTCCGCGCGGAGGCGCCGGCCGCGATAGCCAGCGCATCTAGACCACGCGGATCGTCCGGCCGCTCGCGCAGGGCGGCGACCATGCGCAACAATCGCTCATCCTGCGGCATCGGCAGCGCCAGCGGCAGCGGGTCGGCAGTCGCCACCTCGTGCAGGATCAGCGCCACCAACGCCGGGCCACGGCCGCGGCGGTCCCATTGCACCGGCTCGGCGCAGGTGGCGACGATCAATTCGCGCAGCAGCGGTGAAACCGCCAGCGCGGCCGTGCGGCCCGGCAGGACGGCGGTCGCGTCCTCCCGCAGGAACAGTGCCCGCATTGCGACCGGGCCGTCCATCCGCACCGCGTGCAATTGGTTGGCGGGCACGAAAAGCGCGGTCGCAGGAGGCACCACGAACGACGCGTCCTGCGTGTCGATCCGCATGACGCCCGACACGGCATACAGCAACTGCGCCCGCGGATGGCCGTGCATGCCGGTGAACGAGCCGGCCGGATAATCTTGCGAGAACCCCACCAACGGGCGCGGCGCCGTCTCATAGGGCTGCAGCCGGGTTTGGCGGGTTTGCGATAAAACTTGGCCGCCTATCGTCATATGCCAATGCTATCGTTCCGCCGCCAACGAGGGAAGCGTCCATGCCATCGACTGCCACGCGGCTGACCGCGATGATCAATTTCGCTCATATGCTGTGCCATTACAGCCTTCTGGTGCTGCCCACCGCGGTGCTGGCCATGGCAGCACCAGGCGGTCCATTCGGCGCCGATTACGGGCCCATCCTGGCCCTGGCGACCGGCATGTTCGTGCTCTACGGACTGCTCTCGTTGCCGCAAGGCTGGCTTGCCGCCCGGTTCGGGCGCCATCGGCTGATCGCGATCTTCTTCATCGGCACAGGGGCATCGCTATTCGCCTGCGGCTTCACCCACTCCCCACTCGCGCTGGCGACCTGCCTGGCCGCCGCTGGGGCATTCGCCGCGATTTATCACCCGATTGGCACCGCCATGCTGGTGGATGCCGCCGGCGATCGACCTGGTCGCGCCCTGGGCACCAACGGCGTGTGCGGCAACCTCGGCGTGGCCAGCGCCCCCGTGATCACCGCCGCCTTGGCCGCGACGCTCGGCTGGCGCTGGGCCTTCCTGGTGCCCGGCGTGGTCTTCGTCGCCGGTGGATTGGCCTGGCTGCGCTACGCCCCGCGCGATTTTCAGCCGGTCCGCACATCACGGCCATTCCCACCGATTCCGCGCCACGTGGTGCGCCGCGCCGTCATCGTATTGCTGCTGATCGCGGTCGTGTCCGGCCTGGTGTTCAACGCCTTCACCCTGCTGGTTCCCAAACTGATGGCCGAGCGCCTGGGCGCCGAAGCCCTGCCCCTCCTGGGCGCCTGCGCCTTTGCCGCCACGCTGTGCGGCGCGCTCACCCAGTTCACCATCGGCCGCTTGATCGACCGCGTGACGCTGCGCCGCGTGTTGCTGCCAGTGTCGCTGGTGTTGGTACCGGGCCTGGCCCTGCTGTCCGTGGTGCAGGGCTGGTGGGTCGTGCCGCTCGCGGGCCTCGTCTCCGCCGCGATCTTCGGCCAGGTGACGCTGAACGAGACGATGACCGCCCGCTACATTTCTCCGGCCTTGCGCACGAAGATGTATTCCGTCCGCTTCTTCGTGGGCTTCCTGGGAAGTGCCGGCGCCGCCCCCTTGATCGGCCTGCTGCACGAGCGGACTGGCAACCTGATGGCGCCCACACTGGTGCTGTCCGCTTTCGGCCTGGTGACGCTGGGTTGCGCGCTATTCTTCCCCGACCGGCAGGAGGAGTTGCAACCCGAACTCTGGACCGCCCCACTCGCTGTCGCGGCCGAGTAGGGCTTGCGGCCAAGCCAGGAGTAAAATACCCCGGAGGCCACAAGACCAAGGGCGGGGAACGAAGCATGGTCCAAGGAACTATCGGCCGCAGAACACTGCTCGGCGCATCGGCGTTCCTAGCCGGGGGCACGCTGGCGCACCGGGCCCGGGCAGCAGAACCGATCCGCCTGGGCGTGTTGTCCGACATGTCCGGACCGTATTCCGCCAATGCCGGTCTCGGCTCCGTATTGGGCGCACGCTTGGCGATCGAGGATTTCAAGCGCGACAACCCGGACATGGATGTCGACCTCATCCAGGGCGATTTCCAGAATAAGGCGGATGTCGGCTCGGCCCTGGCGCGGGATTGGGCGGATACGAAGGGCGTCACCGCATTCGTCGACGTCGTCGCGTCCTCCGTCGCGTTCGCGGTGGCCGATCTGGTGACGGCGAAGAACAAGGTGGCGCTGTTCACTGGCCCGGCGACCGGCGACCTCACCACCACGCATTGCGGGCCGAACCATGTGCATTGGGTGTACGACACCTATTCATTGGCCAACAGCACCGGGCGGGCGCTGGTGGCGCAGGGGCAGGATAGCTGGTTCTTCATCACCGCCGATTACGCCTTTGGTCACTCGCTGGAGTCCGACACCGCCGCCGTGGTGAAACAAGCGGGTGGCAAGGTGGTCGGGTCCGCCGCCACGCCCTTCCCCGCGACGACCGACTTCTCGTCGTTCCTGCTGCAGGCGCAATCCAGCGGCGCCAAGGTCGTCGGCCTGGCCAATGCTGGCGGCGACACGGTGAACTGCATCAAGCAAGCGGCCGAGTTCGGCCTGCAGCAACAATTGGCCGGCCTGCTGATCCAGATCGCCGACGTCCACGCCATCGGCTTGCAACAGGCCAAGGGGCTGGTTCTGACCGAGGCGTTCTACTGGGACCAGAATGACGGCACCCGCGCCTTTTCCGCCAGGTTCGCACCGCAGTTGAAGGGGCAGAAGCCATCGATGATCCACGCCGGCGCCTATTCGTCCGTCCTGCATTATCTGCGCGCGGTGAAGGCCGTTGGGTCCGCCCAGGATGGCCGCCGGGTCGTGGCGCAGATGAAGGCGACGCCAACGGATGATCCGCTATTCGGCAAGGGCCTGGTGCGGGCCGATGGCCGCGTGATCCACGACATGTTTCTATACCAGGTGAAAACCCCGGCCGAGAGCAAAGCCCCCTGGGATTACTACACACTGCGCCAGACCATCCCGGCCGCCGAGGCCTTTCGCCCCATGGATCCAGCCGCCTGCAAGATGCTGCACGCATGATCGACGCCACCATGCTCGCCGCCATCAACGCCGACCCGGCGCTTCGCCGCTGGAGCCGCCACATGGAGGCGGATGTGCTGTTGGAGATCGGCGCCGAAACCTGGCGCTGGGTCGTCCGCGACGGCACGCTCGCCAGCGTCACCGCCGGCCCATTCGTCATGCCGGCTTGGACGGTCGCGTTGCGCGCCGAGCCGGAGGCCTGGGCCATTTTCATGCGCCCCGAACCAACGCCCGGCTATCACGACCTGATGGCCCTCGTCCGTCGCGGCGCCCTCCGCGTGGAGGGCGATCTGCGCCCGTTCATGCAACATCTGTTTTGGTTCAAAGCCGTATTCGCCAAGTTGCGGGAGCCCAAACTTCAGGAGCGGGCCGCATGATCGAGGACATCGTCGGCCGCTACATGCGCGTCGAGATCGGCGGAGCCCAGCATCGGATCTATTACGAGGAAGCCGGCCAAGGCATTCCATTGTTGTGTCTGCACACTGCCGGGTCCGACACGCGGCAATATCGCGGCCTATTGATGGATGCCGAGATTACCCGGCATTTCCGTTGCATCAGTTTCGACCTGCCCTGGCATGGTAAATCCTCGCCGCCGTCGGGTTGGTGGCAGACGGACTATCAACTCACCACCGCCTCCTACGTCGCTGCGATACAGGCCGTCAGCCGGGAACTGGGGCTGGACCGCCCAGCCGTGCTCGGCTGCTCCATCGGTGGCCGCATCGTGTTGGATTTGGCAGCGCGTCATGCGGCAGAGTTCCGCGCGGTGATCGGCCTGCAATCCTCTGCCCACGTGTCGCCCTATTACGACGTGTCCTGGACCCACCGTCCCGACGTGCATGGCGGCGAAGTGTGTGCCGCCATCGTCTCCGGCCTGATGGCCCCGCAAAGCCCGGAAGACGAGCGCTGGGAAACCCTGTGGCACTACATGCAGGGTGGTCCCGGCATCTTCCGCGGCGACCTGCATTTCTACAAAGCCGAGGGCGATCTACGCGGCGAGTTGTACCGGATCGACACCAACCAATGCCGCGTGTGGCTACTGACCGGCGACTACGACTATTCCTGCTCGCCCGAGGCGACGCTGGAAACCGCTTCGGCCATACAAGGCGCCAGTGTCGCCATCATGGAACGCCTCGGCCATTTTCCGATGAGTGAGAACTACGCCCTGTTCCGCACCCACTTGTTGCCCGTGCTGGAGCAGCTTCGCGGTGAATGTTGAAACGCCTGGTGCGATGAGGTGTTCGGCAAGCTCGCTCAAGCCAAAATCTTGATGGCCTCTTTCGTCAGCCGGACGCGCCATGGTGCGTCCCCGTCTTCCGGCATGTCCGCCTCTTCGATGACAAGGCTGCCCTCGTCCAGCATCGCGGTTATGGTGTCCGCGTAGGCGCCGGATCCCGGCATCCACGATCCATCCAGCGGCATGTCGAGGAGCAATTCTTGGACGCGCGGTTTGCGTATTTCCCTCGCAATCCTCACGAGGTTGTCGGCACGCACCATCTCACACTCAAGCTCGCTACATTGGGCTTTCGCGATTTCCAGCAGCAGCCGGGACTGGGCAATCAGCAATCGGGTTTGGACGGTCTCAGGCGGATGGGGAGGCATGGGGCACCTCTTGATCGTCCAAGAAACAGTGATGCCTTATGCAACAGCTGGTCAACTAGATAATAATGCTCGCGAGAGTAGATTGACCGCGGGACGGCTTACAGCGCCGTGAATACCGTCATACGTCATGCTGCGTCTTGGTCGCGAAATTGTGCTCTACGGTTTGCCACCCACTAGAGACAATTGCGGCACCCGCGCCGCCGGGTCGTTGATCGCGACTGCCGACAGCTTCACCTGGTTCCGGCCGCAATGCTTGGCTTCATACAGCGCGGCGTCCGCCGCGGCGACCAATTGGGTCGCGACGCCACTATCCGTGCTGGCAAATGGGCGGAACGTAGATACGCCGATGCTGGCCGTGACGACGCCGAATGGCAGGTTGCCTGCATGCTCCATCTCCGCCGCTTCGATGGCGACGCGCATGCGTTCGGCGACGATTGCCGCCTGCGGAGCGTCAGTCTTCGGCAACAATATGGCCAACTCCTCCCCGCCATATCGGGCCGCCAGATCGCCGGGGCGACGCACAAAGGCACTCAGCACCCGGGCTGTGGCCTGCAGGCAGGCATCACCCTGCTGATGACCATACCGATCGTTATAGAGTTTGAACCGGTCCAGATCGATCATGATCATGGACAGCGGTGAGCGATCGCGTGCTGCCCGGCGCCATTCCTGGGCCAATGCATCGTCTAGCCGGCGACGGTTGGCCAGGCCGGTCAGGCTGTCCGTGGTCGCTTGTGCGGCCAGATCTTCGTTCAACCGGGCCAACTGGTCTTCCGCGGCCTTGCGCAGCGTGACGTCCCGGGCGACCGCGATCAGCCGCGTCACCTGGTTGTCGGCGGCGACAACCGGCACGATCTTGGCCTCCCACGACCGCGTAGCGCCATTCAGGTCCATATCGAAGGCAAAGATAACAGGGCGGTGTGTTTGCGCCGCTTGCTGCCAGTTTACACCGACGATCTCACCCAATGGGGGCGGCAGACATGCGGTTGGGGCACGACCCAGCGCCAATGCGGCCGGCACGCCCGTCATCTGTTCCCAGATCGGGTTCACGGCCTCGTAGACGAATTGCCCATTCGGGGCCAACCGGGCGACCAGCATCGAGTCATCGGAATTGTGGAACAACGCGTCCAAATGGGCCAACGCCTCCGCGTGGCGCATCTGCGCATACTTGGCCGCCCGCTCCGCCCGGCCGCGGCGCAGTAGCTCCCGCTGCAGCAAGCCGGCGAGGCACAAGCCGATCAGGACCAGGAGCCCCATGATGCTGATGAGGATCGTCGTCTTTTGATTCCAATCGGCGAACACGTCCTGCGTGGCGTGGCCGATGGTCACGATGAGAGGAAATTGGCCGACCTGGCGGTAGGTATACATCCGCTCGACCCCATCCAGCACTGAATTGCCGGTGAAGACACCAATCGGATTCTGTCGGAATTGATCAAGAAGCCCGTTTTGGGTGAACATCTTGCCGATATCCTGCGCGACGTAGGGCTTATGCGCGATCAACACCGCATCGGTATTGAAGACAGAGACGATGCCCAGTTGTCCCAACTGCAATGGGCTGGCCAGCGATTGGATGTAGTCCAGACCGATGACGCCGATCACCACGCCGCCGAATGACCCATCCGGCTGGTTGTAGCGCCGCACGAGCCCCAGTTTCATGCCACTCCCGGTGCGACTGGCGAACGGTGGCGTAATGGTAAGGCCCAGATTCGGGTTCGCCATATGCGCCTGAAAGAACGGGCGGTCGGCGATGTTGAAGTTCGGGCGATTGCTGCCGATAGAATCGTAGAGAAAATCGCCGGTCGCGTTGGTGATAAATGCGCCGCTGAAGCCCTCCGCCTTGATCGCACCGTCGAACAGCACGGCCTGGCGGAAGTCCGGATCCATCGTATGGATACCCGGCATCTCCATCCCGTGCGCTGCGGATTGCAGCGACAGATCCAACACTTCGATCGCCCGGCGCACATCCCGCTCCAGCCCGAGCGAAAGGTTGCTCTGCGCCTCGATTTCCTGCTGGTATGCGGCGTGCCGGGCATCCACTACCGTCCAGGTAACGACGCCGATCAGGGCACTCAGAAATATCACGCCTGCATACACCATCAGGGCAGAGGCAGTCGTGAAGAACCGCATTTTTAGAGACATCGTCACCGCTCGCAAGACACAGTCTCATAATGCGGCGTCGCGGTTAACGTCGTGTGAGCGGAACGGGACTGCCGACCAATCGACGAACACGTTTAATCCCAGGGAGACATGCCTAGCGCGGGGATAAAGCACCGACACGGGCGTGGCTATCGGGCGCGTGCTGGTCAAAGAGATGCGCGGCCACCAGATCACGGTAAACGCCATCGCCCCCTGCCCGACCGCGACCAAGCTGTTTCTGGACGAAAAGCCGCAGGAGTTGATCGATCGCCTGGCCAGGCCGCGTCGCTGGATCGCTTGGGTCAGCCGAAGGACATCGCCGCCACCGTATCGTTCGTGATTGGTCCAGATGGCGCCTGGATCAGCGGCGAATCCTGCGTGCGAATGGCGAAATCATCTAATCCAACGTCAGCGGTAGTTGAATGGGAACCAAACGGTTCCATATCCGACCCATGGCCACGACCAACCATCGTGCCTCCCAGGCTGGGCGGCCTCGGGAGTTCGACATCACCGACGCGATCCAGGACGCGATGAACGTGTTCTGGACACGCGGCTATCACGCGACCTCGCTCCCCGAGCTCCTCACCGGAACCGGCCTGTCACGTGGCAGCCTGTATAAGGCGTTCGGCGACAAGCGAGCGTTGTTCCTCAGGGCGCTGGACCACTACATCGACGCCGCCCTGCAACGGCTCTCTGACTCGCTTGCGACCCAGGGCTCGGCGAAGGCGGCGATTCGTGCGGCGGTGGAGCGCCATGTACCCCTCTCCTCCGGCGAAGCAGGCCGCCGGGGCTGCCTGGTCGTTGCCACGGCGACCGAAATGCTGCCGCACGACCCCGAAATCGCAACTCGGATCGAGCGAATGCTCCGCCGCATCCAGGATCTTTTCGCCGGCGCCATCCTCCGCGGCCAAACCGATGGCGAGATCCCCTCCGATCGTGACGAACACGACCTTGCCCGCTTTCTGGTGTGCCAGATCGAGGGCATGCGCATCCTCGGCAAAGCCGGGGCGACCCGGCGCGACATGGCGTCCATCGTCGACACCGCAATGCGATGCCTCGACTAAGTTTTGCTTAATTAGGAACCGATCAGTCTATATTCAGGAGATAGTTGGATGAACACAGTTTTGGATGGGTTCCAGCATCGGCTGGTGAACGCCGGTGGGGTCAAGATCCACACTGTCAGCGGTGGCGCTGGCACGCCGATCGTGCTGCTGCACGGCTTCCCACAGACATGGTGGGAGTGGCGCAAGATAATGCCCGACCTGGCCAACCGGCATACCGTGGTGGCCGTCGATCTGCGCGGGGCCGGCTTTTCCGACTGTCCCCAGGGCGGCTACGACAAGGTCACCATGGCGGCCGACATCCATGCCGCGATGACCGGGCTGGGCCATTCGCGCTACGCCGTTTGCGGCCACGACATCGGCGCGATGGTCGCGGTCGCCCTGGCCGCCACCCACCGCGAAGCCGTCACCCATTTGGCCGTCCTGGACGTGCCTATGCCGGGCTGGAGCGAGTGGGAGACGACCGCGGCCAAGCTCTGGCATTTCGGCTTCCACATGAACCGCGACTTGCCCGAGCGGCTGATCCAAGGACGCGAATATGATTACGTGTCGAGCTTCATTTCCGAACGGCTATTTGACCATGGCGCCCATGATCCTGACGATATCGAGATCTTCGCCCGCGCACTTGCCCAGCCTGGGCGGACACGTGGCGGAATGGAATGGTACCGCGCCTTCCCCACCGACCACCGCACGGCGCTCACCTGGAAGGCGGATCCGCTCATGATGCCCGTGCTCGCCTTGGGCGGCGACCAACGTTTCGGCCCAAGGATGGTCGGCATGATGCAGGAATTCGCCAGCGACGTTCGCGGCGGCAGCGTTCCGAACGCCAGCCACTACATCGCCGACGAACGCCCAAAAGAGGTGCTAGCGGCGCTTGTGGCGCTACTGACCTAACCGGCCCGGATGAAACCGGCCGCACGCTCCGCCAGCATCATCACGGCGGGTTGGATGTTGGAGGACGGTACTAACGGCATGGCGCTGGCATCCGCCACCCGCAGCCCGTCCAACCCGCGGATGCGCAACGCCGGGTCCAGCACCGCGGCATCGTCAGCACCCATGCGACAGGTGCCGCATGGGTGATACACCGTCGTCGCGGTGGCGCGGATATAGGCGAGCAACTCCTCGTCGCTATCGATTTCCCGCGGCGGGTACAGCTCCTCCTCCACCAGGGCCGCGAACGGGTCGGACCGGGCAATGCGTTGTCCTATCCGCGCGCCAGCCAACATCAGATGCCGGTCGGACGCAGCGGACAGGTAGTTTGCGTGAATGATCGGCCGGTCCGCCGGGTCGGCCGACCGTAGAGTTAGGCTGCCGCGGCTATCTGGGCGGCACGGTCCCCAATTCATCATGACGCCCGGATATGGCGGTAGGACGTAGCCTGCATCCGGCACCAGGCTGAAATTGATGAACTGGTATTGCAATTCCGCCTCCTCCGCACCCGGCGTTGCACGGGCAAATAGCGTCGCCTCCGTGGCGCCCACGGCCATTGGGCCGCTGCGTTTGATGGCATAGCCCAGCGCCATGGCGGCCATTCGCAGCTTGCTGGCGGTAATCTCGTTCAGCGTGCCTGCAGGGCGGGTGCGATAGGATAGCCGGGCGATCAGATGGTCCTGCAAATTCTGCCCGACAGCCGGCCGATGCAGCACCGGCGCAATGCCGTGCGCAGCGAGCGCGGCGCCGTCGCCGATACCGGACAGCAGCAGCAGATGCGGCGTGGCGATGGCGCCGCTGCACAGCACCACCTCCCGCGTGGCAGCCAGGGTTGTCACCTCCCCGCCAGGCAGACGGACCTGCACGCCGGTGGCGCGGCCATCCGCCACCACCACGCGCTGCGCCGACGCGCCGGTGATGACGCGCAGGTTGGGCCGACCCCGGGCCGGCTTCAGATAGGCCTGCGCCGTGCTGACCCGGCGCCCGGCATGCACGTTCATCTGGATCGCGGCCACGCCTTCGATCGACCCATCGTTGATGTCGCGATGCAGCCGGAACCCAGCGGTTTGGCAGGCCGCGATGAACGCCGCCGCCCCCGTGGACAGGCTGCGCGGTTCGCTGACTGGGATAGGACCGTCCTTACCCCGGCTATCCCCTGCCTCCCCTTCCCAGCGCTCCAACCCGCGGAACACCGGTGCCACGTCGTCCCAAGCCCAGCCGCGCGCCCCGGCCTGCGCCCAGCGGTCGTAATCATGCGGGGAGCCACGCAGGAACACCAACCCGTTTACCGAGCCAGAGCCGCCCAACACCTTGCCCCTCGGCCAGGCGATGACGCGGTCGTTCAATTCTGGCTCAGGCTCGGTTGCATACCCCCAGTCGTAGCGGCGGGACTTCGACAGCCGTGCATATCCGGCAGGAATATGGATCCACGGGTCCCGATCGGGCGGCCCTGCTTCTAGCAAGGTAACGCGGGTGCCTGGATCTTCCGACAAGCGCGCTGCCAGGATGCAACCGGCGGTCCCACCACCGACTACGACGTAATCCGAAACCTCGTTCAGTATGGCCTCCCCGGCTGCGGCACCGGTTGGTCCCGGTAGCATTAGCCGCGATCAAGCCCCGACCGCGCCGCCGGGTCAATCGGCTGGGCGCAACAGCCAGGGTGCACCGGCTTCGTCGGCAATGTACCGGATCTTCTGCAGCAGCTTCGGCCCGACCGGAATGCCATCGCGCCGGCGCACGGCGGCATAGGCACGCTGTGGATCACCAGCCACTTGTACAGGCCGCGCCGGGTTGATTGGTGGGGTGCCGCGGAGCGCCGCGCAGAAGCTGGCGACGTCGGCGCGAAAATCTGCCTCGTCACGGAACAGGGTTGGACTCAGGGCCAGGAAGAAGTGGCCGATATCCATTCCCTTCGGCTTCTTCATGTGCTGAGGGTCGGTGATGAGTGTGGCGCCGGACAGGCAGGAGCCCAGGATGTTCACCATCGCCGCGAGGCCGTAGCCCTTGTAGCTGGCATTCTCCGGCGTGCCGCCCAGGGAGGTGAGCGTGCCTCCCTTTTCCACCGCCTCCAGCGGGTCGGTGCTGGGGGCGCCGTCCTTGGTCTGTACCCAGCCGGGTGGGCATTGCACGCCTTCATTCGCCTTGTTGCGGATGCGCCCGGCGGCGACGGTGGTTGTGGCCATGTCCAGCAAGAATGGCTCGCCGGGCAAGCCGGGCGCTGCGAATGCCCACGGATCGGTGCCCAGCCGCGCTTGCGCTCCGCCCGTTGGCGCTACCTGAATGCCGGATGCACTGGTAGCGACCATGCCGATCATCCCAGCCTCCGCCGCCATTGCCGCGTAGAAGCCGCATGCGCCGAAATGCGCCGAGTTGTGCACCGGCACCACCCCGATCCCGATGCTACGCGCCTTGCCTATGGCCGTGTTCATCGCCAGGCGAGAGGGAACATGCCCCAGGCCGCCATCCGCATCGATCAGGGCGGAAACCGGCGTCTCCCGCTCCAGCCGCGGCGCGGCCTGCATGCGCAGCCGCCCTGCCCGGCGTCGCGCGTCATACACCGTCAGCATCGACATGCCGTGGCTGTCGACACCGTGCAGATCGGCCCAGGCCATGACTTCGGCGGTGCTGTCCGCGTGCTCGGGCGGCATCTGCCAGGCGGTGAGGATCGCCGCAATCTGGGCGCGATGTGTGTCGTAGGAGGCGTTCGGCATCCGACAGGGTCTCCGCAAGGAAGCAACGAAAATACGCCTGGCCGGATGCGCAGACAAACTGGCTGGGGTCGGCTATGCAACGACATGCTGATCGCGGACCTGCCACCATGATCCCGATTGCCGAGACCGCCTTGGTCCTGACCCTGCTGTTCGGCAGCAGCGCCGCCGGGTTTTGGCTGCGCCAGACGCTGTCGGAGCACCATTTCAGCCGCGACACCGTCGACTCGATGCGCTTGGTGATTGGCATGCTCATCACCTTCGCCGCCTTGGTACTGGGGCTGCTGACGACGACGGTGAAGGCGCGGTTCGACAGCCAGACCGATATGCTGCGCGGCTATGCGATCCAACTGATCGAACTGGATTTGCGCCTGCGCGAGTATGGCCCCGAAACCGCGGATGCCCGGCACCAACTGCGCGACTACACCGCGGCCGCCATCGCCAGCACCTGGCCCCGCGAGCCGAAACCGGCCGGCAACATCGATGTCATCCGATCGTGCGCGAGCGGCCAGCCGATCGAATGCACGGGGCTCGGCAAGTTGCTGCTGAATGTCGACCTGACGATCGAGGCACTAACCCCCACCGACGCCATGCATGCCCATATTGCCGACGCACTGCGTGCCCGCATGGGCAACACCATGCAGACGCGCTGGACACTGATCGAGACGGCTTACAGCACGGTGTCTTGGCCGTTCCTGGCGTTGTTGGTGTTCTGGTTGATGATCGTGTTCGTCATGTTTGGGCTCAGCGCCCCGCGCAATCGCGTGATCTACACGACGATCTTCTTTTGTGGGCTGTCCATCGCCTCGGCATTGTTCCTCGTGCTGGATTTTGACACGCCGTATGACGGCCTGCTCGCCTTGCCGAGCCAGCCGTTGCGGGATGCATTGGTCCACATGGATGCACCGAATTGACCAGAATTGGACTCTTGCGGGAGCAAGATTGGACTTTTGCGGGCGGCGTACTCGGAGTCGGTAGGATTCGCCGCAAAACGCCACGCCGAGTCGCAGCGTAAGTCTCCATTGGACTGTTGCGGGCAATCCCCAGGATTCATGCGGGGCACGGCCAGCGAAGAATCAAGGGTTTACTCAATTACCCCCTGGGTTCTTGCGGGTCATACTAATAGAGTCTTCTAATACCCTCTGACTAATAGCTTTTCCCGCAAAAGCCCAACTTGCAATCCAAGCACCTTTGACCACACTGTGCCGCAGGTTTTGGGGCCAGACGGGAGGGTCGACGGATGGGTGATGTGCATCGGCTCATTGAAGGTGTCGGTCGCCAGGAGGCATTGCGCCAGGCAGAAACAGATGCCGACAGAAAAGCCGTCGAAGCCGCATTGTCTTATCTTGGCGACGAAGATGCGGGCGTTGGCTTTCTGTATAGTGGGTGGTGCCAAGCCGCCCTACCCCATCGCAAACTGGCCGACGACGCCGTGTGGCGACTGGAAACCGAGAAGGTCGCGCTGCTAGTCGAACCGGGTCGTCGGGCTATACCCGGTGGTGGCACCGTCTTCGTCGGCGTCCCCTATGGCAGCCGTGCCCGACTGATCCTGCTCTTCCTGCAAAGCGAAGCCTTACGCACCAACTCCCGCGACATCGAACTCGGTCGCAGCCTCACTGCCTGGCTGCGACGGCTGGACATTCCAGTTGGCGGCAAGTCCTTTCGTGACGTCCGCGAACAAGCAGAGCGATTGTCCCGCTGCCATCTATCCTTCCACGTACAACAGGGCTCACGCGCCGGGCTGGTCAACCAGTCGATCGTGGACAACGCAATGTTCGTCCACGAGCCAGACCAAGCGGGCCAAGGCAGCCTCTTCATCGAGACTGCTCGGTTGAGCGAGACATTCTTCGAGCAATTGAAAAAACACCCCGTTCCGCTGGAAGAAGCTGCGATCCGCGCCATCAGCAACAACAGCCAGGCGCTGGATATCTATTGCTGGCTTGCCTATAGACTGCACGTGCTAACCGGGGCGAAGCCCATCACCTGGCGCGCCCTGCATGCCCAATTCGGCAGTTCCTACAAGCGGCTGGACCATTTTCGCGAGCGGTTTCTGGACAGCCTGAAAGTTGCCGCAGCCGTCTACCCAGCGGCAGACATCGAAATCGACGCAAAGGGCATTATCCTGAAACCGGCAAGGCCCCCGGTCGCGCCGAAACTGCACGCACTAGGCGGCCCCGCAAAATCCCAAGGATCTGTTGCGCCACTCTTCGGCACCGTCTAACGCGCCCGCAAAAGTCCAAACTGGGACACCATCCCACAAAAGTCCAAGGCCTGGCTCCCGCAAAAGTCCAACCGGATTAGCGCTTAAAGCGGGTGCGGTAGGTGTCGTAGAGCTGCTCCATTTCGGCCAGCAGAAACTCGCCGAATGCCGGCGCCGCCTTGGCGTCGATCGTCAGCACAAAGGCCCGATCGCTGGCCGTGATCTTCACCAAACGCTTGCCGTCCTCCGTCGCCCAGTAAGTTGACCGGGCGCGTGGCGGTCGGGCGGTATCGGCGGGGTGGGGCAACGACACAGAGGAGGGCGCCGGGTCGGAGAAGGCGCGGTGCAAGGCGCCGAACCTGTCATCTGAGGGCAGGGCGGTGAAATCGGTCGTGCGCACCAAAGCCTCCGCACCGGGCGAGACGCCAGCATTGCGCAGCAAACCCACCAACTCCATCCAACGGTCCCGGCCAACACCGGGTGCCGCGCCCACGGCCTCGATCATCGCCGACGGGATCTCCGTCGCAACCGAGATCAGGCGGGAGAGGGTGGTCTTGTCGATCCCCAACGCAGTCATGATGGTGTCGCGGGTGTAGCCAAGATCCTCCAGCCGCTTGGCAAAGCGCGCCCGCTCGATGAAGGACAGGTCGGCCCGGGCACTGTTTTCCTGGCCTTGCGCCAGCACCAACTCGAGGTCAGAAAGCTGTCGCACGATCGCCCGAACCGGCCGACCTAATTCGGCGGCTGCCCGCAGCCGGCGATGCCCGAACGCAGCCTGGAAGCGCCCAGTCTGCTGCGGATGCGGGCGCACGAGGATTGGGGACTCCTGCCCAGTCTGCCGGATTGCCTCCAGCAATTCGGCGTAGCTCTCTTCCGACCCGGGCATGCGGTCATCTACGAAGGAGCGATCGACCAGCGCCGGGGTTAGATCCACGACGGTGGCGCCGTTGGCCAACCGTGCCTCCAACTCCTTCGCGGTGCTGGCTCGGGCTGCCAATGTGTCGATGGTGCGGGTTACCGCCCCCAAGGCGCCGCGGCTGGACAAACCCGGCGTTGATGGACGGGCAGCCAACGGCGGCGTGCCCTCCGGCGCTGTGGGTTTGCTGCCGGTGATGCTGGCCAACAGGTTCTTGCGCGACATCAGGTTCGGCCCCATGCGCCGTGGATCAATCGTTCAATCTCGCCATTCACCGCGTCCAGCGATTCCATCGCCCGGTCGTAGGTGGCGGCGGTAAACTGGCGTCGCTCTACCTCGTACAGCGTCTGCTTGGTGATGCCGGCGTCGGAGATGGCCACACTCTTCAGCATCGGGTGCAGCAGGACGTATTGGTCGAACAGCGAGCGCAGGAAGGTCACCATCTGCGTCTGTGGCCCATCGGAGGGTTCATAGCGGGTGATCAAGTAGCGCAGCCAGTCATATCCCATGCTACCGCCCGCCCGCTTCAGATGGCCCAGTATATCACCCATCATCAACAGGAACTGACACATGGACATAACGTCCAACATCTGCGGATGCACGGTGATCAACACCCCTGTCGCCGCACATAGGGCCGACATGGTGAGGTAGCCAAGCTGCGGCGGACAATCGATCACCACTACGTCGTACTGGTCTGCCACCTCAGCGAGGGCCGCGTGAAGGCGGGCGAAAAACGCAGGCTCGCCTGACGCGCCGTCCTGAGCGGCCAGCATGCGGGGGGTGTCGTATTCGAACTCCATCAATTCGATATTGCCTGGCACGATATGCAGGCCGGGGAAGTTGGTCGGCTTGATGATCTCCGCCAACGGCCGGCGTTCGTCGTCATAGCGGAGGGCGGCATATATGGTCTCGTTGAGACCCACATCGTATTCCGGGTGAAAGCCGAATAACGCCGATAGGCTTGCCTGTGGATCCAAGTCCACGGCCAGCACGCGGTGGCCGGAGAGGGCAAGGTGCTGGGTCAGATGAGCCGCGGTGGTGGTCTTCCCGCTGCCGCCCTTGAAGTTCACGACGGCCACGACCTGCAGATGCTCTGCTTCGGCCCGTTTCGGCACGTAGCGGCGGCTTGCGCGGCCATTGGCGTCCAGATAGTGCCGCAATTCCTGGATCTGTGCTGCGGTATAGGACCGTCGGCCGCCAGCGCTGAGTTGGGGAGAGGGACCTTTCCCCTCCAGTGACAAATTGCGCAGATATCCGCTTTTCACCCCCAGCAACTTGGCTGCTTCGCTCACCTGGAACGGCCGCAGTGTTTTCTCTGCTGCCGGTGGGAACAACTCCAGGCGATGGGCTTGCAACTTATCTGAGAGATTTTGCGCATGAGCGCTGATGATGGCATCAATGTCGCGGTAGAGTTCGTCTTTACCAACTACACCGTCCATGCTGAACTCCTCAGATGCGCTTCAAACCGTTCCCGGCGAACTTTAGCGCATCTACATTAAGTCGCGCACTTGGTGCAAATGACAAGCGGACGAGTTGACGGCCGTCAACTCGCGCAACGCTGAGTAGCAACGGGCGCCAGGCGAAGACGCATTACATTGCCTTCTGCGTGGCAGCGACTTCAGCTAGCAGCCACTGCCGAAATGCCTGAATCATCCCATCTTCGTGCCGGCCCGGCGCATAGGCTAGATAATATCCTGAACCACGAACCAGCGGTGGTAGGTTCGCCAAGACAAGCAGGCGCCCAGCCTCCAAGTGATCTCCAATCAGTGCCAGATCCACGAGCGCTACCCCCAGCCCATGCAGAGCCGCTTGAGCCGGCAGCAGCGACGATCCGAATGTCATGGTGCGCTGTGGCCGAACACCGCGGAGTCCGGCGTGGCTAAACCACTCTGTCCAGTCGTCCCGTGCGGTGTGGGATATGATCAGCGTTTCCGCCAATAACATGGCAGGTTCGGCCGTGCGCAGTTCTCGTTCCATTGAATAGCGAGGACTGCAAACTGGCTGCAGTCGATCTCCGAATAGGAAGTGCGACACCACGCCAGGCCATGGGCCATGCCCATGCAGGATTGCCGCATCGATGTGTCCCGCGCGAAGATCCGGCGTGTCGATGTGAGTAGATAGTTCCAACTCGAGCTCCGGCCGATCCCGGTGAAACCGGCCTAGTCTGGCCAGCATCCAGCCGATCGCCAGGCTGGTTTGCACGTTTACCTTCAGCCGGGATCGTGGCGCCGGCCGCAGCACGGCTCGCGTCCCAGCATCTAGTCGATCAAAACTTTCACCGACCACGGCCAACAAATCGCGTCCTCGCGGCGTCAGCACTAGAGACCGAGGGCGACGCTCGAACAGCATCACCCCAGTGCGCTCCTCCAACAGCTTCACATGCCGCGATACTGCCCCCGCCGTCACCCCTAGCTCGTGCGCCGCGATCGCAAACCCGCCAAGCCGGGCAGCGGCCTCGAAGGCGCGTAGGGCATTCAATGCAGGCAGTTCGCGACGCATGACCTAGAAAAGCTGAGGGCAGCTGCCAGCACAAGTGGTTTGCCCTAGTTTCGAGGTATGCTGCTAGTGTTGCACAGGAGATTGCATGATGGCCGCCCCGTCCCGTCCTCAGATCAAGCTTGGCGTATCTATGGCGGGCCTCGGCTATCACCCGGCGGCGTGGCGCCATCCCGATGCCAATGCTGGCGGCAACATGGATCTCCGCCACTACATCCACATGGCGCAAACCGCCGAACGCGGCTTGTTCGACATGGCCTTCCTGGCCGACGGGGTTGGTATTCGGTCCTATGACGAGCCTGCTGGGGCGCTCCCTCGCCAAGCCAACAACGTGCATTTCGAGCCGCTGACGCTGCTATCGGCTCTCGCGATGGTGACGGATCATATCGGCCTCGTCGCCACCGCCTCCACCACATGGAACGAGCCGTACCATGTTGCCCGCAAATTCGCATCGCTGGACCACATCAGCCGGGGCCGCGCCGGGTGGAACGTCGTCACATCGCATACCGACATGGAGGCGCAGAACTTCGGCGCTTCGGTGATGCCGCCACCGAACGAACGCTACGCGCGGGCTGGTGAATTCGTGGAGGTCGTGTGCGGCCTGTGGGATAGCTGGGACGACGATGCGTTCATCCGCGATCAAACGACCGGGATCAATTACGACCCTGCAAGGCAACACGTCTTGCACCATCGGGGCCAGCATTTTCAGGTGCGCGGCCCGCTGAACGTTGCACGCACGCCGCAGGGCCGCCCGGTAATCGTCCAGGCAGGGGCGTCTGAGCCGGGTCGCGAGTTGGCAGCCGAAACCGCCGACGTCATCTACGTTGCCGCCCCGACCCTGCAGACGGCCCAGGAATACTACGCCACCGTCAAGGGGCGCATGGCCCGATTTGGCCGCCACCCGAACGCGCTGAAGATCATGCCTGGAATGATGGCGATCGTCGGGAACACGGCGCAGGAGGCACGTGACAAATACGAGGCGCTGCAAGCGCTCGTCGATCCCGTGGTCGGGCTGTCCCAGCTCGCGTTTTCGATGGGCGATCTCAGTGCTTACCCGGTGGACGGCCCGGTGCCGCTATTGCCGCAGTGGCGGCAGAGCAGGGGGCAGGTGATGTACGACATGGCGCAGCGGCAGAACCTCACCATCCGGCAACTTTATCTGGCGATCGCGGCTGGCAATGGTCATTGCCAGATCATCGGGACGCCCGGGCAGGTCGTAGACCACATGGAGGAATGGTTCGGCAGTGGTGCCGCGGACGGGTTCAATCTACTGCCCGTCTACACCCCCGCCGGACTGGTGGATTTCGTGGACATGGTGGTACCAGAGCTGCAGCGACGCGGGCTTTACCGCACACGCTACGAAGACGGCACCTTACGAACCCGGCTCGGCCTCGATCGACCCAGCAGCCGCTATCAGTAGCGTGCGCTACTTAGGCTTGGCCTTCTCGTCTTCGGCGTGTTCCGCGGCCGATCCACCTCATTGTCATTGATGTGAAACAGCTCCGCATGTGCCCGGGCGCCGTGCGACCGGCTAGGTTGGAGGGCCGGTGTGTCTGGCGAGGCCCGTTGGGCCAAATCCGTTCGCATCAACAGGCTCACAAGTTCGGCCTGCCGGTTCGTGCCGGTCTTGGCCATCAGCCGGGATAGTTGCGTCCGGAGCGTGCTGATGCGCCGTCCGCGCCGGGCGGCGATATCCTTGAGTTGCGCACCTGTCAGCAGGTCCTCGGCAAGAACGGCCTCCATCGTGGTCAAGCCAAACCGGCTGGCGGCACCGATGACACTCACCGTCCCGGCCTGAATGATCGCCAACACGTGAGGTTCCACTGTTCCCTTCCAGCGCATGAACGTCAGTACGAGCGAGGCTCGGCCACCGCTAGGTGCGATCGTCACGTTGCGGATTGGCGCCACCGCCTCGGGCTTGCGTGACATTTCAGCTACGATGGCCTCAATGGCGGCCGTTTCCTGCCCGCTCAAGCTTTGCAAGCGTCCGCCGGTGCAACTCAACTCCTGGCGGGAGGCCAGCATCGCTATACCCGGCGCATTAGCATGCAATACGACGGCATTCGCAGTCAGCAAAAACGCTGGCTCGCCAAGGGCGTCGAGCAGGGAAGGGGACGGCTCCATACGCGGATGTGCGGTGAAAGCCATTCGGCCGAGAGCGGGAAGTGACGTATGAGCGATCATAGGCCGGCATTCCTAGCGTCCGTCATACGCCCAACATGCGAGCGCCGTCTCAAAAATTCAAATGACTATTGCATCGACAAGCATTCCGGAATGTTATGCTAAGGCATGATCCAGAGCCGGCAAATCGAGGCGTTTCGGGCAGTGATGCGGACCGGTGCCATGACCGCCGCCGCAGAGTCCATTCATGTCACGCAGCCGGCAGTCAGCCGGCTGATCCGGGACCTGGAACAGGATATCGGATTCTCCCTGTTTCACCGCCGCGGAAACATGGTTGTCCCAACATCGGAGGCCCAAGCATTGCTGGCCGAGGTGGAACGATCATTCACCGGGCTCGAGAGGATACAGCAGTTTGCCGTCGATCTGCGCACCGGCCGGGGTGGGGAGCTGAAGATCGCCGGGTTCCCAGCGGTTGCGTTCGGCTTCCTGCCGCGCTTCGTGGCGCAATTCTGTAAAGACCGTCCGCATATCTCCGTTTTGTTCGAGACGTTTTCTTCCAATGACGTCAGAGAGCGGGTGCTGGCTGGCCAGTTCGAGATCGGGGTGACCGCCTTTCCATTCCAGCGAAACTCGCTCGCTGCGACGCCGATCTACGACAAAGCCGTCGTCGTGGCGCCGGCGGGCCATCGCTTCCGAACGCAAAAGGCAGTCCGGATCGACGATTTGAAGGACGAGCATCTCATTCTGCTGGGAAGGTTTCGCAATGGCCGTCATCCCATCGAGGTGAAGCTGCAATCCGTCGCGCACCGGGTTTCGGTTGAAACGTCAATGTCATCGGTGGCGTGCCTGCTGGCAGCGGAGGGGGCGGGGGTGACAGTGGTTGATCCCTACACAGCGAGTGAATTTGCCGATCGCGGTCTCGTCGTGCGGCCGCTGGTTCCCTCGCTCGTGATTGGCAGCGCCATCGTGTTCGCGCGAGACAGAGAACTCTCGATCGCGGCGCGTGATTTCCATGACTCGTTCTTCAGTCACGTGGCAGATTTCCTGCACGGGGCAAATGGGTGAGGGCCATTGTTGCGTGCAAAGGCGGCGAAATGCATCGAGCAACGCCGCGCTACTTCACCTAGGCCTTTGGCAGTAGCCGGGGCCTAGCCCGCCGCCGCTCAATCGTTCAGGGGGTCCGACATGGCCAAGAAGGTCGCCGACATCATTACTGAAATGCTTCACTCCGTGGGTGTTCGCCGGATTTTCGGAGTCGTGGGGGACAGCCTCAATGGCATCACGGAATCGCTTCGGGTGCGTGGTGACATCGATTGGATCCACACCCGACACGAGGAAGCCGCCGCCTTCGCCGCCGGGGCGGAGGCGCATCTGACCGGCGAACTGGCCGTCTGCGCGGGGAGTTGCGGGCCGGGCAATCTACATCTGATCAACGGCCTGTTCGACTGTCATCGGTCTCGCGTGCCGGTGCTGGCGATTGCGGCGCAGATTCCCTCGGCGGAGATCGGGCGCGGCTTCTTCCAGGAAACACACCCCGACCAGTTGTTTCGCGAATGCTCGCATTATTGCGAACTCGTCTCCCACCCGTCCCAGCTCCCCGCGGTGCTCGAATCCGCCATCCGCGCCGCCGTGGGCCATCGCGGCGTGGCCGTGGTGGTGATCCCCGGCGACATCGCGCTGATGGACTATGACGTGCCCGTCTCCGCCCCGGCCTCCATCGCCGTGCGCCAACCCGTGGTCGTGCCAGCCGAGCCCGAACTCGAAGCGCTTGCGACCTTGCTAAACGGCAGCAAGCGGGTGACGCTACTATGCGGCCGTGGTTGTGCTGGCGCCCATGACGCGCTCATGCAGCTTGGGGCGGCGCTGAAGTCACCCATGGTGCATGCGCTCGGCGGCAAGGAATACGTCGAATACGATAACCCCTACGACGTAGGGATGACGGGGCTGATCGGTTTCGCCTCCGGTTATCATGCCATGCTGGATTGCGACACGTTGCTGATGCTTGGGACGGATTTCCCATATCGCCAATTCTACCCCACTGATGCGAAGATCGCGCAGATTGATCTGCGGCCGGAAAACCTCGGCCGCCGCACCCGGCTGGACCTGGGACTAGTCGGCGACGTTGGGGCGACGCTGGCGGCCCTGCTGCCGAAACTGACGCCGAAGGCCGACACTGCGCATCTCGATGCCTGTGTTACGCGCTACCACCATTCCCGCAAGGAGTTGGATGACCTCGCAACCGGTAAGCCGGGCCGCAAACCCATCCATCCCCAACACCTCGCCAAACTCATCAGCGAATATGCGTCCGACGACGCGGTGTTTACCTTCGACGTGGGCACCCCAACGATCTGGGCGGCGCGCTATTTGAAGATGAACGGCAAGCGCCGGCTGATCGGGTCGCTGGTGCATGGCTCGATGGCCAATGCCATGCCGCAAGCCATCGGGGCGCAGGCCGCCTTCCCAGGTCGCCAAATCATCAGCCTCTCCGGTGATGGCGGGTTCGCCATGCTGATGGGCGATTTCCTGACCCTGGTGCAG
>NZ_LMUY01000032.1:91272-149040 GCF_009765685.1 Acidisphaera sp. L21 | reverse complement strand
TGCGCCCTGGGCGAAACCACCGGGGCCGGCCACCGCCACCGCCTGGCCGCGGCCGGCATCCCCGCCTTCGCCTCGCCGGAGCAAGCGGTCCAGGGCTTCCGCCACCTGCTGCAACTCCGCCGCGCCCGCGCCGCCGCGCAGGAACTGCCCCCCAGCGACGTGCTCGCGGTGCAACCGGACCGCGACGTGATGCGCGCCGCCATCGCCGCCGCCCGCGCCGACAACTGCCCGGCGCTGACCAAGGCCGAAGCGGGCAGGGTCCTCGCCGCCTACGGCATCGCCTCCGCCGGCCCACCGATCCCCGTCACGGTCGCCGATGACCCACTCTTCGGTCCCTCGATCGGGGTCGGCGAGGGCCGGATGGACGACCGCGCCTTCGACCTGCCGCCCCTCAACCTGCCTCTGGCCCGTGGCCTGGTCGCCCATACGCCCGGCGCTCGCGCTCTGTCGCCGGGCCAGGCCAACGCCCTGGCCGACACGCTGGTCCGCATCAGCCAATTAATACTGGATTGGCCGGAAATCGCCGCCCTGGCCCTGCAGTCCGGCGCCGCCTCGCTCACCCTGCGCCCGCCCGGCGAATTTGGCCGCCCATCCATCGCCCCCTACCCGGCGGAACTCGCCGAACAATGGACCGCCCATGACGGCGAGATCTTCACCATCCGCCCCATCCGGCCCGAAGACGCCGCAGCCCACACCGCCTTCTTCACCCGCATCAGCCCCGAGGACATTCGCTACCGCTTCTTCTCCGCCCTGCGCGAACTATCGCCCGAGCGAACCGTCCGCATGACCCAGGTGGATTACGACCGCGAGATGGCTTTCATCGCCGTCCGCGCCAACGGCGACACCGCCGGCGTCGCCCGCCTGGTCCGCGACCGCGACGAGGGCGAGTTCGCCGTCATCGTCCAGACCGACCTCAAGGGCCGCGGCATCGCCCGCCGCCTGATGCACCGCCTGGTGGAATGGGGCCAATCCCAGGGCATGACCGCCATCGTCGGCCAGGTGCTCTCCGAAAACCGCCCCATGCTCGCCTTCATCCGCCAACTCGGCTTCACCCTGCGCCGCGTCCCCGACGAGCCGGAAGTGGTGGAGGCCCGCCTGCGCCTGCAACCCAGCGCATAGCTGCCGAACCTTGTGACGCCGGGTGCGTGTCGCTACTTCGGCGGTGCAACCCTGCGAGTGCACCGATGGCCGCCTTTTCGCTGAGCAAGGACAAGATCCGCATCCTCCTGCTGGAGGGGGTGAACGATAGCGCCGTCGCCCTGCTACGCGGCGCCGGCTACTCCCAGATCGAACGCCACACCAAGGCGCTCGACGGCGACGCGCTGAAGGATGCCCTTCACGGCGTCCACATCCTCGGCATCCGCTCCCGCACCCAACTGACGGAGGACGTGTTCGCCGCCGCCAACCGGCTGATCGTGGTCGGCTGCTTCAGCGTCGGCACCAACCAGGTGGAATTGGACGCCGCCCGCAATCGCGGCATCCCCGTCTTCAACGCCCCGTTCTCCAACACCCGCAGCGTCGCCGAATTGGTGATTGGGGAGATCGTGATGCTGCTGCGGCGCATCACCCCCCGCTCCGCCGCCGCGCATCAGGGCCAGTGGGACAAATCCGCCGCCAACAGCTTCGAGGTCCGGGGCAAGACGCTCGGCATCGTCGGCTACGGCTCCATCGGCTCGCAGCTTTCCACCATGGCCGAGGCGATGGGCATGCGCGTCGTCTACTACGACGTCATCGACAAACTGCGCCACGGCAACACCGAACCGGTCACCTCCCTGGCCGAACTCCTGCAGCTTAGCGATGTGGTGAGCCTGCACGTCCCGGAAACCGCCGCCACCGCCGGCATGATCGGCCGCGCCGAAATCGCCATGATGAAGCCCGGCGCCTACCTCATCAACAACAGCCGCGGCACCGTGGTCGACCTGGACGCCCTGCGCGACGCGCTGAAAAGCGGCCATCTGCTGGGCGCCGCCGTCGACGTCTTCCCGGTCGAACCCGCCGGCGCCGCCGAACCCTTCGTCACCCCGCTGCAGGGCCTGCCCAACGTCATCATCACCCCCCACATCGGCGGCTCCACCAGCGAGGCGCAGGACCGGATCGGCCAGGAAGTCGCCCACAAGCTGATCGACTACAGCGACGCCGGGTCGACCCTCGGCGCCGTAAACTTCCCCCAGGTGCAATTGCCCGGCCGTGCCGCAGCCACTCGCTACGTCCACATCCACCACAACGTTCCCGGCATGCTCGGCCGGGTGAACGGCGTGTTCTCCAGCCGCGGCGTCAATATCTCCGGCCAGTATCTGCAGACCGACGGCGACCTCGGCTACGTGGTGGTGGAAACCGCCAGCGACGAGGGCTGCGACGACTGCCTGGCCGAACTCCGCACCCTGGACGGCACTATCCGCGCCCGGCTCATCCGCCGGGTGTAACGCCTGCAACATTGACCCCGACATTGACCCTGGAACATTGACCCTGGAACATTGACCCTGGGACGCCACGCGAGCGATACAGCCGGCATGATCCTTCTGATCGACAACTACGACAGCTTCACCTTCAACCTCTACCACCTGCTCGGTGAGGCAGGCGGCGCGTGCGAGGTGTGGCGAAACGATGCGCTCAGCGTCGATCAGGCAATCGCGATGGCGCCCGAGGCGATCGTGCTCTCCCCCGGCCCCTGCACGCCGGACGAGGCCGGGATCTGCCTCGACCTGATCGCCGCCGCCGCCGGGCGCATCCCCGTGCTGGGCGTCTGCCTGGGCCACCAGGCGATCGGCCAGGTCTTCGGCGGCGTGGTCCAGCGCGCGCCCGCCCCGATGCACGGCAAACTCGGCCGCGTGGAACACGCCGGCACCGACATCTTCGCCGGCCTGCCCAGCCCGTTCGACGCCGCCCGCTATCACAGCCTCATCGTCGAGCGCAGCACCATGCCCGGCGTGCTGGAGGCGACCGCCTGGACCGAGGACGGCCTGGTGATGGGCCTGCGCCATCGCACCATGCCGATCTTCGGCGTGCAGTTTCACCCGGAGAGCATTGCCTCCGAACATGGCCACGACATCGTCGCCAACTTCCTGGCCATCGCCCGCGGCGCCAACGCGCCCCGCCGCGCCGCCTGACGCCTTTCCCGAGTGGACAGTAACCTCAAGCCCGTCATCGCCCGGCTGGCCCGTGGCGAGACGCTGAACGAGGCCGAGGCGGAGGACGCGTTCGGCCTCATCATGTCCGGGGAGGCAACGCCCGCGCAGATCGCCGGCCTGCTGATGATGATGCGCTTGCGCGGCGAAACCGTCGCCGAACTGGTCGGCGCCGTCCGCGCCATGCGCGCCCGCATGGTGGCCGTGGAAGTCCCCGCCAACGCCATCGATGTCTGCGGCACCGGCGGTGACTCCGCCGGCACGCTGAACGTATCCACCGCCGTCGCCTTCGTGCTGGCCGGGGCAGGGGTGCCAGTGGCCAAACACGGCAACCGCGCCCTCTCATCGCGCAGCGGCGCCGCCGACGTGCTGACCGCGCTGGGCGTGAATGTGGACGTCGCACTGGACCGCTTGCCCGCCGTTTTGGCCCAGGCCGGTTGCGCGTTTCTGTTCGCCCCGCGCCACCATTCCGCTCTGCGCCACGCCGCCGGTCCCCGCGTCGAACTCGGCACCCGCACCATCTTCAATCTGCTCGGCCCGCTCGCCAATCCCGGCCAGGTCACCCGCCAACTCACCGGCGTGTTCGACCCGGCATGGGCCCGCCCGATGGCCGAAACCCTCTCCGCCCTCGGCACCACCCATGCCTGGCTGGTCCACGGCCACGGCCTCGATGAACTGACCACTGCCGGCGAGAACCGCGTCGTCACGCTCGCCGATGGCGCTATCGCCGAGCGGATCGTCACGCCTGAGGAGGCCGGGCTCCCCCGCTCCCCCGTCGCCGCGATCCGCGGTGGCGAGGCGCCGGAAAACGCGGCGGCGTTGATTGCGTTGTTGCAAGGGGCACCCGGCGCCTACCGCGACACCGTCGTGCTGAACAGCGCGGCGGCCCTTGTCGTCGCGGGACGTGCGGATGGTTTGATGGATGGCGCGGCGCAGGCTGCGGCGGCACTCGACGGCGGGGCCGCCCTGGCCTCCCTGGCTCGGCTGCGGCAGGCGACGGCGTAGGAGAAGACGGCGATGGACCAGGCAATGCCGGATGTGCTCGCTCGCATTTGCAGCGACATGATGCGGGAGGTGGCGGAGCGAAGGGTCGCCTACCCGATCGAGACCCTGCGCCGAAAGATCACCGACGCCGGCTCACCCCGCGGCTTCGCCAACGCCCTGAAAGAAGCCGTTGCCTCCGGCCGCTGCGGGCTGATCGCGGAGGTCAAGAAGGCCTCCCCCTCCGCCGGCCTTATCCGACCCGATTTCGACCCGGCGGCCATCGCCCAAGCCTACGAACACGCCGGCGCCACCTGCCTCTCCGTGCTCACCAACGCGCCCTATTTCCAGGGCGAGATCGCCCACTTGAAGACCGCCCGCGCCGCCACCAGGCTGCCGGTGCTGCGCAAGGACTTCATGGTCGACCCCTGGCAGATCTATGAAAGCCGGGCGATGGGTGCCGATTGCGTCCTGATCATCATGGCCGCCGTCACCAACGCCATGGCCATCGAGATGGAGGGCATCGCCCGCAGCCTCGAGATGGACGTCCTGGTGGAGGTGCATGACCAGGCCGAACTGGACCGCGCCCTGGGCCTGCAAACCCCGCTGATCGGCGTCAACAACCGCAACCTCAAAACCATGCGGACCGACCTGCAAACCACGATCGACCTCGCCCCCTTCGTTCCGCCCGACCGCTTGCTGATCACCGAGAGCGGCATCCGCGACCACCACGACGTGCACCGCCTGGGCGAAGTCGGCGCCCAATGCCTGCTGGTCGGCGAAAGCCTGTTGCGCCAGGCCGACATAGGGCAGGCCGTGCACGCCCTGCTCGGCACCTGCGCCGCCCAATGAGCCTCACCCATTTCGACGCCGCCGGCCGTGCCGTGATGGTGGACGTCTCCGCCAAACCCGAAACCGCCCGCACCGCCACCGCCCGCGCCCGCGTCGTGATGCTGCCCGAAACGCTCGCCATCGTCGCCGCCGGCGACGCCAAGAAGGGCGACGTCCTCGGCACCGCCCGCCTCGCCGGCATCATGGCTGCCAAGCGCACCGCCGACCTCATCCCCCTCTGCCATCCGCTCCCCATCTCCGCCGTCACGCTCGACCTCCAGCCCGGCGACGGCGCTGTCGAGATCGAGGCCACCGTCCGCACCACCGGCCGCACCGGCGTAGAGATGGAGGCGCTGACCGCCGCCAGCGTCGCCGCGCTCACGGTCTACGACATGTGCAAGGCCATGGACCGCGGCATGCGGATCGAGGCATTGCGCGTCGTCCACAAGGACGGCGGCAAGTCCGGCGAGTTCACCCAGCCATGATCTCCCTCCCATGTTGAGCGTCGCCGAAGCCCGCGCCCGGATCCTGGAACCACTGCGCGCCACGCCCACCGAAACCGTCGCGCTGGCCGAGGGCTGGGGCCGCGTCCTGGCCCGCCCGGTTCTGGCGCGATTGACTCAGCCCCCCGCCGACGTATCCGCCATGGACGGCTACGCGTTGCGGGCAGCCGACGGCGTATTGGATGCAAGGTTGCGCGTCATCGGTGCCGCGCCCGCCGGCCACCCCTTCGACGGCGAGGTCGGCCCCGGGGAGGCCGTGCGCCTCTTCACCGGCAGCGTCGTGCCCCACGGTGCCGACTGCATCCTGCTGCAGGAAGACGCGACCCGCGAGGGTGACGACGTGCTGGTGCGCGAGGCCTGCACCAAAGGCAAACACATCCGCCGCGCCGGCCAGGATTTTTCCGCCGGCGACGCGCTGTTGCAGCCCGGCCGCCGCCTCGGCGCCCGCGACATCGGCCTGGCCGCCGCCGCCAACCATCCCTGGCTTGTCGTCCACCACCGCCCCCGCATCGCCATCCTCGCCACGGGGGACGAGATCGCCATGCCGGGCGAGCCGATCGTGCCCGGCGGCATCGTCAGTTCCAACTCCCACGCCATCGCCGCCCTCGTGCGCGCCGGCGGCGGCGTGCCGGTCATCCTGCCAGTGGTCCCCGATGACCAGGCCGCCATCGCCGCGACGGTCGACAGCCTCGGCGGCATCGACATGCTGGTGACGACCGGCGGCGCCAGTGTCGGCGAGCACGATCTGGTCCAGGCCGCCTTGGCCGAGCGTGGCTTCCAACTCGACTTCTGGAAGATCGCCATGCGCCCCGGCAAGCCGCTGATCGCCGGCCGTGTCGCCAACACCCCCGTCCTTGGCCTCCCGGGCAACCCGGTGTCCGCCCTCATCTGCGCCGCCCTGTTCCTGCTCCCCTCGCTCGACGTCCTGGGCGGCCTGCCCGCCGCCGCCCCGCGAACCGAACGCGCCGTGCTGGGCGTGCCCGTGCCGGCGAACGACCGCCGCGCCGACCATCTCCGCGCGACCCTCACGATGGCGCCCGGCGGCCTGTTGGTCGCCACCCCATTCCCCCGCCAGGATTCCGGCATGCTCAGCCTGCTCGCACGCGCCGACGGCCTGGTGCTCCGCGCCCCCAACGCCCCGGCCCTGCCGGAAGGCGCCGAGGTGGAAGTGATCCGGCTGGACAGTCTGGGTCTCTGAATCCTGCTGGAACTCGCCCGCTTAAACGAGATTCGGTCTCGCTTGACGAGGCGCGAGGAACCAATATAGAACATCGAAACGGTTGCCGATTTGTTCCGCGGGAGTCCTGCGATGTTGACGCGCAAACAGCATGAATTACTGCTCTTTATCGACCATCATTTGCGCACTACCGGATTTTCTCCCTCGTTCGAGGAAATGAAGGATGCGCTCAGCCTGCGCTCCAAATCCGGTATTCACCGCCTGATCTCGGCGCTGGAGGAGCGGGGTTTCCTCCGCCGCCACCACCACCGGGCTCGCGCGCTAGAAGTGGTCCGCGTGCCAGACAAATCGATCGAGCCCGCGCAGGCCGTAGCGACTTTCGCGCCCAACGTCATCCGCGGCGATTTCGGCGCCAATCGGCTCGCCGGGGTGCGGGCCGCCGGGGATGCCGCCGCGGTGCAGTTGCCGCTCTACGGCCGCATCGCCGCCGGCCAACCGATCGAGGCACTGCGCGACGGCGGCACCCAGATCGAGGTGCCATTGGCCATGCTCGGCAGCGGTGAGCATTACGCCCTAGAGGTCGCCGGCGATTCCATGATCGAGGCTGGGATTCTTGACACCGACACCGTCATCATCCGCAAGGGCGAAACGGCGGAGAACGGGCAGATCGTCGTGGCCATGGTCGATGACAGCGAAGTGACGCTGAAGCGCCTGCGCCGCCGCGGCAGCACGATCGTGCTGGAGCCCGCGAACGCCAAATATGAGGTCCGCATCTTCCCCGCCGACCGCGTAAAGGTCCAAGGGCGCTTGGTAGGCCTCCTACGCCGCTATTAACCAAGGGGTCGAAGGGGATGGCTATCCCCTTCCGGGTGCAGGGCAGCGCCCTGCCGCATCAAACCCCCAGTTTCGTCGCCAAATCGTCGATCCCCGTCACGACATAATCCCAGTTGCCGGTGGCTTTCGTGTCCTTGACCTGCCGAGGTCCATATTCCGTCGGCCGCGGCACGAACGCCGTTTGCATGCCGTGGCTCTGCGCCGCCGCCAGGTCCGCGTTATGCGCCGCGCACAGCATCACCTGGTCCGGCTCCAACGACAGCAGCGCGCACGCGCCGAGATAGGTTTCTGGATCCGGCTTGAAGTGCCGGTAGATATCGGAACCGAAGATCATCCCCCACGGCAGGCCGTTGAACCGCGCCAGATCCAGCAGCAGCGACACGTTCCCGTTCGATAGCGGCCCGGTGATGAACCTCTGGTGCAGCCGCACCATGCCCGGAACCGAATCCGGCCAGGCGTGCAGCCGGTGCCAGCCGAGATTGATGTGAACCAGGTCCGCCTCGCTCAGCCCTACGATGCCGTGCTGCGCCACCAACTGGTCCAACGAGCCGCGATGCAGATCGTCGAGCTTGGTCCAGGGCAGGTCACCCTTGCGCACCCGGGCCATCGACGGCGCATACGCCCCGCGCCAGTCATCCACCAGCGCCGCCCAATCCGCCTGGATGCCCCGGCTCGCGCCAAACGCGGTCAACTCCGTAATCAGGCTGGTTCGCCAGTCCACGACGGTGCCGAACGTGTCGAAAACGATAGCCCGCAGATCGCTCATGCCAGCGACGATACGCCTCATTAACTCTCTGGCAACACCCCCCACCTAGGGTCCGGCCATGCGGTTGAAGCTCTATCGTGCTGCGGGCGTGACAGAAGCCATGGCCCGCGTTCGCGCGGAGCTTGGCGCCGACGCACTCATTCTCGGCACCCGCCGGGTCGCCGACGGCGTCGAACTCACCGCGGTGCTCGAGCCGGATGACGAGCCGCCCGTCCCATTACCCGACCCCGAGCGCGAGCGGATGCTTGCCTGGCACGGCGTGCCCGCCCGCCTGGCGGACAAGCTCGCCGTGGGAAAACTAGAATCCACCCTCGGCCGTGTGCTGCGCTTCGGTGAGTTCGACTTCACCGGCGACTCACCCCAGCCATTGCTGCTGGCCGGTCCACCCGGCGCCGGCAAGACCCTCACCGTTGCCCGGCTTGCCACCCGCCTGGTCATGGCCGGGGTCCAGCCGCTCATCATCACCACCGACGGTCGACGCGCCGGCGCCACCGAACAGCTCGCCGCCTTCACTCGTTTGCTAGGATTGACCCTGATCGTCGCCAGCCACCCCGCCACGCTCTCCCGTGCCCTCACACGCCGCCAACCCGGCGCCCCCGTGCTGATCGACGCGCCCGGCACCGACCCGTTCGACCAGGCGCAGAACGACGAAGTGGCGGGCCTCGCCTGCACCGCCAACGCCGCCACCGCGCTGGTGCTTCCCGCCGGGCTGGACGCCGCGGAATCCGCCGATCTCGCCTCCGCCTTCGCCTCCGCCGGCGCCACCATGCTGGTCGGCACGCGCCTGGACATGGCCCGCCGCCTCGGCGGCCTGCTGGCGGCGGCCGACGCCGGCAAACTCACCATGACGGAGGCCGGCACCGGCCCCGGCGCCGCCGACGGGCTGGAGGCATTGACCGCCGCGATGCTCGCCAACCGCCTGTCGCACACCGGCGCCACCCGATCACGAGCGTTGTCCGCGGAGTTGCAGGCATGAGCGCATCCATCGCGACCCCACCCCTCCGCCGCCCCCGGCTAATCGCCATCGCGTCCGGCAAGGGTGGCGTCGGCAAGACCTGGCTGTCCGTCACCCTGTCGCGTGCCCTGGTGCAGGCTGGCCGCCGCGTCATGCTGTTCGACGGCGATCTGGGCCTGGCCAACATCGACATCCAATTGGGCATCATGCCCGAGCACGACCTGACGGCGGTGATCGCCGGCCGCCGCAGCATCGCCGACACCGCCGTGGCCTATCCGGCGGGCGGCTTTACCGTGCTCGCCGGCCGCTCCGGCTCCGGCGCGCTATCCACCATGGACCCGCAAATCCTCGACCGCGTGCTGGCGGCCTTGGCCGCGGAAACCTCCGTCAGCGACATCGTGCTGGACCTGGGCGCCGGCCTCGACCGCTCGGTTCGCCGCATGGCCGCCGTATCCGACACGCTCCTCGTCGTCGCAACCGAGGAACCAACGAGCCTGACCGACGCCTACGCCGTGCTGAAGCTGGCCAATGCCGACCGCCCCGGCGGCGACGTGCGCCTGGTGGTCAACCAGGCCAGCAGCAAGGCCGCGGCCGAACGCACTTACGCCACGCTCGCCCAGGCCAGCGCCAAGTTCCTGGGCCGCAAACCGCCTCTGGCCGGCATCATCCGCAAGGACGACCACGTGCGCGACGCCATCCGCCGGCAGATCCTGCTGCAGGTGCGCCACCCCAACACCCCGGCCGCCCAGGACGTCGAACGGCTGGCAGCCCTGCTGACCTCCTGACCAGCGTTTTGTAACCAGGCCACCTTGCGCCCGTGGCGCGGCTTGCGCGTTGCTACCCCGCGCCCTTATGTCGAAGGCGAGCGGGGAGGGGAAACGCAGCATGCGGCTGATACGTGCTGGCCGCGACATGCGGGTGGATTTCTTCCGCGGCCTAGCCTTGTGGTGGATCTTCACCGACCACATCCCCGCCAACTGGGTCAACCAGTTCAGCCTGCGCAACTTCGCCATGTGCGACTCTGCGGAGGTCTTCGTGCTGCTGGCCGGCTACGGCGCCGGTCTCGCCTACGGCAAATCGATGGACCGGAACGGCTGGGTCTACGCCGCATCCGACACGCTGAAGCGCGCCTGGACCCTGTATATCGCCCACATCTTCCTGTTCGTCGTCTTCGCCGCCCAGGTCTCCTACTCCGCCACCACGTTGGACCGCGCCGACTACCTGGACGAGATCCACCTGGATGTCCTGGGGGAGGAGCCGTATCGCGCCATGCTCGAGGCGCTGATGCTGCACTTCCAGCCCGCCTATCTCGACATCCTGCCGATGTATATCGCGCTGCTGGTGCTGTTCGCCGTGGTGATGCCGCTGCTGCGCTGGCCCCAATTGCTCGCCGTGCTGTCCTTTGCGCTCTATGCCACGGCGCGGCTGGCCGGGATCAACCTGCCCTCCATCACCGGGGACGGCTGGTACTTCAACCCGCTGGCATGGCAGCTATTGTTCATGCTGGGCGCGATCATGGCCTATCTGCCACCCGAACAGCCTAGCCGCGCCGTCACGTTGCTGATGGATTGGCTCAGCGCCGGCATCGTCGTCTTCGGCCTGTTCATGCAATTCGGCCTGTGGGAACATCCGGAACTTGCCGCACATCTGCCGGCCCGTATCGCCCGATCGCTGATGGCAGTCGACAAGGGCGGCCTTCACCCATTCCGCCTGATGTCCATCCTGGCGCTGGCCTGGATCGTCTCGCGCTGGGTGCCGGCGAGCGCGCGATGGATTTCCTCCCGCTGGGCCGCCCCATTCGTGCTCTGCGGCCAGCACTCGCTGCCGGTGTTCTGTGCCGGCATCTTCCTATCTTTCCTCGGCCGGCTCGTGCTGGAGGAGGCGGATGGCTGGTGGGCGCAGATCCCCGTCAACATCATCGGCGCCATCCTGCTCATCGCAGTCGGCGCACTGGCGGCTTATTACCGTGAGAAGGGTCGTCCAGCCCCGCAGCGCCTTGCCGGGGGTGTCACGCCCTGATATCGATTCATCCGTGATGAATGGCCATATTGTTAGACGCTGGACGGCTCTTGCGACAATTTTGTTGCTTGGATCCGTGCATCAGGCGTTGGCCGACGATATCTGCGCCGCCCCCGCCGACTTGACCTCGGATGTGTCGGCGATGAAGCAAGTGGCTGCCAACCTCAAGCCCGGCGGCACGCTGAATGTACTGACAATCGGGTCCGCCACCGTCTTCAGCCCCGTCGAGTCCTTGCAGTCCGGCGGTGTCACCAGCATGGCCTTGGGCCTCGGCTCGACACCGCGCGCTGCCCCCGCGCCGAGTGCGTCCGATGCGGCGTTCCCCTTGAAAATGGCCTCGGCCTTGCGGGAGGCCACGCCGGGCGCCACCGTCTCGGTCGTGGTGAAGGGCGGCCGCGGCATGACCGCAGCCGAAATGCTCGAAATCCTACATACCGAACTGGCCGCCCATCACTACCAACTCGTGATATGGCAGACCGGCACGGTGGAAGCAGTGCGCAACGTTCCCGCCTCCGCTTTCTACCAAACCCTGTCCGACGGTGCGGCCGCCATCTCACAAGCCGGTGCCGACCTGATCCTGGTCGACCCGCAATTCAGCCGCTTCCTGCACGCCAATGTCGACATCGCCCCGTTCGAGCAAGCGATGCAGCAAATCGCCGGCCAGCCCGGCGTCATGCTGTTCCATCGCTTCGACCTGATGCGACATTGGGCGAACGAAGGCCAAATCGACCTGGAGCGCACGCCCAAGGGCAAGCGCCTGAAGGCGGTCGAGGCCCTGCACGCCTGCCTCGGCGATAGCCTTGCGCACATGGTCACCGCCGGCGCGAACGCACCCTCCTAGCCAGCACTGCTACACGGAACGTGATCACCGCCGGGGAACCGGTGGGTTTGCAGGCACTTGTCGATGCATGGATGATACTCAGCCATGGAGGGCAGAGATGCCGGCACCACGCCAGCGCGACCAACAAGCCTTCGATCAATGGCTTCGAGTGTGTTTGCGAGAGCGACACGACGCCGTGGCGCACGAGCCGTTGCCTGACGCGCTGTTAAAGCTGCTGCAAGCCGGCGAGGCTCGGTAGCTTACGCAAGAGCGGTTTTGCGCCCAATGCCAGTCATCGGGCCGCAAAAAATGCTCGCCAAAATAGAGAGTTAGAGCAAAATTCGTGTCAGCACGAACTTGCGCTAGAACATTCCGCTCACTCGTCCGTCTGCGCTCAACCCGATGCCCTCGGCTGCCGGGCGGCGAGGCAAACCAGGCATTGTCATGATGTCGCCGCAGATCGCCACCACGAACCCAGCCCCCGCCGACAGGCGAACCTCCCGCACCGGCAGCGTGTGGCCGGACGGTGCGCCCATAATTTTCGGGTCGGCGGTGAAGCTGTATTGGGTCTTGGCAATACACACCGGCAGGTGCCCGAACCCCGCCGCCTCCAGCGCGGCCAGCCGACGAGACACCGCGGGTGCCAGGCTGATGTCGCTGGCCCGGTAGATTTCACGCGCGACGGTGCGCAGCTTGTCCGCCAGACCCATCGCATCCGGATACAGCGGCCGGTAATCCCCGGTCCAACCCTCCACCCGGCGCATCACCGCACGCGCCAAATCTTCCGCCCCTGCGCCGCCATCGGCCCAGTGGGAGCACAACACCACCTCCACGCCCGGCAGCCCGGCGCGAACTTCGTCGTACTCCGCCGGCGTGTCCCCGGTGAAGCGGTTCAGCGCCACCACCACGGGCAGGCCGAACTTGCGCATGTTCTCCACATGCCGCGCCACGTTGGCGACGCCGCGATGGACCGCGCCCAAATCCTCCCGCCCCAGATCGGCCCGGGCTACGCCGCCATGCATCTTGAGGGCCCGCACCGTCGCCACCACCACCGTACAGGCCGGCCGCAGCCCGGCGCTGCGGCACTTGATGTCCAGGAACTTCTCACCACCCAGATCGGCGCCGAATCCCGCCTCCGTCACCACCACATCCGCCAGCTTCAGCCCCAGCCGTGTCGCCATGACCGAGTTGCAGCCATGCGCGATATTGGCGAACGGCCCCCCATGCATCAGCGCCGGCGAACCCTCCAACGTCTGCACCAGGTTCGGCTGGAATGCATCGCGCAACAGCGCCGCCATCGCTCCATCCGCCTTCAAATCCCGCGCCGTCACTGCCGAGCCGTCGCGGCCGGGCGCCACGATCATGCGCCCCAATCGCTCGCGCAGATCGTCCAGGTCGCGCGCCAGGCAGAACACCGCCATCACCTCCGACGCCACCGTGATGTCGAATCCGTCCTGCCGCGGCGCCCCGTTCGTCGCGCCGCCCAGCCCGACCACCATGTCCCGCAGGGCACGATCGTTCATGTCCAGTGCCCGCCGCCAACTCACCCGGCGCGCGTCGATCCCCAGTTCGTTGCCCCAATACAGATGGTTGTCGATCATCGCCGACAGCAGGTTGTTGGCCGAGGTGATGGCGTGGAAGTCCCCCGTGAAGTGCAGGTTGATCTCCGCCATCGGCGCCACCTGCGCCATGCCCCCGCCCGTCGCCCCGCCCTTCACGCCGAAACACGGGCCCAACGACGGCTCCCGCAAACAGATCGCGGCCCGCCGGCCGATCCGCCGCAGCGCGTCCCCCAACCCGATCGTGGTGGTGGTCTTGCCCTCGCCGGCCGGCGTCGGGCTAATCCCCGTCACCAGCACCAGCGCACCATCGGGCCGGTCTTCCACGCCGCGGATGAAGTCGTAGCCCACTTTCGCCTTGTAGCGGCCGTAGGGCTCCAGCGCGTCGCCCGGGATCTTCAATTCGGCCGCGATGTCGGCAATCGGGCGAAGCGTCGCCGAGTCGGCGATTTCGATGTCGCTGCGCATCACGCGGCCTTCGCCTGGCCGATCCCCATCTCGGCCAGGGTTGCGCCCATCGCCGCCACGGCGTCCCGCATGTCCGCCGGGCTGATCGCCCCGATACAGCCAACCCGGAAGGACGGTTGTTTGGTGTTGTAGAAATTACTGACGACGAAGCCGCGAGACTTCACCCCGTCAACGAACCCCTGCAGCGACCAGGCCGCGTGCTCCGGCGCGTGAATGTTCACCACGATCGGCCCCTGCATCGCCTCCGGCAAATACGGGCGCAGCCCCAGCGCGCGCATGCCGTCATACAGGATGCCCATATTCTCCGTGTAGCGCGCCAGCCGGGCAGGCTGCCCGCCCTCCGCCTGATACAGATCCAAGGCCACTTGGAACGCCGCCATCACCTGCGCCGGCGGGGTGAAGCGGAAGCTGCCCCAGCCGACCCGCAACGCATGTTGATAGATATCCGCCAGGTCGAACGACCAGCTTCCGGCGCGGCCCTGGCATTCCACCAGCCGCCCGATATGGCCGATGACGAAGGCCAGCCCCGGCAGGCCCTCGAGGCATTTATTGGCGGTGAACACCACCCCGTCGACCATCGGCAGATCCCGCAGACTCAACGGCAGCGCACCGAAGGCGGACACCGCATCCACGATCACCCGGCGCCCGGCCCGTGCCGCGGCCTGCGCCAGGGCAGGGACGTCGTGGATGATGCCGCTGCCCGTCTCGCTATACACCAGCACGGCGTGGCTGATCGTCGGATCGGCCAGCAACGCCGCCTCCAACGCCGCCGGGTCGGCCCGCTCGGTTTCGCCGACGGGCAGGGTGGCCACGTCGCACCCGATCTCCCGCGCCAGGCGGATCGCCCGGTCCGCATAGGCGCCGGTCGCCGGGATCAGGATGCGGCCGCCATGCGGCACGAACGTGCGCAACGCCGCCTCCATCGCGAAATGGCCACAACCCTGCAGCGGCAGCGTGGCGTGCATCGTGTCATCCGTGCCCGCCACGCCCAGCACGCGGGCGCGGATATCGACGTTCAGCGGGCGGAAATCGTTATCCCAGGGGGCGTAATCCAGCGCCGCGGCAGCGCGAACGGCGGCTTGGGTGGAGACAGGCCCCGGGATCAACAGCTTCATGACATCCCCTCTCGTTTTACCGCCAAGCCCTCGCCTGTTTGCCGCCAGAGATCAAGCGGTAGCTAGCGGGCGCGCCATGCCTCGGCTAACATCCCGCCATGCAGTTGCCGTTTACCCTGCCGGACTGGGCGCCACCATGGGTGGGATTCGTCATCATCGTGGTGGGCGTCCTGTTCCTGCTCGCCTTCCTGCTCATGCCGTTCAACGTCTTCGGATTGAAGGGCCGGCTGGACGGCGTCGAAGCCAGGCTCGACGAAATTCACCGCGAAATCCGCATGCTGGCCCTCCGGCTGCCGGAGCCCGGCCGCACCGAATACGAGCCCGAACTGGACGACCGCCGTAGCTGGCGGGAGCCATCGTCCCGCCCCCCGATCCCCCCACGCATGGCCGAGCCAGACCGGCCGCCGCCATCGCCGGGCCGCCGCGTGCCGCCCCCGCGCCAGACCCGCGCCGAACCTCGTTTCGACCAGAGCTGACGATGGCATGAGCGCGACGATCGTGGCGGGGCCGGCCCCGGGTATGCCGTCCGAGCCGATCACGCGCATCGCCTTCGTCGCCGCCCGATCCACCACCGCCTGCGAGGCGAAAGACCGCCTGATTGAACTCTACGGCAACGCCGCCATGGCCGACGCCCAGGTCATCGTGGCGCTGGGTGGTGACGGCCATCTGCTCGAAACCATGCATGACGTGACCGGGCGGCACGTTCCGATCTTTGGTATGAATTGCGGCTCCGTCGGGTTCATGATGAATCCGTTCAAGGAAGACGATCTCCCCCGCCGCCTAGCCGACGCCCAAGCTGCCGTGCTGCACCCGCTGCGCATGCACGCCGTCACCCAGACCGGCGCGGTCGAGGAAGCCGTGGCGCTGAACGAGGTGAGCCTGCTGCGCCAACTGCGCCAGGCCGCAAAAATTCGCATTTCTGTCGACGGCCGTGTGCGAGTGCCAGAGTTGATTTGCGACGGCGTCCTGGTTGCCACACCCGCCGGATCGACCGCCTACAATCTGTCCGCGCACGGCCCGATCGTCCCGCTCTCAGCCAATCTGTTGCCGCTGACGCCCATCAGCGCCTTTCGCCCCAGGCGCTGGCGCGGCGCGCTGCTCCCCAGCACGGCGGACGTCTTATTCGAGGTATTGGAACCGGAGAAGCGGCCGGTCGCCGCGGTTGCGGACGCATTCGAGGTCCGCAACGTTGCCTCGGTAGCGGTCAGCGAGGACCGCACCATGTCCTGGATCGTCCTGTTCGACCCAGACATCCCGCTGTCCGAGCGAATCATAGCCGAGCAATTCACCGTCTAACATCAGGTTCCAAAGGACGGCCGTCCTTTGGAAGGGCTTGGGGCAAAGCCCCCGGCACTGCCCTTCCCCTGTCTGGAGAAGGGCAGCCTGAAGCTAGTAGGAGCGCCGCCGGAACACAGCGTGATACAGCGCCAGCACGATAATCGCGCCGACAATGGCCACGATCATGCTGGGTATATTGAACCCGCTCTCCCATGGCGCGCCCGTGAAGAACGACACCAGATACCCGCCGACCACCGCACCCACGATGCCAAGGATGCAGTCCAGAACGATGCCTTCGCCCTGCTTGTTCACGATCTTGCTGGCAATGAAGCCCGCAATGATCCCGAATACGATCCAACCGATGATGCTCACCGGAATCCCCCTTCAAATGATGGTGTCTAAAGCCACCACGCCCTCGCGAGTTCCGGCCTGTCGCTGCGCTATGTCGTTTTGATCAGTCGGTGTTGCTTGCGCCCCGACGACAGCTTCATCGCGCCGTCCCGCAGGTCCGCCGCGGTGACGATCCCCGCCTCATCGGGCACCACCACATCGTTCACCCGGGCGCCCCCGCCGCGGATCAACCGCCGCGCCTCGCCCAGGCTGGTGGCCAGCCCGCTATCGACCAGCAGGCGGAACACCGCGATGCCGCGCGCCAGATCGTCGGCCGCGATCTCGTACGTCGGCAGCGTTTCGGACACCGCACCCGTCTCGAACGTGGAACGCGCGGTGGCCGCAGCCTGCTCGGCGGCGTTGCGGCCATGCACCAGGGCGGCCGCCTCGGTCGCCAGCACCTTCTTCGCCTCGTTGATCTCCGCCCCGCCCAGCGCGGCGAGGCGGTCGATCTCCTCCATCGGCAGATCGGTGAACAACCGCAGGAAGCGCCCGACATCGGCGTCTTCCGTGTTGCGCCAGAACTGCCAGTAATCGTAGGGCGCCAGCCGCGCGCCCGACAGCCACACCGCCCCCCCGGCCGTCTTGCCCATCTTGACGCCGGATGCGGTGGTGATCAGCGGCGTGGTCAGCCCGTACACGCTCTTGGCGTCCGTACGCCGCACCAGTTCCACACCGGACACGATGTTGCCCCACTGGTCCGACCCGCCAATCTGCAGCACGCAGCCATGGCGGCGCAGCAGCTCCCGGAAATCGTAGGATTGCAGGATGGAGTAGTTGAACTCCAGGAACGTCAGCCCCTGTTCCCGTTCCAGCCGGGTGCGGACGCTGTCGAACGACAACATGCGGCTGATGGAGAAATGCGGCCCCACCTCCCGCAGCAGGTCGATGTAGCCGAGCTTGTCCAGCCATGTGGCGTTGTTCAGCATCAGCGCGTCGGATGCGCCCTCGCCAAACCGCACGAACGGCTCGATGCAGGTCTTGATGCCCGCCATGTTGGTGGCGATCCGCTCGTCATCCAGCAGTACCCGCGCCTCGTCCCGGAACGACGGGTCGCCGATGCGGGAGGTGCCGCCGCCCATCAGCGCGATCGGCCGGTGGCCGTGCCGCTGCATCATCCGCAGAATCATGATCTGCATCAGATGGCCCACATGCAGGCTGTCCGCCGTGCAGTCGAACCCGATATAGCCGGCGATCGGCCCGGCCACGCACGCCGCGTCCAGCGCGGCCAGGTCGGTGCATTGATGGACGAAGCCGCGGGCCGCAGCCTCGCGCAGGAATTCGCTGGTGGACACTGACATCGAAGGCTCGCCGATCGGTGGGAGTGGCGGGCTAGCATGACCCGGCGTCCCGCGCACTGGATATCGTATCGTCCTGTGCTAGAAACCGACCAGATAAACACGCTCTCGAACAGGATTCGCGAATGGCCCCGCCGGACGACGCAGCCCCCGACGCCCCAACGACGACGGCGCCGGCATCCGCCGGTCCAACGACGACGCGCAAGACGCTCGTTTTTGCCAACGACAAGTCCAGCGGCAAGACGACCACCGCCAACGCCGTGCTGGTCAGCCTGCTGGACCGTTATCCGATGCTGATGCGCTCTGTCGCAGTGCGCGAATATGATCGGCAGCCGCGCCTGGCCAACATTTTCCGCAAGGAAGACGGCCTGGGCAGCATGACCCATTACGACGCCCGCAACGCCCACGCGTTCGAGGCCAGCCGCGAACTGGCGCACGATCCCAACGCCACAGCATGGGACGATCTGCTGTTCGCCCTGGGTGCCGGCGGCATGGCAGTCGACCTCGGCGCCAACATCTTCGCCGAAATCTGCCGCATCCTGGATGACGAGCCGCGCCCGATCTTCCCGGATGGGGGGGAGACGATGGGCGTCGTGGTGCCCGTCACCACCGCCACCGACTCCGTCGAATCCGCCATCGCCGCCATCGAGGCCGCGATCGGCTGGGGCCCGAAGGTCCGTATCTTCGCGGTCGAACAGGAATATCTCGGCCGCTTCGATGGCGGCGCCGCCCCAGAATGGACCGAATTCCGCGACCGCATCCTGAAGACGGAGTCCACCCGCTTCCAGGTCGTTCGGATCGAGAAGCTGGGCGTGTCCGACATCGGCCGCGTCGTCTTCCAGCGCATCGATCGCCTGGTCTCCAGCGCGCAAGAGATGCTTCGCTCCACCAACCTGCAGGGTGCGGACTACATTCGCGCCGTCCGCAAGGCCCGGGCCGAGGTCGCCTGGGGCGCCAAGACGATGGACTCCGTCCGCCCCATCGCCGACTGGTTCGCCCGCTAGCCGGCCGAGCTCGAAATAGAAAAAGGGGCGGCCACGATGGCCGCCCCTTTTTTGTGTCTACATCGCCAGCCTAATCGGCGGCGAGCGCCATCGCCCGGCGCGCCTGCATCAGGCCCACATGGTCTTCCAGCGCTTCACCCACCTGCTCGGCATGGTTGGCAAACACGTGGTCCGCACCCGGATAGACCCGGTAATCGACCTGCACGCCCTTCTGGGTGTTCAACTTGTCGACCAGCTTGCGAACCGAAGGCTCGGGCACTAGCTCGTCCGAATCGCCATGGATCAGCAGGCCGCCACAGGGGCAGGGGGCCAGGAAGCCGAAATCGTAATGGCTGGCCGGCGGCGCCACGCTGATCCAGCCCGAAATTTCCGGCCGGCGCATCAACAGCTGCATGCCCACGAACGCGCCAAACGAATACCCGGCGATCCACAACCCCTTCGAAGACGGATTGACCATCTGCATCCAGTCCAGCGCCGCCGCGGCATCGCTAATCTCGCCAATGCCACCATCGTAGCGGCCCTGGCTGCGGCCCACACCGCGGAAGTTGAACCGCATGACGGAGAAGCCGAGCTTCTGGAAGCTCTGATACATGGTGAACGTGATGCGGTTGTTCATCGTCCCGCCATGCATCGGGTGCGGATGCAAGACGAGGGCAAGCGGGGCACCTGTGTCCTTGCTATGATGGTAACGGCCCTCGAGCCGGCCGTCGGGGCCGGCGAACATCACCTCTGGCATGGTGTACCGATAATTCCTGAACCCACAGCCAGGCATGGCGTGGAAAAAATGCTTCGATCTGCGATAATGCCCATCCAGGCGATGCCCCACCCCGACGGACCGCACCCCATATTATTCCCGGCAGAGGCTCGCCCCGCCCTCCGGCAATCCCTACAAGCCGGCTTCGTTCCGGATGTGTCTTGACCCGTCCGCCAGCTACACCCAGGGCGGGCCTTCAACCCGGGCGCCGAGCAGATATATAGAGAGTGCAACCGCGCTTTCATAACGGAATTGACGCATGCCATTCATGTTTTTGCGCGAGATGGTCGACGCCTACCATCAGCGCGACCCGGCGGCCCGCTCCAAGCTGGAAGTGCTGCTGTGCTACCCCGGCCTCCACGCCATCACCCTGCACCGCCTGGCGCACGGTTTGTGGGTCCGCAAGTTTTTCCTGCTCGGCAGGATGGTCTCCCACATGGGCCGCTTCCTCACCGGGATCGAGATCCACCCCGGCGCCCAACTCGGCCGCCGCGTCGTGATCGACCACGGGATGGGCGTGGTCATCGGCGAAACCGCGATCCTCGGCGACGACGCCTACCTCTACCACCAGGTCACCCTCGGCACCGCAAGCACCGAGAAGGGCAAGCGCCACCCGACGGTCGGCCGCAACGTCATTCTCGGCGCCGGCGCCAAGATTCTCGGCAACATCGTGGTCGGCGACGGCGCCCGCGTCGGCGCCAATGCCGTCGTGGTGGCCGATGTAGAACCCGGCCAGACCGTCGTCGGCATCCCCGCCCGCCCGGTCGAGCGCAACCCGGCCGAACGCGACCGCACCAAGCCAATGCCCGCGCCACGCTTCCTCGCCTACGGCACACCCTGCGACGGTTCGCCCGACCCGCTGATGTGCCAGATCGAAACCCTGCGGGCCGAGCTGCTGGCGGTGGAGGAGCGTGTGGCCGAGATGGTCCGCAATCAGCCCCACCCCGCCAAGGCTGCGGAGTAACCGCCACGGTCTACCTGGACGCCAACGCGACCGAGCCACTGCGCCCCGCAGCCCGGGCGGCACTCCTCGCGGCATTGGACGGCGTGGGCAATCCCTCCAGCGTCCACACCGCCGGCCGCGCCGCGCGTCGGATACTGGAGGATTCACGCGACGCGATCGCCCGGCGCCTCGGCGGGGAGATCGTCTTCACCTCCGGCGGCACGGAATCGGACGCGCTCGCTATCCACGCGCTGGGCCACAACCGCCGCCTGCTGATCGGCGCCACCGAGCACGATGCCGTCCGCGCCGCCCGCGCCGACGCCGAGATCCTGCCCGTCGATGCCAACGGCGTCCTGGACCTCACCGCATTGGAAACCGCGCTATCCGGCTCCCCCGCACTGGTCTGCCTCATGGCCGCGAATAACGAAACCGGCACCATCCAGCCCGTCGCCGAAGCCGCGGCGCTATGCCGCCGCCACGGCGCCCGCCTGCATGTCGATGCCGTGCAGGCCGCCGGCCGCATGGCAGTCGATCTGCGCACGCTGGGCGCCGACAGCCTCGCCATCTCCTCTCACAAACTCGGCGGCCCCGCTGGCGCCGGCGCCCTGGTGCTGGCAGCCGATTGGGACGGCCCGTCGCTCATCGTCGGGGGCGGCCAGGAACGCGGCCGCCGCGGCGGCACGCCAGCAATCCCCATCATCGCCGGCTTCGCCGCTGCCATCGCCGAACCAGCGCCCGACCTGCTCCCCTTGCGCCAGGTCGCGGAGCAGGCTGCCATCGCCTGCGGCGGCATCGTCCTGGGCGGCGACAACCGTCTCGCCAACACCATCTGCGTCGCCTTGCCCGGCGTGGCAGCGCAGACCCAACTCATCGCCCTGGACATCGCCGGCATCCAGGTCTCCGCCGGCTCCGCCTGTTCCTCCGGCAAGGTCGCCCGCAGCCACGTGCTGGAAGCGATGGGCCTCGGCGCCCTGGCCGGCGAGGCGATCCGCGTGTCGCTCCCCTGGAACGCCACCCAGGCCGATGTCGCCGCCTTCGCCACCGCCTACGCCGCCATGACCGCCCGCGTTACCCGGCGTGCCGCCTGATGCGCGTCTATCTCGACAACCAGGCCACCACCCCCTGCGACCCCCGCGTGGTCGACGCCATGCTCCCCTTCTTCACCGAGCGCTTCGGCAACGCTCACAGCGCCGAACACGCCATGGGCCAGGAATCCGAGCACGCCGTCGAAACCGCCCGCGCTCAACTCGCCGCCCTCATCGCCGCCGACCCCCGCGAAATCGTCTTCACCTCCGGCGCCACCGAGGCGAACAACATCGCCATCAAGGGCGCCGCCCGCTACGCCGCCACCCAAGGCAGCGAGCGCCGCCGGGTCATCACCGTCGCGACCGAACACAAATGCGTCCTGGACAGCGTGGCCGACCTACGCGCCGAAGGCTTCGACCCGCTCCATCTCCCCGTCGGCCCCGACGGCCTGCTAGACCCGGCGATCCTCCACTCCGCCCTGTCCGAACCTACCCTGCTCGTCAGCGTCATGGCGGCCAACAACGAGACCGGGGTCCTGCAGGACCTGCCAACCCTCGCCGCCCTGGCCCACCAGGCCGGCGCGCTGTTCCACACCGACGCCGCGCAGGCTCTCGGCAAAATCCCCTTCGACGTCGCCGGCATCGATCTCGCCTCCTTCAGCGCCCACAAGCTCTACGGCCCAAAGGGCGTCGGCGCCCTCTACGTCCGCCGCCGCCCCCGTGCCCGCCTGCTGCCCTTGTTCTCCGGCGGCGGGCAGGAGAGGGGGCTCCGCTCCGGCACCCTGCCAACCCCGCTCATCGTCGGCTTCGGCGAAGCCTGCCGCATCGCCGGGCTGGAATTGCAGTCCGAGTCCGCGCGCCTCGCCAGCCTCCGCGACCGCCTGCTCGCCGGCCTCCGCGACCGTCTCCCCGGCCTGCGGATCAACGGCAGCATGGTCCGCCGCCTACCCGGCAACCTCAACATCACCCTGCCGCACCGCGACGCCCTCGCCGCCATGCGCGCCGCGCCGGACCTCTACGTTTCCACCGGCTCCGCCTGCTCCTCCGCCGAAATCGCCCCCTCCTACGTGCTCGCCGCCATGGGGCTGGACCCCGCGGCCGCCGCACGAAGCTTGCGTGTCGGGCTAGGACGCTTTACCTCCCCCGCCGATATAGACTTCGCCATTTCGGCGTTGTCCGCCGTGTCCGAACCTGTCGAGGCCTGACCATGCCAAAGATGACCTTCGTCGAGCGTGACGGCACCCGTCGCGAAGTCAGCGCCCCGCTGGGCCTGTCGGTGCTCGAGGTCGCGCACAAACACGGCGTCGATATCGAGGGCGCCTGCGAAGGCTCGCTCGCCTGCTCCACCTGCCACGTCATCGTCGACCCGGCGTGGTTCCCCAAGCTCGCCTCCCCGACGGAAGACGAGGAAGACATGCTCGACCTTGCCTTCGGCCTGGAAAAGACCTCCCGCCTCGGCTGCCAATTGGTGATGACCGAGGCGCTCGATGGCCTGGTGGTGCGCCTCCCGGCCTCCACCCGAAACGCAGCGGGGTAATACGGATGCGCGTCCTCGCCGCGATGTCCGGCGGCGTGGATAGCAGCGTCGTCGCCGGGTTGCTGCACCAGGCCGGGCACGAGGTGATCGGCGCCACCCTGCAGCTCTACGACCACGGCGCCACATCGGCCCGCAAGGGCGCGTGCTGCGCCGGTCAGGACATCCACGACGCCCGCCGGGTCGCCGACCGCCTCGGCATCGCCCATTACGTCATCGACGCCGAAGCCCGCTTCCGCTCCGCCGTGATCGACGATTTCGCCGACAGCTACGCCGCCGGCCGCACCCCCGTGCCCTGCGTCCGCTGCAACCAGACGGTCAAGTTCACCGACCTCATGCAGCTCTCCGCCGACCTCGGCTGCGACGCCATGGCCACGGGGCACTATGTGCGCCGTGTCGACGGCCCGGACGGCCCGGAACTCCACCGCGCCGTCGATTTGCGCCGCGACCAGAGCTGGTTCCTGTTCGCCACCACCAGGGCGCAACTCGCCCGCTCCCTGTTCCCCTTGGGCGACATGCCGGACAAGGATGCCGTCCGTGCGGAGGCCACCCGCCTGGGTTTGGAAGTCGCCGCCAAGCCCGACAGCCAGGACATCTGCTTCGTCCCATCCGGCCGTTACGACACGACCCTGGCCACGCTACGCCCCGACGCCATGGCCCCCGGCGAGATCGTCACCGCTGACGGTGCCGTACTCGGCAAGCACGAGGGCATCGGCCGCTACACCGTCGGCCAGGCCAAGCGCCTGGGCGCCGCCAGCAACATGGGCCAGGTCGTCGTGGCACTGGATGCCCCCCGCCGCCGCGTCATCGTCGGCCCCCGCGGCACCGGCACCCGGCACCTGCAGCTCCGCGACGTAAACTGGCTGATCGACCCGCCCGAGGTCCTGCGCTGCGCCGTCAAACTGCGCGCCCGCGACGAACTGCACCCCGCCAGCGTCATGGCCGACGGGTCCGTCCTGCTGGACGAGCCGGCACTGCCCGCGCCAGGCCAGGGCTGCGTATTCTACCAAGGTGATCGCATCTTAGGCGGCGGCTTCATCGAAGCCCGCGCCATCTAGCAGGGCTCTGCCCTGCACCCGAAAGGGGATAGTCATCCCCTTTACCCCTAATTCCCAGGTGTGAAGAGGACGACTGTCCTCTTCTGGGGTTCGGGGCAAAGCCCCGCACTAAAAAAAGGGGGCGGCGAGCACTTGCCCGCCGCCCCCTCTTCCACCATGCAGCCCCGGTCCATCCAAAGATGAACCGGGACCTTATCCTCAGCGCAGGATGATCGCCACGCGGCGGTTCTGCGGCTCACGCACGCCAGCCGCGGTCTGCACCAGCGGACGGGTATCGCCGAACGCCTGGATGTCGATCGAGCCCGAGGGCACGCCATCACGCACCAGCTCGGCCGCGACCGTCTGAGCGCGACGCAGGGACAGACGCTGGTTGTAGGCTGGGGTGCCGGACTTGTCGGCGTTGCCCTGCACTTCGATGCGCGTGGTCTGCACGCGGGTGCTGTTCTGCGCGGCCTCGCCGATGATCTGGCGGGCGCGATCGGTCAGGTCCGCACGATCCCAGTCGAAGAACACCAGGTAGGTGCGGGCCGGTGCCACGGCCGGGGCGGCCGAGACGGGAACCGGCGCCGGAGCCGGCTGCGGCGTGTTGAAGGCATAGCGCACGCCGAGCAGCAGGCTGTGGTTCAGGTTCTCGGTGGTCTTGAAGTTACCACGACGGCCTGTGCCAGCGTTCGAGTAGGTCTGCGCTTCGAAGGTCTGGTCGCCCAGGATGCCCATGAAGCGATATTCCGCGGTCAGTGCCAGGCCGGGAACTGCGCTGATCGGGAAGGCGGCGCCGACGATGCCCTGATAGGCGAAGTTACCGTCCGTGCCACCGATATGGGCCACGTTGCCCGTCGTCAGGTTCTTGCTGGCGAAGCCGTTCAGGTGGCTCCACTGATAGCCGGCGCCGACGCCCACATACGGGGTCATGAACGACACGCCATACGGCGCGAGGTCGATGTCATACAGCGCATTGGCCATCACGCCGTAGTCTTGCTGCGTGCTCTGGCCAGTGCGCGGGGCGCTGGTGCCGAACGAGCGGATGCTGTCCTGGCGATAGCTGCCTTCGACTTCGAACCGCAGGCCGTTGCCCAGGCCGTAACCCACGCTGCCAACGCCACCGAAGCCGTCCGCATCCGGGCGGAGCTTGCCCGAGCCGATGCCGGCGCCCGGCGAGGCCTTGGTGTGTTCGATCTGCTTGAAGTTGTACATAGCGCCGGCGCCCACATAAAGGCCGGTAATTGGCTGCGCCATTGCGAGGGTCGGCAGTGCGACCACCGCAGCGGAGGCGGCAAGGAGTTTTCGAAGCTGCATGGTGGCACTCTCTTTAAGCTGGTTGTCGGCGCGACCTATAGAGCTTGCGGGCACTTAGCTAGCGAAATAAGCATTACTTAGTGGTAACAGCGAGTTAGTGTGTTGATATTGATCTACTATCTGAAGGTGGAATGTCTTCTTTGTGATCTCAGCGGTGATCTTGGGGTGATCTTGGGGTGTTGTCTGGCGTGAGTTTGGCGCCCGATGGTTGACTTGCGCCGCCCTTCAGGCGAAACAGCCCGCCGTTCCGGATGGCGGCGTAGCTCAGCGGTAGAGCAGGGGAATCATAATCCCTTGGTCGGCGGTTCAAATCCGTCCGCCGCTACCGGAATATCAGGGGCTTATTTGAACCCCGGCGTTCGGCGCCCGGCTCGGCGCCTGAACCGCCGCAGGTCCCATCTCAATGCCATAGCCGCAACGTTCCGACCCGGCATCAACGAAGTGCCGGACGAATTCCACGCCGTGGTGCTGTGGCAATTCCGAACTGCCTCGTCCGGCATGCAGTTCGTGATGTGGGCCTGCCCCGCCCTAATCTTCGGCGTCATGGCGAAGCGGTCCGACCAGACCAGCTCTTACCCACCCGCCGGCCCCGGCGCCGTCACGCGTAATCCAAAGGTGGTCCGGCCTGCCATCAGGCAAGCCGGACCCCGTCTTGCCTCACCGGATCGCGCGCAGGACCGAGCGGTCTTCGCCAGCCAGGCTACGATAGACGTTCAGGTAATCCTCGGCCATGCGACGGGCGGTGAACCGCTCCTCGAACCGACGACGAACCTTGGCGCGGTCCAGCGTGTGCAGGCGTGCGACGGCGGCCATCGCGCCCTCCACGTCTTCCACGATAAACCCGGTCACGCCATCCTCAACGATCTCCGGCACCGAACCGCGGTTGAATGCGATCACCGGCGTGCCGCACGCCATCGCCTCGATCATCACCAGGCCGAACGGCTCCGGCCAATCGATCGGCATCAGCAGCGCGGTGGCGCCCGATAGGAAGGCCGGCTTCTGCTTGTCGCTGATCTCGCCAACCATCTCGACGTTCGGCAGGTCCAGCAGGTGGCGGATGTGCTTCTCGAAATACGCCTTGTCCGCTGCGTCGACCTTGGCCGCCAGCTTGATCGGCATGCCGCAGCCCTGGGCAATCGTGATCGCACGGTCCGGGCACTTCTCCGGCGCGATGCGGCCGAGGAACGCCAGGTAGCCCTGCGGTTCACCCTGCGGCGTCAGCAAGTTCTGCGGCAGCCCGTGCAGCACGGTGTCGACGAAATTGGCCTGCGGCAACGGCCGGCGCTGGCTGTCGGAGATCGACACCACCGGAACGTTCGGGAATGTATTGAACACCGGCTGCAGTTCCGGCAGATCCAACCGGCCATGCAAGGTGGTTACGAACGGCGTCCGCTGGCGTCCGAACAGGCTGAACGACCAGTAATCCATATGGAAATGGAGGACATCGAAGTCCTCGGCCTGCCGGCGCACGGCCTCCATCAGCAGCATGTGCGGCGCGATGGGGTCACGAATGGCTGGGTCCAGGCGTAGCGCGCGAGGCCAGATCGGCTCCAGCTTGGCACTGGTGACAGAGTCGCCGCTGGCGAACAGAGTCACATCATGGCCCAGCGCGACCAGCTCCTCGGTGAGGAACGAGACGACACGCTCGGTGCCGCCATACAGCTTCGGGGGGACAGCCTCATGCAGGGGAGCGATCTGCGCGATACGCATGTGTCGGGTAACTCCTTTTCGTAGGCCTCTTCAACACCGGGATCGCGGCATCAATAGGGCGATCCTCGCCACAGCATTGCCCCAAAGCGCGTCCACTCTCTGCACAACGAGAGAGGTCAGCGTTCGTGACCCATCACGAAATTGTTGGGTAGACGATCGGCGCTGTCATGCGTCCGTATCAAGCGAAGAGGTTAGCACCGATGGACCGACGCGAAACACAGACGGTCGACATATCTCAGCGCCCCCTGGCGTTCATGCTACGCTACGTGCGCCGCCATCTTGTTGGGCACCTGGTAGTCCTTGTCTCCGTCGTGCTGGCGGTCGGCTGCTCGGTCGCGTCGCAATACAGCATCAAGCACCTGGTCGACACGTTGACCGCCGGGGCACACGGTCCGGTCTGGACCGCCTTCATCATGCTGGCCGCGCTGATCGCGGCCGACAATCTGCTGTGGCGCCTCGGTGGCTGGATGGCCTCGCACAGCTTCGTCGCCGTCACCGGTGATCTACGGCGCGACCTGTTCCAGCATCTGACCGGCCACTCCCCGGCCTATTTCGTCGATCGCCCGCCGGGCACGCTGGCCGGGCGCATCACCGCCACCGGCAACGCCATCTACACAGTCGAGAACACCTTCGCCTGGAACGTGCTGCCGCCCTTGTTGGCGGTTGCCGGATCGATCGCGGTCATGGTGACCGTCAGCCCGATGATGGCGATCACCCTGGTGATAATCTCGGGCGTCATCGCCCTTGTCATCAGCAAGCTCGCCGCCCGCGGTCGCCCGCTGCACCATCAATATGCCAGCGAAGCCGCCGCCGTGGACGGTGAGTTGGTGGACGTCATCAACAACATGCCGCTGGTCCGTGCCTTCGGCGCCACCATGCGGGAGCGTCAGCGCTTCAGCGACCGTGTCGAGCAGGAAATGAGCACCCGCGGCCGTTCGCTGCGCTACCTGGAAAAGATCCGCCTGTTCCACGCCGCCGTCACCGCCGGGTTGACCGCTGGGCTGCTGGCCTGGGCGATCATGCTGTGGGAGGCCGGGTCCGCCAGCGCTGGTGACGTCGTGTTGGTCACCACGCTGGGCTTCACCATCCTGCACGGCACACGTGACCTCGCCGTGGCGCTGGTCGACACCATCCAGCACGTTGCCCGCCTGTCCGAAGCGTTGGCCACCCTGCTGCTGCCGCACGAGTTGAAGGACGCCGACAAGGCCCACACCCTGGCCCAGACCAAGGGCGCCCTGGAGTTCCAGGACGTCACCTACGCCTACCCGGCCAGCAGCCAGGCCGTGCTAACTCATTTCGAGCTGAAGATCGACGCCGGCACTCGCGTGGGCCTGGTCGGCCGCTCCGGCTCCGGGAAGTCCACGGTGCTGGCGCTGCTGCAGCGCCTGCGGGACGTGCCATCGGGCAGGATCCTCATGGATGGGCACGACATCGCCCATCTGACGCAGGACAGCCTGCACGATGCGATCGGCGTGGTGCCGCAGGACGTGGCGTTGTTCCATCGCTCGGTGATGGACAACATTCGCTACGGCCGTCCCGATGCCTCCGACGCCGAAGTGCGTGCCGCCGCCGAAGCCGCCTGCTGCCGCGAGTTCATCGATGGCTTGCCGGAGGGCTACAATACCCAAGTCGGCGACCGCGGCGTAAAGCTGTCGGGTGGCCAGCGCCAACGCCTGGCGATTGCCCGCGCCTTCCTGCGCAATGCCCCGATCCTGCTGTTGGACGAAGCGACCAGCGCGCTGGACAGCGAGTCCGAGGCCGCGGTGCAGCGCGCGCTCAACCGCTTGATGCAGGGCCGCACCGTTATCGCCGTCGCCCATCGCCTGTCCACGTTGAAGGATTTCGATCGCATCGTCGTCATGCAGTCCGGCAGCATCCTGCAGGACGGCAAGCCTGATGAGCTGGAACGCAGCAACGGCCCCTATCGCGACCTCCTGATGCGCCAGAACAGCAACGTCCAGACGATGCTCGCTGCCGAGTGAGCTATCCGGCCGGGTGGGCACTCCCCAACCCGGCCGCCAGTCCCATCCGCACTACGTCCGCCAGGCTGCGCGCGCCTAGCCTGGTCATCAGCGCCGCACGATGGCCCTCCACCGTTCGGTGACTGATCCCCATGATGCGGGCGATCTCCTTGTTCGACTGCCCGGCAACCAGCGCTACCAACACGTCCCGCTCCCGCGGGGTCAGCGCCATCAAGGCGGGTACTGGCGTGCGGGGCGGGGAAGCTGACGACACACTCGCGGAAAGCGTTTCCGCGATAGCGGCCAGCAACTTGTCCGGCGGGTAGGGCTTTTCGATAAAATCCCGCACCCCGGCGCGCATCGCCGCCACGGCCAGCGGAATGTCCCCGTGCCCCGTCACCATCACCACCGGCAGTCCCGGGCCCGGGCGGCGCGCAAGCGTCTGCTGCACCTCGACGCCGTTCATCCCATCCCCCATCCGCACATCCACCACGGCGCAACGTGGTGAGGGCGCCGGGGTGGCTTCCATCGCCGCCAGCATCGCCTCCCCGGATGGGAATGTCTCCACCCGGTAGCCCGCGCCCTCCAGCAACATCGCCAACGACCGGCGAACGCCGTCATCGTCGTCGGCGACGTAGATCAGCGGGTCGGTGTTCATGCCCGCACCGCCGGTTCGGCACCGGGCACGCCGGGTCGCGGCGGCAGGGTGAAGGCGAAGGCCGCGCCCCCACGCTCGTGGTTGGCCGCGGTGATCCAGCCGCCATGCGCCGCGACGATGGTGCGGCAGATCGCCAGGCCCACGCCCAGCCCACCCTCCTTGCTGCTGCCCGTGAACACGTCGAACAACCGGTCGGCGCCCCCCGCGGCAATGCCAGGGCCGGTGTCCAGCACGCTGACGAGGGCCGAGCCGTCTTCCACCCGTTCCAACATCACCCACACATCCCCTTCCTCGCCGATCGCCTGGGCAGCGTTGCGCACCAGATTGGACACGACCTGTTGGATCGACACCGGGTCGCCGAGCGCCTCCAGGCTTTCATCCAGTTGCTGCGTCAGCCGCCCGCGCGGTGGTCCGGCATGGCGCCACGCCGCCTCCGCCGCCTCGCGCACCAGTGGCGCCAGCACGACGGCCTGCATCTCCACCTTGCCGATGAAGTCCCGCAGCCGGCGCACGATCTCCCCGGTGCGCAGCACTTGCGCCGATGCCTCGGCGATCGCTTCCTGCGCTGGCTCGGCATTGTCCGTTCGGGACAGGCGGTGTTTGGCCGCGGCCAGAAAGTTCGCTGCCGCCGACAGCGGCTGGTGCAACTCGTGCGCCAGCCCGGCACCCATCGCCGCCACCGCGCTCAGCCGCCCCGCCCGCGCCAGATCGGATTGCAGCCGCCCCAATCGCGCCTCCGCCGCCACACGCTCGGTAACATCGCGCGCGATCGAAATGGTGCCCACACGTTCGGCGCCGCCCACATGCAGCGGCGAGTGGCTGACCTCGAACAGCCTTCCATCCGCCGTCAACACGGCCCCGGCCGTGCCCAGTTCGGGGGAGGCGAGGGGGGCGATGCCGGGCCAGTCCGCACTCGGCATCATCTCGTCCATGCGCCGCCCCACCGCCGGCGCGCCGGATGGCAGCCCGCAAAGCGTAGCAGTCGCCTGGTTGGCCAACACCAGGCGATCGTCCCGGTCCCGTGCGAAAATCAGGTCGTCCGATCCATCGACCACGGCCTGCAGCAGATCGCGACCCTCCTGCACTTCGTCCAGCAAGGTGCGTTCGGTGATACGGCGGGCGGCGATGTCGCGACCGGCGGCGTCCATGGCAGCACGCACGAAATCCAGGTCCCGCACGGGCAGCTTGCCCGGTGGCACCGGCGCGCCGTCGCCCAGTGCCCGCGCCGCTTCTTCCAATCGCACCACGCTGCGGTCGATCCGCCCGCCCAGCAGGGTGGCGGCGGCCAGGCCGAGCAGGCTCAGCAGCACGGCCGTGCCGATCAGCCACAGCAGCGCCAATCGTGCCGGCCGCGCCAGCACGGTGTTGGGCGCGCCGACGGCCACCGTCCAGCCCGTGGCCAGCTTCGTATAGACCCCTGTCAGCGGCGCGCCGTCATTGGCAAAGCTTTGCCAAGTGCCGCGCACGCCGTCGCTGGGGCCGAACACGTCCAGCGCGCTCCCCCGGCCCACATAGTCGTTCGGGTTGCCGCTATGCGCGATGACCTGCCCGTTGCGCCCGATGACCGTCACGATCCAGCGTTTGGGCAGCCCGTCCATGTTCAGCCAACTCGCGATCATCTGCGGCGGAAACGCAATTTCCACGCTACATCCCGTGTCCAACCCGGTCGAAGTGGCGGCTACGGCCGGAACCACGACGCGTGCCAGGAAGGGATGCGTGATGCCGGTGGAAAACACGTCCGACACGTAGGAATTTCCTGCGTGGATGGCCGCCCGCGCATCCCGGTCCTCCTGCGGCAAGGTCGGCGCCGGCGCACCCGGCGGTACCCGCGTCGCCAGCAACTGCGCACCCGACGAATCGCGCAACACCACGTCGACTTTGCGAACCGCCGCCACGTCATCGGCCAATTGCCGGAAAATCCGCAGATCGGACCTGCCCAGCGAGGGCGAGCGCGCCAACACCTGGGCCGTCGCGGTCATCGCCGCCAAACCCTGATCCAACCCGTGCGACGTGTCCTCCAGCAACAGGCGCATTTGCACGTTCGCCTCGGACCGTCTGGCGGCAATGGCGTCCGAGGCCTCTACCGCGGCCAGGATCAGCAGCGGCAACATGATGGCGGCCATCAGCGCCAACAGGGAGAACCGCAGCCCAAGCATCGCGGACGCGATATAACGGCGCCATGCGGTGAACGCAGCATTTGGCCAGATAACCGGCCTCTGACGCACCTCTTCCACGCGCATGGTCCCTCCGGGGGGTCCAATCCCGTATTCGTACGGATTACGGCGTTATGTAAAGCTCCGTAAACAATTAATTGAACGTGAGTAAGAAGAGGTCAAATGTTGAGCGGTCCCGTCAGGCACGATGCATTACACGTCGTCGGGCTCCCCGCCATGGGCGGTAGCCGCGGCGCAGTGCTCGCGTCGAAGATCACTGCCTTCCTGGCGGTCAGCGACGCCCTGGCGCTCAGCCAAGCGGAGGAGCGTACGCTCCTCGATCTCCCGGCGGCAGATTGGACAGCCCTACGCGCCAGCCCGGCTGCCGCGCAGTGGCTGGTGTCGCCCAAGCTCGAGCGCCGCGTGGACTACGCCATCACCATCCTCCGGCGCATGCACGCAGCCCACCAATCCTAGGGCGTTAGTAGCGCTTGTAGGGTAGGAACTTCCCGCTCAGCGTCATCTTCACCCGGTCGCCCTTCTGGTCGGGCTGGCGCTCCATCGTCATGTCGAAATCGATGGCGGACATGATCCCGTCGCCGAATTCCTCGTGGATCATCTCCTTCCAGGTCGTGCCGTAGACGCTGATCAACTCGTAGAAACGATAGATCAGCGGATCGGTCGGCACCGCGGTCGGCAGTGATCCGCGATACGGCGCCTGGGTCAGCAACTCCACCTCGGCCGGGGTCAGGTCGAACATCACCCCAGCCTTGTCGGCGGTTTCCGGCAGCATCGACATCTGGCCCAGGCACGCCGCACAGGTCCAAACCGGCGCGTAGCCGAGTTTTTCGGCGACTTGCGGCCAGGTCCAGCCCTTGGCCTTCTTCGCGGCGATGATCTTCTGGCCGAGCGCGGTCTTGGCGTCGTTCATGGCGGCTCTCCTCAACACGATTTTGCCGATTGTTTCAGCAAGCGACGTGCCAGGCGATGAGGTTATGCGTCATGCTCGAACCGAACCCGAACTGCTTCGATCATGGTCAGACAGACCGGTCTGTGCACGATTCGGCATCAACAGCCCGGCTTGCCAGAGCACGCCTGATAATGCCGGTATAGCATCGTCAATTCACGGGATACGCCGCCATGCAGCCACCGATCCACATCAGCACGCCGGGCTGGATCACCGAGTTCAAGACATTCATCCTCCGGGGCAACGTCGTCGACCTGGCCGTCGGCATCATCATCGGCGCTGCCTTCACCACCATCGTCAACAGCTTGGTGAAGGACATCTTCACCCCGATCATCGGCCTGCTGGTCGGCGGCATCGACTTCACCAACATCTTCGTCACCCTGAAGGGGCCGTCGCAGCCCACCCTGGACGCGGCGCAGAAAGCCGGCGCGGCCACGCTGAACATCGGCGTGTTCCTCAACGCCTGCATCCAGTTCCTCATCGTCGGGTTCGCCATCTTCTGGGTGGTGAAGGCGCTCAGCCGCCTGCAGCACAAGGACGCCTTCGCCAAGCCAGCCGATCCGCTGCCGACCAAGTCCGAGCTACTGCTCCAGGAAATCCGCGACGCCCTCGTAAACCGCCCGCATACCGAAGGCCTGCAAACCCCGCAAATCCCGCAAACCCCGGCGATCTAGCGCCTACGCCTCGCACCCGGCGTTGCGCAGCACCGCCTCCACGGCCTCGGGCGGCACGTCCGAGGCCGTGAACGCCTCCCCAATGCCCCGCGCCAATACGAAATGCAGTTGGCCGTCGCGCATCTTCTTGTCCCGGCGCATCAGCCCCATCAACTTGGCGGCGGAGAAGCGACGGTTCAGCATCGACAATTCGGCGGGCAAACCGACGGCGGCGACATGCGCCTCCACCCGGTCGGCAACCGCCGGGTCGCAATGCCCCAGCGCCGCGGACAGGCGGAAGGCCAGGCCAAGCCCGACGGCCACCGCCTCCCCATGCAGCACCGCGCCATAGCCGCATTCCGCCTCGATCGCGTGGCCGAACGTGTGCCCCAGGTTCAACAGGGCGCGGCCATCGTTCGGCCGCTCCTCCCGCTCGTCATCGCCCACGACCTGGGCCTTGAACGCGCACGCACGCAAAATCGCCTCCGCCTGGGCATCCGTGTCGTCGCCCACCACGGCAGCGCCGTGCTGCTCGCACCAATCGTAGAACTCGGCATCGCCGATCAACCCGGCCTTCACCACCTCGGCATACCCGGCGCGCTTCTCCCGCGGGGGCAGCGTGGCCAGCGTCCCGGTATCGGCGATCACCATGCGGGGCTGATGGAACGCCCCCAGCAGGTTCTTGCCGCGGGCAGTGTTGATCCCGGTCTTGCCACCGACGCCCGAATCGACCTGCGCCAGCAGCGTGGTCGGTAATTGCACGAACGGCAGTCCCCGCAGCGCCACCGCCGCCGCAAACCCGGCCAAATCGCCCACCACGCCCCCGCCCAGCGCCAGCACCGCCGTTTGCCGCTCGGCCCCGGAGTCCAGCAGGCGATCCACCAGATCCCCGAACCTGGCCAGCGATTTGGAGCCCTCGCCCGGCGGCACCTGCAACATCGTCGCGGCAAACCCGGTGGCCGCCAGGCTGTCCATCAGCGTCTGTCCATGCAGCGGCGCCACATTGGTATCGGTCACCACCACCACGCGCTTCTGCGGCAGCACCGGCGCCAGCAGCGCCCCGGCGCGATGCAGCAGCCCATCCCCCACCACCACGTCATAGGCAGCGCTGCCGGTGCGCACCGGCAGGCGGCGCGGTGGCTTGAACGCCGCAATCGCGCTCGCCACCCGGCGCGTGGTCTGGTCGGGCAGGTCGTCGGCGCAGTCCACCACGATATCGGCCTCCGCATAGATGGGATGGCGCACCGCCATCAGCCGGCTGAGTATCGCCGCCGGGTCGCCATTGGCCAGCAGCGGCCGGTTTCGCCGCAGCGCCACCCGGCGCAGCAGCACCGGCAACGGCGCACGCAGCCAGACGGACGTGCCGCGCTGCCGCACCGTCGCCCGCGTCGCCGGATCCATGAACGCACCGCCACCGGTCGCCAGCACGATGGGCGGCCCCTCCAGCAATCGGCGGATCACCCGCCGCTCTCCGGCGCGGAAATAGGCCTCCCCGAACTGGCTGAACAATTCCGGCACCGTGCGCCCGGCCGCCGCCTCTATCTCCGAATCGGAGTCGCGGAACGGCAGCCCCAGTCGCGCGGCCAAACGACGCCCGATGGCGGTCTTGCCGGCGCCCATCAACCCCACGAGTACGACGCTGCGGGGAAGCGGCGCCGCCGGCTTGGCGACCGGGCGCCCGGCGAGCGCGGTGTTGCTTGTCATGACGCCCGACGCTAGCACAGGCCGGTTGTTCACGGCCAAGGATGGCGGATGCGCCAAATACTGCTGATCATTGTTTTGGCCATCATCGTCCTCGCCGGGGTAGGGATACTCATGCTTGGCGTCTTCCCACCGCACGCAGCCCCGCAGCCCGTGGCACACACGCTTCCGAACGACCGTTTCCAAGCCCATTGATGGATCGCCACGCCGAAGCATTCCTGGAAATGCTGGTTGCGGAGCGCGGCGCAGCGCCGAATACCAGGTCCGCCTACGCCTCGGACCTGGCCGATTTTGCCGCCCATGCCACCGCACGGGGTGAGGCGCCGGTCGCGGCCTCGCTTGAGACGCTCCGTAGTTACATGGCAGGGTTGCACACGGGCGGCCTGTCTGCACGCACCGCCGCCCGGCGTTTATCGTGCCTGCGGCAGTTCTACCGGTTCCTCCTACGCGAATCGATTCGCAAGGACGACCCGACCCAAACACTCGATTCGCCCCGTTTGCCGCGCCTGCTGCCAAAATATTTAAGCGTCGAGGAAGTGGACGCGCTGCTCGCCTCCGCCGCGTCATTCCCCGGCCGCAGCGGCCTACGGGCCGTCGCCGCGCTGGAGATGCTGTACGTCACCGGCCTCCGCGTGTCCGAACTGCTGTCGCTGCCCCGCACCGCACTCACCAGCGGTGCTGCCCTCCTGGCCGTCCGCGGCAAGGGCGGGCGCGAACGCCTGGTGCCGCTGGGTGGCGCCGCCCGCGAAGCCGCCGCCGCCCTGCTGCGCGCCGGGCCGGAAAGCCCTTGGCTGTTCCCCGGCCGCAACCCGATCCACGCCATGACCCGGCAGGGTTTCGCCCTGTTGCTGAAGCCGGTCGCAATCACCGCCGGCATCGACCAGGCGCGCGTCTCCCCACACGTACTCCGCCACTCCTTCGCCTCTCACATGCTCGCCCGCGGCGCCGACCTGCGCAGCCTGCAATCCCTGCTGGGCCATGCCGACATCGCCACCACCCAGATCTACACCCATGTCCTGCCGGAACGCCTGCAGCGCATGGTCGAAGACCATCACCCGCTGGCCAAACCCGCCGAATTGGATAAGGCTCCCCCGCTAGAACCGGAGGAGACAGCATAATGCTGCAAGTCGAAACACCCGCCGACATGGACGCGCATGTGGGCGAAACGCTAGGCACCAGCGAGTGGGTGACCGTGACGCAGGCGATGATCGACACCTTCGCCGACGCGACCGGTGACCACCAATGGATCCACGTCGATGTCGCGCGCGCGAGGTCGGAGATGCCCGGCGGCTCCACCATCGCCCACGGCTATCTGACGCTGTCGCTGCTGCCCAAACTGATGACCACCGTCTACGCCATCACCAAGCGCAGTCGCGGCCTAAACTACGGCTCCAACAAAGTGCGCTTCACCGGCCAGGTCCCCGCAGGTTCCCGCGTGCGCCTGCACGGCAAACTCAAAGCATCCGAGACCGTCGAAGGTGGCCGCCGCCTGATCATGGAATCTACGGTGGAGATCGAGGGTAAGGATCGTCCCGCTTTGGTCGCCGAAACCATCACCCTCGTCTACGCCTGATCCCAGGGCGTCGCCCCGAGCCCCCCAATCAAGGGGTGAAGGGGACGACTGTCCCCTTCTGGGTGCAGGGCAAAGCCCTGCAATCCTTTTCAGCCCGGCAACCCCAACACATTCTTTGCAACAATCCCGCGCTGAATTTCCGACGACCCGCCATAGATCGTCGTCGGCCGCGCCTCGATGAACATCCCCGTCGGGTGCAGTTCGCGATTGCCGCCAATCGGGTCCAGCAGCCCGGCATACTCGCCAGAAATCTCCAGCATCAGATCCGTAATGCGCTGGAACAGTTCCGACTGATGGATCTTCAGCAGCGACACATCCGGCCCCAGCGTCTCGCCAGCGCGCAGCTTTTCGGCAAACACCTCGAACAGCGCCTTATGATCCGCCAAATCCAGCCGTAGCTCGGTATAACGCCCGGCGAAGGCCGGGTCGTCGAACACGCCCATCTTCTCGGCCAATTGCCGCAACCGGCTGAGCGCGTAGGCGGATTGCCGGGCGGAGCCGAGGAAGATGCGCTCGAACCCCAGCAGCGCCTTCGCCATGGTCCAGCCGCGGTTCACCTCGCCGACCAAATTCTCCGCCGGCACGCGCACGTTATCGAAGAACACCTCGCAGAACTCGTCATGGAGCTGCAGGTTGATGATCGGCCGCACCGTCACCCCAGGCGTATCCAGCGCCACCAGCAGAAAGGAGATACCTTCCTGCTTTTTCCCCGTCTTGTCTGTGCGCACCAGCATGAAGATCCAGTTCGCGTCGGTCGCCAGCGTGGTCCAGATCTTCTGGCCGTTCACGACGTATTCGTCGCCGTCCCGCACCGCCTCGGTCCGCAGGCTGGCCAGGTCCGATCCGCTGCCGGGCTCGCTATAGCCCTGGCACCAGATATCCTCGCCGGCCAGGATCCGCGGCAGGAAGCGCTGCTTCTGCGCCTCCGTCCCATACCGGATCAGCAGCGGCCCCAGCAGCACCAGCCCATGATCCGGGCTCCGCGCCACGCCATGCCGCTCGAACTCCTCCATGAACAGAAGCTGCTTGGAGGCAGATAGGCCCATGCCGCCATACTCGCGCGGCCATGACGGCGCCAGCCAACCCTGCGCCGACAGCGTCATGTACCAGGGCTTGGCCTCGGCCCAATGCAGCCGATGCGGTGGGTTCCGCATCGCCGCCGGGTAATTCTCCTCGACGAACGTCCGGATGGTGCCGCGGAATTCGTCGTCCGACAGGTCGTTGAGGTCCATGGCGTTATGCCGGGGTGAAGCAGGGAACGGGGGTGCCGTCCGCACTCGGCTTCCACACCAGCGTCACCTTCTGCCCGACCTTCAGCGCGTCGAAATCGCAATCCACGATGCTGGTCATCATCGTCGGCCCCTCATCCAGTGTCACATACGCAATGCTGAACGGCGGGCTGACCCGGCGCATCACGCTGTAGCTGTAAATCACACCTTTGCCCGACGCCGGCTCCATCGTGGTCGGCCCGAAATCGAACGGCGAGACGGCGCGCGGATACCAGAAATACTTGCCGGTCCCGGTGCATTTGCCGATCAGGAACTTGCCTTCCTTGGCGGCGGCATAGAACGCCGCGCTCTCCGGACTGGCCGGCGGGGCCACGAACACATGGTCTGCCATCAGATGCGCTCCATGATCAGGGTTGCGGAGCCATGCCGGCTACCGAGGAAGCCGCCGGTCCCATGGGCCAAGGCGATGTCGCAATTGGGCACCTGCACCTTCGGATGCGCCTCACCGCGCAACTGCCGCACCGCCTCGATCACCTTGGTGATCCCGCCGCGATTGGCCGGGTGGTTGTTGCACAGCCCGCCGCCATCCGTGTTGAACGGCAGCTTGCCCACGCCGGAAATCAGGTTGCCGTCGGACACGAACTTGCCGCCCTCGCCCTTCTTGCAGAAGCCGAGATCCTCCAACTGCATCAGCACCGTGATGGTGAAGCTGTCGTAGATCGACGCATACTTGATGTCGGCGGGCTTCACGCCCGCCATCTCCCACGCCGGCGGTCCGGACCAAACGGCGCCGGAATACGTCAGGTCCACCGCACCCGCAGCCTGGCCCTTATAGGATTCACCCGCGCCCAACACCCGCACCAGCGGCCGGTTCAGCGTCTTGGCGATCGCCTCGCTGGTCACGATCAGCGCCCCGCCGCCATCGCTCACCACGCAGCAATCCAGCCGATGCAGCGGGTCCGAGATCATGGGCGAGTTCACCACATCCTCCACCGTCACCACGTCGCGCAGCATCGCGTGCTCGTTATATTGCGCATGGTGGCTGGCCGCGACCTTGATCCAGGCCAGTTGTTCCGAGGTGGTGCCGAACTCATGCATGTGGCGCATGGCACATAGACCATAAATATTCGGCGTCACCGGGCCGAACGGCGCCTCCCACGTCGCATCCGGCACGTTGCCCACCACCGGCCGGGCATTGGTCCCCGAATGCCCCTCGCTCCGCGGCCGCCCCGCCAGGGTAATCAGGGCCACGGTGCACCGCCCGGCGGCGATCGCCTCCGCCGCATGTGCCACATGCGCGATGTAGGAGCAGCCTCCCAGATCGGTGCTGTCCAGGTGGCGCAGCTTCAGATTCATGTAATCGGCCAGCGCCAACGGCCCCAAGCCTGGCGCATCGCCCGCGCAGAAATAGCCGTCGACATCGTCCTTCGTCAGCCCGGCATCCTTCAGCGCACCTGCAGCCGATTCGGCATGAAGCTGGGCTACCGACTTGTCCGGCGCTTTGCGGGTCGGGTGCTCGAAGGCGCCCACGATGTATGCTTGGCGTTTGATCGTCATGAACGAAGCCTACCCCTCAACTTTATCCGCACACTAGCCGGTCCCCGCGATTGTGCTACAGCACGCCGCCATGCGCCCGTTTCTAGAATTCGAAAAGCCGATTGCCGAACTCGAGGGCAAGATCGAAGAACTCCGCCAGATGCAGGAGCCCGGCGGGATCAACATCGCCGAGGAGATCGCCCGCCTCACCGACAAGGCCGACAAACAACTTCGCGCGACCTACGCCAGGCTCACCGCCTGGCAAAAGGCCCAGGTCGCCCGCCACCCCGACCGCCCGCACGCTTTGGCCTATCTGCAGGCGCTGGTCACCGACTACACGCCCCTGGCCGGCGACCGCGCCTATGCAGAGGACGCCGCCATCGTCGGCGGCCTGGGCCGCTTCGGCGGCCGCCCGGTGGTCGTCTTGGGAACGGAGAAGGGCGACGACACCGACAGCCGCGTCATCCACAATTTCGGCATGGCCAAGCCCGAGGGCTACCGCAAGGCCCGCCGCCTGATCGAACTCGCCGGCCGCTTCAACCTGCCGCTGCTCACCTTCGTCGACACCGCCGGCGCCTTCCCCGGCATCGAGGCCGAGGCGCGCGGCCAAGCCGAAGCCATCGCCCGCTCGGTCGAGGCGTGTCTCGACGCCCCCATTCCCATCATCGCCACCATCATCGGCGAAGGCGGCTCCGGCGGCGCCATCGCCCTTGCCACCGGCGACCGCGTGCTGATGCTGGAACACTCGATCTATTCCGTCATCTCGCCGGAGGGCTGTGCCTCGATCCTGTGGCGCGACGCGGCCCAGGCGTCGACCGCGGCCGAGGCGCTGCGGCTGACAGCCGAGGATCTGCGTCTGCTCCGCCTGATCGACACCGTCATCCCGGAGCCGCTGGGTGGCGCCCACCGCGACGTCCCGGCCGCCATCGCCGCCGTGGGGGAGGCAGTGCGAACCGCGCTCGCCAGCCTGGACGGGATGGACGGTCCCACCCTGATTGCCCGGCGGCGCGACAAATTCCTCGCAATGGGGCGCGAGATCCCGGTCTAGGATAACGCGCCCAGGCAGATTGTACGCAAGCGAAGCGTCGCCCCGCACCCGACCAGAGGACAATCGTCCTCTGGACTGGCCCCCCTTGGAATGGTGACGACCCCGCCGCTTATCCCAGATCGAGAGTCAGCGACAATTCAGAGACCGCGAACGAGATCGTCTTGCGATCGAGACTGCCCTCGATAAGATCGCACGGTCGCGCCGCATCCCAATGCCGGAACACGACGTCCACGGGCGTTTTCGCAAAAAAAACTGCCGCCGGGATGACGGCCGCAACCGGTATTTCGGCCGTGAGCGCCTCTTCGAACACGACCGTGCCATTGACGCTGATGAGCAGCGATTGGTGATCCAGCGTGCCGGGCACCAGAAACGGCTTTGCCTTCATGCCGAGATGCACCGTCGCACCGCTGATCGCGGCCTCGGCCAGTTTTTCGACGCTCAGGACGATCCGCGATGTGTCGCCTGACATCCAGCGATGGCGCGTCTCGGGCGGGACCCATCCCTCCCTTGTATAGCGCGCCGACTGGCCGCCGGCGCGGAACGCGATGGGCGTTCCAAAGACGTAATGCGCGCCGTCCGCTTGCGCCGCCGTCGGACGCGCCGGGGTGTCCGCCGCAGGCACTGCCGGCTGCGGCATCGGTGGGTTTGGCGCCACCTCGCCTTTGATTTCGAGCGGAAAGCCCCACGCCCGGGCCAATGAGGGATGCATCGTCCAGCCGAGCCCTGGCCGAAGCAGATCGAAGATGGCCCGGTAACTCCCCGCTATCAGCGTGCTGGTCGGCGTACTGAGGTCGAAATCCAGCGGTGCATCCGGTTCGAGTTGCGGCAGCGGCAAAAGCATCCAGCTTTCCGCCACGATGCGCTCGGGCCGGTCGGCAGCGACGATGCGCACACCGACGCCTAGGCCGTCACTCGCCTCGGCAGGCCATGGGTCGACACCGTCATTCGCGAGGCGGCAGGAGACGCTGGCGCTCTCGCCCGGCTTGATCGCCGCGATGGGCTGGCGTGGACCGATCGAGAGGACGGGGCCGTAACTCCGCTTCAGCGCGTCGTTCTGGCGGCCCAACTCGCGCAGGGTTTCGGCGACGGCCGCGCTGCCTGGCAGCATATCGTCCCCCGGCAACAGGCACCAAAAGAAATCCACCGTCAGGATCTCGCGGCCGAAGCGGTCGGCCAACTCCCTGGCGCCCCGGCGGATATCGGGGAAGCGAGGACGGTAATCGTCGCCACAAACGATACCGCCCGGCTTCAGCTTGCCGCACCAGAACGCAAGGTTGCGTGCCAGGATTGGGTCTACGTGAACCGCATCTTCATAGTAGAGGTCGATTGGATCGGACCAATCGAGGAAATCGTTGGGACTATAGCCCTTCATCGGCCTAATGTTCGGGCAGTCCGCCGTATGCACCTTGAATTGCTCGAGCCCGTAGGAAACACCGTATCGGGCTTCCATCGAGCGAACCCCTGCGTTCTTTTCCCAGGGATCGATGCAGTAGACGGTAACGGACGGGTCGACACTTTTGGCCCATGCCCAGCTGGAACTGCCGAAAAGCGACCCGACCTCTACCACTTTTCCGTTGCGTGGAACCAGCCGCGCGACCGCTTCGATTGCCTTCAATTGATGCTCTGACACCTGGCCGGGTATCGAAAGATTATACGGCATGCGTTCGGGGCCTAATCATAAGAATATCTTGACGCGGTGAACTGAGGTTTGTGGCAGCAGACGAACGGCGTTCTCTAATGCGGGGCGGCCAATCCCACGGTCTGCTTGGCGAGCGCAGTTTCCAGCATCTTGGTGACGACACCATAGTTGCTCCTCGCGATGCCTCTGACGTCCAGGGTGGGATGCTCGACCGGCGCGTCGAGAACCACGTCGTTCAGCAGGTCACGCGCGTCCTGTAGCTTCCCATGCTCGATCGCGCACTTCGCCGCGGCGCTTTTCATCACCTGTTGCACCCCAAACGGCGCCTTCGCCCGTGCCCGTTCGAGGAGGATCCGCTTCGCATCGTAGGGAAGCACCTTCAGATCGACCATTGCGGCTTGGCGATCTATCGCCTTCACGCAGCGGTAAAAGCAGGTTGCGCCGTGCATGAACCCCAAGACCTCGAAATGCTCGGCAAAGTGCTCCATCGTGATGTGAATCCAATATTCATTGAAATGAATATAATCTTGCTGAACAAGAATGGACTCGCCGGGAATCAGAACGGGAAAATAATGCCGAATCGCGAAGGTGTTGAGTTCCCATGACTTGGCCAGATCAAGAAAGAAGATTTCGACCGGCATATTGGGCCAAGCCCACGACATGAAGTCGCCCTGATGGGGAACGATACTGGTAATATGGTCGGCGTTCACCTTCAGAAACTCGGGAAGCAGGCTTCCCGTCGCGGGCGGCGTGATGTCGCCGAGGAATTTCTCGTATCCCTGGCTGCGGAACAGATCGAACGAATACACTTGGCCGACCCGCTGTGCCGGCGTGATCATCGTGTTGTCGGCCAGGCCGCGGCACAGCGCGAAGGTCGACGCACCCAGCAGTGGACCCGCATCGACGATCGCGCCGCGCCCCTTGTAAACATGCCGGGCGAGGGCATACAGCAGCGCCATCTCATGTAGTGTCAGCATCGAGCGGGAGAGCGTATCGCCGGTAGAAGACTTGAACTTGAAGACCTGCCAAGTAACCGGCGCAATGCCCATCTGCTCAGCGGCTGCGATAGACCGGCTATACTGATACCAGAGTTCGCGGTCAGCTAAGTTCATAGTGTTTTCCCGATTCCGTGCAGCAGTCACGCGGCAAGTATTCAGCGTTGTATAGTACGGCGGAATGATCGGAACCTATCGCGGCATTGGCGGAGGCGTTCATGTCAACGTGGACGCCGTGGACGACATTCTGCGAAATCCTCTCGGGAGGGGGTTCCTGCCCTCGTACAGTCATCGGCACCTTGCGCGAGGCAACTTCGGGCACCGCCAATGTCTCTATGCATAGGGCAAATGCAAACAGACTGTCGAGAGGCCGGCTGCCTTCGTAACGATGTGGCTCGCTGATGCATTGTAAGGAACTGGATGCTCCAAACATGGTTTAAGAGACGGCGAGGATGAGGCATTTCGCCTTGTTCTAGCGGCCATCTCCGGGCTGTTCGACATGGCCGATCCCAACGACACCAGGTGCAATCCCATGAAGACGATCCGAATGCCCTCGATGCTGCGGCGCGGGTTTGTGCTCGGCGGGCTTGCCAGTGCCAAACTCCTCTCGCTCAGCCGTACGTCGGCGGCGGCCCGGCCGGCCTGCGCCTTTCCACAGGCCGCCGGGTCGGCTGGGCGGCTGGTGAAGCGCACGGTCGCATCGCCCGACAACACCTATGCAACCTACCCCCACGCCAACGGCTTTTTGCCCGACGGCCGCCTGGTCCTCGCGCAGCGCACGGATCCGCAAACGGTCCAATACGCCGCCATCGACTTGACCGGCGCGTCGCAATCCCCGGCGCCCCTGGCAACGCTCAGAGGCGTCCGAATGTACTACGCCATCTCCCACACCGGCGTGCTGGTCGCGCCGACCCTGTTCGGGGCCGAGTTCGTCGATCTCGCCAAAGGCGGCAAGTCCATCCTCCGCTGGGAAGATCCGGAGTACAAGGCGGATCCTCACCGGGTCTCGCAACGATTACGCATGGCCCAGGACGTCGACATCGCCGCCGATGGAAGGCAAGCCCTGCTCACCAGGGTCGTCTATGGCGACAAGAAAGAGGTTGTCGCCTCGAGCATCCTGCTCATCGATCTTGCGACGGGGACTGCCACCACGATCGCCAAATCCGCCGCCGATCCGGCCACCGGCACGATCGATCCCCTCGATCACGCGCATTTCTCCCCGGCAGATCCCGAATACATCTGCTTCTGCGATGCACACCCCAACACCACCCGCAGAATGTGGATATGGCACGCCACCAAGGCCAACCCAGCACGCCCACTCTTCGACCAGAGCGCGCAGCCGAAGCCCCTGCTGTTCACTCATGAACGAGCCTTGTTCGACCGTCCAGCCATGCTGGCGATTGTCTACGGCTCAAGTTCGGGCGGCCCACGTGGCCTGTACGAACTCCCATTATCCGGGGCCGCACCGCGCCTGGTAAGCGAGTCGAACCGCGACCTCCATTGCAACGCCAGCCGGGACGGACGGTGGTATATTGTATCGCTACAAGGCACCGCCGACACGACGAGCAGCGCCGGCCTCCTCGATCTATGCGCCCGCCCTGGCGGCGCCGCCGATCCGGACTGGCTGCGGAGTGCCAAGGGCTACAGCTTTTCGGACGTGGTGATCGTGAATGCCAAAACCGGCGAGCGCGCCTTCTTGTATCGCGCCGCAAATGCCAATGAGGGCCAGCCTTACGAGGTGCAGCCCGCCATCAGTCCCGATGGACGCTGGGTCGTGCTCAAGGACGCAAGACGGCGCAACGTCCTCTGCCTCGAGATCGACCAGACGACCAGACCGTCCTGCAAGGCTTCCTGGCCGCCTGATCCGGCCGCCACGCCAGCGCCAGACCGCGTCTACCCCGCCGTTCGATACCCCCGCGACACCATGCAAGCCTGTACCGCAGCCCGCCGCGGCTGGTCGGACGCGAACACCGCGCTCACGGCCGAGGTCGGGGTCGCGTTCGCCACCCGGTCCGCGGCCGTCTGCGCTTGCTTGTTGCAGCGTTGCAGGTCGGTCTGGTAGCGGACGGCGGCATGGTCCCCCGCCAGGGGCGGATCATAGGGGGACGCACAGCCTGCCAGCAGAACCAGAACAGCGGCGGCAATGGATCGGCACAACATCGGCATCCCTTCGCGATGGCGGGCGCGGATATGCCGCTGCCATGTTACCGCAATATAACGGACCCCGATCGTGAGAGGCGTGTCCCTGCTGCTGGGCAGTTGCGGCGTAGTTGCAGCAGCGCTGCTGTGGCGCCACCTCGCCGGGCAGATCGCCGTATTCCCCGGCGCCGCCAGCATCGCGGTCCGTCTGGGCCTGGGCCTGGCCTTTCTGCTGCCAAGCGCCATCCTGGTGTGGCTGATGCTTCTGGTGCAAATGGCCGCCCGCATGGTCACCGGCGCCCTCGACCCGGCGGCCGGCGGTGACGGTCCATTCCTGCGAACCAATCAACGCATCATCGGCAACTCGGTCGAACACGGGATCGTCTTCGGCGCCGGTCTGCTGGCGCTGGTCGCCGGCGTGGACGCGCCGCACATGCCCGCCATCGCGGCGCTCTGCATCGTGTTCACCGTCTGCCGGGTCACGTTCTGGGCCGGCTACCTGGTCACGCCGGTCGGCCGCACCATCGGCATGGCCCCCACGATGGCCATCACCGGGGTAACCCTGGGCTGGGCGCTCATGGTCTGGGCCAAGGCGGCCGGCCTGGTCTAGCCCGCCGCCACGCTACCGCTTGGTCAGCAACCGCGAGAAACTCACCACCGCCGCCCCACCCGCAAAACACGCTCCCAGCGTCAGCGCCAGGGCCGGCCCATGAACGGCGGAAATCCCGAAGCAAAGCGCCACCAGAGCTGCCCCGGTGGACTGTCCCACCAGGCGGGACGTGGCAATCGTGCCGCTGGCGCCACCGCTGCGTTCGGGCGGCGCGGCGGACATCAGCGCCTTCAGGTTCGGCGATTGGAAAAACCCGAACCCGGCGCCACAAATCATCATCCGCCAGACGATGCCAAGATTGGTCGGATCACTCGGCAGCGTCGCCAACAGAGTCAACCCGATGCACAACGTCACCATGCCGATGCCGCCCAGGATCGCCGGCGGGTATTTGTCCGACAGCGGCCCGGCGATCGGCGCCATGATCGCCGTCACCACCGGCCAGGGTGTCAGCAGCAGCCCCGTCTCCACCGCCGTATGCCCCAGCACCGTCTGAAAAAAGAACGGCAGCGACACGAACGACAGTCCCTGCGCCGCGAACGAGCAGGTCGACGTCAGCGACGACAACGCGAAGATCGGTCGGCGATACAGATCCACCGGGAACATTGGTGCCGGCAGCCCGATCTGCCGCTGGATCAGCAGGAACCCCATCACCACCGTCCCGCCCACCACGGCCGCCGTGGTGGTCCAGTTGGCATGATGCGCCGCCTCTCCAATGCCGAAGATCAACAGCCCGAACGTGGCCGCGTTCAGCAACGCGCTGATGCCGTCGAACCGATGCGTCGCCCGCGGCGTCGCGGGCAGGGCGCGATGCGCCAGGTAGATCGCCACCAGCCCGAACGGCACGTTGATCGCGAACAACCATTGCCACGACGCAACCGACAGCACGCCCGCCGCCACCGTCGGACCAACCGCGGTGAAACTACCCACCACCAGCGCATTCACCCCCACGCCCCGGCCCAGATGCCGCGCCGGGTAGATGAAGCGGATCAGCGCGGTGTTCACGCTCATGATGCCCGCCGCGCCGATGCCCTGCAGCACGCGCGCCGCCGTCAGGCTCCCGAGCGACCAGCTCAACGAGCACGCCAGCGACGCCACCACGAACAGCATCAGCCCATACTGATAGACCCGCCGATACCCGAAAATCTCCCCCAGCGACGAAAACGGCAGCAGGCAGGCCACCAGAGCAAGCTGGTAGGAGTTCACCACCCAGATCGAGTCCGCCGGCGTGGCATGCAGGTCGACCGCGATCGTCGGCAGCACGGCATTCGCGATCGAGGTGTCCATCGCCGCCATCGCCACGGCGATCACGATCGTGGTCACGGCCCATCGCCGGCGTGCGGTTGGCAGGCCGTCGAGTGGAATGGTTTCGTTCATTGCCGCGCATACTCGGGGCACGCGGCCAAACCGTCCAGTGGGCACTTGTCAGGACCTCGCTCGCGGAAACGTGAACACGCCAGCAATGTCCGGACAAGCCGCTGCGGCCGATGCTGCTGCGCATGACGTCCAACTCAGCCGCGGCAACGGCCGGCGCCGAACCAAGCTCGCGCGCGCTCTTCTTCACCGTCTTTCCGTCGATCATGCTGCCGATGTTCCTGGCCGCAGTGGACCAGACCATCGTCGCCACCGCGCTCCCCGCCATCGCCGGCTCGCTCGGCGATGTGGAGCGTGTGTCCTGGGTCGTGGTCTCCTACCTGGTCGCCACCACCATCGCCGCCCCCGTGTACGGCCGGCTCAGCGACGTGCTCGGCCGCCGCCGGATGCTGTTCGTGGCCCTGGCGGTCTTCCTGCTGGCATCCATCCTCTGCGCCGCCGCCCCCACCGTGCTGTTGCTCACCGCGGCGCGCGTGCTGCAGGGGTTCGGCGGCGGCGGCCTCATGACCACCAGCCAGGCCCTGGTAGGGGAGGCGGTGCCCCCACGGGAGCGCGGACGATACCAGGGCTACCTCGCCAGCATCTTCGTCGCGTCCTCCACCTTCGGCCCCGTCGCCGGTGGCTGGCTGACGCAGCATTGGGGCTGGCCGTCGGTGTTCATCGTCAACATCCCGCTCGGCATCATCGCCGGACTGTTGGCCCTGCGCCTGCCGCAGAAACCCGGCACCGGCGGCCGCCTGCAATTCGACGTCACCGGCGTGGTGCTATTCTCCGCCTTCATCACCTCCCTGTTGCTGGCGCTGGAGCGGATTCAGCAATTCGACCTGGCGGCTCTGCCCCTGGTGGCCGCGATGGTGATCGTCGCCGCCATCGCCCTGGTGCTGCTGCTGCGGCAGGAACGCCGGGCCGCCAGCCCGCTGCTGCCGCTGGACTTGCTGAAGCAATCCGCCATCTGGCGCTGCGACCTCATGGGCGCCTTCATCGGCGCCGGGCTGGTGGGGATGGTGACGTTCGTGCCGATCTGGCTGCAGGTGGTGCGCGGCGTCGGGCCCGGCCAGGTCGGGCTGATGCTGCTGCCGATGACGGCGGGCATCGCCTTCGGCTCCCTGTTCACCGGGCGGATGATGGCCAAGACCCAGCGCACCGCCATCTTCCCGTCGATCGGGCTGGCATTCACCGTGTGCACCCTGGTCGTGCTGGCGCTGGCGGCGCCACACCTGTCCAACATTTCCATCCCGATCCTCTTCGCCGTCTACTCGATGACCTTGGGCACGGGCATGCCGGTCGTGCAGCTGACGGTGCAGTTGGTCGCGGGCCGGGCGAATTTGGGTTCGGCCGCGGCGTCGGTGCAGTTCTCCCGCTCCGTCGGCGGCGCGTTCGGCACGGCGATCGTCGGCGCGGTGCTGTTCGCCGTCTTGTCCGCCACCGACCGCAACACCGCCACGCTGTTCGCCGGGATGGTGGAACGCGGCCCCGTCGTCATGGCGTCGCTGGACGCAGCGCACCAGGCGCTGGTGTCGGCGGAAATCCGGGACGCATTCCGATCCGCCTTCCTCACCATCGCCGGCTTCGTCAGCGTGGCGCTGGTGCTGGCCTGGACGATTCCGGTGCGGCGGTTGTAGCCGGGCCTGCATCGTCCACAACCCGGCCGCGGTTCAGCGTCACCACGCGATCGGCCAGCACAGCCGCGTCCTCGTGGTCATGCGTCACCAGCACGGTGGTGATGCCCAACTCGTCGTGCACCCGGCGCAATTCCCCCCGCAACTCGTCGCGTACTTCGCGATCCAGTGCGCCGAACGGCTCGTCCAACAGCAGGATACGAGGCCGAATCGCCAGCGCCCGCGCCAGCGCCACACGTTGGCACTGCCCGCCCGAGAGCTGAGCCGGCAGGCGGTTGCCCAGCCCATCCAACCGCACCAGCGCCAGCAGCCGCTGCACCTCGGCCGCGATCTCCACCCGCGTGGGTCGCTGCGGGCGCCGCATCACCTGCAGCCCGAACGCAATGTTCTCGGCCGCGGTCATGTGCGCGAACAGCGCATATCCCTGGAACACGAACCCGATCCGGCGCGCACCCGGCGTCACCCCCGCCGCATCTTGCCCATCCAACCGCAGCGTCCCCGCATCCGGCGCCTCCAGTCCGGCGATGATCCGAAGCACCGTGCTCTTGCCCGACCCGGACGGCCCCAGTAGCGCCAGCAGACTACCGCCGGGCACGGTCAGGTTCAGATGATCGAGGACGGTGGTGTCCCCGAACCGCTTCGTCAGGCCAGAAATCTCGATCATGCGGGCCTGTTAAGCAGGACGACGGTTCATGTGCCAGACCGCGTCATTCAGCGCCCCGGCGAACGTGACCCAGGCCAGATACGGCGCCAGCCACGCCGCGTTGGCGCAGGCCGGCGCGAACACCGCAATGGTGGCGACGATGGCCAACCACAACAGCCCCAACTCCCCCAGCGCCAAATCCATCCGGTGCATCCCGAACGACAGCGCAGCCAGCGCACAGACAGCAACGAAGGGTGGCAGCCCGAGGAGTCTGGTTGTGTCCATCAACGCGGAACCTACGGTTTCGCAGGATGACCTGTCGAGCGTGGCCCGAATGTTGCTGCATCCGATCGGCGCGGCTACGGAGCATCTCATGAATTTTTCCTCCCCGGTATCGGCGGTCCAGGCCGCATTGGCAGCCGACGCGGCCCATGCCGACCCGGCCATTTGGATCACCCGCATCCCCGATGCCGAGATCCTCGCCCGCGCGGCCGTGCTGGAGGCAGAGGGTCCGCAAGATCGTCCCCTCTGGGGCGTGCCCTTCGCCGTAAAGGACAATATCGACGTCGCCGGCGTGCCCACCACTGCCGCCTGCCCAGGCTACGCCTTCACCCCGACCGTCCACGCGCCGGCCGTCCAGCGCCTGCTGGACGCTGGCGCAGTGCTCATCGGCAAGACCAACCTCGACCAATTCGCCACCGGGCTGGTCGGCGTCCGCAGCCCCTACGGCGTCCCCCGCAATGTCTTCGACCCGGCGCGCGTGCCCGGCGGCTCATCCTCCGGCTCCGGCGCCGTGGTCGCCGCCGGCATCGTGCCGTTCGCACTCGGCACCGACACCGCTGGGTCCGGCCGCGTCCCCGCGATGTTCGGCAACATCGTCGGCCTAAAGCCCACCATCGGCAGCGTATCCGCCCGCGGCATGATCCCCGCATGCCGCTCGATCGACACCATCTCCGTCTTCGCCCGCAGCGTGGACGAGGCGCTGGAAATTGCCCGCATCATTGCTGCCCTGGACGAGGCGGACCCGTATTCCCGCGCCGCCCCCGTGCCCCATCTGCGCCGCGGCGCCCCCGCCACGATGCGTGTGGCCAGCGTCGCCGCCGACATCTGCGCGCCCGAGCAAGCCCGCCTGTACCGCGCCGCCGCCGCCAGCCTGGGCGCAGCGGAGGTCGACATCACCCCGCTCCTGCAAATCGCCCACCTGCTCTACGACGGTCCCTGGGTCGCCGAGCGCACCGCCGCCCTCCGAGGTGTCCTACAAACCCCGGACATCCTGCACCCCACCACCCGCGCCATCCTGGAGGGCGGCCTGGACCGCCGCACCGTCGACGCCTTCGACGCCTTTCACCAACTGGCCCAGGCGCGCCGCTTCGCCACCCAGCTTTTCGCCAGATTCGACGTGCTGCTACTGCCCACCGCCCCGAACACCCCCAGTTTGGCCGACCTGGCCGCCGACCCCATCGGCCCCAACAGCCGCCTCGGCACCTGGACCAACTTCGTCAATCTCTGCGACCTCGCCGCCTGGGCCGTGCCCTCCGGCATGGGCGCGGACGGCCTGCCCGGCGGCATCACCCTCGTCGGCCCCGCCTGGTCCGAAGGCCGCCTGGCCGCGCTCGCCGACCAACTCCACCGCGCCGCCACCAACACGGTCGGCGCCACCGCAGCGCCATTGCCCCAGCCCGCCACCCCGGACGCCGCCGGCCCCAACGAAACCGAACTATTCTGCATCGGTGGCCACATGGCCGGCCTGCCGCTCAACGGCCAAGTCACCGCCCTCGGTGGCCGCTTCGTCGCCGAAGCCAAGACCGTCCCCGGCTACCGCCTCTACGCCCTCGGCAACCGCCCCGGCTTGGTCGCAACCCAAGGCGGCGCCTCCATCGCCGGCGAGATCTGGGCGCTCCCCACCACCGCCATCGGCCCTCTGCTCGCCCAAATTCCACCACCGCTCGGCTTCGGCACGGTGCTGCTCCAATCCGGCCCCTGCCTCGGCTTCCTGGCCGAAGCCGCGGGGGTCGCCGGTGCCCAGGACATCACCGCCCACGGCGGCTGGCGCGCCTACCTCGCCGCGACCGCCATCACCGACTTCATCCGCGCCGGCGCCGCCCTCATGCGCCTGCCCATCGACCCGGCGTGGGAGGCCGGCATCGCCTTCAACCTGCGCACCATCCTCGCCCAAGCCGCCACGCTGACCGACCCACCCTTGCCAGACCTTCTGGATCCAGCCCCGGTATTCCGCGCATGACCTGGCCCACCGCCGCCGCCATCGCTGCCGACGTCACGACCGGCCGCACCACCGCCACCGCCACCGTGCAGGCCGCGCTCGACCGCATCGCCCGCCATGACGGCACGCTTAACGCCTTCACCGACATCGTCGCCGAACGCGCTCTGGCCCGCGCCGCCACCAACCCCACGGGGCCACTGGCCGGCGTCCCCTTCGCCGTGAAGAACCTGTTCGACGTCGCCGGCCTTCCCACCCGCGCCGGCTCATTCATCAACCGCGACCGCCCGCCCGCTACCGAGGATGGCCCCCTCATCGCCCGCCTCGAAGCCGCCGGTGCCATCCTGGTCGGCGCGCTCAACATGGGCGAATACGCCTACGACTTCACCGGCGAGAACGTGCATGACGGCCCATCCCGCAACCCGCACGACCCCACCCGCATGTCCGGCGGCTCCTCCGGTGGCTCCGGTTCCGCGGTGGCCGGCGGCCTGGTCCCAATCGCCCTAGGCTCGGACACCAACGGTTCCATCCGCGTCCCCGCCTCGCTCTGCGGCATCTGGGGCCTCAAACCCACCTTCGGCCGCCTGACCCGGCACGGCACCTTCCCCTTCGTCGCCTCCCTCGACCATCTCGGCCCGCTGGCCCGCAGCGTTGCCGACCTGGCGCTCAGCTACGACGCCATGCAGGGCCCCGACCCGGCCGATCCCGCCTGCGTCGACCAACCCATCACCCCCGCCATGCCCTCGCTTGAGACCGGTTTGGCCGGCCTCCGCCTCGGCATCGCCGGCGGCTACTTCCAGCGCAACGCCTTCCCCGAGGCACTCGCCGCCCTCCACACCATCGCCCAGGCCCTCGGCGCCACCCGCGAGATCGATCTCCCCAACGCCGCCCGCGCCCGCGCCGCCGCCTACGTCATCACCGCGACCGAGGGCGCGGCGCTACACCTGGACCGCCTCCGCACCCGCCCCGCCGATTTCGACCCGGCCGTGCGCGACCGTCTGCTCGCCGGTGCCCTGGTGCCCTCCGTCCTCGTCACCCAGGCTCAGAAGTTCCGCCGCCAATTCCGCGCCGACATTCTCGCGCTGTTCGACACGGTCGACGTCATCCTCGCCCCCGCCACCCCCTGCGGCGCCCCCCTGCTGGGCCAGCAAACCTTCGAACTCGACGGCGTCACCCTGCCGGTCCGCGCCAACATGGGCATCTTCACCCAGCCCATCAGCTTCATCGGCCTGCCCGTCGTCGCGGTCCCGGCACCCGTCGAGGGCATGCCGATCGGCGTCCAACTCATCGCCGCCCCCTGGCGCGAGGACATCGCCCTCCGGGTCGCCCGCGCCCTGGAACGCGACGGCATCTGCGCCACGCGCCAACCCATAGGATGGGACTAACCATGCAAATCAACCTGCCCGAGATCGTCGCCGAAGTGCACGAGGCCTTCATGCGCTACGAGGTCGCGCTCAACACCAACGATGTGCCCGTCCTGGACGCCACCTTCTGGGACAGTGCCGAAGTCATCCGCTACGGCATCGGCGAGAACCTCTACGGCGCCGCCGAGATCGCCGCCTTCCGCGCCGCCCGCCCGTCCCAGGGCCTGACCCGCAGCATCTCCCGCACCGTCATCACCACCTTCGGCCACGATTTCGCCACCGCCTCCACCCTGTTCGAGCGCGCCAGCGCGCCCGGCAAGATCGGCCGCCAGATGCAAAGCTGGGTGCGCCTGCCAGAAGGATGGCGGGTCGTCGCCGCCCATGCCAGCCTGATCCCCGCTTGATCGCGCTCGTCCGCCACCCCCCGGTCGACGCGGCCGGGCGGTGTTACGGACGCACCGACCTGCCGTTGGCCGACCCGGAATCCGCGGCAACGCTCTCGGCCCAATTGGCAGGGCAGGGTGGCATCATCTGGACCAGCCCCCTGCAGCGTTGCCGCGCCGTGGCCGAGGCATTGGGCCCATGCCGGCCGGACGACCGCCTGATGGAACTCGACTTCGGCGCCTGGGAAGGGCTGCCTTGGGACGATGTGCCCCGCGAAGCCTTGGACGCCTGGGCCGCCGACCCCTGGGCCTTCTGCCCACCCGGTGGCGAAACCGGCGCCGCGTTGGTGGCTCGCATACGCGCTTTCTGGAGCGACCTACCGATGGGCGACCACATCCTAATCTCGCATGGCGGCCCGCTGAAGGTGCTTGCGGCCCTGGCCACAAACCAACCGATCGACCTGCTGGCCCCCGCACCGGCGCCAGGCTCGGTCACCCGACGATGAGGCGCGCCCTATTGGCTGCGCTCCTGCTGGTGCCGCTCGGCCAGCCGCGCGCGCAACCCGTGCTGCAATCACCCGTTACCCCGGCCTGCGTGTCCTCGCCCTTCGGGATGCGCCATGCGGTCGGCCCGCACGCCCCCGCGGCGTTCCACAACGGGATCGACCTGCCAGCCCCTGCCGGCGCGTTGGTCCACGCCGCGGCGGCCGGTCGGGTCCTCATCATCAAGCGCCAAGGCCTGGGCGGCGTCACCGTCCACCTGGAACACCCGGGCGGCATGATCACGCTCTACGCCCATCTCGGCAACCTCGTGCCGGCCATCGCGGAGGGCAAACGCAACGTCGCCGCAGGCGAGCCGCTGGGACATGTGGCCCGCACCGGCGTCACCTACGGCACGCACGTCTTCTTCGCCGTCCTGGTCAACGGCCAGGCCGTCGACCCGCTCACCTACTTGGCGGTCCCGCGCTGCTGACGCCCTTCATCATTCGCCGGCGCCTGCTTTTGCGGTAGCGCACCCGTCTCGCGTGACGGGCTGCAACTCATCGTCATCGCCATCCCCGTCTCGAACCACACAGTGCGCGATGGTTTTTCCGGCCTGTCGTCGGGCATGCGAGTCACTCCAGGAAAGCGGGCAGAGCTTGTTGCGAGCAATTCTCACTCGCAGAAACTCCTGCCCCCTGTCAAGCGGAAGCCGCCATTCCCAGCACCGCGCTCGTCTGCCCGGTGTATGCCCGCCGCAACTCCCGCTTCAGCAATTTGCCCGCCGTATTCTTCGGCAGCGCCTCGGCGAAGAACACCCGTTTCGGCACTTTGAACGGCGCCAGAGTTTGCCGGCTATGCGCCAACAGCGCGTCCTCCGTTACCTCGGCGCCCTCGCGCAGCACCACCACGGCGGCAATCGCCTCGATCCAGCGTTCGTCGGCGATGGCGATCACGGCGCATTCGGCGATCGCCGGGTGGGTGAAGATCGCATCCTCCACCTCCCGGCTCGCCACCAGCACGCCGCCAGTGTTGATCACGTCCTTGATGCGGTCGACGACGTAGAGATAGCCATCCGCATCCATCGTCCCGACATCGCCGGAATGGAACCACCCACCGGCAAACGCCTCCTCTGTCGCCGCCGGGTTGTCCCAGTACCGCAGCATCAAATGCGGGGATCGATGCACGATCTCCCCCTGCTCACCCGGCGGCACATCCTTCATGTCCAGATCCACCACCCGCGTCTGCACATGCAGCACCGGCCGCCCGACGGAGGAGGGGCGGGCATCATGCTCCTCCGGCCGCAGTACTGTGGCCAGCGGCGACATCTCGCTCTGCCCATAGCAGTTGAACGCCCGCACGCCCGGGATGCGCTGCCGCAACTCGTGCAGCACCGGCACCGGCATGATCGCCGCGCCGTAATAGATGTTGCGCAGGCTGGACAAATCCCGCCGGTCGAAATCCGGATGCCGCAGCAAATTGATCCACACCGTCGGCGGCGAGAAGAACGAGGTGATCCGGTGCCGTTCGATCAGTTCCAGGCACAGGGCAGGGACGGGCGCCTCGATCAGCACGATCTCCGCCCCCGCCATCAGTTGCGGCATGGTGAAGCAATGCAGTTGCGCCGTGTGATACAGCGGCAGCGCCGCCAGCACGCGATCGGCGGCGCTATGCTCGCACGCCACGATGCAGCTCACATATTCGCTCATCAGCGCCCGATGCGTCATCACCGCGCCCTTGGGCGACCCGGTGGTGCCCGAGGTGTAGCAGAGCTGGGCGATGTCCCCGTCGCTCACCTGCTCTCCCATTGGGCCTTTCGCACCATCCAGCGCATCGGCGAACAGGACCGTGCGCACGCCGGCCGCCGCCGCGTTATCGCTCAGCGACGGGTCGTGCAGCAGCAGATTGGCGCCGGATTGCTGCACGATGTAGCGCAGTTCCGTCGCGGTCAGCGCGTAATTGGCGGAGACATGGATCAGCCCCGCCTTGCAGCACGCCAGCCAGGCAATCAGGTAGAGGTCGGAGTTGCGTCCATACGCCACGACCCGGTCGCCGAACGCCAACCCGGCGCCCAGTAGCGCCCCCGCCGCACGCTCCGCCGCGTCATCCAGCGCGCGGTATGTCCAGGCGGTATCGCCCCAGCGCAACGCCACGCGATCGCGGTAACGCTCCGCCGACCGGCGCAGCAGATCCCCAATGGTATTGCGGCCGGCGCGCGCAGCGTCGGACATGGCAGGTATCCCCCAACTGAGGCCGCTCTTAGCGACGGCCTAAGTGGGAGCATGACCGCAGACGCCCCACCGGAGCAAGTAGCTTGGCAAAAGGGGTGCAGGGCGGGGCCTTGTAAGCCCCGTCAGTGCGCCTCGACCACCGGCGGCTTACGCCCAAACCGCCGCTTCGCACCTTCCCGCATCGTCTGGAACGTCACGTACAGCATCGGTACGATGAAGATCCCGATGCTGGACGACGCAATCATCCCGGCGAACACCGGCGTGCCCACGTCCCGCCGGCTGATCTCCGCCGCGCCCGACGCGATCACCAGCGGCAGCAGCCCCAGGATGAACGCGACCGACGTCATCATCACCGCGCGGAACCGGGTTTTCGCCCCCAGGATCGCCGCATCCTTGATGCTCTCGCCCGCCTCGCGCCGGTCCTTGGCGAATTCCACGATGAGAATGCCGTTCTTCGCCGCCAGCGCGATCAGCACCACCAGCCCGATCTGCGCATACAGATCCAGCGTCAGCCCCGCCAGCAGGATGCCCGCGAACGAGCCGAGCACGCCAACCGACACCGACAGCAACACCGGAATCGGGATCACCCAGCTCTCGTACAGCCCGACCAGGAACAGGTACGCGAACAGGATCGCCAGCGCCAGGATGAACCCGGTCTGCCCCGACGCCGCCACCTCCTGATACGCCGTGCCCGTCCACTCGAATTTGTAGCCATTGGGCAAGGTTTTGGCCGAGACCTGCGTCATCGCCGTCAACGCCGCGCCCGTAGACCCACCGGGCGCCGGGCTACCGTTGACCGTGACCGATCGGTAGTTGTTGTACCGCGTGATCACCTGCGGCCCCAGCACGATGCGCAAATCCGCGATGGCGCGCAGTGGCACCACCCCGCCGGTCTTGTTGCGGATATAGATCTTCCAGAGGTCGTCGATCTTGCTGCGATCCTGCTCCTCGCCCTGGATGTTCACCTGCCACACACGGCCGAACAGGTTGAAGTCGTTGATGTAGACACCGCCCAACGTCGCCTGCAGCGCGTTGAACACGTCCGTCACCGCCAACCCCAGCGCCTGCGCCTTCTCTCGGTCGATATCCAGAAACAGCGACGGGTTGGTGGCCGTGAAGGTGGAGAACACTCGCGTCATCCGCGGATCGCTATT
>NZ_LMUY01000032.1:77479-91225 GCF_009765685.1 Acidisphaera sp. L21 | reverse complement strand
CCCGTGGTCGACAGGCCGATGATCGGCGGCAGGTTGAACGGGAAGATCGTGGCCGACCGGATCTGCTGCACCGCGCCGAACACCTGGCCGATCAGCGCCTGCGCCCGCTGGCTGGCGACCGTGCGATCCTCGAACGGCTTCAGCTTCAGGAACATGAACGCGGCATTGCTCTCCTGCGCGCTGTCCAGCAACGAGTAGCCGATGATGGCGAAGGTATCCCGCACCCCCGGCAGGTTCTTTGCCAATTCCTCGACCCGGCGCACCACGTTGCTGGTCCGCGCGACCGACGCGCCATCCGGCAGCTGGATGGCGACGAAGAAGCCGCCCTGGTCTTCCTCCGGCAGGAACCCGGTGGGCGTGCGGCTGGCCAGCCCGGCGATCCCCAGACCGAACACGATCGCCAGCACCAACCCGATGATCGACAGCCGCAATGTCTTGCCGACGATATAGGCGTAGCCATCGCGCACATTGTCGATGCCGCGCATCACCTTGCCCATGATGCCGCGCTTCGGCCCGGTGTGGCGCAGGAACACCGCACACAACGCCGGCGACAACGTCAGCGCGTTCAACGCCGATATCAGCACCGACACGCTGATGGTGACCGCGAATTGCCGGAACAACTGCCCGGAAATCCCGGGGATGAACGCGATCGGCACGAACACCGACAGCAGCACCAGCGTAATGGCGATGATCGGCGCCGTGATCTGCTTCATCGCTTCCTTCGTCGCGTCGGCGGGGGACAGATCCGGTCTTTCCTCCATCACCCGCTCGACGTTCTCGACTACGACGATGGCGTCATCCACCACGATGCCGATCGCCAGCACCAGCGCCAGCAGCGACACGGTGTTGGCCGAATAACCCAGCGCCAGCAGCCCGGCGAACGCGCCGATCAGGCTCACTGGCACGGCGATGGTCGGGATCAACGTCGCCCGCAAATTGCCCAGGAACAGGAACACCACGACGATGACGAGGATGAACGCCTCGCCCAGCGTCTTCAGCACCTCGCGGATCGTATCCGTCACGAAGGTGGTGCTGTCGTAGGTGACCTGGAAATGCAGCCCCTCGGGGAACCGCCCACTCAGCTCCTGCAGCTTGCCATTCACGGCCGCGGCGGTGTTCACCGCGTTGGCGCCGGGCGCCAGATAGATCGCGATCGCGACGGAGGGCTGGCCGTTCAGCCGGCTCTCGCTGTCCTGGTTCTGCGCGCCCAACTCCAGCCGCGCCACATCCTTCACCCGCAACACCGAGCCATCCGGGTTGGCGCGGATCACGATGTTGCCGAACTGCTCCGGCGTGGTCAGCCGCCCCTGGGTTTGCAGGTTGAACTGGAATTGCACGTCCGTGGAGGCCGGACGCGCGCCAATGCGCCCGATCGGCGCCACCACGTTCTGCGCCTGGATAGCGGTGATGATATCCTGCGGCGCCAAATTTAGGCTGGTCAGGCGGTTGGTATCGAACCAGATCCGCATCGAGTATTTCTGCCGGCTGAACAAATTCGCCTGGCCCACACCCGGCGTGCGGCTGATCTCGTCCAATATGTTGATGGTGGCGTAGTTCGTGATGAACAGCGGATCCAGCTTGCCCGCATCGCTGAACAGATTGACGAATTCCAGGATCGCGGAGGACCGCTTCTGGATCGTCAGCCCCTGTTGCGTCACGCTGGACGGCAATTCGGCCAGCGCCGTCTGCACCCGGTTGTTCACGTTGACCGTGTTGATGTCCGGGTTGGTGCCAAGCTCGAACGAGACGGTCAGGTTATAGCTGCCGTCGTTGCCGTTCGTGCTCTTCATGTAGATCATCTTGTCGACGCCGACGACCTGCGCCTCGATCGGCTGCGCGACCGATGCCTCCACCACGGCGGCGGACGCGCCCGGATAGTTCGCCGTCACCTGCACCTGCGGCGGCACGATGTCCGGGAACTGCGCCACCGGAATCCGGGTCAACGCCAGACCGCCGGCAATGGTGATGATGATCGCGATGACGATCGCCAGCCGCGGCCGGTCGACGAATACGGCGGAGATCATGCGATGCCGCCTCTACTGCCGGCTCGTACTGGAGCCGCCTGCCGGCGCCGGCAGCGCCGACCCACCCGGCGGCCCACCCGCGCCCCCGGGCCCAGGCACGGAAGGCGCCGGGTTCACCGGCTGGTTCGGCCGCACGCGCTGCAACCCGTCCGAAATGATGACCTCGCCCTGCTTCAACCCCGTCGTCACCGTCGCAAGCGGCGCTGCGGCCTGCCCCAGCGTGATCCGGCGCGGGATCGCCTTGTTATCCGCCCCCACGACGTAGACGTAGTTGCCCTGCTGGTCGGACAGCACGGCCGCCTGCGGGATTGCCAATGTCTGGATCGGCTGCGCGCCTTGCAGCAGCACGGTCACGAACTCCCCATCCGCCAGCTCGCGGTCACCCGGCGTGCCCGGCTTGGCGCCAGGGTAGTACGGGTTTGGGATCACGGCGCGAATGTTCACCGTGTCGGTGTTCGCCGCCACGATGGGATCGATGTAGTCGATATGGCCCACCGGCTGGTAGATCTTGCCCGTCGGCAGCTGCAGCTTGACGATGACGGCGCTGGTGCCCCCCTTATCCGCATACCGGTCCCGCAACTCCAGGGCGGAGCGCAGCGCGATCGGGAACACTACATACATCGGATCCTGACTGACGATGGTGGCCAGTGTGCCCGATGCCGGGCCAACGACGTTGCCGATGGTGACGTTGGTACGCCCGATCTTGCCCGCAATCGGGGCGGCGATATCGGTATAGCCAAGGTTGATCTGGGAGGTCTGCAGGTTCGCCTGCGCCGCCAGCAACTGCGCCGCCTGCGCCCGCTGGCTGGCGGTCGCGTCGTCCACCGTGGATCGCTGCCCGGCGGGCGTGCTCAACAACGTCGTGGCCCGTCCCAGCGTGATGGAGGCATTCTGCAAATTCGCATTCACCTGCGCCACGGCCGCGGTCTTGGCCTGCACATCCGCTTCGAATGGCGGCTTCTCGATCTGGTATAGCAGATCGCCGGTCTTGACCTCCGCGCCTTCGGTAAACAGCCGCTTCGTCAGGAAGCCGGTCACCCGCGCCACCAGGTCCACCCGGTCGGTCGCCTGGATGCGCCCCACGAATTCGTTCGTCTCGGTAATCGATTGCGGCTGCACGATCGTGGTGCCGACCGCAGGTGGCCCAGCTGGGCCGCCCTGGGCATGCGCCAGTGGCGCGAGAGCCACCGTAAAGAGGGATAACGAAACGAGACGGAGCGTCGTTGTCACTGTCATGGTTCCGTGAACTAGGGGCAGCGATATCGCGCGGCAATAGGACAGCCGCTTGCGGGAGCGTCAACCTCGCACCAAAGTCAGACCCCTGGAGGAGCGAATGCGATGAGCGAACATGTGCAGGTATGCGAGGTTGGGCCGCGCGATGGCTTGCAAATGGCCGCCGGCCGGATGCCGACCGATGCCAAGATTGCCTGGATCGCCGCCATGGCCGCTTCCGGTGTGACCGAGATCGAGGTCGGAAGCTTCGTTCCCGCCCGGGTCATCCCGCAAATGGCCGATACCGACGACGTCGTTCGCGCCACCACCCAGATCCCTGGACTCATCGTCACCGGGCTGGCGCCAAACCTACGTGGCGCCCAGGCCGCCTACGCCGCCGGCGCCCACCGTGTCGCCGTTCCGGTCTCTGTCAGCGACGGGCATAGCCGCGCCAATCTCAACCGCACCCCGGCCGAACAGGTGGCAGAGGTCGCCCGCATCGTCGAATGGACCCGCGCACAACCGCGCAAGATGCTGGTCGCCGCCGCCTGCTCCACCGCGTTCGGCTGTTCGATCGACGGTACCGTGCCCGAGGCGGCGGTGCTGGCCGTCGCATCTGGCCTGGCCGCCGCCGGCGCCGACACGATCAGTCTGTGCGATACCGTCGGCTACGCCCACCCGGCGCAGATCCGCAGCCTGGTCCGTGCCGCGCGGGCCGAACTCGGCAGCAAGGTCGACAACCTGCACCTGCACGACACGATGGGCCTCGGCCTCGCCAACGCGCTGGCTGGGCTGGAGGAGGGGATCCGCGCCTTCGACAGCTCGCTCGCCGGCCTGGGCGGCTGCCCCTACGCACCCGGCGCCTCCGGCAACATCGTGACGGAGGATCTGGTCTTCATGCTGGAAAGCATGGGTTTCCGCACCGGCATCGACCTCGACAAACTCGTCGCCACCCGCGCCCTGCTCGCTGCTGGCCTACCCGGTGAGCCGATGCACGGCGGCCTCGCCAAGGCCGGCCTGCCCAAGACCTTCCGGATGGCAGCGTGAGCGGACCGCTCTCCGGCCTCCGGGTCGTCGAATTCACCCACATGGTGATGGGCCCGGCCTGTGGGCTGGTCCTTGCCGATCTGGGCGCAGACGTCATCAAGGTCGAACCCTCCCCGGACGGCGACAACACCAGGCGCCTCGGCGGCTCCGGCGCCGGTTTCTTCGCCATCATGAACCGCAACAAGCGCTCCATGGCGGTCGACATGAAGTCGCCCGAGGGCCTGGCCGCCACCAAGCGCCTGCTGAACACCGCCGACGTGCTGGTCGAAAACTTTCGCCCCGGCGCCCTCGACAAGCTGGGCCTGTCCTACGAGGCGCTCAGGCAGGAAAACCCGCGCCTGATCTACGCTTCCTGCAAGGGCTTCCTGCCCGGCCCATACGAGCACCGCGTCGCCCTGGACGAGGTGGTGCAGATGATGGGCGGCCTGGCCTACATGACGGGGCCGCCGGGCCAGCCGCTGCGCGCCGGGTCGTCGGTGAACGACATCATGGGCGGCATGTTCGCCGCCATCGGCATCCTGGCCGCCGTGCAGGAGCGCCACACCACCGGCAAGGGCAAGCACGTGCAGTCCGGCCTGTTCGAGAACAACGTCCTGCTGATGTCGCAGCACATGGCGCAATTCGCCATTTCCGGCAAAGAGGCCCCGCCGATGAGCGTGCGCCAGGTTGCCTGGCCGATCTACGACCTGTTCCAGACCTCCGACGGCAGCCAGACCTTCGTCGGCGTCGTCACCGACACCCAGTGGCGCCTGTTCTGCGCCGAGTTCCACCTGCCCGAACTGGCAGCCGACTCCGACCTGGCAACCAAACCGCAACGCGTGGCCGCTCGCTCGCGGGTGCTGCCGATCGTGGCCGCCGCCCTGCGCCAATATGACAAGGCCGCCCTGATGGAGAAGTGCGAGCGCCTGGGCCTCCCCTTCGCCCCCATCACCCGCCCGATCGAGCTGTTCGACGACCCCCATCTCAACGCATCCGGCGGCCTGGTCCCAGTGACCCTGCCGAACGGCGCCGAGTCGAAGCTGCCCGCGCTACCCCTGTCGTTCGACGGCCAACGCCCGGTGCAACGTAGCGGCCTGCCCACCGTCGGCCAGCACAATGCCGAGATCATGGCCGAACTGGACGCCCTGCTTGGCTAGCGCCGCAAGTCTCTGCCCTGGTCCCCCCAATAAAGATGTCCAGAGGACGACCGTCCTCTGGTGGGGCGCGGGGCAACGCCCCGCTGCTAGGGCGACCGACCCACCGCCCCCAGAATGATCAACCCGAACAGCGCCGCCACCAGCGTCACCACGATGATCATCAGCCGCAAATTCTTCCCGCTCGCCTCCGATTCGTGCAGCAGGGCGGTGTGCATCGCGGCCCGTGCGGTGGCGACGCGTTCAGCCAGGGGCGCAGTCCCGTCGATCACGACGGCAGCGCTGTCATCCAGCCGGTCGCGCAGCGCCTCCAGGGCGGGTTTGTTGTCCCCGGTGGCCAGCACTTCGTCCAGCGTGGCGTCCCGGGCCATGGCGCGTTCCAGGGGGATCGGGGCCGCATAGCTGCCGAACAGGCCCACCAGCCCCACCACGGCGAAGGTCATGGCAAGAAACGCCATCCACGTGCCGGTATTGCGTTTCATCCGCGAAGATCTTCCATGGAGTGGGTGATCCGCTGCGGCGGCGGGCGCGTCAACCCGGCCATCCCCGTTGACATTTCCAAACCGCCCCGGTATCCGCACCCCCTCGCTGCGGTGCCCGGCCTCCGGGCTGCCGTCCCTATCGTTTTGCTCTCACCAGGTTCGAATTATGAAGATCCGGAACAGCCTGAAGTCGGCCAAGGCTCGCGACAAGGACTGCCGCGTGGTGCGCCGCCACGGGCGGGTCTACGTGATCAACAAGAAGAACCCGCGCATGAAGGCCCGCCAGGGCTGAACGGCACACCCCCAGGCATTGTCCTGGGGGGCTAGACGCTCCATGGTCAGGTGAACGAACACCGACCAGGAGGATGCTGCCATGCTGGCCTTGCCCGAGCCAAAAGCCGACATCTTGGCCCGGCGGGACGAGATCGTGGCCGGGCTGCGCGCCATACTGCCAGCCAGCGGCGTCATCACCGAACCCCTGCGGCTGAAGCCTTACGAAACGGACGGGCTGCCCGCCTACCGCCAAATCCCCCTCGCTGTCGCCCTGCCGGAAACCACCGAGCAAGTGGCCGCCGTGCTGAAGCTCTGCCATAGCATCGGCGTGCGGGTCATTCCCCGCGGGGCCGGCACCAGCTTGTCCGGCGGCGCCACCCCCCTGGCCGACGCAGTCGTCCTGGGCCTGATGCGCATGAACCGCATTCTGGAGATCGACTACGCCGATCGCTGTGCCACCGTGCAGGCCGGCGTCACCAATATCGGCATCACCCAGGCCGTCGCCGGCAACGGCTTCTTCTACGCACCGGACCCATCCTCCCAACTCGCCTGCATGATCGGCGGCAATGTCGGGATGAACTCCGGCGGCGCGCATTGCCTGAAATACGGCGTCACCGCCAACAACCTGCTGGGCCTCACCGCCGTCACCATCGAGGGCGACATCCTGCACCTCGGCGGCAACCACCTGGACGCCGCGGGCTATGACTGGCTCGGCCTCATCACCGGCAGCGAGGGCATGCTCGTCGTCGTCACCGAGGTCATGGTGCGCATCCTCCGCGGCCCCGAGGGCGCCCGCGCCATGCTGGCCGCCTTCCGCTCCAACGAGATCGCCGGGCAATGCGTCGACGCCATCATCGGCTCCGGCATCATCCCCGTCGCCCTTGAGTTCATGGACCGCCCGGCCATCCACGCCTGCGAGGCCTTCGCCCATGCTGGCTACCCGCTGGACGCCGAAGCCATGCTGATCATCGAGGTCGAGGGCAGCGTCGCCGAGCAGGACGACCTGCTCGACCGCATCAAGCGCCTCTGCGAACCCTTCGAGCCCCTGAGCATGAGGGTCTCCCAATCCCCCGAAGAAAGCCTGGCCATCTGGAAGGGCCGCAAGGGCGCATTCGGCGCCGTCGGCCGCATCAGCCCGGACTACATGTGCATGGACGGCACCATCCCCACCAGCCGCCTGCCCGAAGTCCTCCGCCGTATCGGCGAGATGAGCGACCAATACGGTCTCAAGGTCGCCAACATCTTCCACGCCGGCGACGGCAATCTGCACCCCCTGGTGATGTTCGACGCCAACGACCCCGACAGCTTCCACCGCGCCGAGGCGTTCGGCGCCGACATTCTGAAGCTCTGCGTCGAAGTCGGCGGCTGCCTCACGGGCGAGCACGGCGTCGGCCTGGAAAAGCGCGACCTCATGCGCTTCCAATTCAGCGAGCCCGAACTCGAGCGCCAACGCCGCCTGAAGGACGCCTTCGACCCGGCATGGCTGCTCAACCCCGCCAAGGTCTTCCCCCTGCAAGACAAACCGAGGCAGGCCGCGTGAGCGCACCCGCCACCGAAGCCGCCCTCGCCGAAGCCATCGCCGACGCCTACGCCGCGAAGGAACCCGTGCTGGTGCAGGGCGCCGGCACCAAGCACGGCATGTTGCGCCCGGTCCAGGCCGCACGCTCGCTCTCCACCCGCAACCTCAGCGGCATCACCCTCTACGCGCCGAAGGAACTGGTGATCTCCGCCCGCGCCGGCACCCCGATCACCGAGATCAAGGCCGCCTTGGCCGAACACGGCCAACACCTGACCGCCGAACCACCCGATCTGTCGGACCTCCTCGGCGTGCCCGGCAACCAGACCCTCGGCGGCATCGTCGCGACCAACCTGTCCGGCCCACGCCGCATCGTCGCCGGGGCCATGCGCGACCAGATCCTCGGCATTCGCGCCGTCGACGGCACCGGCGAAATCTTCCACTCCGGCGGCCGCGTGCTGAAGAACGTCACCGGGCTGGACCTCTGCAAACTGCTCTCCGGCAGCCATGGCACGCTCGGCATCATGACCGAGATAACTCTCAAGATCCTTCCCGCGCCGGAGCAAACCGGCACCCTGGTCATCCCCGGCCTCGACGCAACCGCCGCCGTCGCCACCCTATCCGCTGCGCTCGGCTCCCCCTACGGCGTCAGCGGTGCCGCCTGGCTGCCGCCGGACGCCGCCGCCCGCATTCCCGAACTCGCCGGCTTCAACGCCTCGGTCGCGCTCATGCGGATCGAGGAATTTGCCGCCAGCGTCACCTACCGCACCGCCCGTCTTGCACAAGACCTGCAACCTCATGGCCGCGCCGAATTGCTCGGCGACACAATCAGCCGCTCGGTCTGGCGCTCGGTTCGCGACGTCACGCCCCTCACCGTGGAACCGGGCGAGGCAGTCTGGCGCGTCTCCGTCCGCCCCTCCGCCGGCCCCGGCATCCTCGCCGCCACCGGCCTCCGCGGCTTTCTCGACTGGGGCGGCGGCCTCGTCTGGCTCGTCGGCGACCCGGCTTCTCACCCCGCCGTCACCGCCGCCGCCACAGCGGCCAAGGGCATCTGGACCCTCATGCACGCCCCCGACAGCCTTCGCGCCAGCGCCGATGTCATCCCGCCCGAACCGCCCGTGCTGGCCGCCATCGGCCGCCGGGTGAAGGCGGTGATGGACCCGGCCGGCATCCTCAATCCCGGCCGCATGGCCGCAGGAGCATAGCGTTGCAGACCTCCTTCACTGCCGAGCAACTGCGCGACCCCGACATCCAGTCCTCCAACAAGATCCTCCGCACCTGCGTGCATTGCGGCATGTGCACCGCCACGTGCCCCACCTTCGTGCTGCTGGGCGACGAGTTGGACAGCCCGCGCGGCCGCATCTACCTCATGCAGGACATGCTGGAATCCGGCCGCCCCGCCACGGCGGAGGTCGTCACCCATATCGACCGCTGCCTCTCCTGCCTGTCCTGCATGACCACATGCCCGTCCGGCGTGAACTACATGCACCTCATCGACCACGGCCGCCGCTACGTGGAAGAGACCTACACCCGCCCGTGGCACGAGCGCCTGCTGCGCAACACGCTCGTCCGCGTGCTTCCCTCACCAAGTCGCATGCGCTGGGCGCTAACCGCCGCCCGCCTCGCCAAACCCTTCCGCGCCCTGCTACCCGGCGGCGTCTTCGGCAGCCGCCTTCGCGCCATGCTCGACCTCGCCCCCACCCACCTGCCGCCCCGCCAGGTGGTGAACGGCGTGCACCGTGCCGACGGTACGCGCCGTGGTCGCGTAGCCCTGCTGGCCGGCTGCGCCCAACAAGTCCTCGCCCCGTCGATCAACGCCGCCACCATCCGCTTGCTCACCCGCCTCGGCTACGACGTTGTCGTCCCCCCGTCGGCCGGCTGCTGCGGTGCGCTCACCCATCACATGGGCCAACACGACCCGGCCATGGCCGCCGCCCGCACCAACATCGCCGCCTGGTCCGCCGAGATGGCGGGCGAGGGGCTGGACGCCATCCTCATCAACACCTCCGGCTGCGGCACCACCGTCAAGGATTACGGCTTCATGTTCCGCGACGAACCGGAGCAGGCGCAGGCCGCCCAAATCTCCGCCCTGGCCGCCGACATCTCCCAATTCCTGAGCCGTATCGGCTACGCCCCCACCCGCGACCCGGCCGGCCTCACGGTCGCCTACCACGCCGCCTGCTCCCTCCAGCACGGCCAGAGCGTCACCGCCGAGCCGAAAACCCTGCTCCGCAAGGCCGGTTTCACCGTGGTGGAACCCGCCGAAGGACATTTGTGTTGTGGTTCGGCCGGCACCTATAATCTGCTGCAGCCGGAGATCGCCGGCCGTTTGCGGGAGCGCAAGTTGGACAACATCCGACGCACCACGCCCGACCTGATCGCCGCCGGCAACATCGGTTGCCTGACGCAGCTTGCGGGCGCCGGCCTTCCCACGATCCACACCGTCGAATTGCTGGACTGGATGGCCGGCGGCCCCCGCCCGGCCGCGCTCCCCGCATGACCCGCGCGCTGGCGGTCCTATTACTGCTGGCCATGCCCGTCATGGCGCAAACCCCAGCGCCCACGCCCACGCCCACGCCCGCCCCGCTGCGCCCCACGCCGGAACAGATGCTGGACCGGCTGTTCGGCATGCTGAAGGTGGCCCCCGACGAATCCACCGCCGAGGCCGTCGAGCGCTCGATCCAGGCGCAATGGCTGAACCAGGCCACCCCGGCGACCAAGCTGCTGCTGATGCACGGCCTGAAGGCGCTCAACGATAACCAGCCCAACGAGGCGCTGGACGATTTCGACGCCGCCCTGGATCTGCAGCCCGACCTGCAGGAAGGCTGGCACGGCCGCGCCGGCGCCCGCGCGGGCCTCGGCGACTACGCCGGCGCCGAACGCGACATCGCCGAAACCATGAAGCGCGAGCCCCGGCAGTTCCAGGCGCTGCAAGACCTATCCCGCATCGCGGAGCAGCGCGGCGACTGGAAAGGCGCCTATTCCGCCTGGAGCCGGGCGATGGAAATGGACCCCAAGACCCCCGGCGGCGAGGACCGGCTGAAGGACCTGAAACGCCGGGCGTTCGGCGATACGACCTGATCGTGACATCGAAGGCATGAATGGTTAATCTGCTATCGTAACGATGGGAGGTTCCATGAAGGCTGTCGCGTTGATCCTTGCCGTCATCGGGTTGGCGCTTACGATCGTCGGTCTACTGTCCGAGTTGAACGCCATCGACCTCGGTGCCGTCGGAACATGGTCGCCGATCATCGGGATTGCCTTGTGGTTCGTTGCGCTGGCGATATTCAAGAGGACACATCGCGCCTGAACGACATCGGACGATGGTCCACTACCCGAACGTCGCGCTGAACAGGGACAAGCCGGGGGCATCGGTGTCGAACGCCAGCCCGCACCCGCAGCCCGCCGCGTGCGGAGCGAAGTGCCAAAACCTCTCCCTGCCGCAGCCACATTCCGTCGAGCTGATAGTTGCCCAGCTTCGGTCCCAGCTGCGGCAAAGCATAGTCGGCTTCGCCTTGCCGGGGCCGCTGAGCCTGGTCTTGCGGCGTCCCAACACCGGGCACGCCGTGATCTACCAGTTCGCAAACTGCACCCTGGATACTGGCCGGCGCGCACTGCACCGCAGCGGCGGCCTCGTCGCGGTCGAGCCGCAGGTCTTCGACGTGCTGGCCTACCTCATCCAGGCGCGCGATCGCGTCGTCAGCCGCGACGACTTGCTGGACACCATCTGCTGCAGATCGAACCGGACCTTACGATCGCCGGCTTCTTCGCGCGGATCCCGGTGCCGCTGCCAACCCTGGCGGCAACCTGCGCCGAGGGCCTGCGTGCCGCCGGCTTGCCGGAATGAGCGTCTACCGCTTCCCCGGCCGCTTGATCGGCAAATTCGTCCGGTAGATCACCCGCTTCAGCGCAAACGCCGACCGAACCCCACGCACCCCCGGCAACCGCGTCAGTCGCGTGCGCAAAAATTCCTCGTACGTCCCCAAATCACTCGCTACCACGCGCAGCAGATAATCGCTGGCGCCCGTCATCAGCATGCACTCCATCACCTCCGGCAGATCCTGGATCGCGGTCTCGAATGCTTCCAGCATCTCCTGCGTCTGCCCGGCCAACTCCACCGACACCATCACGTTCACCGGCAGCCCCACCCGGTCCTGGTCCAGCAGCGCCACGTAGCCGGTGATGATGCCGCCTTCCTCCAACAGCTTCTGCCGACGGTGGCATGGGGAGGGGGACAACCCCGCGGCATCGCTCAATTCCACCGTCGTCGCCCGGCCGTCGCGCTGCAGGTGATCCAGAATGGAAAGGTCGATCCGATCCAATCTCACGGTCAAACCTCCTATATTGCAGTGCAGCATTAGCCAATTCTGCTAATTATGCCCGTTCGCCGTGCTAAATACGACAGCAATCACCGCCTATATTCCGGCTAGGCTTTCCCCACATTTGGCGTGGGAGAATACAAGAATGGATGTAGGCCTCGGCACCGTCCCCACCACGCTCGAAAGCCGCTATGCGGAGTTCGATAGCCCAATCCTGCTCACTGGCATTCAGGCCCTGGTCCGTGTGCTGCTGGAGCAGGCGCGTCTGGATCGCGCCGCTGGCCGCAAGACCGGTGGCTTCGTCAGCGGCTATCGCGGCTCTCCGCTGGGCGGCCTCGACATGGAACTATGGCGCCGCGCCACCCTGCTGGACGCCCACAACGTCAGATTCCAACCTGGCCTGAACGAAGACCTGGCCGTCACCATGCTGTCCGGCACCCAGCAACTCGACTTCTACCCCGGCGCCAACGTCGATGGCGTGTTCGGTATGTGGTACGGCAAGGGACCCGGCGTCGACCGCTCCGCCGACGCGCTGCGGGTCGCCAACGCCTTCGGCAGCCATCGCAACGGCGGCGTGCTGGCCATCGCCGGCGACGACCACGCCGCCCACTCTTCCACCTTCCCGCACCAGACCGACCAGATCTTCGAAGCCGTCATGATGCCGGTCCTGCAACCGGCCGACGCGTCCGAAATCATCGAGTTCGGGCTTGCCGGAATCGCGTTGTCCCGCTTCTGCGGCCTGTGGGTCGCGATGAAGACCATCGCCGAAACCGCCGAGCAGGCGGCCACCGTCATCGTCCCCTCCACAAGGCACTTCATCACCCCTGACATCGCCATCCCGCCGCACGGCTTCAACATCGACCCCACGCTGAAATGGCCCGCCGAGCGCTTCGTCTTCGAAGGCCGCATGTTGGACGAGCGACTTCCGGCCGCCCGCGCCTGGTGGCGCGCCAATGGCCTCGACCGGCTCACCCAGGGCACCCAGGACGCCCCCCTCGGCATCGTCACCGTCGGCAAGGCGCACCAGGACGTCCTGCACGCCCTCGCCGCCATGGGCCTCGCACGCCACCCCGGCCTCGCCATCTACAAGATCGGGATGACCTGGCCGCTGGAAACCGAAGGCCTGAAAGCCTTCGCCCATGGCCGCCGTGCCCTGCTGGTGGTGGAGGAGAAGCGCTCCTTCGTCGAAGCCCAGATCCGCTCGGCCCTCTATAACCTTCCCGCCGGCCAACGCCCCGCCGTGCTCGGCAAAACCGGCATGGACGACGGTCCCCTGCTGCCCGCGGTCATGGAGCTATCGCCCGAAATCCTCGCCCGCGCCCTGGCCCGGATCCTCCCGCAATTCGGCATCGAAGCCACGGCGCTGCACGAGATGGACGCGCCGGCGCGCCCGGACGGCCTATTGGGCCGCACGCCCACCTTCTGCGCCGGCTGCCCGCACAACACCTCAACCCGCCTGCCCGACGGCTCCTTCGCGATGGCGGGCATTGGCTGCCACGTGATGGCGATGCAGAACACGCCGGGCACCGGGCCGTTCAGCGTCATGGGCGGGGAGGGCGTGGCCTGGGGCGGCCTGGCGCCCTTCACCACCCTGCCGCACGTCTTCGCCAACATGGGCGACGGCACCTACCAACACTCCGGCCTGCTCGCCATCCGCCAGGCCATGGCCGCAAAATCCCGAATTACCTACAAGCTGCTCTACAACGACGCCGTCGCCATGACAGGCGGCCAACCCGCCGA
>NZ_LMUY01000032.1:0-77406 GCF_009765685.1 Acidisphaera sp. L21 | reverse complement strand
CGCCTTGCCCCCCGGCATCGGCCGCCACGGCCGCGAGATGCTGCCCCAGATCCAGGCCGAATGCGCCGCCTACGAAGGCGTCTCCGTCATCATCTACGACCAGGTCTGCGCCACCGAAAAGCGCCGCCGCCGCAAGCGCGGCAAGATGGCCGTGGCCGACGTGACGGTCACCATCAACCCCCGCGTTTGCGAGAACTGTGGCGACTGCACCGTGCAATCCCACTGCATCGCCATCGAGCCGATCGACACCGAATTCGGCCGCAAGCGCCGCATCTCCCCCACCAGCTGCAACACCGATCTGTCCTGCCTCAAGGGCTTCTGCCCCTCCTTCGTCACCTCCGCCACCGACGCGCCCAAGCGCGATGACTCGGCCCAATGGCAGGCCCGTGAGGCCGACCTTGCCGCCGGTCTGACGGAGCCGCATTTGCCCGACCTCGCCACCCCCTGGCGCGGCCTGTTCGCCGGCATCGGCGGCGGCGGCATCGTCACGGCGGGGGCGATCGTCGCCATGGCCGCCTCGCTGGAGGGCAAGCAGGTCAGCACGCTCGACTTCACCGGCCTGGCGCAGAAGAACGGCGCCGTCATCTCCCACGTGCAGATCGCCGCGGACGGCCTGGACGTCGTGCGCATCCCCAACGGCGAGGCCGACCTGATGATCGCCGCCGACCTTGCCGTCGGCGCGCAGAAGGGTGTGCTGGAGCGGATGCGCCGCGGCGGCGCCGTCATCGGCAACATGGACCTGCAGGCCAACACCAGCTTCCTCACCAACCGGGACCTGGTGGTCGATTCCGGCCTGCACCGCCGGGTCATCGACCGCGCCGTCGGCGGCAACGCCAGCACCTACCTGCGCGCCACCGCCCTGTCGGAAAAACTCTTCGGCCAGGCCCAGGCGCTGAACACCCTGTTGATGGGCCTCGCCTGGCAATCCGGCCTGTTGCCGGTCGGGCAGGAGGCTTTGCTCCGTTCCATCGAACTCAACGGCACCGCCGTCGCGCTTAACCGCCGCGCCTTCACCTGGGGCCGCATCCTCCACGCCCACCCCGAACTCGCCGACGCGGTTCTCGCCGGTGAGAACCTCCCCCCGGCAACCTTCGAAGCCCTGGTCGACACCCGCGCTGCCGAGCTAATCCGTTACCAATCTACACGACTAGCCCGCCGCTATCGCCGTCTTGTCGATGCAGCGGCCGCCCGAGAGTCAACGGTGTTCGGCCAACCCGGCCGCTTCGCCCGCGCTGTGGCCGAGGGCCTGTTCCGCGCCTACGCCTACAAGGACGAGTATGAGGTCGCCCGCCTGCACGCCGCCGCCGAATACGGCGACAAACCGGTCTTCCACATGGCCCCGCCGCTCATCACCGGCACCGATCCGGCCACCGGCCGCCGCAAGAAAATCGCCATCCCCGGCCGCGTCGCCCTCCCGCTGTTCCGCGCTCTCCGCCACGGCAAAGCCCTCCGCGGCACCCCGCTGGACCCATTCGGTTGGCAGGCGGAACGACGCGCCGAACGCGATTTCGCCCGCGCGACGGAGGCGAGCATTACGCGGGCCACCAACGCCCTGCGCCCCGAAACTCTGGACACGGCGGTGTCGCTTGCCGATATTCCCATGCACGTCCGCGGCTTCGGCCCGGTGAAAGAACAAGCGATGCGCGAGGCCGCGCCGCAGCGGGAGGCATTGATCGCCGCCCTGTCCGCCGGCCCCGTCGCCATCGCCGCAGAATAAGAGGGAAGCACCATGCTGGACCACACCGACCCAAACGACCTCATCGTCGAAACCGCCCGCCGCTTCGCCCAGGACCGCCTGGCCCCCGGCGCCGCCGCCCGCGAAAAGGCCGGCCGGATCGAGCCGGAAATCGTCCGCGAACTCGGCGAAATGGGCTTCCTCGGCGCGACGCTCTCCTCCGACTGGGGCGGTTCGGAGATCGACACCGAAACCTACGCCCGCGTGGTGGAAGAAATCGCCGCCGGCGACGGCGCCGTCTCGACCCTGGTGAGCGTCCACAACGCTCCCACTTGCGAAATCCTGCAGCACTACGGCAGCCAGGCGCAGAAGGAGCAATGGCTAGCCCCCATGGCCACCGGCGCCGCCGTGGGTTCCTTCGCCCTCACCGAACCCGGCGCGGGCTCCGAAGCCTCCGGGCTCCGCACCCGCGCCGTGCGCGACGGCAACGACTACGTCATCACCGGGTCGAAGCAATTCATCTCCAACGCCGTCATCGGCAAGACCACGCTGCTTTTCGCCATGACCGACCCGGCCGCCGGCAAGAAGGGCATGTCCTGCTTCGTCGTCGCCAACGACACCCCGGGCTACCAGATCGCCCGCGTCGAGGAAAAACTCGGTCAAAAAGCCTCCGACACCTGCCATCTCGTCTTCGACGGCATGCGCGTCCCGGAATCCCAGCGCATCGGAGAGGAAGGCGCCGGCTACAAGATCGCCCTCTCCACCCTCGAGGCAGGGCGCATCGGCATCGCCGCCCAATCCGTCGGCATGGCCCGCGCCGCCCTGGACTACGCCATCGCCTACGCAAAGGAGCGCCGCAGCTTCGGCAAGGCCATCATCGACCACCAGGCCGTCGGCTTCCGCCTGGTCGAAGCCAAGACGAAACTCGAAGCCTCCCGCCAACTCGTCCTCAACGCCGCCCGCTTAAAGGACGCCGGCAAGCCCGCGCTAGAAGCCGCCGCCATGGCCAAACTCTTCGCCTCCGAGGCCGCCGAGGCGATCTGCTCCGCCGCCATCCAAACCCTCGGCGGCTACGGCTACCTCAGCGACTACCCGGTGGAGCGCATCTACCGCGACGTCCGCGTCTGCCAGATCTACGAGGGCACCAGCGACATCCAGAAGATCATTCTGCAACGCATGCTGTAGCCGCTTCCTCACCCGCCAAGAACGCGCCACCAACGGTCCCCGCCAGCCCGTCGGTGCGCGTTGCCTCCCCCGCGAAGATCAGCCGCCCCCCGGCCAACGGCGTCCCCAGCACCCCTCGTGCCCCGGCACAGCCCGGCCTGGCATAGGCGTAGGCCCCTAGCGTCCAAGGATCGGCGGCCCACGCCGTGACGACGGCACCCGGGCGGAACGCCCCGTCCGCGCGCCGCCCGAACAGCCCACGAAGTTGGTCGCGCGCGAAACCCTCCAGCTCACCACGCCTATCCAACTCCGCCGCATGGCTTCCGCCGGCGAAGCAGATCGCGTGGTCCTGCCCGTGCGGCCAGGCCACGATCGTCATCGCCGGCGCATCGATCGCCGGCACGCATTGATCGATCCCGCAGCTATCCGGCACATCCAGCCGGTCTGCCCCGGCCGCCCGCAGCGCCACCTTGCTCAGCAGTCCCATCGGCAACCCGTCGATCGCCTCCTGCGTCGCCACCGGCAACGCTGGGCTAAACCGGATCTTGCCCGCCGCGAGAACCCCGGTGGAGACGGTCACGATGCACGCATCGGCGTAGATCGTTCCGGCGGAGGTCTCGACGCGCACGCCGGGTCCGCCCCAATCGATCGCGGTGGCGACGGTGTTCAACTGCACCGGCCCCGCCAACCGCCGGGCGATGAACGCGCCCAGCCCGCCCTCGACTTCCCAATTGCTGCCCTCCAGCAGATTGGTGTGCCAGTCCCGCAGGCTCAGCGCGCTGGCATCCGCGGCGGCAATCACCGGCGCCTCCCAATTCACCACCGACGGCATCCAGGGCAGGGCAGCGATCGGGCCGACGGCCTCGGCCAGGCTCACATCCGGCCCGGCAAGCGCTGCCGCGGCTCGCTCGTGGAACGCGGCCTCGGCCTGCGCATAGGCAGCGTCTTCCGCAGCAACGGTGAACCGGCCGGGCAGGCGGGTGCGATGCACGCGCTCGGCCCCGCTATCCAGCGTTCGAATACCGAACTGCCGGGCCATCGCGGCCAGCGGGTTGCGCTCGGCCGCGTGCAGCCAGGCCGCCCCGTGGTCGAACGGCGCCTCCAACAACGCCGGAATGGTCGTGTGCGCGCGACCGCCAATCCGGCCCGAGGCCTCGATGAGGATGACCTGCCGGCCCTGCCGCCGCAGCGCCGCTGCCGCTGCCAACCCTGCAACCCCTCCGCCGATGACCGCCAGTACTGCGCGCCGCGTGCCACAACTCATGGTATTTCAAACATAAATCTTATGAGCCCCGATCTTATTCCGCCGCAGCGCGGAAGGGTAAATAGTTCGTCTCAAGGGTGACGGGGTCCGCCACCCGGGCCAGCTCAAACGAGCGAGGTCGGATTTGGGAGACTCCAGTATGAAATATCTTCTGTTCGCCGGCACTGCGGCCCTTGGTTTCGCCGCCGTTGGCGCGCATGCCCAAGATGGCCAGAACGCATACCCAACGCCCATCACGCGCCCGATCTATAGCTCGGTTCCGCAGTTGGATGTGGGCGGCGGTGGACCGTGGTCAAAGACCATGATCGTTACCGGCAATGGCGGCTACACCACCGGCGGCACGGCCCAGGGCATGCCGTCCGAACCGAACGCACCCGCGGCCGCACCGGCCTTCGTGCAGCAGGGCCAGGTCACCGGCAGCCACGGCTAACCATTCGGCGCTCGCGGTAACGCGAGCGCCGAATTACTGCCGCAATCAAATCGTTACCTGGCGGGCGTTCCAGCGTAAGCGGAGCACGTTATCCCACCAGGAGCGGCGATGTTGTTCGAAGGTTTCACACTGGCCACCACGACCGTGCCGGGCGGCGTCGTGCGATACCGCACAGGTGGAACTGGCCCAGCGTTGCTGCTGCTGCACGGCAATCCACAAACCCACTACATGTGGCACCACGTAGCCCCCGTTCTGGCTAAGCGCTTCACCGTTGTCTGCCCCGACCTACGCGGCTACGGCGGCAGCGAAAAGCCCCCCGCCACGCCCGACCACGCCCCCTACGCCAAGGCCGAAATGGCCCGCGACGTCGCCGACCTGATGGCGCAACTCGGCCACGAAACCTACGCCGTCGGCGCGCATGACCGCGGCGCCCGCGTCGCGCACCGCCTGGCGCTGGACCAGCCGAAGCGCGTGACGAAACTGGCCGTGCTCGACATCGTCCCCACCATCGAACATTTCGAACGTGCGGACATGGCGTTTGCGCTGGCCTATTATCACTGGTTCTGGTTCGCCCAGCCTCACCCCTTCCCGGAAGACATGATCGACCGCGCGCCCGACACCTGGTTCGCCGCCCACACCGGCGGCGTCGCCGGCATTCCCCCCTTCTTCGCGCAGGAAGCCCTGGACGACTACCTGAAGGCCGCCCACGACCCGGCCGCCATCACCGGCATGTGCGAGGATTACCGCGCCGCCGCGACGATCGACCTGGTCCACGACCGCATGAGCCGCGCCGAAGGCAAGCAGATCGAATGCCCGATGCTCGTGCTGTGGGGCGAGAAGGGCAAGGTCGGTGGCTGGTACGACCCGGTGACGATCTGGCGGGAGTATTGTAAGGCCGACGTCACCGGCGGTGGCGTCGACAGCGGCCACTTCCTGGCCGAAGAGGCGCCCGACGAAGTGATCGCCCGGTTCGAGGCGTTTTTCTAGCGTCGGTTCCCAACATCCCCCGCAGGTCGGTATGATCGCCCCAAAACGACCCGGGGAAGCGACCAATGTCATCCGACCTGCTGCTGCGCCACGACGCAGCCGGCGTCACTACGCTCAGGCTGAATCGCCCCGCCGCCCGCAACGCCCTCAGCCTCGCCCTGATGGCTGCGCTTGAGGCGGAACTGAACGCGATTGAGGCCGACACCACCACCCGGATCGTCATCATCGCCGGTGCCGGCCCAGCGTTCTGCGCCGGCCACGACCTACGGGAGCTCCGCGGGATGGAACCCGGCGCCGCCCATCAAGCGCTGTTCGCCGCCTGCTCCCGCCTGATGCTCCGCATCACCACCCTCCGCTGCCCCGTCATCGCCCAGGTGCACGGCATCGCCACCGCCGCTGGCTGCCAATTGGTCGCCACCTGCGATCTGGCCATCGCCGCCGACACCGCCCGCTTCGCCACACCCGGCGTCAACATCGGCCTATTCTGCTCCACGCCCATGGTGGCGCTCACCCGCGCAATCGGCCGCAAGGCCGCCATGGAAATGCTGCTGACCGGCGAGATGGCCAGCGCCGCCGAAGCCCAACGCCTGGGCCTCGTCAATCGCGTCGTCCCCGAACCCGAACTCGCCACCGCCACCGCCGCCCTGGCCGCCACGATCGCCGCCAAAAGCCGCTTCACCATCGCGATCGGCAAGCAGGCCTTCTACCGCCAAGCCGAAATGCCTCTAGACGACGCCTACGACTACACCGCCGAGGTGATGACCCGGAACATGCGGGCCGCCGACGCCGCCGAGGGCATCGACGCTTTCCTACAAAAGCGCGCCCCAGTCTGGTCGGATGCCTAGACATGCGGGGGAAGGGCGGCTAGAGACACCGCCCTGGCCGGGCGCGTAGCTCAGCGGTAGAGCATTCGCTTCACACGCGAAGGGTCACAGGTTCAATCCCTGTCGCGCCCACCAGGTTCTTCCTTACCGCACTCATCACTCCGCCGGCATCACTCCGCCGGCATCACTCCGCAGGGTGGCCGACCAGCGCCGGCTTGCGGCCCTGCGTCAGCACCGCGATCCCGCCCACCACGGCCAGCAGGATCATCGGCAACATCCCCAACGCATAGCTGCCGGTCATGTCCTTGATCCAGCCCAGCAAAAACGGCCCGACGAACCCGGCCAAATTCCCCAGCGCGTTGATCTGTGCGATCCCCGCCGCCGCCGCCGTGCCAGCCAGCCACTCCGTCGACAGCGCCCAAAACGGCCCCTTCAGCGCGTAGCACCCCACCAGCGCCATGCTCAACGCCACCAGCGTCAGCGGCAACCCGGTGACGAACAGGCACGCCGTCAACCCGGCCGCCGACACGAACAGCGCTAGCGAGGTGTGCCAAACCCGCTCCTTCTTTCGGTCCGACCGCAGCCCCCACAGGATCATCGCGACCGAGCCGACGAAGAACGGGATGGCGTTGAACAGCCCCGCCATCGTGTTGCTCATCCCGAATGCCTTGATCATCTGCGGCTGCCAGAAACTAAGCCCGTAATTCGTGGCCGTGCTGCCCGCATACACCAGCGCCAGCACCATCACCCGCCGGTCCGACAGGATCTGCCACAGCGACTGCCGCGGCCCGCGATTGGCGATGGTCCGTTCCTCATACAGCCGGTTCTCCAGCCACTCCCGCTCCTCCGCCGGCAACCAGGCCGCATTGGCCGGGCCATCCGGCAACCAAACCAGGCACAGCGCCCCCAGCAAGACCGCCGGCACCGCCTCCAGAATGAACAGCCACTGCCACCCCGCCAGCCCAGCGGTGCCGTTCATGTGGTCCAGGATCACGCCGGACACCGGTGACCCAAGAAAGGTCGAGATCGGGATCGCCACCATGAAGTAGCCCACGACCTTCGCCCGGTGCTCCCGCGGAAACCAGTACGTGAGGTACAGAATGACGCCGGGGAAAAACCCAGCCTCCGCCACGCCCAACAGGGCCCGCAGCGCATAGAACGACCACTCCCCCCGGATCAGCGCCATACATGCCGCCACCAGGCCCCAACTGATCATGATGCGCGCGATCCAGCGCCGCGCGCCCACCACCTGCATCAGCAGATTGCTCGGCACCTCGAACAGGAAATACGCCAGGAAGAACACCCCAGCGCCCAGCCCGAACACCGTGGACGACAGATGCAGGTCGCGGCTCAAATCGTGCCCGGCGAAGCCCACATTCACCCGGTCCACGAACGCGATGAAGTAGCAGATCATCAGGAACGGCACGATCCGCAGGCTTATCCGGCGGATCGCGGAACGCTCCAGGCTTTGGCTATCCGACACGGCTCGTCCCCTCTTTTTGGGCGAAGCCTAACGGCTAGCCAGCAACCCGGCCAGGGGCATGACCGAGTGGGGCTAGGCCGCCTCGCCCAAATCCCACCACAGCCCGGCGAACGCGGCGATGCCTTCGCGTGCCGGCGCCAGCAGCAAATGCTCGTTCGGCCCATGCTGCTTGCAGCCGTTATAGCTGTGCGGAATCCACACCAACGGCACGCCCAGATGATCGATGAACACATCGCCGGGCAACCCGCCACCGCTGTTCGGAATGACCTGAGGCTTGCGCCCCAGCGTCTTCTCCAGGCTTGCCACCGCCCGCCGCACCCACGGGTTGGTCGGATCGGTCCGGCTGGCCGGCATCCGAATGCCCGCATTCTGCACCATCACCTCGGGGAACCCCGCAGCGTCCAGATGCGCCCGCACCGCCTGCTCGAACTTCGTGGTGTCGCTGTCCACCGTGTAGCGCAATTGGCAGTGCGCCCGCGCATTCGGCGCCACCGCATTCACCGGGTTCTCCGGCCGCCCCGACACCATCGCCAGCACGATGAAGCTGGTCCAGCCATACACCTTCTCCGCCGCGGTAAACCCCGGCTCGCCCCATTCCGGATTGATCTGCGCCGCCTCGCCCTCGGCCCGCAACTCCAGCCCGGCCAGCGCCTCCCTCACCGACGCCGGCATGCCACCCGGCGGCAACCACCCCGGCACCAAAATCCGCCCATGCCGATCCGCAATGGCTGCAATCGCGTGCGCCAGCACGATCGCCGGGTCGGTTGTCATCCCGCCCCAATTCCCCGAATGCACTCCGCCCGGCCGCACATCCACCACCAGGTCGAAATGATACGTCCCGCGCGTCCCGGTCGAGATCGTGGCGATGTCGGACGCCACGCGAGGCCCGTCCGACGCGATCAGCACATCCGCCGCCAGCATCGCCGAATGCGCCGCCACGAATTCCCGCAGCCCGAGCGAGCCGCGTTCTTCTGCCGTCTCCAGCACCATCTTCACGTTGAAGCCCAGCTTGCCGCCCCGCTCCGCCAACACCGCCTCCAGCGCGTGCAGGTTGATCGCATGCTGCCCCTTGTTGTCGGCCGAGCCACGGCCGTACCAGCGCCCGTCCTCCTCCGTCAGCACCCAAGGGTCCAACCCCTCGCGCCACTGGTCCGCCAGCCCACGCACCGTGTCGCCATGCCCGTACGTCAGCACGGTCGGCCCATTCCCCTCCATCCGCTCCGCCGTCAGGATCGGCCCCAGCCCGGCGCGCGGATTCTCGTGCAGTTGCACGGTAAATCCCAACCGCTCCAGCCACGGCCGGATCGCCTGCTCCAGATATTGCTGCAGATCCGCCTCGTGCCCCGGGTCCTGCGAGGTCGATCGGATCGCGACCAACTCGGTCAGCAACCGTTTGAACCCGCCATCGTCGAACCCGCCCAGCGCCCGGGCAATGGCTCCCTCGCGGCTCATGCGCCGCGTCCGCGGGCGAGGTCGTGATATTCGGCGTTCGGCATCATGTCCACGGCGTGTGCAACCCTGTTGGTGTAGTTGAAGAAGGCGGCGGTCTCGGCGATGTCGAAGATGTCTTCCTCGCTGAACCCCTCCTCGCGCAAGGCCTGCCGGTCATCCGCCGTCACTTCGTGCGGCGCCTCGGTCAGCAGCACCGCGAAATCCAGCATGGCGCGCTGCCGGTCCGACAATTCCGCGACCCGGTAATTGAACGCCAGCATCTCGCCCAATTGCGGATCGCCCGAAATCTTCCGCACCGCCGCCCCATGCGCCACCAGGCAGTAATAGCAGCGGTTGCTGGCCGACACCGCGACCGCAATCATCTCCCGCTCCAGCTTCGACAACCCGGACGGCGCCAGCATCAACTCGTCATACAGCCGGATGAAATTGCGCAGCTTCTCTGGCCTCAGCAACCAGGCGCGCAGTACATTGGGCACGAAGCCCAACTTGTCGCGACACTTGGCGAAATACGGCTGCAGATCCTCCGGCAGCGAGTCTTCCGACGGCTCTTGCAGGTCCATCACGTGACTGGGTTGGGGCATATTTGGCTCCTTGGTTTTTATTGGGCCAACGCGGCCATGCGCTCGCTGGCCTCGGTTTCTTCCTCGACGCCCAACGCATCGTTGAACTTGTTGAAGAAGCCGCACAGCGTGATCCGCAGCGTCAGTTCGACGATTTGCGCCTCGGAGAAATGCGCCCGCAACCGCGTGAACAGTGCGTCGCGCAACCGGTGCGGATGGGTCCAGGCGGCGATGGAATACTCCACCACCAGCTTGTCGACGACATCGAACTCCGGATGGTCGGCGTAATCCAAAATCTGCGCCACGCCCTCGGCCGAAATGCCCTCCGGCACCAGAAACGGCGTATGGTGCGCCACGCAGTAATCGCACTCGTTCAGCTTGGAGACGGTGATGATCGCCAGTTCCAGATACCGCTTCGGCAGCGTCTTGGCGGCGCGCAATTCCATCAGCAGCGGCATCAAATGCCGCAGCGCCGCCGGCACATGCGCGAACACCGCGACCTGGTTCGCGAACGGCCCATACTCCGCCGCGAATGTGTCGTAGATCGCCGCCTCCGCTGGCGGTAATTCGGCGGAGGGGATCGATCGGACTCGTGCCATGGCAGCCTCCTGAACAGGGCCGCCTATTTGGACGCCGAACCTCCCCCCCGAGGCAAGACCCCGTTCGCGCTAGTGGCTCGCCCGGATGATCGTCGCCGCCACCCAGCAAACTCCCCGCACCGTGATGACGGCGCTGCCCAGCAGAAGCACCAGCCCGAACCAGGCATGCGAGCCGTCGGTGGCGAGCTCGTCCCAATCATCCGACCGGGGCTGCTCGTTCGCGAGGACATGGTCGAACCCACTCTCGATGCTTGCCGACATGTCCTGCGCTCCATCCCACACTGCGTCTTCGCCAAGTTACGGGGCGCACGCTTGAAGACTTCTTAATGCGAGTCGCAATTTTGGAGATAAATGCCGAAACTCACCTCCACGTCTCGGCCAACGGGCCTTGCATTCATCGCTGCCCGGCTTCAAGGGAGGGTCGCTACCGAAATGTAGGTGTCCGCGTGATCGTCCTTCTAACGGGTGTTGCCGGTTTCGTCGGTTACCATGTGGCCGAGCGTCTGCTGGCCGACGGCATCCAAGTCATCGGCGTCGACGTCTTCAACGACTATTACGACGTGGCGCTGAAGGAGGCGCGTATCGCCAGGCTCACCCAGAACGGCTTCACCCTGCATCGCGCCGACATCGCCGACCGGGCTGCCATGACCGGCATCGTGCAGGCGGAGCCGGGCATCACCCACATCGTCCACCTCGCCGCCCAGGCAGGCGTGCGCTACTCGATGGTGAACCCCTACGCCTATGTTCATTCTAATGTCATGGGCCATCTGGTCGTGCTGGAGGCCGCGCGCCTGCTGCCCAACCTGCGCCATCTGGTCTACGCCAGCTCGTCCTCCGTCTACGGCCTGGGCGTCAGCTTCCCATTGGAAGAAACCGGCGAGGTGAACCTCCCCACCTCGCTGTACGCCGCAACGAAGCGGGCCGACGAACTGATCAGCCACGCCTACACCCACCTCTACGCGCTGCCGCAAACCGGCCTGCGCTTCTTCACCGTGTATGGCCCCTGGGGCCGGCCGGACATGGCGTATTACGGGTTCGCCCAATCGATCATGGCCGGCAGGCCGATCACCCTCTACGAGGGCGGCACCCTGAAGCGAGACTTCACCTATATCGACGACATCGTCGCCGGCGTGGTGGGCGTGCTGGACCGCCCGCCGCCGCCCGGCCCGCCACGCGTGCTGAACATCGGCAACAACCGCGCCGAACCGGTGACCCGCCTGGTGTCGCTGCTGGAAAAATCCCTTGGCCGCGCCGCCATCGTGCAGGAAGTCCCCCGTCCGGCGGCCGACGTGGTGGAAACCTGGGCCTCCGTCGACCGCATCGCCGAACTCGCGGGCTACGCGCCCAGCACGCCGCTGGACGTTGGCATCCCCCGCTTCGTCGAATGGTTTCAGGCATATCACGGCGCCAGGTGACGCTCCATTTGGTGACCGGCGGATGCGGCTGCACGCTCACCCCCAGCAAAGCATACTTGCGGCCAAACCAAGCGTTCCGATAATGCATGCCCGGCGGTAGGCGCCCAGCGCCCGCCGGATATCCGCCGCCCCCGCATCGGCCCGGCCATCGCCCATCCACCCGTCCTCCACCAGCACCGCGCCATAAACCCGCGGCCCGGCCAGCCGAAGACCCAGCGCCCCGGCCATCGCCGCCTCCGGCCACCCCGCATTGGGGGACCGATGATGCCCGGCATCCCGCCGAACCGCGCGCATCGCCGCGCCAAATGCCCGGATGTTCGCCAGCCCCAACAGCAATGCCGCAAGCCGGGACGCCGGCAGGTTCACCACATCGTCCAACCGAGCCGCAGCCCAGCCGAACGATTCATGCCGTGGGGTGCGATGCCCGATCATGCTGTCGGCGGTGTTCACCGCCTTGTAGATCGCGATGCCGGGCAGCCCGAGCAGGGCGCACCACAAGGCCGGTGCCACGATCCCATCCGAAAAATTCTCCGCCAGGCTCTCGATGGCCGCCCGCGCAACGCCGGGCTCATCCAGGCTGTCCGGATTGCGCCCGACGATCTGCGACACCGCGGCCCGCCCCGCCGGCAGCCCGCGATCCAGCCCATCCGCCACCGCCCGCACGTGCTGCCAAAGACTACGCTGCGCCAGCAGGGACGAGGCCAGCAGCGCCAACAGAACCATCGCCCAGCCACGCGGCAACCAATGCAACGCCGCTGCCTGAACCATCCAGGCCGGCAGCCCAGCCCCCACCACCAACGCCACCGTCGCCACCACGCCCCGCACCCGGCGCGCCCGCCCCTGGTTGAGCCGGCGATCCAACCATGCGATGCCTGCCCCCGCCCATATCACCGGATGCCCGATCCGGCGCAGCAGCCAGGCCGGGTAGCCGAACGCGGCCTCGGCCAGCAGCGCGCCGAGCGTCAGCAACAGAGGTGTGGAGGTCAGCACGGGGCAGGGGGTTAGCATGGCGGCGCCGATTGCGCATGGTGGCGGTTTGATCGCGGCGCAGCACCGCTATCCGGACGCGCCGCGCCCCTGGCTGGACCTATCGACCGGTATCAACCCGATTGCCTACCCCATGCCGCCGCTGCCCCAATCCGCCTTCACCCGCCTGCCGGAGCCAGAGGCTGTTGCCGCGCTGGAGGCACTGGCCGCCCGAACCTACGGGGTAGCCGACCCCGCTTGCGTCGTGGCCGCACCCGGCACGCAAGTGCTGATCCACCTGCTCCCCCGGCTGATCCCCCGCACCACCGTCGCCGTAATCGCCCCGACCTACGCCGAACACCACGCCGCCTGGGCCCAGGCGGGCCACGACGTGTCGGACGCCCCTGGCTTCGCAACAGCCAACGCCGCCATCACCGTGACGGTCCGCCCCAACAACCCCGACGGCCGGGTAGACCCCGCCGCCGCGCTCATCCCGCTGGCCGGACCCGGCCGCCTGCTGGTGGTGGACGAGGCATTCGCCGACCTGGAGGCATGCAGCCTCTCCGCCATGCTGCCGCATCCCCGCCTGATCCTGCTGCGCTCCTTCGGCAAGACCTACGGCCTGGCCGGCGTGCGGCTGGGCTTCGCGCTCACCGCCCCGGCGTTGGCGGCCGGGTTGCGCCAGGCGCTTGGCCCATGGTCGGTCTCCGGCCCGGCGTTGCTGGCCGGGCAGGCAGCACTCGCGGACGCAGCCTGGCGCGCCGCCACCACCCTGCACCTGACCCACGACGCCGCCCGGTTGGACGCGACACTGCGCAATGCCGGCTGCCACATCGTCGGCGGCACGCGCCTGTTCCGCCTGGCATCGCACCCCCAAGCACCCGCATTGGCCACCCGATTGGCCCAGGCTGGCATCCTGGTGCGCCAGTTCGCCGCCAACCCCACCTGGCTGCGGTTCGGCCTACCCGGCACCGACCCAGACTGGACCCGGCTTCACAGCGCCCTCGCGTGATTGAGGGATGACCTAGGGGTCCGATCCGCCCTATGGTCCGGACATGCTGCACATGCGAAGCGACCGGATCGGGTGGGCCGTAAACGCGCCCTGGCAGGCACTCTCCAACGTCTGGAACCGGATGATCGCTTCCGACCCCGGCCTCTTGCGCCTGTTCATGGCATTCCGCGGCACCCTGTCGGTGTTCGTGATGACAGTGGTGGCGCTGCTGCTGGGCCATCTGCTCGACGCCGCGCCCGTGGAGTTCGCCTCCGGCATCACCTTCAGCCTGATGCTGCCGTTCCTGGCGCGGGAGCCGACCCGGCGTGAGCGGCAGCGCACCATGGTCATGCTGGCACTGCCCGCCGCCGGCGCCGCGATCGTCACCACCGTCATGCACGGCCGCGGCGTGTTGGGCGACAGTTTCTTCCTCGTGCTGGTGTTCCTGTGCTTCCTGCTGCAGGCCCGCAGCCCGCAAGGCATCGCGTTGGGCCTGGTGGCGGTCGTCATCAGCTATGTCGGGCTGTATCTGGAACTGCCGGTGTCGACGCTGCCGATTCAGATGCTGTCGGTCCTGGTGGCAATCCCCGTCGTCTGGTTCATCGGCATCGTCGCGCTGCCGCTGCGGCCGGCCAGGACATTGCGGCGAACCGTGCAGGCAGTGCAGGGCCGCGCCGCCATGGTGCTGCGCGACGCTGGCGGCCTGGCCGCCGGGCAACCCGCGACCGTGCAGCGTCTGCGGCGCAGCCTGGCGCAATTGAACGAGGCCGCCCTGGCCGCCGACGATCAGATGGCCCTGCTGGACCCGGTGGGCAGCGCGCCGCTGCGCCTACACCTGATGGATCTGGAACTGGCCGCAGCCCGCCTGGCGAACGCCCCGCTGGACGTCGTCGCCGGGCAGAATAGCCGCCGCCAGGCCGCCCGCATCCGCGCGCACGAGCGCCGGCTGCGCCGTGGCCGCTGGTCCCGCCATCATCTCCGCGGCCCCAACACGAACTCCCCCCAAACCACCGTGGCCGCCGCGCTGGCCGACCTGATGCGGGCTGCCTCCGCCCTCGGGCTCTGCCCCGTCGCCCCAACCATTGCCCAGCCGCCCGCGCCGGTGGTGCGGCCCGCACCAGGGCCGCTCGCCTGGCGGATCGCGCTGCGGGTCACGCTCGCCTCCGCCATGGCGATGGCAGGCGGCATGGCACTATCGCCCCAGCGCTGGTTCTGGGCCGTGGTCACCGTCTACGTCGTGTTCCTGAACGCCCGGTCGCGCGGCGACACCATCTACAAGGGCGCCCAACGATTGAGCGGCACGCTGCTCGGTTTGGTATGCGGCCTGCTACTGGCGACGCTGCTGGCCGGCGACGTGGTGGTGCAATGCGCCGCCCTGCTGGCCGCGATCTTCGGCATGTACTACTTCATCATGATCTCGTACACGATCGGGATCTTCTGCGTGACCATGCTGCTGGGGCTGCTCTACAGCCTGCTCGGCGCCTCGTTGGAGCCTTTGTTGGTCCTGCGATTGGAAGAAACCGCGATCGGCGCCGTCTCCGCCATTCTGGTCGCGGCCTACGTGCTGCCGGTCCGCACGCGGGACCAGGTGAAGACCTCGGGCGCCGCCGTGCTGCGCGCTTTGTCCCTGGCGGTCGCCACCTGCCGCGACGCCCTGGCCGGCAAGCCCGGCGCCAACCCGGTGGCCGCCATGCGCGCCGTGGACCGCCAGGTCGCCGATCTGCGACTGGCGCTGCTGCCGCTGCGGGCCGGGCGGTTCCTGATGCGCCGGACCGAGTTGGAGCGTCCGGTGCCCGCCCTGCTGGACTGCGTGCATTGGCTGCGCGTGCTGGCCGTCTCCGCCACCGCGGCCGATCCCGATGCCGTGGCGCAGGCCGACGCGATCGAGCGCCGCCTGGCCGCCCTGGCCGCAGGCGAACGCCCGATCCCGAGCGCGCCCGTGCCCGCCATCCCACCCGCCTTCGCCCCCGCCCGCGATGCGTTGAACCGGCTGGAACACGCCACCGCCGATCTGACCGAGCGGCTGGCGATCGGCGCGCTCCAGGGCTTCCAGTTGGAGCGTTAGCGCTTGGTGTAGGTGCCGGTGAACGTCACGTTCATCCCGCCGCAATTCATGGTGTCGCTGACTGCCAGATAGGGCGGCACGAGCGTCATCGTCACCTGACACCCATCCGGGTCCGTATCGGCGAACACCACCTTGTTCCCCCTTGGCGCCGCCGCGCCGCTCATCTGGCCGAGATTGGGTCCACCGGGCCGCTCCTTCAGCGACGGATTGGCGGACGGCCAATACGCCTCCCCCGACGCGACCAGCTGCGCGCCCTTCGTCTTCAGGCTGATGGTGTTGTCGCCGTCGTGCCACGCGCCGCTCCACGCAGCCAACGGTGAGGCGGCCAGCGGTCGGGCCGCGATCTCGGACTGCAGCACATACCCGGCGCTGCTGCCCGCCTTGCCCGCGAACAGCGCGCAGATATAGCGGCCCTGCACGCGACCCGTCAGCACGGTATCCCCCGGCACGACATAGACCCGGGTCTGGCAGGCGGCGCTGTCGTTCGGGCAGGGGGCGGTGTCGCTGCGCAAATAGGTGCGCGGGCCGCCCACGATCCTCGCCACACCCAGCGGCGACTGCGTGGTGATATTGCCCTGGCGGCACATCGTATCGTCTTGGGCCCAGGCCAGCCCGGGAAGGGTGCAGGATAGGGCAAGCAGGACAGTCGGAAGCGTGCGCATGGCGGCCAGACTATTCCGGTGCCGCTTCAACGGAAATCCCGCGTCGGCACTTTGATTCCCACCTCCTTGGCTGGCCGGTCCGGCACGTAAATGTCGCGCGTGCGAAACCGCGCCTTGTCCACCTGCTCCCGCGAATCGCCGCTGGCGGGGTGGGTGGCCCCATCTCCCCGCCCACGCTCGATTGGAAACGGCAGGTCCCGCGCCCCCACCGATCGCAGCTCTGCCGACAAATCGGTCAATGTCTCCACCACGACATGGATCACATCGCCCTCCCGCTGCACCTTGCCGTGGCAGGCGATCATGCTGGCGGATAGGACAAGCCTTCGCTGCTTCTCGAACTGGTCGGGCCATAGCACCAGGTTGGCGATCCCGGTTTCATCCTCGATCGTGATGAACATGACGCCCTTTGCACTGCCGGGCCGCTGCCGCACCAGCACGATCCCCGCCACGGTGACCCGGCGCCCTGCGCGGCCCGACGCCAACGCGACGCACGGCACCATCCCGCGGCGCCCCAACTCCTTCCGCAGGAAATGCAGCGGGTGGTGGCGCAGCGTGAGGCCGGTGGATTGGTAATCCTCCACCACCTCCCGCCCTTCGGTCATCGGGCGCAGTGCCACCGCGGGCTCCGCGGCCATCGCCAGCAAAGGCGGTGGCGGTTCGCCTAGCCCGCGGATCACCCACAGGGCCTGCCGCCGGTCGGCGCCCAACCCCGCGAACGCATCCGCCTCCGCCAGCCGCTCCAGCGCCGACACCGGCACCGCAGCCCGGCGCCACACATCCTCCACCGAGCCATACCCGGCGCCCCGGCGCCCGATGATCGTCTTGGCCTGCACCTCCGCCAACCCCTTGATCATCCGCAGACCCAACCGCACCGCCTTGTACTTCCCGACCGCATCCTCCAGCGTACAATCCCATTCGCTGGCGTTGACGCAGGCGTGTCGCACATCCACCCCATGCTGCCGCGCATCCCGCGCCACTTGCGACGGTGCGTAGAACCCCATCGGCTGCGCATTCAGCAACGCCGCGCAGAACGAGTCCGGATGATGCCGCTTCACCCACGCGCTGGCATAGGCAATCAGCGCGAATGACGCCGCGTGGCTTTCCGGAAACCCATACGACCCAAAACCCTTGATCTGATTGAACGTGCGTTCGGCAAATTCCGCCGTGTAGCCGTTGCTGATCATCCCATTGATCATGTCGTCGCGGAATTGTCCCACCCCGCCCGTAACCTTGAACGTCGCCATGGACCGGCGAAGCTGGTCCGCCTTGTTGGCAGAGAACCCGGCGCAGACGATAGCCACCCGCATCGCCTGTTCCTGAAACAGCGGCACGCCCAACGTGCGCTCCAGTACGGCCTTCAATTCCGGCGTTGGGTAATCCGGTTTTTCCAAGTTCATCCGTCGCCGCAAATACGGATGCACCATATCCCCCTGGATCGGTCCCGGCCGTACGATCGCGACCTGGATGGTGAGGTCGTACAGCTTATTCGGCTTATGCCGCGGCAGCATCGACATCTGGGCACGGCTTTCGATCTGGAACGTGCCCAGCGTATCGGCTTTCTGGATCATCTCGTACGTCGGCTTGTCATCCAGCGGAATGGCGGCGATGTCATAGCGCTTGCCGTGATGCTGATCGATCAAATCGAAAGCGCGGCGCAGGCAGCCCAGCATACCCAAGCCCAATATATCGACCTTCATGAACTTCAATATGTCGATGTCGTCTTTGTCCCACTCGATGACCTGCCGATCTTTCATGGATGCCGGTTCGACCGGCACGAGATCGGCCAACAGATCCTGCGTCAGCACGAAACCGCCAGGATGCTGCGACAAATGCCGCGGATGGTGGATCAGCTCTCGCGACAACTCCAACGTGAGGCGCAGCCTACGATCCGCCAAATTGAGGTTGAGCTGTTCAGCGTGTCCATCCTCCACACCATCCTCCGACCATCCCCAGACCTGGGACGCCAGCGCTGCCGTCACATCCTCCGTCAGGCCCATCACTTTGCCCACCTCCCGCACCGCCCCGCGCGATCGGTAACGGATCACGGTGGCGCACAGCGCCGCACGTGTGCGGCCATAATGCGCGTAGATCCATTGGATGATTTCCTCCCGCCGCTCGTGCTCGAAATCCACGTCGATATCCGGCGGTTCACGACGATCGGTGGAAACGAAGCGTTCGAACAACAGGCCGCTTTCCACCGGGTCGATGGCAGTGATCCCCAACACGTAGCACACCGCCGAATTGGCCGCGGAGCCACGGCCCTGGCAAAGAATGCCCATCGCCTTGGCTTGCCGCACGATCGTATTGACAGTCAGGAAATACGGCGCGTATCGCATCTCCGCAATCAGCGCCAATTCATGTTTAAGCTGATCCTGGACCTTATCCGGCGCGCCGCCCGGGAATCGGGTCGGCACGCTGGCCCAGGTATGACGCTCCAACGCTTGCTGTGCGTTCTCGCCGGGTAGTTCGGTCTCGTTCGGATACTGATATTGCAAATCCGCCAGGGAAAACCGGCAGCGCTCGGCAATATCGATCGTTCGTGCCAACGCTTCCGGATAATCCCCGAACAGCCGCGCCATTTCCGCCGGAGACTGCAAATGGCGGTCGGCAAAGCGTTCCAACCGATGCCCGGAATCATCGATGGTGCAGCCTTCGCGGATACAGCTCATCACATCCTGCAGCATCCGGCGTTCCGGCGCATGATACAGCACATCGCCCGTAACGACGGTGGCGACCTGCGCCGCCTGCGCCATGTCCGCCAATTGCCGCAGCCGCACCGCATCACCAGGCCGCCGCCGCAATGTGAGCGCCACATGGCCGCGATCGCCAAAGACACGATGCAACCGGCGTAGATTGTCAGCATCCGCCCCGCCGGGTAGCAGGATCGCGATCAATCCCTCGCCATGCTCCACCACATCATCCCAATCCAGCCAGCAAGCCCCCTTGCCAGCCCGTGACTTGCCCCGCGTCAGCATCTGGCACAGCCGCGAATAGGCTGGCCGGTCGGTGGGATACGCGAGCAACGACGTGCCATCCCGCAAATCCAGCCTGCACCCCACGATGAAGCGCATCTCCGCCTCGATCGCCCGCCCATGCGAGCGCAACACCCCCGCCAGCGTATTCCGGTCCGTCACCGCCAGCGCGAAATGCCCCAGCACCTTCGCCGTCAGCAGCAATTCCTCCGGATGGCTCGCCCCGCGCAGGAACGAGTAGTTGGACGTCACCTGCAACTCCGCATACCGCACAACCGGCACTGGCGGTGGCGTGGTGTCCAGGCGTTCCGGAAATTGCAGAACATTGGTCATGACGTAGGACAACCCTTAGTGGCAGGGCGCGGCCCTGCACCCGAAAGGGATAGTCATCCCCTTTGACCCCTTATCTCAAGGCCCCTCAAAACACCCCATGCATGAACCACTGCAAATCCCCGCTCTCGGTCCCGTTGCCATCGCCCCGCCGGTACAGCCAGAAGCGGCGACCACCTTCCACCTCCACCTGCCAATAATCCCGCACCGCGCCGATTTCCGCATCGCGCCGCCACCACTCGCCAGCAATCCGCTCCGGCCCATCCGCCCGACGCACATGATGCCGATGCCGCCGCCAGGTAAAAGCAGTCGGCGGCCGGTCGGGTAATCCAGACAGCATCTGCACCGGCTGCGGCGGATGGATCAGTCGCGCCGGCCGCGGCCATGCCGGCCACGCCGCCCCACCCGGCGGCGCCACCGCAGACACGTGACGCACCGAGCGTTCCGGCACATCGCTTTCCACCGCCGCTGCCCGCCACACCCGGCCGGCCCCCAGCCGGTTGGACAGCCGGTCCACCAGCATCGCCACATCCGCCTCCGTCTCCGCCGCCAAATTCGCTACCTGGACGTAGGCCAGCGGCTCGGCGAACGGCACTGCCAGGCGCAGCGCGTCCACGCCCAGGCCGGGGTCGATCGTCTCGACCTGCTCCTCCAGCAATCGGCCCAAATGGCGGGCGTCGCGGGACGGCCGGGCGGTGCCGGCGCGAATGGCGGTGACCGTGCCGTCCACCCGCTCGAACAACAGATCCAAATGCCGCGCGCCCAACCCGGTCCGCTCCAGCAGCGTGCACACCTGGCCGACCAACGCGCCGATTACGGCAACGAAGCTTTCCGCCGTCAGCAACGGTTCGGCAAACGCCATCCGGGCCTGCGGCATGTCCGGCGGCACCACCGGCGTAATCGGCTCCGCCACCCGCCCCATCGCCTGGTCCAACCGCTGCAACACGGCAGCGCCGAACCGCCGGGCCAGCGGGCCGCGCGGCAAGGCAGCCAAATCCGCCACCTGCTCCAACCCCAACCGCCGCAGCGTCGCCACCGCATCCGCCGCCAGCCGCAACGACGCCACCGGCAGGGGATCCAGCGCCCGGGTCACACCCCCCGGCGCCACCACCGTCACCAACCCGGCGCCATGCCGGGCCAGCGCATGCGCCGCACCCGGCGTGTCGGCGATGGCAGCACGGGCAGTCATGCCATCCGCGGCCAACCGGCCCAGCAAGCTGTCCAACATGGCCGCCTCGCCCCCATGCAAATGGGCGCACCCGGTGGCGTCGATCCACACGCCGTCCGTATCCGGCGCGGTCATCGGCGACAGGCGCAGGCACCAGGCCGCCAACCGCCCCAGCGCCGCGGCATCACCCGCCGGGTCGGCATCCGCGATCTGCAAATCGGGCACCATGGCCTGCGCATGCGCCAACGCCATGCCGACGTGCAGCCCCAACGCCCCCGCCGCCGCATCCACCGCCCCGATCACCATGCGCCGCCCATCATGCAGCCGGGTGACCAGCGGCGCCTCAACCGGCGGTGCGCTGCTGTGCCGGCGCAGCCGATCGGTCGGAAAACTCGGTAACCAAAGCGAGACGACCCTGCGCATCACACGCCTCCACGGTCCAGGTTGCAGGCACGCCACCGCGGCAGCGCATCAGGTCGAGCCGCCATCGCGCCCGCGCCAATCCTGGCACGTCGGGCGCATGCGGAATCGGCGGCGGCGAGGGCAGGGCTGCCACCCGCCAGCGCGTAACCGCGGCGTTCGGCTCGGCCAATGCCGGGTCGGCGGCGCGGCGAAACCGGCGCAGAGCGAACACGGTAACGCCCGAGCCCTCCGCCGCCAGTTGCAGCCGGCGCGATGCGGTCAGCCCCATGCGCCCCACTTCCCCCACCACGCCAGCGAGGCCCGGGTGGCGCAACGCTTCCTCCATCACCAGCAGAACGGCACTGCCGGCCTCGGCGAAGATCACCCGGTCCGGCTGCAGCCCGGCGGCAGCCAGGGCAGGGGCGAACAGGTCGTTGCGCATCACTGCCCACAGCACCGGCCCCCGCCGCCGGGCCAGCAACCCGGCCAGCAACAGCGCCGCCGCCGCCCCGTGCTCGACATCCGGGCCATCCCCGGCAACCTCGTGCAGCGCCCCGTTCAGCAACCCGCCACCGGGCAAATGCTGGTCGATCTGCGTCACGCCGAACCGCAGCACATCGGCCCGCACCACGGGCCGCCGTTCCAGCCGGGCGATGCGATCGCGCAAACGGTCGAGGGTGGCGGTGGGGGGAATAGTGGGGTGCTCCTCGCTCAGAAGGAACGTATAGAGAACAATTGGGCTTGGGAAGGTAGTCCCAAGAAGATTCAGAAAGAGTCGTTATGAGTCAAAAAGATGGATTGTTTTCCTGCGCCGTCAGATGCGACTCGCCCTCTAGCGCGATTACGCCAGCGGCTTCGCCATGTAGACGCGCCGCAATCCCTTCTCCACGGCCCGATGCGTCTCCACGTAGCCGATGCGGGAATACAGCCCGATATTCTCGACCATCGCCTCGTTCGTGTACAGCGTGATCGAGCGATACCCCGCCGCCCTGGCCGCCCGCTCGGCAAACTCCAGCATCCTGCGACCCAGCCCAAGCCCCTGCGCATCCGGCGAGACGGCCACGTTATCCAGCAGCATCGCACCCTCCTCCGGAACCAGCACGAGCACGCCTTGCACGGCACCCTCATGCTCGGCGACCCGCACCAGACCTTGCTCGATCAGCGCGCCGTAATCGTCCAGCATCGGCCCCGGCTGCCGCCCAATGCGCGCCACGTAATGCGAATAGGCCGCCCGAACGATCGTCTCCACCGCCTGCAGATCGTCGCGAGTGGCCGGCCGGGGATCATCTTGCCTCATACCAACACCCTGCCGCGCCGGACGGTCATGGGAAAGCCGCCACCGACCATCCCAGTTGACGACGCCCCGCCACCTCCCGTATCCCTGCATCCATGTTCGCAACGACCACCCTCAAGCGCATGACCAAGACCACCGCTCCGGCGGGGCGTCTCTGGGTGCGCGTGCGGTAATCTCCGCGGCATAGCGACCCCAGAAGGCCCCGCCGGAAAACGGACGGGGCCGCTGCACACTCTTGGCACCCGTCTCTCCCGGCTTCACGGAAGAAGAGACATCATGCTGAACCCCCTCGAACGACAAGCCCTCGAACATCCAACCATGGCGCCGTCCAGACAGATCCCGGCAGCCGCCCCCACCGTGGCGATCGTCGGTGCAACCGGCGCCGTCGGCGTGGAATTGCTGACCTGCCTGGAGGCGCGCGGCTTCCCGGTCGGCCGGCTGCGTCTGCTGGCCTCCGCACGCTCCGCCGGCCGCACCATGTCCTTCCGCGGCGAAACCATCGCTGTGGAAGAACTCACCGAGGCGAGCTTCGACGGCGTCGACCTCGCCCTGTTCTCCGCCGGCAGCAGCATTTCCAAGCGCTATGCCGCCGTGGCGGTCAAGGCGGGCGCGGTGGTGGTGGACAACTCCTCCGCCTTCCGCATGGACCCGGACGTGCCGCTGGTCGTGCCGGAGGTGAATGGCGCCACCCTGGCCCGGCATCGCGGCATCATCGCCAACCCGAACTGCGTCGCCGCCATCGCCACGGTCGCCCTGGCCCCGTTGCACCGCGCCCACCCCATCCGCCGGCTCACAGCCGCAACCTACCAGGCCGCCTCGGGCGCCGGCGCCGCGGCCATGGAGGAACTCCGCCTCTCCACCGCCGCCTACCTCGCTGGTGAGGCATACGCGCCGCAGGTGCTACCCCACCCCTACGCGTTCAACCTCTTCAGCCACAACGCCGACATGGACCCGGCCACCGGCCATAACGGCGAGGAACTGAAATTCGTCGCCGAAACCCGCCGCATCCTGGATGCCATCCAACTCCCGATCGGCATCACCTGCATCCGCGTCCCCGTGCTGCGCGCGCACGCCATGGCCCTGACCATTGAGTTCGATGAGGTCGTCACCGCCGAGGAAGCCCGCGCCCTCCTCGCCACCGCATCCGGCGTGCGCCTGGTCGACGACATGGCCACCAACCACTACCCCATGCCGTCCGAAGCCTCCGGCCAAGATGACGTGCTGGTCGGCCGCATCCGCCGCGACCTGGGCGACCCCTCCGGCCGCACCCTGGCGATTTTTGTTGCGGGCGACCAATTGCTGAAGGGCGCCGCCCTCAACGCGGTGCAAATCGCCGAGGCGCTGCTGAAGCGCTAGCCCCCGCCGAGCAGCCGGGCCACCACCTGGTCCGCCAGCGCATCGGCGCTGGCGGTTGAAGTATGCAACACCAACTCCGGCTGCTCTGGCGCTTCATAGGGTGCGCTCACGCCGGTAAAGTTCCGGATCAGCCCGGCATCGGCCTTGGCATACAGCCCCTTCACGTCGCGCCGTCGGCATTCCTCCACTGGCGTATCGACGAACACCTCGATGAATTCGCCATCCCCCACCAACTCGCGCGCCATCTGCCGCTCCGCCCGGTAGGGGGAGATGAAGCAGCACAGCACGATCAGCCCGGCATCCAGGAACAGCGTCGCCACCTCTGCCACGCGACGGATATTCTCCACCCGGTCCGCCGGGGTGAAGCCCAGGTCGCGATTCAGACCGTGGCGCACATTGTCGCCGTCCAGCAGCGTGCTGTGCAGCCCCCGCGCATACAGTTTCTGCTCCACCAGGTTGGCGATCGCGGATTTCCCGGCACCGGATAGCCCGGTGAACCACACCACCACCGGGGTCTGTTGCTTCAGCCGGGCGCGGGCGGCCTTATCGATCACCGTGGGTTGCCAGGTCAGGTTCGCAGCCCGTGTCAGCGCGAACTCGATCATCCCGGCGGCGGCGGTGGCATTGGTCTCGCGGTCGATGATGATGAAACCGCCCAGCATGCGGTTTTCCGCGAACGGCGCGAAGGCGACCGGCGATTGCAGCGACACGTTCACCACGGCGATGTCGTTCATCGCCAACTCCGTCGCGCTCACCTTCTCCTGCGTGTTGACGGCGATGCGATGGCGAATCCGGGTCACGCTACCCGGCACCAGCGCCGTGCCGATCTGGAACCAATAGGTGCGACCGGCAGACAGCGGCCGCGCATCCACCCATACCAGCCGGGCCTGGAACTGGTCCGATCGCTCCAGCGGCGCGTTGTCCGCCGTCAGCACATCTCCACGGGAAATATCCAGCGGCTCGACCAGCGCGATCGTCACGGCTTGCCCGGTTTCCGCCGCCTCCGCCTCCACGCCCGCCACCAGAATGCGCGCCACGGCCGATGACCCGGCGGTGGCAGCAACGCGCTCGCCCACCCGCACGCCACCGGCCGCAACCGTGCCGCTATAGCCGCGGAACTCCGAATCCGGCCGGCTCACCAACTGCACCGGCATGCGAAACGGCTGCGCCACCTGGCTGGCCGGCTGCACCGTCTCCAAATGCTCCAGCAAGGCCAGCCCTACGTACCACGGCGTCCGCACGCTGCGCGCCACGACATTGTCGCCATAGCGGGCGGATAGCGGGATCGCCGTCACCGCATCGAATCCCAGGCCGGCGCTGAATTGGGCATACTCGGCCACGATCCGCTCGAACACCGCCGGGTCGAACCCCACCAAATCGATCTTGTTCACCGCCAGCACGATCTGCCGGATCCCCAGCAGGCTCACGATCAGCGAATGCCGCCGCGTCTGCGTCACCAGCCCATGCCGCGCATCCACCAGCAGAATGGCCAGATCGGCAGTGGACGCCCCCGTGGCCATATTCCGCGTGTACTGCTCGTGGCCCGGCGTGTCCGCCACGATGAAGCGGCGCCGCGGCGTGGTGATGAACCGATAGGCGACATCGATGGTGATGCCCTGCTCCCGCTCCGCCTGCAGCCCGTCCACCAATAGGGCGTAATCGACCTCATCCCCCGTGGTGCCGTGCCGCCGGCTATCCCGCGCCAGCGTCGCCGCCTGGTCGTCCAGGATCAGCCGCGTCTCGTGCAGCAGCCGCCCGATCAGGGTCGACTTCCCATCATCCACGCTGCCGCAGGTGATGAAGCGGAGCAGATCCGGCTCCACTAGAAATACCCCTCCCGCTTCTTCTTCTCCATCGAACTCGCCTCGTCCCGGTCGATCAGCCGCCCACCCCGTTCGGACGTGCGGACCGCCTGCATCTCCGCGATGATCTCGGCAATGCTCGTGGCGTCAGACGGCATCGCCCCCGTCAGCGGATAGCAACCCAATGAGCGAAACCGCAGCCGCCGCGTCTGCGGCACCTCACCGGGCGCCAGCCGCATGCGCTCGTCATGCACCACGATCAGGCTGCCGTCCCGCTCCACCACCTGATGGTCCTGCGCGAAATACAGCGGGACGATCGGGATCTCCTCCTGCTGGATGTAGGCCCAGATATCCAATTCGGTCCAATTCGACAGCGGGAACACCCGGATCGATTCCCCCGCTTTCACCCGCCCATTATACGCCTGCCAAAACTCCGGCCGCTGGTTCTTCGGGTCCCATTCCTGGCTCGCCGTACGGAACGAGAAAATCCGCTCCTTCGCCCGCGACACCTCCTCATCCCGCCGCGCCCCGCCAAACGCCGCATCGAACCCATGCGCGCCCAGCGCCTGCTTCAGCGCCTCCGTCTTCATCACCTGCGTGTAGTGGGAGGATCCGGAATCGAACGGGTTCACTCCGGCGCGCCGACCCTCCTCATTGGTATGCACCAACAAGTTCAGTCCCAGCCGCCGCGCCGTCTCGTCCCGGAACGCGATCATCTCGCGGAACTTCCAGCCGGTATCGACATGCAGCAGCGCAAACGGGATCGGGCCCGGCGCAAACGCCTTCTGCGCCAGATGCAGCATGACGGAGGAATCCTTGCCCACCGAATACAGCATCACCGGGAGGCGGCATTGCGCCACCACTTCCCGAAGGATGTGGATCGATTCCGCCTCAAGATAGGACAGATAGCGCATCGGTTTCCTATGCTGTGGCATGCGGCTCAAAAACGGCAGCTAGGCTGATATATGCGGCATCCCGCCGCCAACCGGCAAGGCCACGCGGATTCCGGTTGAACGGGCCCAGCTTTTGTGATCCTTCGCCCCTCCGCCGGATGTATCGCCCGCATTGCACCGGGGCAGCCGAATGGGGGCAGATTTGCATGAGTCCGTGACGGTTCGGCCCCCCATTGCGCGAACCACGCTAGCCGTGGCCGTCGGCATCGCCACCAAAGGACGCGCCGCGGTGCTGCGCGAAACGATCGCCGAACTGCAAGCGCAAACCCAGCGCCCCAGCCGCATCATCATCGCCCACACCGACGCATCGGACGTGGCGGGCCTCGTGCCCGTTGATGGCCTCGAACTTGTTTGCGTGGCCGCCGGGCTGTGCAACCAGCGCAACGCCATTCTCGACCGTCTGGCCGATGACGGGTCCGACATCGTTCTGTTCTTCGACGACGATTTCCTGCCGATGCCGGACTACATCGCCGCCACCGCCGCCGCCTTCCTGTCCAACCACGACATCGCCGTCACCACCGGTGAGGTTCTGGTCGATGGCATCAAAGGACCCGGGCTCACCGCGGAATACGGGCGAGACGTGCTGGCCGCGCAGCCCGAAACCGCGGTCCCGGCGGCGATGACCCTCGTGCGCAACGGCTATGGCTGCAACATGGCCATCCGCCTCGCCTTCATCCGCAGCACCGCCATGCGGTTCGACCCCAACCTTCCCTTCTATGGCTGGTTGGAGGACGTGGATTTCTGCGTCCGCGCCGGCGCCCACGGCCGCATCGTCAAGCTGCCCGGCGCGCGCGGCGTGCATCTGGGCGTGAAGCTGGGCCGCGGCTCCGGCACCCGGCTGGGCTACTCGCAGGTGAGCAACCCGGTCTATTTGGTGCGCAAAGGCTCGATGCCGCAGCGGGACGCGATCATTTCCGTCAGCAAGAACATCATCGCCAACACCGCCAAGTATTTCTTCCCCGAGCCATATGTCGACCGCCCAGGCCGCTTGCGGGGCAACATGATCGCGCTGCGCGAACTGCTCGCCGGCACGATCCGCCCCACCCGCGTGCTGGACCTTTAGCGGCCGCTACTTCACCGACGCGACACGCAGCGCATTCGTCGTCCCGGCCTGGCCGAACGGGACGCCGGCCGCCACCACGATCGTGTCGCCATGCGCCGCAAACCCCTCGCTGCGGGCCGTGCGGGTGGCCCGGCTGACGGTTTCGGTCATGGTGTGCGTTTCCGTCGGCGTCACCACCGCGTGCACGCCCCACACGACGGCCATGCGGCGGGCAGTCTTCTGCTCGGTCGTCATCCCCAGCACCGGGCAATCCGGCCGGGTGCGGGCGATGCGCAGCGCGGTCGAGCCGGACATCGTGTAGGCGGCAATCGCCTTCGCATCGATCGTCTTGGCGATCTGCCGCGCGGCAGCGGCGATCGCGTCGGAGATGGTGCGCTCCGGTGGCGGGCGGCTGCTCTCACACAACTCGCGCCAGCCTGGGTCACGTTCCACCCGGTCGATGATGCGGTCCATCATGTTCACCGCCTCGTAGGGAAACTGCCCGGCGGCCGTCTCCGCGCTCAGCATCACCGCATCCGCCCCGTCGAACACCGCCGTCGCCACGTCGGACGCCTCGGCGCGGGTAGGGGCGGGGGCGCTGATCATGCTCTCCAGCATCTGCGTCGCCACCACCACGGGAATACCGAGCTGCCGCGCCGCCCGCACGATGCGCTTCTGCGCCAGCGGCACTTCCTCCGGCGGCAACTCCACGCCCAGATCGCCGCGCGCCACCATCACCGCATCGGACAGCGCCAGGATGCCGTCCAGATTGTCCAACGCCTGTGGCTTTTCCAGCTTGGTCATGATCCAGGCGCGGCCATCCGCGATCGACCGTGCCTCGGCCACATCCTCCGGCCGCTGCACGAACGACAGGCCGATATAGTCCACCCCGTGATCCAGGGCGAAACGCAGATCCTCGTGGTCTTTCTTCGTCAGCGCCGGGATCGGCAGCACCACGTCCGGCACGTTGACGCCCTTTCGGTCGGACAGCGTGCCCCCAGTGACGATCTCGCATTCCAGGTGGTCGTCCCGCTTGTGCGACACGCGCAGCCGCAGCTTGCCGTCATCCAGCAGCAGGGTGGTGCCGATCCCGGCGGCGACCATGATTTCCGGGTGCGGCAACTGCACCCGGCGCGCATCGCCCGGCACTGGCGACAAATCCAGCCGGAAGGCCTGGCCGGTCTGCAGGCTCACCCGCCCGGCCTGGAACTTGCCCACCCTCAGCTTCGGCCCCTGCACGTCGGCCAGGATGCCGATCGGGCGCCCCGTCTCTTCCTCCAGCGCCCGGATCAGCGCGATATTGGCGGCATGGCCCTCATGCGTGCCGTGGCTAAAATTCAGGCGAAAAACATCCGCCCCGCCACGAAACAGCCGTCCCAGCATCTCGGCCGAACTGCTCGACGGGCCAAGCGTGGCAACGATCTTCGTGCGCCGGCGGCGGCGCATTTTGATAGGGGCCAGTGGACTTACTCCTCAGGTGACCAGGATCGCGCGGAAATCGTTCACGTTGGTCAGGGTGGGCCCGGTGCGGATCAGGTCGCCCACGGCGTCGAACAGGCTGTAGCTGTCATGGGCCGCCAGGCAGGTCGCCGGGTCAACCCCTGCGGCCGTAGCACGCGCCAGCGTCGAAGGTGTGACGATGGCCCCGGCAGCGTCCTCCGTGCCGTCGATCCCGTCCGTGTCGCCGGCGACGGCCCAGATATTCGGCAGTCCTTGCAATGCGACCGCCAGGCTCAGCAAAAATTCGGTATTCCGCCCGCCACGCCCCGGTTTGCGCGCGCCGATCGTCACGGTCGCTTCCCCACCGGACAGCAGGACGCAGGGCGCCGGCGCCGGATGGCCATGGGTGCGGATGCTGCGGGCGATGCCGGCCATCACGGTGCCAAGCTCGCGGCTCTCCCCCTCCAGCGCATCGCCCAGGATCATCGGCGTCGCCCCAGCCTCCCGCACTGCCTGTGCCGCGGCCTCCAGCGCCATGGCCGGCGTTGCGATCATGCGGACATCCACCGGACCCGCGATCGGCGGCAGGTTCGCCTCGCCGGCCAGCAATGCCGCGGCGGCCGGTGGCAATTCCACGCCATACTGCGCCACCATCGCCCGCACTGCCGCACGGCTCGGCGCGCCAGGCACCGTGGGGCCGCTGGCGATCACCGCCGGGTCATCCCCCGGCACGTCGGAAATCACCAATGTCACCACCCGCGCCGGAGCCGCCGCCGCGGCCAGCCGCCCGGCCTTGATCCCCGACAGATGCTTGCGCACGGCATTCATCACCCCGATCGGCGCGCCCGATCGAAGCAGCGAGGCATTGACCGCCTGCTTGTCCGCCAGGCTCAGCCCCGGACCCGGCAGCGCCGCCAGCGCGGACCCGCCGCCGGAGATCAGCGCGATCACCAGATCATCCGGCCCCAGCCCCGCAACCTCCGCCATCAGCGCCCGGGCACCGGCTTCGCTAGCGGCATCCGGGACGGGATGGCTCGCCTCCAGCACGCGGATGCGCTGTGTGGCAAACCCGTGGCCGTAGCGCGTAACGACAATGCCGCGCAGATCCACGTCGGGCCAGGCGGCCTCCAACGCAGCGGCCATGGTGGCGGCGGATTTGCCGACGCCGACGACGATGCAGCGCCCGGTCGGCTTGATCGGCAGGTGGGCTGCCAGCACGGCCGCCGGGTCCGCCGCCTGCACGCCCGCGTCGAACAATCCCCGCAGCAGGCTGCGCGCCGTGTTGTCGTTCCAACCCATGCCCGCCACTATGGCGAAGGGCGTACGCCGCCGCCATATACCCCGGTAGGAGGAATCGCGATGACCCCGATCGACCCACAGACCCGCCTGGAGCTGGAAGCCGCCGCATTCCGCCGGCTGACCGAGCACCTGCGCGAACGCAGTGACGTGCAGAATATCGACATGATGAATCTGGCCGGCTTCTGCCGCAACTGCCTAAGCCGCTGGTATCGCGAGGCCGCCGAGTCCCGCGACGTCATCCTATCGGACCCAGAGGCGCGGGAGATCGTCTACGGCATGCCCTACAAGGAATGGCAAGCCCAGCACCAACGGCCCGCCACGCCGGAGCAGCAGGCCGCCTTCGCCAAAGCGCCGACCCACCCGTAGCGCGCATCTGCCATCGCCAGGGGGAATGACACCACCAGTCCGTCTCGCCTAACGTTGCAGGATGCAAGCGGACCAGACGATGCCGTGGCGGTCGGTCGCGACCGCAATGATGGGTGTGCTGGTGGGCGTCGGCCTCGCCCGCTTCTCCTACGCCCCGTTGCTGCCGGTGCTCATCTCGCATGGCTGGTTCGCCCCGGGGGCTGCGGCCTATCTGGGTGCGGCGAATTTGCTGGGTTACCTGGCAGGGGCGCTCGCGTCCCGTCGCCTGGCTGTCCGCTTCGGCACGCCGAAGATGGTGCGGCTCGCGATGCTGCTGGCCGCGATCTCGCTGCTGGCCTGCAGCATCCCATTGCCATTCCTATGGTTCTTCGTCTGGCGCCTGCTTTCCGGCATCGTCGGCGGCTTGCTGATGATCCTGGGCCCGGCTTCCGTCATGGCGCACGTGCCCGCCAATCGCCGCGGGCTGGCCAGCGGGCTCATGATCACCGGCGTCGGCCTGGGCATCGCCGCGTCCGGCACGCTGGTGCCGACGATGCTGCATTGGAGCCTATCGGCCGCCTGGCTCGGCCTGGGAACGCTGTCCCTGGTGCTGACCGCCTTGGCCTGGAACGGCTGGCCGTCTGCGCCGCCGCCGATCATCGCGCCCCCCATCAGCTCGCCGACCCGGTTCGGCCCGATCTCGCTCAGCTACGGGCTCAGCGCGGTCGGCATGGTCCCGCACATGGTGTTCCTGTCGGATTACGTGGCCCGCGGCCTGGGGCGAGGGATAGACGCCGGCGCGTTCAGTTGGGTGATCTACGGTGTCGGCGCCCTGGGTGGCGCCGTGGTCGCCGGGCGCATCGCGGACCGCATCGGCCCGCCAGCCACCATGCGCGGGATCATCCTGGTGCAGGCGGCTACCGTCGTCGCGCTGCTGGCATCGGTTTCCCCGCTCGTGGTCGGCCTGTCCGCCTTGGTCTCCGGCGCCCTTGGCCCGGCGATCAGCGCCGTCATGCTGGGCCGCGTCGGCCAACTGGCGGGCAGTGACGGGATCGCCCGCGCCCGCGGCTGGACCCAGGCGACGATCGCCTGGGCGGCGGGGCAGGCGGCTGGCGCCTACGCCATGGCCTGGCTGTTCGGCGCTTTGCACGGCTATGCCGCCCTGTTCCTGGCCGCCATGATCGCCCTGGCCGCCGCCATCGCGGTAGAACTGGTGTTGTCCCTCCGCCTCCAATCCCGGATCGCCGCATGATCACGCCCCGCGCCCGCGCCCAAGCTTTCTGCGATCGGTTCGGCCTGCGCGTCCCGATCCTGCAAGCGCCAATGGCCGGGTCGTGCCCGCCCGCGCTGGCCATTGCGGTGGCTGGGGCAGGCGGCATGGGCGGCGCAGGCGCGCTGATGATGGACCCGGCGGGCATCGCCACCTGGGCCCGCACCGTGCGCGCCGCCACAAACGGCGCCTTCCAGCTCAACCTTTGGATCCCCGACCCGCCCCCGTTGCGCGACCCGGCGGCCGAGGCCCGGATGCGGGATTTCCTCGGTCACTGGGGCCCCATCGTGCCCGAAACGGCCGGCGACGCCGTGCCCGCCGATTTCGCCGCCCAGTGCGAAGCGCTGTTGCAGGCCGGCCCGGCCGTCGTTTCCTCCATCATGGGGCTCTACCCGGCGCCCTTCGTCGCCCAGCTGAAGCAGCGCGGCATCGCCTGGTTCGCCTGCGTCACCACGACTGTCGAGGCACGCGAGGCCGCCGCCGCCGGCGCCGACGCGCTGGTCGTGCAGGGCGTCGAAGCCGGCGGCCACCGCGGCAGCTTCGACCCCGCCGCAGCCGAGCGCCAATCCGCCACCCTCTTCGCCCTGCTGCCGCAGATCGCCGACCAAACCGACCTACCGCTGATCGCCACCGGCGGCATTGCCGATGGCCGCGGCGTTGCGGCTGCCCTGGTGCTCGGCGCCAGCGCCGTCCAAATCGGCACCGCGCTCCTGCGCAGCCCCGAGGCCGACATCGCCCCCGCCTGGGCTGCCGCCCTGGCCGAGGCCGCAACGCGCGGCACCGTGCAAACCCGCGCCTTCAGCGGTCGCCTCGGCCGCAGCCTCGGCACTGCCTACACCCTCGCCCCCAACGCACCCCCGCCGGAGCCCTACCCAGTGCAACGCGGCCTCACCACCGCCATGCGCGCCGCTGCCCAACAGGCCGATGATGTAGAGCGCATGCAGGCCTGGGCCGGCATGGGCGCCGCCATGGCCCGCGCCGCCCCCGCCGCCGACATCGTGCAAACGCTATGGGAAGACGCGCAGCGCCTGCTGCCCTAGATTGCCCGGCGACAGCAGGTGGAGTGCCCAGTATGGACGTGCGTGCAGCAGTGGCTTTCGAAGCAGGACAGAAACTCAGCATCGAAACGGTGCAGCTCGACGGCCCGCGCGACGGGGAGGTCCTGGTCGAAATCAAGGCCACCGGCATCTGCCACACCGACAAATTCACCCTGTCCGGCGCCGATCCGGAGGGCCTGTTTCCCGCCATCCTTGGCCACGAGGGCGCCGGAATCGTCGTCGACGTCGGCCCCGGCGTGACGTCTCTGAAAAAGGGCGATCACGTCATCCCGCTCTACACGCCGGAATGCCGCGAGTGCGATTACTGCCTCAGCCGCAAGACCAATCTCTGCCAGAAAATCCGCATCACCCAGGGCCGCGGCCTTATGCCGGACGGCACCAGCCGCTTCTCCTACCAGGGCAAGCCGGTGCTGCACTACATGGGCACGTCGACCTTCGCCAACTACACGGTGGTGCCCGAGATCGCGCTGGCCAAAATCCGCCCGGACGCGCCGTTCGACAAGGTCTGCTACATCGGCTGCGGCGTCACCACCGGGATCGGCGCGGTCATCTTCACCGCAAAGGTGCAACCCGGCGACAACGTCGTGGTGTTCGGCCTGGGCGGCATCGGTCTGAACGTCATCCAGGGCGCCCGCCTCGCCGGTGCCGACATGATCATCGGTGTCGACCTCAACCCGGCACGCGAAGCGCTCGCCCGTAAGTTCGGCCTAACCCATTTCGTCAATCCGAAGGACGTATCCGGCGACCTCGTGCCGCACCTGGTGGAACTGACGAAGGGCGGTGCGGACCACAGCTTCGAATGCGTCGGCAACACCACGCTGATGCGCCAGGCGTTGGAATGCGCGCATAAAGGCTGGGGCAAATCCACCATCATCGGCGTCGCCGGCGCCGGGCAGGAGATCAGCACCCGCCCGTTCCAACTGGTCACCGGCCGCGTCTGGCAAGGCAGCGCCTTCGGCGGCGCCCGCGGCCGCACGGATGTGCCAAAGATCGTCGACTGGTACATGGAGGGCAAGATCAACATCGACGACCTGATCACCCACATCCTGCCGCTCGACCGCATCAACGAGGGCTTCGACCTCATGGCGTCCGGCGAAAGCATCCGCAGCGTCGTCGTCTATTAGCCCAATGTGTCAAGAGGACGATCGTCCTCTTGCGGGGCACGGGGCAGCGCCCCGTCCTCCAACAGCAACCGAGCCAGCGTATCGAACTCCGCGATCTCCAACGTCTCCGCCCGGCGCTCCGGGGCGATGCCGGCGCGGGCCAGCAACGCCTCTCCACCGAGCCCGCGCAACGACCCCCGCAGCATCTTGCGGCGCTGCCCGAACGCCGCGGCCGTCAGCTTCTCCATCGTGGCAAACAACTCGGCAGAAGGCTGCTCGGCATACGGCCGAAACCCGATCACCGCCGACACCACCTTCGGCGGCGGCCAGAATGCGGCGGCGGGAATGCGGGTGAGCACGGCGGCCGTGCCGGTCCATTGCGCCAGCACCGCCAACCGGCCATAGGCGCCGCTGCCCGGCGGCGCGCAAATCCGTTCCGCCACCTCGAATTGGAACATCAGCGTCAACCGTTCCCATGCCGCCGCCTGGCGCAACCAGCCGATCAGCAGGGGGGTGGCGACGTTGTAGGGCAGGTTCGCCACCACGACACGTGGCGCTGGCACCACCTCCGTCAGATCCATCGCCAGCGCGTCCCCGGCGATGACGCGCAGACGGGGATTGCTTGCGGCCAATTCCTCCATCGCGCCAACCGCACGCGGATCGATCTCGATCGCGGTCACGTCGGCCGCCGGGCTGTCCAGTAGCGCGCGGGTCAACCCGCCAGGGCCTGGCCCCACCTCCACCACATGCCGCCCGGCCAGATCGCCGGCGAGCGCCGCGATGCGCCCGGTCAGGTTCAGATCCAGCAGGAAATGCTGGCCCAGCGAGCGCCGGGCGTCCAAACCGTGCCGTGCGATGACGTCGCGCAAAATGCCCGGCGGGGCGGGCGTGCTCACCCCCGCAGGTCGATGATCGCCCGGCGCCGCAAATCCCGCACCAACTGGCGCGACACCAATTCCACCCGCTCGCTCAGCAGGCCGGCGGTGATCTCTTCCTTGTTCCCGGTCTCGGCCATGTTCTTGCGGTCGCTGGTGCAGATCATGATCAGGCCGATGCCATCGACCGAGATCAGCGGCCGGCTGATCTGGCCCGGCGTCAGCCCCGTCAGCAATGAGCGCATTGGCCCAGCCAGCCCCTCCAGCCGCACCGCACCCGGGTCTGCCGGGCGGCTGCTGCCATCGGCCTTCGCCGCAGCCTCCATATCGCTGCAGCTATGCGCCGTCTTGCCAAGCGATTGCGCGACGGCGAGCTGTTTCTTCGCCTGCTCGGACGGGTTTTTCGGATCCAGCGGGGTGCTGAACGGCAGGAACACCTGCCGCAGCGTAATCATGGTCGCCATATCGTTGCCCACGGTCCGCTTGCCGCGCAGCGTCACGATGGAGATGCCGCCGGGCACCCGGATCGGGTTGCTGATCGCCCCATCCGGCATCGCCTGCAGGATGGCGCCGACCTGAGGGTCCATCTGGTTCAAGTGGACCCAGCCCAGGTCGCCGCCCTGCAGCGCCGTCTGGTTCTGGCTGAACTGCGCAGCCACCACGGCGAACGGCGCGCCCGCATGCAACTGCCCGATGACGGTATCGGCGAACCGGGTCGTGTCGGCGGCCTTGGACGGGTCGTTGATCGGCAGGAAGATCTCGCCCACGCGATATTCGGTCTGCCCACTTTCGGCCTTCAGCACCGCCATCTGGGCGCTCACATCCGCATCGCTGATCTCGGCGCGCGGACCCAGTTCGTCGCGCAACACGCGCGTCCAGCCGAGCTGCACCCGGGTCTGGTCATACAGCGTGCGCAGGGCCACGCCCTCCGCGCCCAGTTTGCCCCGCATCGTGCCCGGCGCCATGCCATTGCGCTGCTCGATCCCCGCAACCGCATCGGCGATCTCCTTGTCGGTGACCACCACCTTGCGCTTCTGCTCCTCCTGCAGGCGCAACCGCTCGTCGATCAATTGCTGCGTCACCTGCGGCCGCAAGCGGGCCAGCACTTCCGGCGTCAACGGCAGCCCCGTGGACAGCGCGAATAGCCGGCCGCGTGCCTCGACATCGCCCTGGCTGATCACGTCGCCATTGACGACCGCAACGATGCGTTCCCCAGGGGCAGGCGTTCCAGTAGCAGGCGCTCCAGCAGCAGGTGTTCCAGTAGCAGGTGTTCCAGTAGCAGGCGTTCCAGGGGCAGGCGTTCCAGCAGCGGGCGCACCAGGGGTTGCCGTGTCTGTCGCAGCAGTCGTCGTTCCGCGCCTGGCGGCAGCAGCGGCGGCCGTGGCATCGGCGCCCCAGCACAGGCAAAGCGCGGCCGAGAGAAGGCCTGAAGTGGCAAGATGGCGCATGGCGTTGTTTCCGTTGCTATCCGTGGAACCCAAACTGCCCGACGGTCTTAAGCGTGATCTGGAACAGGATTGTGGTGCTACCGTGGTCATTATCGATCGACGTATAGCGCCGTGAGAAGTTCACGTCGAAGATGAAGCACTCATCCTCATACGTGCCATGCGCGCCGATGCCAACGAGCTTGGATACCGTCAGATCGCGCCGAACGTAGCCCGCCAGCTTATACTTCCCATAGGTCGTGCTGGCGCCCAGCGTCAGTTCGTCCCGCGGAACGAAATAGCTGGCCGGGTAACCAGTCGGCAGCACGGATGTGGGGTTCTGGTCGAACAGGAAATACGGGTTGGTCGACGAGTAGAGGAAACCGACGCTCGGCCGGAACAGCGGCACACCGGCCGAGCCGACGGCCTCCGCAAAGCCGATATTGCCGTTGCGCGGGTCCACCCGGGTGCGCGTCGTCAGATCGAACCAGGTTGCCGGGGTGATGGTCGCGCGCGCCACCACGTCGGACACATGCCGGTCTAGGCCCGACTTCAGCGGCAGGCTCTTATCCAGATGTTCGCGATACGACTGGCCGATCAGCGTATCGATATTGGTGGTTCCCACCGTCCAGGCTGCGTGCAGCCCGGCATTGGCGCGCAACCCGCCCTCGAACCGGTCGATGCCCGGGAACCGGTTCAGCGAGAACAGATTGGCGTCCGTGAACTCGAAATCCATGCTGTCTTCGTTCGGGATGTTGCGCCCGAAGAAAGACCCGGCATTCGGCGCGCCGATCACTTGCACGATCGGCTCCAGGATCTGCGTCCCCATGCTGCCGGCATCGCGCATGAACGGCCACCGCATCTCCGCCGCTATCGTCGGCTGGGCGCGCACGGTGGTGACGTTCCCGCTATTGCCGTAGGTCGGCTGCTGGTCGAGGCTGGTCGCCTGGTAAGCCGCCATGTCGGCATGCAGGGTAATCTTATATTGCTCGCCCAAATCGCCGCTGAACGGGCGCTGCCAATCCAGGCTGCCGCCGGCCCGTTGCGTGTTGGTGCCCTGCTCGCGGATCACGTTGAAATCGGTGGTATCGAACCGCAGCCGGCCACCCAACGGGTCGGGCTCGGAGAAGAAGCTGTATTCGTACCGCGGCAGCACGTAGGGCAGCTTGCTCTGCGTAATGCTGGTGGCCAGGCCCTGGTAGGCGATCGCGTCCAGCTTGGTGTAGCTGCCGACGCCGAAGCCCTCGATGAACCCGGTGCTGGACAGCACGCTGCTATAGTTCTGCACCCGGAAATCGCGCAGGTAATCGGTGGAACTGGCGCGGTTGATGTTGAACCCGTAGCGCCACGTGTCGTCGTAGTTGAACGTGCCCTTGGCAAACACGTAGCCCTGCGGCTTGCCCTGGTCGATGGCGGTCGCGCCCTCGACATGCAGCACGCCGTTGTTGAACCGCCGCCGATACTCCGCCGCCAACTCCTCACCGGACCCCGTCGTAACCTCCGGCGTGATCGTCACGTCCTGGTTGGGGTCGATCGCCCAGAAATACGGCGTCGCCAGGAAGGCGCCGATATGGCTGCTCTGCCCGAAGGACGGTACCAGGAATCCGCTGGCGCGCCGCACCGACGGGTCCGGATGCGACAGGTATGGCAGGAACGCCACTGGCACGCCCAGCATGTCGATGGTGGCGTCCCGATACTCGATCTGGTGGTTTTCCAGGTCCTGGGTCGCCGTCAACGCGCGGATCTGCCACAGCGGCGGCTTGGTCGGGTCGGTCTTGCACAGGTCGCAGGTGGTGTAGACGGCGTGCGTCAACTCGTTGACCTTGCCGTCCACCCGGCGGGCGCCATTGGCCGCCAGCTTGCCATTTTCAGCCAGCAGGGCACGCATGTCCTTCAGCACGCCCTCCCGCATGCCCTGCGTCAGCTCGGCATAATCGGCGAACAACACCTGGCCGTCCGGCTCCACCATGACGACGTTACCGGTAGCCGCGGCAACGTTGGTGTTGCGGTCGAACGTAATCTTGTCGGCACGCAGCACGTGGTCGTTCTGCCACGCCTCCACATGGCCGGAGGCGGTGACGATCCCGGCGGTGCGGTCGTACTCGAAATTGTCGGCGGTAAACGCCACCGGCTGGTTGCGATCCATCGGCGTCGTGTTCTTGCTGCCGCCGACGACACTGCCCAATTGCGCGGCCGCCGGGCGCGGCAAGGCCAGCGCCACGGCGCCCACCATAGCCACCGCGATCAGCCGGCGATCCAGCCAGGCAAACACGATCCTAGCCCGGTCCATCAGCCATCCTCGAGGTGAAGCAGCAATGATACGGCAAGCATCAGCCCGGCGAGCGCCGGCGCCCAGGCGGCCAGCATGGCGGGGAGCGTGCCGGACTGGCCAAACTCCTCCGCCACTTTCGATACCACGAACAGCATAAACCCGGCCGCAACGCCACTGCCGATCATCTGCGCCACGCCGCCACGCCGGGTTGCCCGCATCGAGAACCCGGCGGACACCAGCGTCATCGTAGCCGACAGCAGCGGCAGGGCCAGCAGCGTCTGGAAATGCAGCCGGTGGCGGATCGCAGAAAAGCCCGAGCGTTCCAGCAGGGAGATAAAGTCCGGCAACGCCCAAACCGACAAAGTGTCCGGCGAGGCGAAGCTCTCCTGCACCCGGTTCACCGTAAGATCGGTCGGCAGCGTCATCGTACCGATATCCTCCGGCAGGTGGCCCGGCGACATCGTGCGCGCGCCCTCCAGCACCCATTCGCCCCGGATCAGCCGCGCATCCCGCGCCTCCACCCGCGACAACTCGCGGTCATCGGCGCTCAGGCGGAAGATGCTGACGTCGGACACGGTGAGCTTGCCGTCCGCCAGGTTCACCCCACGGGCATGCAGGATGGCGACGCCCGCCGGGTCCAGCCCATGGTCCGCCTGGCGCAGCCAAAGCTGCCCGCCCGTCAGCGCCAGTGGGCCGCCGCCGGTGCGTAGGTAGGTGCTGTCCAACGCCTCGGCCCGCGCCAGCATCGCCGACGACAGGGGGCTGACGATGCCGGTGGCAATCGCACCGATCAGCAAGGCGCAGGCCACCGGCGCAGCCAGGAACTGCCACGCCGACACGCCGGCGGCGCGCGCCACGATCAACTCGGACGACCGGGTCAGTCGCCAGAACGCGATGATGCCGCCCAGCAGCACGGCGAAGGGCAGGATCTGCATCGCGATATAGGGCAGCCGCAGCGCCGCGATCTGCATCACCAGGCCGAACGTGGCGTTGGGCTTGGTCGCCGACCGCCGCAGCAATTCGATGAAGTCGAACAGCGACACCAGCCCGGCCAACGCCGCCAGCATCGCCAGCACGGCGGCGTTGAACTGGCGCGCCACGTATAACGACAGGGTTGCGGCGATGGTCATCCGGCCCGAACCATCCGCCGGTCTATGCCAATCGAGTTGAGTTGCGGCCCATACAGCAGCCACGCGCAGATCAGCCCGGGTCCCGCGGCCACGGCCCATATCAATGGCAGCAGCGCAGTCGACCTTGCCGCCAGGTTGGCCACCGCAAGCTGCAGCGCCAGCAGCGCCACCACCGTCAGCACCGCCGTCAGCGGTCGCAGCACGTTGCCGTGGCGCCGGAATGTCCCCGTCAGCACCGACAGCAGCGCCACCATCGCGAACGATGCCGCAGTCAGCGGGGCGGACAGCCGCCGTGCGGCCTCGACGAAGAATTTGCCGGCATCACGTGCGTTCAGCGCACTGCTTTCCGGGTGCAGCAGTTCGGCCAGCGACATCTCGTTCGCATCCCGATACCGCACGTCGTCGCCCTTGGCCGTCTGCGTCAGATCGACCGAGTTCTGCGTGAACGTCAGCACATTGAGCCTGCCAGTCGTGCGATCCACTTCCTCGCGTGAGCCATTTTCCAGCAACACCGCCGGCCCGTTCGGCCCGTTGATCAGCCGCCCGCGCTCGGCCAGGATCGTGGCGCGGCTGTTCTTCTGCCGCCCATCCTCCACCAATATCCCGCGCAGCGTCCCGTCCACGTCGCGCGACCGGACATACACCGTCAAATCGTCGGACACCGGGGTGAACACCCCCTCCTGCAGCAGGAAGGCGGCGATCCGGTTGCGGATCTCGAACTGGTATTCGCGGAACGCGGCATAGCTGCTGGGCACGATCGCCAGATTCAGCACGAAGCAGCACACGACCGACAGCACCGCTAGCGACAAGGCCGGGCGGGACAGTGCCAGCGGCGACATCCCGGCGGCGCGCATCACCGTCAGCTCCCGGTCCCCGGCCAGCCGGCCATAGACGAACAACACCACGACGAAGGTGGTGATCGGCAGGATCACGGCCACGAAATTGGGGATCAGCAGCCCTGTCAGCTGCAGGAATACCCACAGCGACAGCCCGCGATTGACCACCAATTCCACGAATCGGAGCGACTGCGTCAGCCAGATCAACGCGACGAGCGCGCTGGTCGCTGCCACCAATGCGGTCAGCAACTGGCGGAAAACGTAGCGATCCAAGCGGGTTACGACGGGGCGTGGCATGGTGACGAAGCGGTTGTCCTGGCTCGGGCGGCGCACCATACCCTCGCAGGCCCCCTGGTTAAAAGCCGCGACATCGCTTGAGGAACATTCCGGTTCCCAGCTGTTGCCCTATTCGATGTGCACGATGACGCCAGGTACCGGCGGCCGGCGGGGTAGAAACAACGCCAAAACGCCCGTCAGAGCCATCAGCCCCACGTTGCAGGCCAGCGCCGTAGCCAGCGCCCGTTCCCAATCCGCCCGCGTCGGGTCCGCACCCAGCACCGTGAAGAACAGCCCCATGATGACCGCGATCCCCAGGGCGAACCCGGTCTGCTGCACCATGGTGAACACGCCGGACGCCGCCCCGGCCTCCTGCGGCGGAATGCGGCTGCTCCCCACCACCGAGGCGACCAGCGTCGGCAGCGCCAACCCCTGGCCGCAACCGTACACGATCAGCACCGGCCACAAGATCAGCATGTTGAGCGGCGCCCCATGCCCCATCGCCGCCATCACCACGATCACCAGCAGCGTGATGCCCTGCAGCGCCGTGCCCAGCGTGATCGTCAGCGGCCCCAACCGCCGCGACACGTGGGACGAGAATAGCGAGCACCCGACGAACCCGATCCCGAACGCCACGAATACCAGCCCGCAGGCCAGCGGCCCATACCCGAACCCCTGCTGCAGGAAAATCGTCAGCCCCATGAAGAACGCCGCCAGGCCGGAGAAGAACGTCATCGCCATCACCAGCCCCAGCGAGAACGCCGGGTCCCGGAACAGCCGCAAATTCACCAGCGGCGCCCGCCCCCGGCTCTGCACCAGCCATTCCCACAGCACGAACAGCCCCAGCGCCGGGGCCGACGCCACCAGGCAAACGATGGTCCAGGCCGGCCAACCCAGCGGCTGCCCCTCCACGAGCGGATACACCAGCAGCAGCACCGTCAGCGTCGCCAGGCCGATGCCGCCGAAATCCAGCGTCGGCCGCCCGCTCGCCCGCGACTCCCGCAGCACGCGCGCGGCAAACACCAGCGCCACCGCGCCGACCGGCACGTTCACCAGAAAGATCGGCCGCCAGCTCAACCCGGCGATATCGGCCTGGATCAGCACGCCGCCCACCAACTGCGCCGCGATCGAGGCCAGCCCCAGCGTGGTGCCGAAATACCCGATCGCCCGCGCCCGCTCCCCCGGCGGGAAGGTGACGCGGATCATCGCCAGCACCTGCGGGTTCATCGCCGCCGCCGTCGCCCCCTGCAGGATCCGCGCGGCGATCAGCATACCCGGCGTCGCCGCCAGCCCGCACAGCGCCGAGGCGATGGTGAACCCGATCATCCCCACGATGAACAGCCGCTTGCGCCCATACAGATCGCCCAGCCGCCCACCGGTGATCAGCAGCACCGCGAACGCCAACCCATACCCGGCGACCACCAACTCCTGATCCGCCGGCGCCGCCCCCAACTCGGTATGCATCGCCGGCAGCGCGACGTTGACGACGAAGAAGTCGAACGCCGGCAGGAACGCCCCCGTCAGCAGCACCACCAGCGCCATCCAACGCTTCGGGTCCGGCGCCTCCTCCTGCAAGGCGGGCACCGGCGTGGTCAGAGGAACAGGCTGGAGGGCGAGGGTAGCCGAGTGCTCGTTCACCAACAGGCTTTCACGGCAACACCTTGCCAGGGTTCATCAGCCCGGCCGGGTCCATCGCGGCCTTGATCCGGCGCATCGCCTCCAATTCCGCCCCGCCCCGCCAATCCGGCATCATGTAGGGCTTCAACTGCCCCACGCCGTGCTCGGCGGAGAACGACCCGTCCAGGTCGCGCACGATCTCCCCCACCGCATCCATGATCTCGTGGTCGCGCGCCAGGAACGCCGCGCCATCCGCGCCCACCGGCTGCTCGAAATTGAAGTGGATGTTGCCGTCGCCGATATGCCCGAACGCCACGCACCGCACCCCTGGGATCAGCGCCGCCACCGCTTCCTGCCCCCGGCGCAGCAACTCCGGCACGCGGGACACGGGGACGGAGACATCGTTCTTCACCGACGCGCCCTCGCGCTTCTGCGCCTCGGCATGTTCTTCGCGCAGCTTCCAAATCGCCAGCCGCTGCGCCTCGCTCTCGGCGATGGCGGCGTCGGTGACGGTGCCATCCTCCAGCGCCGCCTCCAGCACCGTCTCCAGCACGCCGCGCAGATCGCTGCCCGCCCGTGCCGTCGCCAGATCCACCAGCGCGTAATGCGGGGCAGGGGCGATCGGCAGCACGGCGCCCGGGATGTGCCGCATCACCAATTCCATCCCCGGGCCGCCCATATATTCGAACGCCTGCAGCGCCGCCGGGTCATGCCGTTGGAACCGCGCAAACAGTGCCAGCGCCGCCTCGGTCGAGGGCACGGCGCACAGGGCCGACTCGCGCTGGCGTAACGCCGGGGCCAGCTTCAACACGGCAGTCGTGATGATGCCGAGCGTGCCTTCCGCCCCCACCATCAACTGGCGCAGGCAATACCCGGTGTTGTCCTTGCGCAGCCGCCGCAGCCCGTTCCAGATCGTGCCATCCGGCAGCACCGCCTCCAGCCCCAGCACCAGGTCGCGCGCGTTGCCGTAACGCACGGTGTTGTTGCCCCCGGCGTTGGTGGCCAGCACCCCGCCGATCTGCGCCGTCCCCTCGGACGAGATGGACAGCGGCAGCAGGCACTCCGCCGCCACCGCCGCATCCTGCGCCGCCTTCAGCGTCACCCCAGCCTCCAGCGTCATCGTCATATCCACCGGATCGACCGAGCGGATGTGGTTCATCCGCGCTGTGCTGATCACGACCTCGCCCGGCCCGCTGGGCACGCCGCCGCCGACCATGCTGGTGTTGCCGCCCTGGGGCGTCATCGCCACCCCATGCGCCACGCATAGCCGCACCGCCGCCGCCAATTCCGCGGTATCGGCCGGGCGCAGGACGGCGAGCGGAGGATGATGATACAGCCGCCGCCAATCCTGCCCGGCAGTGTCGGTATCCGAGGCGTCGGTCAGCAGGCCGCGCGGCCCCAACAGGGTGGACAGCGCGTCGGCCAATGCGGACGGGAGTGACAGGGCGGGCATTTCCATCCTCCTATGGGCTTGGCCGCATGTGGCATCGAACACCCGCGCGCGGCAATGGCGGGCAGCCATGCGCCCGCCGCGACTGTGCTACGATGCCGCCAAAAAGGAGAACCCCATGACCGAACGTCCGCTCACCCTGTTCCATTGCCCCAACACCAGGTCCAGCGGTGTGCTGGCCCTGATGGAGGAACTGAGCGCCCCCTACACATTGCACGTGCTGGACCGCGGCAAGGGCGAGAACCGCGCCCCCGCCTACCTGGCGATCAACCCGCTGGGCAAAGTCCCCGCCCTGCAGGATGGCTCCGCCATCGTGACGGAGCAGGTGGCGATCTTCCTGCACCTCGCGGACCTCTTCCCCGCCGCCGGCCTGGCCCCCGCCACCACCGACCAGCTCCGCGGCCCCTATTTGCGCTGGATGGCCTTCTACGCCGCCAGTTTCGAGCCCGCTTTGGTCGACAAATTCCGCAACGTCGAACCCGGCGTGCGCGCCATGTCCCCCTACGGCAGCTACGACGAAGTGATCGACATCGTCACCAAAGGGCTGGAGCCGGGCCCCTATCTGCTGGGCAGCACTTTCTCCGCCGCCGACATCCTGTGGGGCGGCGCGCTATCCTGGACCACGGCCTTCAAACTGGTCCCCGAGCACCCGGCGATCATGGACTACGTCGCCCGCATCACCGCCCGCCCGGCCATGCAGCGCGCAACGGCCAAGGACCAGGCGTTGGCCCAAGCCCAAGCCGAAGCCCAAGCCGAAGCCGGGGCTGCCCCGCAAACATAGAGGCTGCACCTAGGGCGCGGACGGATTACAGTTCCGTCATGTTCGCCCAAATACTTGCCCGCGTCATCAAGACCGGGAGCCTCGCTATCATCGACCCTTCCGGCCGCCGCCACGTTGTCGGCGACGGAACGTCCCCCGCCGGGACCATCAGGATCCTGACCCGGCGGGCGGAGCGGGCGATGATCTTCCGCCCCACACTGGCCCTGGGCGAGGGCTACATGGACGGCACCATCCGGATCGAGGACGGGCCGCTATACGACGTGCTGGCCGTGCTGGCGCAGAATGCGGACAACGTACCGCCGGGTTCGCTCATGGCCCGGGTCGCCCGCGCCACCAACTGGCTGAAGCAGCGCAACCCGGCTGGCCGCGCCCGCCGCAACGTCGCGCACCATTACGACCTGTCCCCCGCGCTCTACGATCTGTTCCTGGATTCCGACCGGCAATATTCCTGCGCCTATTTCGCCACGCCCGACACCTCGCTGGAGGAGGCGCAGGCCGCCAAGAAGCGCCACATCGCCGCCAAGCTGCTGCTGGACCGTCCTGGGCTACGCGTGCTGGACATCGGCTCCGGTTGGGGTGGGCTCGGCCTGTACCTCGCCGCCCAATCCGGCGCCGAAATCACCGGCGTGACGCTGAGCGTGGAGCAGCAGAAATACAGCATGGCCCGCGTCGTCGCTGCCGGGATGGAGGACCATGTAAGGTTCGACCTACGTGACTACCGCCACCAAACCGGCCCGTTCGACCGCATCGTCTCCGTCGGCATGTTCGAGCATGTCGGCAAGCGCAATTATGACGAGTTCTTCGCCAAACTGGGCGAATTGTTGGCCAAGGATGGCGTCGCCATGCTCCATACCTGCGGCTTCACCGACAGCCCGGGCCCGATCGACCCGTTCATCCGCAAATACATTTTTCCCGGCGCCGACATTCCCGCCCTCTCGGAGATCAGCGAGGCGGCGCAGCGCAACAATCTCATCATCGCCGACGTCGAGGTCCTGCGCCTGCACTACGCCGAAACCCTGCGCGCCTGGCGGCAACGCTTCTGCGCCCACTGGGACGACGCGGCAAAGCTATACGACGAACGGTTCTGCCGCATGTGGGAGTTTTATTTGGCGCTCTGCGAAGTGGGTTTTCGCTACCGCACCAGCGTCGTCTTCCAACTCCAGATCACCCACCGCCTCAACGCCGCCCCGGTCACGCGCGACTACATGCTGGACTGGGAACGCCAGCCCGAACCCGGCCAACGAAGCGATTGGACCGGCGCCCGCGACTCCTTGCTCCAGCGCCACGTCCGGCCGTAACGGGTCAACGGTTCTTCGATGAGTCGGGTCATCCCCCATCCGACCAGCAGGCAGACCGGCAGCGTCGCGATGGTCACCAGCCATTGTGCCGGCGTCGCCAGGTCTGGCCTGGTGCCCAGGATCAATCCGTGCATCAGGCCGAGCACGGGCAGGTGGGTCAGATACAGGCAATAGCCATTATTGCCGACGAATTGCAGTTTGCGGGAGTGGAAGCGCTGTGCTTCGGGCGCCCCGTTGACGATGCACAACAAAAAAGCCGCGCACCCTGCACTTACCGTGAAGGGGGCGAGCAGGCCGAATAATTGCTCGCCATACAGCCTCATGCCGCCGGCTGCGATCAACCCGGCGATCGGGATGACGCGCAGAATGGGCATGAGGCGAGCCCAGTCGATGCGGTCGTCCTTCATCGCCAAGGCCGCCAGCACGCCGAAGGCAAGTGTGTCGGCGCGACCGGGCAGCAGCACCAGCGCCATCATCCCGTTACCGACCCCGCCAAAATAGATGGCGAAGCGCAGCGTTAACGTCAGCATGATCGCCGTGACCAGCACCGGCGCCAGCCACCGGCGCGGGGTGAACACGATGAAGGCGGGCACGATCAGGTAGAAATGCTCCTCCACGCCCAGCGTCCAGGTCGGGGCCAACCAATGCGCGCCGATCGTCTGCGACGCGATCATGAAGAAGCCCTGGTTGAACGTCAGATACGACCATAGCGGAAACACCACATCCGCATCGACCCAGGGATGCGCGATGGTCCGCACCAATAGGGTGAGCACGAGCACCGTGACGACGTAGGCGGGAATGATCCGGCAGAACCGCCGCACGTAGAAGACGCTGAAGAAATTCGCGTGATGCTGCTTTTCCAGGATCAGCTTGCCGATCAAAAAGCCGCTCAACACGAAGAACATGTCCACGGCGACCCAGCCGAACATCGTCGCGGTCAATCCATGCGGCAATTCACCGAAATAATGCGAGACGATGACCAGCAACGTCATCAAGCCGCGCAGCCCGTCCAGTGCCACCAGTCGCCGCTCGTTCTGCGGGCCCGCTGCGCTGTCTGACTGCATCACTCACCCCGCACACTGCAGCCAAGGTAAGTGTGCGGCGATTACAATTTTCTTAACGCACCGGCGAGTAGCCGGGCTTGGGACGTACCGGCGAGCAGCCGGGCTTATGACGTAGCGCCGAGTAGCCGGGCTTATGACATACCGGCGAGCAGCCGGGCTTAGGCCCAGCCGAGTTCCTTCAGCGCGAGGCCAGAGTGCCAGATTTTCGTCATCTGGCTGATCTTGCCGGCGCTATCGAACTGCATGACGTAGACATAGTCGGTATTGGTGGTCTTGCCCGTCGGCGGAATCGGGCCACCGGCCAAATGCGTGCCGGTGAAAACGGCATACGCGCAGACATTGTTGCGCTCGGCATCGGTGGCGAAGGATTTCAGCGTGTAATGCCCGTCTGTCATCACGGTCATCAGCCCCTGCATCCAGTCGCAATATTGTGCCAGCGTCTTGACGCCAGCCAGCGGCTCCGCCTGTGCCGCGAAGCTGGCGCCATCGGCGCAATAGGGGCTACAGGCCGCCCATCCCTTGCCAGCCTCGCAGGCCATGAAGAACTGCATCGCGGTGTCGGTGATCGATGGCATGGCGACCTCGGCTTCAGGAGTGCCCCACTGTAGAAAATGCGTTCCGATCGCGCAATTACGCCGGCGCCGGGCGGTCGACGCGCAGCAACACCAGCGCCAGGAAGGACAATCCCATCAGCGTGCCCGACAGCATCAGCGCTGCCACCGGCCCGGCGCGGTCCAGCACCAGCCCGAACAGCAGCGGTGCGCCGCCCTGCAGCACGCGCGCGGGCGCGGCCAGGATCCCGGTGCGCAACCCGTAACCGCCAGCCCCGAACAGTGCCAGCGGCAGCGTACCGCGCGCGATCGTCAGCATGCCATTCCCCGCGCCATGCAGCAGCACGAACCCGATCGCCGCAGGCGCCCCCACCACGGCCAGGATCACCGCGCCAACCGGATGCAGCACCGTCGCCACCCGCGCCGACAGCAGCGGCGACGCCCGGCGCAACAGGCTGAACTCGGCAACCCGCGCCGCCACCTGCGCCGGCCCCACCAGCGCCCCCGCCGCAATCGCCGCCGCCGGCGTGGCGCCCAGCGCCTCCAGCAACCGCGGCAAATGCGCCGCCAGCGCGGTCGACACGAACCAGGTGGCCCCGAACACGCCACCCAGGATGATCATGGTCCAGGGAATGCCCGCCGCCGCCGCCGCGGTGGATGGCGCTGCCGGGGCAGGGGGCGGGGCCTTCGGCACCACCAGCCGGTTCAGCGGCAGCCCGATCAGCAGATGCATCGCGGCCCAGGCCAGCGCCGCCCCGCGCCAACCCACCAGGTCGATCATCGCGGCGCTGGCCGGCCACCCCACCGTGCTCGCGAACCCGGCGAACAGCGTGATGCCGGTGATGGCGTTCCGCGCCTCCCGCCCATACAGCCCCGCGACGGTGGCGAACGCCGCCTCGTACAGCCCGAACCCCAGCCCAACCCCGATCACCAGCCACGCCGCCGTCAAACTGGCCGCCCCGGTCGCCAGCGACAGCAGCACCAACCCGGCAGCGAACACCAGGTTGGTCGCCGCCAGCACGTCCCGCCCGCCATACCGGTCAATCATCCGCCCCGCCAGCGGCCCCAACAGCCCCGACAGCAGCAATGCCGCCGAGAATGCGCCGAAGAACCAACTGCGCGACAGATGCAGGCTGGCCGATACCGGGTCCGCAAACACCGCGGGCAGGTAATAGGTCGACCCCCAGGCGAGCGTCTGGGTGACGCCCAGAGCGACCACCACCACGCCCTTGCCAGTGGCCACCGCGCTACGCCGCCATGCCGGCGCACCACCCGCTGGACCAGGCCCACTGGAAATTATAGCCGCCCAGCCACCCTGTCACGTCCACCGCCTCCCCCACCACGAACAGCCCGGGTACCGACCGCGCTTCCATCGTGCGGGACGACAGCGCCTTGGTATCCACACCGCCGAGCGTCACTTCCGCCTTGGCATAGCCCTCCGTCCCCGATGGCGCGACGGGCCAGGCGGACAGGCTGGTCGCCACCTCCGCCAGGGTCCGGTCGGGCACATTGGCGATAGGTCCATCCGGCCACCGTGTCGCCAGTGCGTCCGCCAGCCGCTGCGGCAACAACCCGGCCAGCACCGTGCGCAAGATCGCCCGCGGCCGATCCGCCTTGGCGGCGCGCAGGACGCCGTAGGCATCGGCGCCGGGCAACAGGTCCAGCAGCACCTGGTCTCCCTCCCGCCAGGCGGACGACACTTGCAGGATCGCCGGGCCGGACAGGCCGCGATGGGTAAACAGCATCGCCTCGGCAAACCGATGCTTGCCGCATCGCGCCTCCACCGGCAGCGCCAGCCCGCTCAACGGCCGCATCAACGGCAGGTCGTCATTGCTGGCCGTCAGCGGCACCAACCCGGGCCGCACCTCCGTCAACCCCAGCCCGAACCGCTGCGCCGCATCATGCGCAAACCCGGTCGCCCCCATCTTCGGGATCGACAACCCGCCCGTCGCCAATACCAGGGAGGCGGCGCTGAAACTTCCCCGGTCCGTTTCCACGCTAAACTGGTCCGACCGGCCCAGCCCCGTCACCCGGTGCCCCAACCGCAGATCCACCCCGGCCGCGTCGCATTCCGCCAGCAGCATCGCCACGATCGCCCGCGCCGAGCCATCGCAGAACAACTGCCCCAGCGTCTTTTCGTGGCTTGCGATCCCATGCCGCGCCACCAGGCCCATAAAATCCTCCGCCGTGTAGCGCGACAGCGCCGATCGTGCGAAATGCGGATTGCCCGAGAAAAACCGCTCCGGCGCCGTCCCCGTATTGGTGAAATTGCAGCGCCCGCCGCCGGAAATCAGGATCTTCTTCCCGGCCTCCTCCGCATGGTCCAGCAGCAGCACCCGGCGACCGCGCTGCCCGGCGATTGCGGCGCACATCATGCCCGCCGCACCCGCGCCGATCACCACCACGTCGAATGCGGTGGTGCTCACCGCGGCGCCGCGGCCCGTTGCAGCCGGTCGTTGATGGCCGCGCCCAGCCCGCCATCCGGCACCGCCATCGCCGCGATGCCGCGCAGGCCCAGCCGCCCCCCCTCCGCATCCAGCCAGCGCAAACCGGTGAATAGCGACGCAGCCGCCTCCGCCGTGTCCCCCGCCAAACTCAACTGGAACACCACCCCCGCACCCGGCAATGGCGCCCCGAACGCCAGTAGCGCCTCATCCGCCGCCACCTCGCTCGCCGCCAACCGCACCGGCAACCCCGGCGCATAATGCGACACCAGCAACCCAGGCGACCGCAACGTGCGCGATTGCTCCGCCGCCGCCGGCGTAATGCCGGAGCCGATGGGCCCCACCACCGCCTCGATCGCCTCCCGCGGCACCCCGCCGGGCCGCAGCAGGAAGGGGCGAGGACCGGACAAATCCAGCACGGTCGATTCGACCCCCACCGCGCACGGCCCGCCATCCACCACTGCGGCAATCCGCCCGCCCAACCCGTCCAACACATGCGCCGCCGTGGTGGGGGACACCGCCCCGGACCGATTGGCCGAGGGCGCCGCCACCGGCCGCCCCACCGCCTGCAGCAACGCCATCGCCACCGGATGCGCCGGCACCCGCACCGCCAGCGTGTCCAACCCGGCCCCCGCCAGCAACGCCACCGGGCAGGTGATCCGTCGCGGTAGCACCATCGTCAGCGGCCCGGGCCAGAACGCCGCGGCCAACCGCACCGCCAGCTCCGACGCCTCGACATGGCGAAACGCCGCCTCGGCATCCGGATAATGACAGATCAGCGGATTGAAATGCGGCCGCCCCTTCGCCGTGAAAACCGCCGCCACGGCGGTGTTGGACGTCGCATCCGCCCCCAGCCCGTAGACCGTCTCCGTCGGAAACGCGACCAGGCTGCCCGCCAGCAGCAACTCGGCCGCACGCGGGTCGCCGGGTAGCAGCCGCTCCGTCAATGGCCGCCCAGTGAATAGCCGCTGACGATGAAATGCGGGTTTTCCCACTTCGCCTTGGCATAGGTCAGCGTCGCGCCCTGCAGATCGGTCAGCTTGCCGCCCGCCGCCTCCAGCACCGCCTGGGGCGCCGCCGTATCCCACTCCATCGTGCGGCCGAACCGTGGATACAGATCGGCCGCCCCCTCCGCCACGCGCGCGATCTTCAACGCCGACCCGTAATTGGTGATCGTCGCAATCCGCCGCCCTGCCAGAAAAGCGTCCAGCCGCGAGTCATTGGCATAGTGCCGCGACGCCAGCACCGTCAGCCCCTCATCCGGCACCGCCCGCGCGTGGATCGGATGGCGCCCGGCCACCGTCTCCTTCCACGCACCCTTTCCAACGATGCCCCCGAACAACTCGCCCAGCGCCGGCACGCCGACCACGCCCAACACCGGCGCGCCATGCCGGATCAGCCCGATATTGACGGTGAATTCGTCCCGCCCGGCGGCGAATTCCCGCGTGCCGTCCAGCGGGTCCACCAGCCAGTAATTATGCGAGTCATCGTGTTCCATCCCAGCCGCCGCCTCCTCCTCCGCCACCACGGGGATGTCGGGCGTGGCGGCACGCAGCGCGGCGGCGATCAGCAACTCGGCTTTATGATCCGCCTCCGTCACCGGGCTGTGGTCGTCCTTGCGCATCGTCTCGAACCCGGCGGCACGCACCGCCAGGATGATGGCGCCGGCCTGCCGCGCAAGCTCGGCGGCAAGGGCAAGGAGGCTGTCGTCGTCTTGGTCCATCTGGGGATCCCCGGCCGCCGTCCGGGCATGCAGGTCCGGGCATGACGAAGCGGGAGTCTACGCACGCGCCCCCACCCTGGCAAACATCCGGGTCGCTGCTACAGTCCCGCATTGTCTGCATATCCCGGGGTCCGCTCATGCTCGCCATCGATTTTGCCCAAGCCACCGTTCCGGCGTCTGGCGCGCTCGCCCTGCTGGTGCCGGACGGCCCGGTGCTGACGGGGGTCGCCGCCGAGGCCGATCAGGCGACCGGTGGCGCGCTGACCCGCGCCTTCGCCGCGGCCAAGTTCACCGGCAAGAAGGGCTCGACCTGCACGATCCTGGCCCCGGCCGGCGGCCTGTCCCGTGTCGTCGCCATCGGCATCGGCAAGCCCGAGGAACTGACCGCCTTCGCCATCGAGGAAGCCGGTGGCGCCGCCGCCGTCGCGCTTGCGTCCGAAACCGACGCCGCCCTGGCCACCGGCACGCTGTCGCCCGACCTTGCTGCCTCCGCCGCCATGGGCGCCGTGTTGCGCGCCTACCGGTTCGACCGCTACCGCACGAAGGAGAAGGCGGACGACAAGCCCAAGCTCGCCGCCCTGTCGATCCTATCCGCCGACCCCGCCGCCGCCGTGACTGCGTGGGAGCCGATGTCCGCCGTCGCCGACGGCGTGTTCCTCGCCCGCAACCTGGTCAGCGAGCCGCCCAACGTCCTGTTCCCCGCCGAAATGGCCGAGCGCTGCCAGGAGCTGGAAAAGCTGGGCGTGAAGGTCGAAGTCTTCGGCCCGAAAGAGATGACCAAGATGGGCTTCGGCATGCTGATGGGCGTCTCGCTCGGCAGCGTGACGGAGCCGCGGATGGTCGTCATGCGCTGGAACGGCGCGCCCAAGGGCAAGAAGGGCAAGGCCAAGCCGCTCGCCTTCATCGGCAAGGGCGTCACCTTCGACACCGGCGGCATCTCCATCAAGGGCGCTGGCGGGATGGAGGACATGAAGTGGGACATGGCCGGCGCCGGTGCCGTGGTGGGCGCCATGGCGGCCCTGGCCGGGCGCAAGGCGAAGGTGGACGTGGTGGGCCTGGTCGGCCTGGTCGAGAACATGCCCAGCGGCGCCGCCCAGCGCCCCGGCGACGTCGTCACCAGCTATTCCGGCCAAACGGTGGAGATCATCAACACCGACGCCGAGGGCCGCCTGGTCCTGGGCGACGTGCTCTGGTACTGCCAGGAACGGTTCGAGCCCGCCTTCATGGTCGACCTTGCGACACTGACCGGCGGCATCATCGTCAGCCTCGGCCACGAATATGCCGGGCTGTTCAGCAATGACGAACCCCTGGCCCAAAAGCTCCTCGCCACCGGCACCGCCTGGGGCGAGAAACTATGGCGCATGCCGCTGGGCGATGCCTACGACAAGATGATCAAGAGCGAGATCGCCGACATGAAGAACGTCGGCGGCCGTCCCGGCGGCTCGATCAGCGCCGCCTGCTTCATCCAGCGCTTCGTCAACGGCGTTCCCTGGGCGCATCTGGACATCGCCGGCACCGCCTGGAGCGGCAAGGACTCACCCACCATCCCCAAAGGCGCCACCGCCTACGGTGTCCGCCTGATCGACCGTCTGGTGGCCGAGCATTACGAGGGCGACGCTGCCGCCGAATGATGCGCGTCCGCATCGCCCCTGGCACGCCGCACGGCCCCGTGGTGCTGCCGGTGCCCGTCGGCCAGCCCCGGCCGGGCTTCACCGCCCGGAATGGGGAGGCGGCCTTCGTCGGCGGCCAATGGCTGGTGGCGCTCGGTGCCGACCCGGAAGCCGCAGGCGCACTGGCCGCAGCCCGGCTGGACGGCAAGCGCGCCACCCTGGATTTGCGCGCGCTGTCGCCGGCCGACGCCGTCGCCTTCACCACGGGCGTGTGCCTGCGCGCCTGGCGCTACGACCGGCTGCGTATCATCAAGGACGCTCACCGCCTCACGCATCTGGACCTCCTCACCGACACACCCGGCCCCTTGCGTCGCGCCTGGCGGCCGCAAGCGGCGGTGCTGGACGGCGTCGCCTTCGCCCGTGACCTGGTCGCCGAGCCGTCCAACACCCTCACGCCCAACGGCTTCATCGATCGGCTGGACGCGTTGGCCGTCGCCGGGGTGAAGGTGCAGGTGCTGAAAGGCCATGCCCTGCGCCGCGCCGGGTTGGGCGGCCTGTTGGCGGTGGGCGCCGGCTCGGTCCACCCGCCGCGCCTGGTGATACTACGCTGGCCCGGCACCATCGACGCCGACCCGGTGGTGTTCGTCGGTAAGGGCATCACCTTCGACACCGGCGGCATCTGCATCAAGCCCGCCAGGGGGATGGAGGAAATGCGCGCCGACATGGCCGGCGCCGCCGCCTGTGCCGGGGCGATGCTGGCGCTGGCTACCCGCCGCTCCCCCGCGCCCGCCGCCGCCGTGCTGGCGCTGGCGGAGAACACCACCGGCGCCGCCAGCTACCGCCCCAGCGACGTACTGCGCATGGGCAGCGACATGTCGGTCGAAATCGTGGACACCGATGCCGAGGGTCGCCTGGTGCTCGCCGACGCGCTGGACTGGGCCGTCCGTCACCTGCAGCCCGCCGCGATGATTGACCTCGCAACGCTCACCGGCAGCATCGTCACCGCGTTGGGCAGCCAGATGGCCGGGCTGTTCGACAACGATGCCGGCTTCGCCACCCAACTCGCCGCCTGCGCCGCCGAGATCGGCGAGCCCGTCTGGCGCATGCCGATCGGCACCAGCCACCGTGACGATTTGAAGTCCGACATCGCCGACATCCGCCACTGCGTCCCCGGTCGCGGCCAGCCCGACGCCTGCCACGCCGCCGCCTTCCTGCGCGAATTCGTCGGGCAAACGCCCTGGGCGCATCTGGACATCGCCGGTATGGAGGCACGCGAGACCGCCGATGACCGCTACGCCGCCGGCCCCTCCGGTTTCGGCGTCCGGCTGCTGGACCGGTTGATCGCGCAATGCTTCGAGGACCCGCATCGGTGAGCGAGATCGGCTTCTACCATCTCACCCGCTCCACGGCGGAGCAGGCGCTGCCCAAGCTGCTGGGCCGCACCCTGGCCGCCGGCCAACGCGCCGTCGTCCTGTGCGGCAGCGACGCCCGCCTCCGCGCGCTGGACGAGGCGCTATGGGCCAGCGCCGACCCCGACTGGCTGCCCCACGGCAGCGCCGCATCCGGGGAGGCTGAATGGCAGCCCGTCTGGCTCACCCTGGTGCCGGAAGCCCCCAACGGCGCCCGCTTCCTGTTCCGCCTGGATGGCGCCGAGGCCGACCCGGCGGCGTTCGATCGCGTGTTCGATCTGTTCGATGGGGAGGATGCCGGGCAACTCGCCGCGGCCCGTTTGCGGTGGACGGCGTGCAAGGCCGCGGGGCATCAATTGACCTACTGGCAGCAAGGCGAACGCGGATGGCAGAAAAAAGCGTGAAGCTGCCGCTTTTCGGCCAGGGTTGCGTCCGTTACATGGCTTCTATGGAACGCAACCGACCATGCTGAAATACGCACTCCTTGCAGTGGCCGCGGCGACAGCCATTGCGGTGGTGTTCGTCATGCTGCCCACGGGCGGCGGCCAACGGCCGGAGCCGCGGATCCTGAACGCGGGCGACCCGGCGCCATCCACCGGCTTCGTCATCCACGACGCCCCAGTGCCCACCCCGGGCACCCCCACCGCCGCGACGACGCCCCCCGCCACCCCGGGCGATCTGGATGCCGTGATGCAGCGCCTGCGCGCCGCCGCCGCCAAGCCCGACCCGAACGCGCCCGCGACTGTGCCGCCGACACCACCCGGTACGACCCCCGCGACTCCAGCGGCCACACCACCCGGCACCCCGCCGATTGTGGTGTCCCCGACCGACCCGGCGGCTACTCCGCCCGTCGTGGCAGCGCCAACCGGCTGGTCCGCCGTCACCGCCCAAGGCACACGTTGGCGCATGGTGAAGTCGCCAAACGGCTATACCGTCGCCATCGACCTCGGTGGCGGGCAGACCGCCAACGTGCATGTCCAGCCGGCCTTCGGCGCGCTGGACCCGGCCTCCGTCAACGTGCGGGTGGATTATCTGCGCCAGACCATCCTACAGAATTTCACCAACCGGACCGGAACCTACAGTTTCGCCCGGGATGGCTCGGTCTCGGTCGACCAATAAAGCGCCACAATTGCAATCTGTCGCGTTTGGCAAGGTTTCCGCCACATCCGCGACACAGAGCCGCGCGTAGTCTTCTCAGCAGCAGAACGCAGGGGAGCCTCGCATGCAGATCGTCGAGCATCAGCCCACCCGTCCGATCCCTGTGCCCGTGTTGTTTACCGACGACCCGGCGAGCAGCCCCGCGGCCATGGCCCGCTACCTCCGCCGCACCAGCGGCGACGCCGCATTCTGTTTCGCCCGTGCGATGCACGAGGACGCTGCCTGGGCCAACGCGGATTGGGGCGCCTACTGGGCCGACGTGATGCGCCTGGTGTGACGCCGGGCTAACCGCCCGGGGTTGCCCGTCGCGGCGCGCCCGGTCAGAACCCGGGCATGTCGTCGCCCCCTTCCACCCGGCTTCACCCGCTGCACCGGCTGTGGCGCCTGCTGCCGCCCGACGCGCGCCGCAGCGTGTTGGCGCATGGCACCGCCTTGCTGGCCCCACGCCCGACCCAACCGCCACCGCCCGCAAAATCCGGCCTGATCGTCGCCGGCGAACTCGGCCGCGCCTCCGGCCTGGGGGAGGGTGCTCGCCTGATGCTGGCCGGGCTGGAAGAACTGGGCGTCCCCGGCTGGCCGTTGCGCGCCGGCCTCCGCCTACCCGGCGAAACCGAGGATATCGGCGTCACCGACGCCAGCACTCTCCCGCCCGGCGCCCCGCTGGTGCTGCACGTCAACGCCCCCCACGTCGCCGCCGCCCTGCTGCGCCTGCCGCGCGGCTTGCTGCGCGGCCGCCGGGTGATCGGCTGCTGGGCCTGGGAACTGCCCGTGCCGCCGCCCAACTGGGCAACCGGCGTGCGCTTCGTGCACGAGGTATGGGCGCCCTCCCGCTTCACCGCTGCCGCGCTGGAGCCGCTGATGCCCGGCCGCGTCCGCGTCGTCCCCTACTGCGTCGCGTCCCGCCCCCCGGTGCCCTCCGCGATGGACCGCCAGGCCTTCGGGCTGCCGGCGGAGGCCGTGGTCGCGCTGTGCTCGTTCAGCCTGGCCTCGTCATTCGAGCGGAAGAACCCCATCGCTGCGATCCAGGCCTTCCGCCAGGCCTTCGGCGATCGGCCGGACCGGGTGCTGCTCATGAAGATCGGCCACACCGGCCATTTCGGCTCGGACATGCAGCGCCTGCGCGATGCCGCCGGCGGTGCCGCGAACATCCGCTTCGAAACCCGCACCCTGTCCATCCCCGACAACCACGCGCTCACCGCCTGCGCCGACATCATCCTGTCCCTGCACCGCAGCGAAGGCTTCGGCCTGGTGCCGGCCGAGGGCATGCTGCTGGGCCGCGCCGTCATTGCCACCAACTGGTCCGGTAACACCGATTTTATGGACGAGGACACCGCGGCGCTGGTACCATACCGCCTGGTCCCCGCGGTGGACCCACGCGGCGTGTTCCAGGCACCCGGCGCCATGTGGGCCGACGCCGATATCGGCGCTGCCGTTGCCCATCTGCGACGCCTGGCCGACGACGCGCCTGCCCGCACGGCCCTAGGCGCCCGGGCGCAAGCGGCGGCACGGCAGCGTTTAGGCTCGGCCCCCCTGGCGGCGGCATTGCGAGACATCGGGCTGTGAGGCTGCTGGTGTGGCAATGGGGCCGCCGCGGCGCCGGCCCACGCTACGCGCTGGAACTCGCCCGGGCGCTGCGGTGCGTGCCCGGCGCGACGGTCTCGCTGTCGCTCTCCACCGGGGCGGAGATCATGCAGGCCGGCTTGCCCGACTGCGACCTGCCCGTGCAAACCTATGCGGGCCTCGCCGGCTGGGCGCGCCGCATGGTAAGCATCCCGGTTGACGCCCCAGCTCTGGCCCGTCGCCTGCGCCCGCTGCAACTGGATGGCGCGATCTGCGCCATGCCCGCGCCGCTGGATTTGCTGATGGCATCGGCACTGCGCCGCGTAGGCGTGCCCTACGTCGTGGCGGTGCATGACGCCACGCTGCATCCCGGCGACATCCTGCCCATGCAAGCCGTGCTGCAACGCCGCCTGCTGCGTCGCGCCGCGGCCTTGGTGGGACTCAGCGGCCACGTGGCCGACCAACTCGACAGTATCGCACCCGGGCGCCCGGTGTTTCGCGCGCGCCTTTCCCCGTTGGATTATGGCCGCCCAGCCGACCCACCCATGGCGCATGGCGGCACCCTGCGCCTGCTGAGCTTCGGGCGGCTGCTACCCTACAAAGGGCTAGACCTGCTGGCCGCGGCAATGTCGCTCATCCCGCCGGGCCAGGTCGAAATGCGCGTCGTCGGCACTGGACCCGAAAGCCCCGAACTCGACGCGCTGCGCCGCCTGCAAGGCGTCGCCGTCGAAAACCGCTGGGTGCCAGAGAACGAGGTCGGGGAATTACTCGCCTGGGCAGACGCCCTGGTGCTGTCCCACCGCGAGGCAAGCCAGAGCGGTGTTGCCGCAGCCGCGGTCGCCGCCGGCCGCTGGATCGTCTCGACCCGCGTCGGTGGCCTGGCCGAGCAATTGGCCAGATCACCCCAGGCCCGGCTCTGCGATCTGGATGCCGCCGACCTCGCCCGTGCGATCAACAGCCTGGTAACCAACCCCCCACCGCCAGGCGAGCCCCAGCCCGATCACGCCTGGCAAGCAAGCGTGACCGACCTCGCCGGGAAATTGCAGACACTATGGGGCGGACCTCTCCCCCGCCCCACAGATTAGGCTCAGCCGAACAGCTTGGCCGCCACCTGTGCGACGTGCGCACCCTGGAAGTGCGCGCCCGCCAACTCGTTCGCACTCGGCTTGCGCGAACCATCGCCGGCCGCGATCGTGGTGGCCCCATACGGGCTGCCGCCAGTCACCTCGTCCAGCTTCAACTGGCCTTGGAACGAGTAGGGCAGCCCTACGATCACCAGCCCGAAATGCAGCATGTTGGTGATCAGCGAGAACAGCGTCGTCTCCTGCCCACCATGCTGGCTGGCCGTCGAGGTGAACGCCGCGCCGACCTTGCCGTTCAGCGCGCCACGCGCCCACAGCCCGCCCGCCTGGTCCAGGAACGCCGCCATCTGCGACGGCATCCGCCCGAACCGGGTCGGCGCGCCGATGATGATGGCGTCATAGCCCTCCAACTCCGCAACGGTCGCAACCGGCGCCGCCTGGTCCAGCTTGAAGTGGCCGCCACGCGCGACCTCCTCTGGCACCGTCTCCGGCACGCGCTTGACGTCGACGGTGGCCCCCGCCTCACGCGCCCCGGCGGCGACGGACTCTGCCATCTGCTCGATATGCCCGTAGGTGGAATAATACAGCACTAGAACCTTAGCCATGAACTCTCTCCTGATAGGATGAAACTACGCGATGTCGACCAGAACGATCTCGGCATCGTCGATCGCCCGCACGCTGAGCGTCTCGACGTCACTGATCGCGACACCATCGCGGGCATCGGCGCGCACGCCATTCACCTCGATGCTGCCGGTGGCGGGAACCAGGTAGCCGTGCCGGCCGGCGCCCAGCGTGTAGCTCGCCATCTCCCCCGCCTTCAGCCGCGCGCCCGCCACCCGTGCATCGCTGCGGATCGGCAACGCGTCGGTATCGCCGGGCAGCCCGCTGGCCAGCGGCACGAACCGGCCGGACCGGTCATCCTTCGGGAACGGCTTGGCGCCCCACGCGGGCGCGCCGCCAGTCTCGTTCGGCATGATCCAGATCTGGAAAATCCGCGTCGTCTCACTCTCGCGGTTGTATTCCGCATGCGCGATCCCCGACCCGGCGGACATCACCTGCACGTCGCCCGCCTCGGTGCGGCCGCGATTGCCCTGGTTGTCCTCGTGGGTGATCGCGCCCTCGCGGACATAGGTGATGATCTCCATGTTCGCATGCGGGTGCGGCGGGAAGCCGCTGTTGGCCGCGATGGTATCGTCGTTCCACACCCGCAACGCGCCCCAACCTGTGCGCTTGGCATCGCGGTAACTGCCGAACGCAAAATGGTGCTTGGCATCCAACCAGCCGTGATTGGCGCCACCGAGGCCGGCAAACGGCCGAACTTCGATCATGGTCCTTACTCCTGACCGGCACACTGCTGGGTTGCCGGTGAGCGCAAGATGGCCCTTATCGATCAGCGAAGAAACGGCTACGATCGAAAACCATCGTTTCCAGAATCACTACAATGTCCCTGCCAGACTTCGAAGCTTGGGCTATCTTCGCCAAAGTCGCCGAACTCGGCTCCTTCTCCCGCGCCGCCGCCGAGCTGGCCCTGTCCAAAGCCACGATCTCCAAAGCGGTGACCCGGCTGGAGGCGCGTCTCGGCGCACCCCTATTCCACCGATCGTCCCGCCGCCTCTCCCTCACCGAGAGTGGTCGGGTGTCGCTCGACCGCGCCCAACGCATCCTGTCCGAAGGTGAGGCAGTCGAGGCCGAGGTTACGGAGCGCGTCGCCGAACCCCGCGGCCTGATTCGCCTGACCGCGCCCTTGTCCTTCGGCATCGCCAATCTAGGCGAGATCCTGCCGCAATTCCTCACCAAATACCCGCAGATCTCCCTGGATCTTCGGCTCACCGACCGCAAGATGGATTTGGTGGCCGAGGGGATCGACGTGGCCCTGCGGATCGGCGTGCTGGAGGATTCGTCCCTCCGCGCCCGCCAACTTTACCCGATCCGCCGCGTGCTGGTGGCGTCCCCCACCTTCATCGCCCAACACGGCATGCCCACCCATCCACGTGAGTTGGAGGCATTGCCCGCGCTGCTATTCACCCAAGTTGCCAACGCCGGCGCCTGGCAATTTCGCCATCCGATTGAGGGCGAGTTTGCCGTCCGAATGACCGGCCGCTTCTATCTGGACAATGGCGACGTTGCCCTGCCAGCGTTGGCGGCCGGAATCGCCCTCGCGATCATGCCGGAATTCCTGGTCTGGCAGCAGGTGCGCGACGGCCAATTGGTCGAGCTACTGCCCGGCTGGGAAATGGCCCCCACCGGCCTGCACGTCGTCACCCCGCCCGGCGCCGTGCGTCCGGCGCGCGTGGTGGCATTGATCGAAACCCTGGCCCAGCATTTCCGCCGCGCCCCCTGGGCCTACGGCGCGTCGCCGGGTTAGGCCCGCGCCGGCAAACTGGTAAACGCCTCCGCCAACACGTTCCAAAGCGGCTTGCGCTTCAGTGCCGCATCTAGGGGCAGGGGCCGCTGCGCCTGCTTGTCCTCGCGCGGCATCGCATCGTTCAGCCAGGTGCGCCGGTCCGACAGCCCCCAGCTCAAAACCCCCAGCACCGCCGGGCAATCCAGCACCACGTCCAGGAACGCCTTGCCATGGCTCGCCACCGCCGCATCCCGCGCCGCGGCATCGCCGGCAATCCGGTTGTCGCGCACATCGAACTCGGTGATGACGATCTTCAGCCCCAGCGCAGCGACGTCGGCGCAAAACTTCGCGAGCCGGTTCGGATCGAAATCGGTGACCCCCGCCTCCAGATGCGCCTGGATCCCCAGCGCCTGCACTGGCACGTTCTGCGCCTTCATCCGCGACAGTAGGGCCAGCATGTCCTGCCGCTTCTTCTCATGTTCGGGCCAGGTATACTCCAGTCCGAAATCGTTGATGCAGCGCAGGGGCAGGGGATCGGCCTCGGCGCAGGCGTGGAACGCCACGTCCAGCAGATCCGGCCCCATCGCCCGCGACCAGATCGTGTCGCGCAGCCCGAACGGCCGGTCGCTCTTCGGGTCCAGCACCTCGTTCACCACGTCCCAATGCACGACGCGGTTGCGGCAATGCGCCATCACGCCCTTGATGTGCGCCGTCAGCAATGTCTCGGCATTGGCGGAGGTGAGGTCCTTCACCAGCCAATCCGGATTATCCTCGTGCCACAGCAGCGTGTGCCCGCGCACCTGGATGCCGCGGCGGCCGGCAAACTCCATCAGCGCGTCGGCCGGCTTCCAGTCCCATTTATCGGCCTTGGGCCGCAGCACGCCCCATTTGAACGCGCGCTCGGCCGTCACCACGCCGCATTCGGCGCGCACGCTGTTCATGTAGGGGCGGTCGGTGGCCAGGATACGGCTGTCGATGGCGGCGCCGAAAAATCGGTTGCCCCCCATCGCTAACGCATTCAGCCCCGGTTCCGGCTTGGGGGCTGGCGTCGCAGCAGGCTTAAGCCCCGCCTTCGGGGCCGGCCCAGCCGCTGCAATCATCGCCGCCGACCCAGCCAGGATCGCACGGCGACCGATCGGCAAAACATCTTGGGGCAAGGCCATCGGTTCAATTCCTCCGCTGACCCGCCCCGATTTGGTTAGGTCAGGCTGCGAGCGCTTCCGGCTCTGCCACCGGCAGACGGGCGCGGATCAGCTTCTCGATACCACGCAGATGCGCCCGCTCGGTAGCGTCGCAAAAGCTGATGGCCATGCCAGAAGCCCCGGCGCGCGCCGTGCGGCCGATGCGGTGCACGTAGCTCTCCGGAATGTTAGGCAGGTCGAAGTTAATGACGTGTGTCACGCCATCGACGTCGATGCCCCGGGCGGCGATATCGGTCGCGATCAGCACGCGCACGCTGCCGTTCTTGAACGCGGCCAAGGCACGCTCTCGCTGGCCCTGGCTCTTGTTGCCATGGATGGCGGCCGCCGGCTGGCCGGATGCCTCCAGATGCTGCACGACCTTGTCGGCACCATGCTTGGTGCGCGTGAAGACCAACGTGCGGCCCATGTCCTTGCGCTTCAGGATGGACGACAGCAGCGCCCGCTTGCGGGCGGCCTCCACGAACACCACGGCCTGTTCCACCCGGTCGGCGGTCTGCGCCACTGGCGTCACGGCGACATGCACCGGGCTGCGCAGCAGGGCGGCGGCCAGGCTCTCGATCTCCTTCGGCATGGTGGCCGAGAAGAACAGCGTCTGACGCTCCTTCGGGATGTAGGACACGATCTTCTTGATCGGCACGATGAACCCGAGGTCCAGCATGTGGTCGGCCTCGTCCAGCACCAGGAACTCGACCGTGCCGAGATTCACGGCGCGGTCGTTCAAATGGTCCAGCAGGCGACCCGGCGTGCAAACCAGCACGTCGACGCCATTGTCCATGGCCCGAGCCTGACGCGGCTTCGGCACGCCACCGAACATCAGCGCCACGCGGATCGGCGACCCGGCGGCATACGAACGGAAGCTATCGGCGATTTGGCTGGCCAGTTCGCGGGTCGGCGCCATCACGAGGCAGCGCGTGCCCTTCTTGCCCGGGTGCTTACGCTCGGACAGCAGGCGATGCAGGATCGGCAGAGCAAAGGCGGCGGTCTTGCCGGTGCCGGTCTGGGCGATGCCCTGAACGTCGTGGCCCGCCATGATGTGCGGAATCGCCTGCTCCTGGATCGGAGTCGGCGTCGTGTAACCAGCGGTGGTCAGCGCGCCAAGCAGGGGCGCGGCGAGGCCGAGGTCTTGAAAGGATGTCATTGAAGACTTTCGTGAAGCGGACGCGCCATCGCAGGAGTGCTCGGGAGCGTCAATCGCGATCTACAGGACCACGAACCGGCGCTAGACACTGAGTGGATTAAGGCTGCGTTCGGAAACGGCAGGGCTCGATCTTCGAGGTGCGCAACCGGGCCTATAAGCGTGCAGCGCAGCAAAGTCAACAAAATACCAGCCTTGCAGCACGCGCCTTGACGCAACACGCCACGCTAGCCGAGAAGCCGAACGTGGAAAGCGTCATCCTGGCCGAAGATTTTGCCGGCATGCGGTCCCAGGTTCTCGGCCTGGCCGAAGCCGCCGGGTTGCACCCCAGAATGCTCCCGCTGCAGCCGCGCCTGCCCTGGTGGTGGATGCCAGGCAAGTTCTGGCCGTCCCCCCTGCGCGCCGTGCGGCTCAAAACCCCTCCCGAACCCCTCGCGATCGGCTGCGGCGGCAAGGCGGCTCCCGTGCTGAAGGCGCTCCGCCGCCGTGGCAAGCTGACCGTGCAGATCCAGCATCCCCGCATGGACATCCGCCATTTCGACCAAGTGGTGGTGAACCGGCATGACGAACTGACCGGCCCCAACGTCATCGTCACCCGCACCGCCCTGCACCGCGCCACGCCCGAGCGGCTGGAAGCCGCCCGCCTGCAATGGACCGACCGCCTGGCGCACCTGCCGCGCCCGCTTGTGGCGGTGCTGGTCGGCGGCAGCAACGGCCGCTTTCGCCTCGAAGCAGGGGAGGGGGCCGCCCTCGCCAAGACCCTGGCCACCATGATGACCGCCGACCATGTCGGGTTGATCCTCACACCCTCCCGCCGCACCGGGCCCTTGGTGCAGCAGGCTCTGCGTGACGCACTCATCCCACTCGGCGCCCAGGTCTGGGATGGGCAGGGGGAAAACCCCTATTTCGGCATGCTCGCCTGCGCCGACGCGATCATCGTCACGGCCGACAGCGTGTCCATGGTGTCCGAAGCCGTCGCGACCTCCGTCCCGGTCCTACTAGCCGAACTGCCCGGCCGCTCCCGCCGCATCGGCGCCTTTACCGATGGCCTGCGCCAGGACGGTCGCGTGCGCACTTTCGCCGGCCGATTGGAGCTGTGGCCGACATCGCCGCTGGACGATACGCAGGCGGCAGCCGATATCCTTCGCCAACGCTTGGGATTCTGACGAACATGCTGGACATCCGGACCTTCGACGCGCGGCAGGGCGGCAACGTACTCTACAAGGCGTTCGCCCACCCGCTCGCCGCCGAGGCGATCGCCCGCCTGGCCGCCGGCCTCACCGGCCCACTCGCCGTCTACGACCCCGATGGCGTGGCCGACGCCCTGTTCGCCCTGCATCCGGAAATGCCGGCCCCGGCCGAGGTCTTCGTCCACGACACCCAGCAAATCGGCCAGCCCCGCGCCGGCCGCAGCGCCCAGCCGCTGACCGATCTGCGCCAATCCCGGGCCGGCACCCTGCTGGTCGCCAGCTTCGACGCCCACAAGCTGCGCGATCGCATCCGCCCCCTGCTGCCGCCCGGCATGGAAATCGTGACGTTGGACGAGGCCAGGCTGCCCGCCGCGATGCTCACCAACCCGCGCAAATACCTCGACACCCTCAACTTCGCGACGAACTACGCCTTCTTCCGCGACGCCGCCGGCCTCTCCACCCGGCTGGTCACCGCCAATTACTGGGCCGGCTACGGCGCCAAATCCGTCCGCCTCTGGCTGCGCCTGTTCGCCGAATCCGGCGCCGTGCTGGCGGAGTGGGAGCAGGATTTGCCCCCCGGCGTCGGCGGCGTCTCCATCGACAGCGCCGAAATCCGCGCCCGTTTCGGCCTGCCCGAATTCCGCGGCCAATTGTTCATTCATGCCATCGGCGTCGCCGGGCACGACGTGGTAAAATACGCGCTGGACACCTACGGCACCGGCCCCGAACCCAGCCTGTCCTGCACCCACGACGCCAACGCCTGGCCCTCCGACCGCTACGCCGGCCTGCCCGCCCCGCGTGAGGGCGAGCGTGTCATCCTTTGGGTCCAAAACAGCCACGCCGCGCCTATCCCCGCCGGCACCCTGTCGCTGGACCGCATGGGCGCCGAACAGCCAATCACGCTGGACCGCGATATCGCCCCCTTCGCGACCGTGGCATTGGACGTGGCCGATCTGCTCCCCGGCCTCCAATGGCCCGCCCAGATCGAATTCCGCTCCGGCCGCCACATGGTCCGCCCCCGCTACGAAGTCGTGCAGAACGGCCGCACCCGCATCGCCCACGTCAATGTGGAACGCGCCGATTTGCGCCCCGACCCCGGCATCCCCGCCCTCTCCAACCTGCTCGGCCGCGGCTATCTGCTGCCCTTTCCTGTTCTCCCGCCCGACCAATTCTCCACCGTCGTGCAGCCGACCCCGATGGCCGAAACCCAGGCCGACCTCCCCATCCGGATCGACGTCTTCGCCGCCGATGGCCGCCTGGTCGCCGAACGCTTCCTCGGCCGCCTCCCGCGCAACCACGACCTGGCCCTCGACCTCGCCGATCTTGGCGCCGAGGGCGGCCACGCCGAATTGGTCTATGATTTCCGCGACGGCGGCGGCGCCGATGGCTGGCTGCATTGCCTCGCCCGCTACGAGCACCGCCGCAGCGGCCATGCCGCCGAAACCAGCTTCGGCGCCCACATCTTCAACACGCTCATGACCTACAAGGGCGAACCGCAATCCTATAACGGCCCTCCGCCCGGCCTTTCCACCCGCCTGTTCCTGAAACTGGGGGAGGGCGCCCATCGCTCCTTCGCCCACCTCATCTACCCAGCCTCCGCCGAGTGGCACCCGACCTCCACCACCCAACTCATCCTGCACGATGCCGACGGCGCCGTGTTGGCCGAGCGCCCATTGGCCATCGCCTGCTCCGGCTCCGCCATGGTCTGGCCGGACGAGGTCTTTGGCGAGGATCTGATCCGCCGCGCCGGCCCCCGCGGCCACGTCATGGTCGACGACCGCACCTGCCGCCTGTTCGGCTATCATGGCCTCATGGACGACCGCGGCGGCTTCTCCCTGGACCACATGTTCGGCTTCTGACACCCCTGGCATGGTCTCGGCGCAGGCCGCATAGTCGGGGCATCGTTGCCGAGCGGGAAGCAATCGCGCCGGGGAGGAGACCACTCGTGAGCCCATACGACCTGCCGAAGAACGCGGCCAATCACGTGCCGCTCTCGCCGATCTCGTTCCTCATCCGCGCCGCCGCCGTGCATCCGGACCGGCTGGCGGTGGTGCACGGGGCGCACCGGGCGACCTGGCGGCAAACCGCGGAACGCTGCCGGCGCCTCGCCTCCGCCCTGGCGCAACGCGGCATCGGCAAGGGCGACACGGTGGCCGTCATGGCGCCCAACACCCCGCCCACGCTGGAGGCGCATTTCGCCGTGCCGATGCTGGGCGCCGTGCTGAACGCGCTCAACATCCGCCTCGACGCCGAAACCATCGCCTACATCCTCGGCCACGGCGAAGCCCGCGTGCTCATCACCGACCGCGAATTCGCCCCCACCATCGCCGCCGCGCTTGCGTTGCTGCCAGCCCATGCACGGCCCCTGGTGATCGACATCGACGACCCCCTCGCACCGCCCGGCGACCTCCTGGGCGACATCGAATACGAGGCGTTCCTCGCCAGCGGCGACCCGCATTTCCCGATGACCCTGCCTGGCGATGAGTGGGACGCGATCGCGCTGAACTACACCTCCGGCACCACGGGCCGGCCGAAGGGCGTCATTACCCATCACCGCGGCGCCTACCTGAACGCTCTCGGCAATCTGCTCACCTGGGCCGCGCCGCATTTCCTGGTCTACCTCTGGACGTTGCCGATGTTCCACTGCAACGGCTGGTGCTTCCCCTGGGCCATCACCGCCCACGCCGGCACCCATGTGTGCCTACGCCGGGCCGACGCCGCCTCCATCCTGCATGCACTCGATGCGGAGGGTATCACCCACATGTGCGGCGCGCCGATCATCATGGGCATGATCGTCAACGCACCCGGCGTGCAGCCGCGTCCGACCCAAGTGCACATCATGACCGCCGGCGCCGCCCCGCCCGCCGCCATCATCGAGGGCATGGAGAAGCTCAACTTCGCCGTCACCCACGTCTATGGGCTGACCGAATGCTACGGCCCCAACACCGTCTGCGAATGGCACACTGAATGGGACGCCCTCCCCGCCGCCGAACAAGCGACGCTGAAGGCCCGGCAAGGTGTCCCCTACGTCGTGCAGGAGGCGCTGATGGTCGCCGACCCCACCAGCATGGTGCCGGTGCCGAAGGATGGCGCCACGATGGGCGAGCTGATGATGCGCGGCAACGTGCTGATGAAGGGCTACCTGAAGGACGACAAGGCCACCGCTGCCGCGTTCGAGGGCGGCTGGTTCCACACCGGTGACCTCGGTGTCTGGCACAATGACGGCTACGCCGAAATCCGCGACCGCGCCAAGGACATCATCATCAGCGGTGGCGAGAACATCTCCACCATCGAAGTGGAAAGCGTCCTCTATCGCCACCCCGCAGTGCTGGAAGCCGCCGTCGTCGCCCGCCCGGATGTGAAATGGGGTGAAACCCCCTGCGCCTTCGTCACGCTGAAACCCGGCATCGACGCCACGGAGGCGGACATCATCGCGTTCTGCCGCCAGCACATGGCCCACTACAAGGCGCCGCGCACGGTGGTGTTCGGACCTTTGCCGAAGACCTCCACCGGGAAGATGCAGAAATTCCTGCTACGCGACCGCGCGCGCGTTTTGGCGTAGGTCACACAAAGCGGCTTAAGGGGCAGGGCATGTCGAACGCGGACCAGATCACCCAGGTTGCCGTCGTCACCGGCGGCGCGCGTGGCATCGGCCTCGCCGTCGGTCAGTGGTTTCTGGCCCACGGCTACAACATCGCCCTGCTCGACATCGACCAAACCACTCTCGCCGCGACCGAGGCGACGTTCGACCAACCCGACCGCGTGCTTGCCGTGCCCTGCGACGTGTCCAAGCCGGACCAGGTGGCGGACGCCGCCGCCGCCGTCATGGCGAAGTGGGGCCGGGTCGACGCCCTGGTGAACAACGCTGGCGTCGCCGTGTTCAAGCCCGCGCTCGAAACCACCTTCGAGGAATGGTCCCACGTCCTCGGCACCAACCTCGGCGGCGCCTTCCTGTGTTCCCAAGCCTTCGGTGCGATCATGAAGGCGCAGACCAGCGGCGCGATCGTCAACATCGCCTCCATCTCCGGCCTGCGCGCCAGCACCCTGCGGGTCGCCTACGGCACCAGCAAGGCCGCCATCATCCACCTGACCAAGCAATACGCCGTCGAACTCGGCAATTTCGGCGTGCGCGTGAATGCCGTCTGCCCCGGCCCGGTCGAAACCGAAATGGCCAAGCTGGTCCACAGCGTCGCCATCCGCACCGATTATTACGACGCCATTCCCCTCGGCCGCTACGGCACGACGGAGGAGATGGCCAACCTCGTCGGCTTCTTGTGCAGCAAGGAGGGCAGCTATCTGAACGGCCAGGCCCTAGCCAATGACGGCGGATTCGAAGCAACCGGCGTGGGGTTGCCGACCTTCCGCCGCATCTCCGGCATCAACCACGTCGGCGACGACCCGCACTAGCTGTCGGAACGTCGCTATCAACCCGGCGTTGGATCGGGCATGACCCGTTCCATTCTCCTCGCGGCCCTGCTCGCCCTCGCTGCCTGTGGCGCCATCAAACCCGCCACGCCAGGTCACGAGCCTCCCTCGGCCAGCAACTACAACCCCGTCAGCGGCACCACATCCACCGGACGCTGATCAGCCCATCGCGGCGATGAAGGCCTTCACCCCGGCGGCCGGCCCATCCTGGTGCTCCCACACCGCGGCGGACACGGCCAGGAAGTCCGCTCCGGCTTCCACCAATGGGCCGCAATTGAGTGGCGTGATGCCGCCGATCGCGACGCAAGGGATTTCCATCAGCTCGGACCACCAGGTCAGCAGCTCGATCTCCGCCATGGCCGGCGGTTCTTTCGTGGTGCTGGGGAAGAACGCGCCGAACGCCACGTAATCGGCGCCCTGTTCGCCCGCCATCATCGCCAGGTCGCGGCTGCCGTGGCAGGTGACGCCCAGCATCGACTTGCCAAGCACCCGGCGCGCCTCGGCGGTCGGCATGTCCTCCTGCCCGACATGCGCGCCATCGCACCCGCTGCGCACCGCCAGTTCGGGATTGTCATTCAATAGAAATGCGACGTCCCGGTCCTGCGCGATGGGCCGCAGGATGTCGATCGCACGCAGCAGGTCGTCCTCCGACCAGTTCTTCAGCCGCAACTGCACGGCCGCCACCGGGCCGGCATCCAGCGCCCCGGCCAGGATGTCGCGAAACCGCGCCGGGGCCAGGGTGGGCGGCGTCACCAGATACAGCTGGCAGCCACCATTATCGCTCAACGGATACTCGGATCGGGTTGTTCATCTGCGCGGATTACCCGACCGGTCCGGTGCTGTCACCCTCCAGCCAGGCGCGCAGCCGGCGTTGGGCGCCGGGTTTGCCCAGGTCCAATGCAGGCGGGCGGTCGGCCAGCAGTCTCGCCCCGGCCGCGGCGGCGCGGGCAGCGACCAGGCCCCAGGCGGGCACCGCCGGGTCCAGCAGCACCAGGCGGCAGCCGGCGCGCAACGCCTCCATCGCGCGCCCTGGCGCGTCCCCGCAATCCAGTATGTCCGGATTCTCCCCCGCGCCCAACGCCATCAGCGCCCGCCACCAGCCGCACCCGGCATAGGTCGCGGCCCCCGCGCCCGACAGCAATGTCACCGGCAAACCCGGCTCGATTGCTTGCTTCAGGTGCGATAGACCATGCACGACCACGGCCGGGGGGCGCTTCATGCTTGACGTTCAAGCGGTCCGGGGCTTCATGGTCAAACAAAACGAAGCTTCGGAGACGGAATTACATGGCCGACGGAGATGCGAACGAGGCTGACGCGCTAGCCCGGCTGGAGGCTGCGTTGGACCGAATCGCACAACACAATCAACGGACAATCTCCGCTCCAGAAGCCACTCCCGGGGTCGACATCGCAGCAATCGCGTCGCGACTCGACAATCTGATCGGGCAATTACGCGACGCTCTTGAAGTCGAGGCCTGACCGATGGCGCAATTAACCGTCAAAATTAACGGCTACGCCTACAACGTCGGCTGTGAAGACGGGCAGGAGGCGCATCTCATGGAGATGGCCAACCAGGTCGAACAGCGAATCGACAGCATCAAGGCCCTCGGCGGCCAAAGCGGAGAGTCGCGTCTGCTGCTGCTCGCGGCCCTGCTGATGGCCGACGAACTGCACGACACCGCGATCGAACTGGCCAGCCTACGCCAGCCCGGCGCCACGCCCCCGCCGCCGCCCGCCACTTCCGCGCCCGAAACGGCGGAGCGTACCGATGCACGCACCCGTAATCGTATCGCCAAGCTCGCGCGCAAGGCGGAAGACATTGCAGCTAGCATCGATCAGCCCTAGATAGATCGGGCGGGGCTGCTGGGTTCGTCAGGTCGTTCATCCGCCGGGCCGATAAGCATTCTCCTCGGGGACTGGCGCTGTCATGATCCTGGTCATGGTATCTGGTTCCCACCTGCACTGGCAGGCTCGGGAGGATGACATATTCCAACGGCCACGGTGGCTCCGCAACTTCCTTCCATGATGCCGCTCGATGGCCGCAAGCGGGCGGTGCGGGCGGCTGCGCGCCTCGTGCTGCAGGGTTGTGACCCGGCCGCCGGTACCGTCGTCTGCCAACGAGTGCTGGCAAGCGGCCTGATCCAGCCCGGCATGGTCGTCGCGGGCTTCCTCCCGCTCGGCCACGAAGTCGACATCGCGCCGCTTCTGCGCGCATTGCGGGACGCCGGGCACATCGTCGGCCTGCCGCGCACCCCACCACGGGGCCAACCGCTCACCTTCCATCGCTGGGGCCACGACGACCCGCTACGGCCGGAGCGATTCGGCACACAGACGTCCGACGGACCCGAAATCGCCCCCGATCTGCTACTGGTGTCGATGCTTGCCTTCGACCGGTGCTGCCACCGGCTCGGCTATGGCGGCGGCTACTACGACCGCACCCTGGCGGCGCGACCCGGCATCCGCGCCATCGGCTGCGCCCACGCCGCGCAGGAGCGCGATGACATCCCGACCGGCCCCACCGACCTGCCGCTCGGCTGGATCGCGACCGAGCGCGAACTCATCGCCGCCGCCCAGCCCCGCGCCGTCACGCTTCCCACCTAGAACAACTCCTGCCAGCATTCGCCGATGCGAATTCTTTTTCTAGGTGACACCGTCGGCCGCAGCGGCCGGGAGGGCGCGGCAGCCGCTCTGCCGGGCCTGCGCCAATCCCTGCGAATCGATCTGGCTATCGTAAATGCGGAAAATGCGAGCCACGGCTTCGGCCTCGCGCCGGACATGGCGAACGCCCTGTTTGCGGCCGGCGCGGATGTGATTACGCTCGGCAACCACGCGTGGGACCGCAAGGAGATCATTCCCTACATGGCGCAGCAGCCCAAGCTGATCCGCCCGCTGAACTTCCCGCCGGGCACGCCCGGCGCGGGCGCGGTGGTAGTGGAGGTGCCCGGCAATCGCCGCGCTCTGGTGATGAACGCGATGGGCCGCCTGTTCATGGATCCTTTGGATTGCCCGTTTCGCGGCACCAGCGACATCCTGGCCCGCTACCGCATGGGCGTGAACGTCCACGCCATCGTGGTCGATTTCCATGCCGAGGCAACCAGCGAGAAGCTCGGTTACGCCCATAGCTTCGACGGCCAGGTCTCGCTCGTGGTCGGCACCCATACCCATGTGCCCACCGCGGATCACCAGATCCTGGCCGGCGGCACCGCGTTCCAATCCGATGCCGGCATGTGCGGCGACTACGACAGCGTCATCGGCATGGCGAAGGAGGGCGCCGCCGCCCGCTTCATCCGCAAGGTGCCTGGCGAACGGCTAGCCCCCGCCGAGGGCCCCGCCACGATGTGCGGCCTGTTCGTCGAAACCGACGATGCGACGGGGTTGGCGCTGCGCGTCGAACCCATCCGCACCGGCGGACGTTTGTCTCAGATCATGCCGACGGTGGCGCCAGCGTGATGTAGCGCGATGAGGTCGATGAGGGGAGGGTGGTATGAACCCGGCAGTGCAGGTGATGTGGGCTTGCCTACTCAGTTTCGCGGTAGTCGTGTTCGTCTTGGCGCGGGAACTTTGGCTCGGTCGTCGTCCCCGGGGCGATACCGACGAAGGCCCCCGCCGCACCCCGGACCCAGCGCCCCGCCCCCTGCCACCCTGCCTTGTTCCCAACGAACAATGGCGGGCACCCCCAGCCCGAACCCGGGAACTTGCATGAATCGTGTAGCGCTTCTTCTTGCCATGGCCGCGGCCACCCTGCTGGCCGCCTGCGGGCCGCAGCCGGTGGCCCGCATCCCGTCCTCGGGCGTCACCGCCGGCGCTGGCGGGGGCGAGCGAACCCTGCGCAATGCGCCGGCCGGCACCGGCACCTGCCCAACCCGGGCCAGCTGCGCTTTTTAGCCGGCGCAATTCGGCAATTGGCGGGCAACGGCTTGGGCTGATAGAACCCCGAACCCAGGCAACAGCACCCGAGATATCAGGCCCATGGCCGGCCATTCACATTCCAAGAACATCATGCACCGCAAGGGCGCGCAGGACGCCCGCAAGGCGCGCCAGTTCGCCAAGATCATCCGCGAGATCACCGTCTCCGCCAAGCTCGGCCTGCCCGACCCGGCGGCCAATCCGCGCCTGCGCGCCGCCGTGGTGGCCGCCCGGGTGATGAACATGCCGAAGGACACGATCGACCGCGCCATCCGCAAGGCGACCGATGCCGGCACCGGCGACGACTACGTGGAGGTCCGCTACGAGGGCTACGGCCCTGGCGGCGTCGCCGTGATCGTTGAAGCGCTGACCGACAACCGCAACCGCACCGCCTCCGACCTGCGCACCGCCTTCAACAAGAACGGCGGCACGATGGGGGAGAGCAACTCCGTCGCCTTCCAGTTCAACCGTGTCGGCGCCATCGCTTACCCCGCCAAGGCCGCCGATGCCGACGCCATGATGGAGGGCGCCATCGAGGCCGGGGCCGAGGACGTGGAGAGCGACGAGGAAGGCCACGAGATCATCTGCGGCATCGGCGATTTGTTCGCCGTGCGCGACGCGCTGGAGGCCCGCTTCGGCCCGCCCGAGAGCGCCAAGCTCGACTGGCGCCCCAGCGTCACCGTCACCGTGGACGACGCGGAGCGTGCCGCCGCCCTGGTGAAGCTGCTGGACGCGCTGGAGGATAATGACGACGTGCAGGCCGTCACCTCCAACGCCGAGATCCCGGACGAGATCATGGAGCGCCTGGCGGCCTGATGGTCCGCCTCATGGGGATCGACCCGGGCCTGCGCTTTACCGGATGGGGCGTGATCGCGGTGGATGGCAACCGCCTGATGCACATCGGCGACGGCGTCATCGCCACCGACGCCGAGATGGGTGTGCCGCTGCGGCTGAAGGCGATCCATGACGGCCTGACCGCCCTGTTCGCCGAATACCAGCCGGACGAGGCCGCGGTGGAAGAAACCTACGTCAACCGCAACGGCGCCGCGACGCTGAAGCTCGGCTACGCCCGCGGCGTGGCCTTGCTCGCCCCGGCGCTGGTCGGCATCCCCGTGCTGGAATACGGCGCCAAGACGGTGAAATCCGCCGTGGTCGGCACCGGCGGCGCCACGAAGGACCAGGTCGAGATGATGGTCCGCCGCCTGCTGCCCGGCGCCACCATCCGCCGCGCCGACGCGTCCGATGCACTGGCGGTGGCGATCTGCCACGCCCACCATCGCTCCAGCCGCCTCCGCGTCGCCGGCGGGATGGTGATGGCATGATCGCGCAACTCACTGGCCTGGTCGGCGGCGTGGAGGAGGGGCGCTGCATAATCGACGTGGCCGGCGTCGGCTACCTGGTTCACGCCTCCACCCGCACGCTGTCTTCGCTGCCGATGCCCCCGTCGGTCGCCCGTGTGCTGGTGGAAACCCAGGTGCGGGAGGACGCCATCACCCTGTATGGCTTCGCCGAGCAATCCGAGCGCGACTGGTTCCGGCTGCTCACCACGGTGCAGGGCGTCGGCGCGAAGGTGGCGCTGGGCCTGCTTTCCGCCCTGTCCCCGCGCGACCTGGTGAACGCCATCGCTGCCGGCGACCGCGCCAGCCTCACCCGCGCCCCCGGCGTCGGCGCCAAGCTGGCGGCGCGATTGCTGCTGGAACTGGCGACCAAGGCCGGCGCCATGCCCACCGGAATCATGCTGCCCGGCGCCCCCGCGCCCCAGGGTATCGAGGCGGACGCAATCTCCGCCCTCGCCAACCTCGGCTATCGCCGCATGGAGGCCCATCCCGTCGTGACCCGCGTGCGCGATCGCCTGGGCGAGGATGCGCGGCTGGATGCGGTGATCCGTGAGAGCCTCAAAGAACTTGCCCAATGAGCGACAAACCCGGCAGCGACCGCCCGCTTTCCCCCGCCCGCGCGGTGGAGGACGCCGCCGAAGCCTCCCTACGTCCGCAAGTTCTCGCCGAGTTCATTGGCCAGAAGGCCAGCCGAGAGAACCTGCGTGTCTTCATCCACGCCGCAAAGGGGCGGGCGGAGGCGATGGATCACGTATTGCTGCACGGCCCACCAGGCCTGGGCAAAACCACCCTGGCGCAGATCGTGGCGCGCGAATTGGGCGTGGGCTTCCGCGCCACCTCCGGCCCGGTCATCCAGCGCGCCGGTGACCTCGCCGCGATCCTCACCAACCTGCAACCCCGCGACGTGCTGTTCATCGACGAGATCCACCGCCTTCAACCTGCCATCGAAGAGGTCCTCTACCCGGCGATGGAGGACTTCCAGCTCGACCTCATCATCGGCGAGGGGCCGGCCGCCCGTTCGGTGCGGATCGACCTGGCGCCGTTCACCCTGGTCGGCGCCACCACCCGCGCCGGACTGCTGGCGACTCCGCTGCGCGACCGGTTCGGCATCCCCCTGCGCCTGGTGCTGTACACCGCCGAGGAACTGGAACTGATTGTCACCCGCGGCGCGGAAAAGCTCGGCGTGGAACTGACGAAGGCCGGCGCCTCCGAAATCGCCCGGCGTTCCCGCGGCACCCCGCGCATCGCCGGGCGCCTGCTACGGCGGGTGCGCGACTTCGCCGCCGTCGCCGGGCAAAGCCCGGTTGATCGTGCCGAGGCCGACTCGGCGCTGACCCGGCTGGAGGTCGACAAACTCGGCCTGGACGCGATGGACCGCCGCTACCTCCGCCGCATCGCCGAACACCATCATGGCGGCCCCGTCGGCGTCGAAACCCTGGCCGCCGCACTGAACGAGGCGCGCGACACGCTGGAAGACGTGATCGAACCGTTCCTCATCCAGGAGGGCCTGGTCCTGCGCACCAGCCGCGGCCGCATGCTGGGCGAACCCGGCTGGCGCCACATCGGCCTGGTCCCGCCCGCGCCGTCCGCCCCGTTGCTCGATCTTTTGGGGCCGGATGCGTGATCCGCCACCGACTCGATATCCGCGTGTATTTCGAAGACACGGATGCAGGTGGCGTCGTGTATCACGCGCGGTATCTGGCCTTCGCGGAGCGGGCTCGGACCGAGTTCTTGCGTGACTATGGTGTGCCGCATGAACAAATGGTGCGCGAAGAAGGTCTGATCTTCGTGGTGCGACGCGTTAAAATGGACTATCTGCGCCCCGCGCGGCTGGACGACCTCGTCACCGTCACGACCGAACCGACCGAACTCGGCGCCGCCACGGCGTCGTTGCGGCAGGAATTCGCGGTCGGCGACCTGGCGGTGGCGCGGCTGGACGTGCAGTTGGCGTGCGTGCGGGGGGCGGATGGCCGGCCCTCGCGGATACCGGTTCGGTGGCGTACGGCGTTGGAGGAGATGCGGAGTGGGTGATACGACGACTGCAGCAGCGGCAGCATTGCCCCCAGGGGGCGACCTGTCGATCCTGACGCTGTTCCTTCAGGCCGATATCGTCGTGAAAATCGTCATGCTGCTCCTGCTGCTGGCCAGCGTGTGGGTGTGGGCGATCATCTTTGAAAAAGTCACCTCCATCCGTCGCGCCAACCGCCAGGCCGATGCGTTCGAGGACCGGTTCTGGTCCGGCGGCAGCCTGGACGAGTTGTATGAGCAGGAGGGTGCCAAGCCCGTCCACCCCGTGGCAGCCGTGTTCGGCGCCGCGATGGGCGAATGGCGCCGCTCCTCCCGCGTTGCCGGCGCCGATCTGGTGCGTGGCGGCGTGCGCGACCGTGTCGACCGCGCCATGACCGTCACCGTCGGCCGCGAGTTGGAGCGGATGGAGCGTTGGATGATCTTCCTCGCCTCCGTCGGGTCGACCGCGCCGTTCATCGGGCTGTTCGGCACGGTGTGGGGCATCATGCACTCCTTCTCCGCCATCGCCGCCAGCAAGAACACCAGCCTGTCGGTGGTCGCACCCGGCATCGCCGAAGCCTTGTTCGCCACCGCGATCGGCCTGGTCGCGGCTATTCCGGCGGTGCTGGCCTACAACAAGATCAGCACCGACCTGTCCCGTTTCGCCGCGCGTATGGAAGGCTTCGGCACCGAGTTCGGCGCCATCCTGTCCCGCCAGTCCGAGGAGCGAGCCTAGGCCATGGCGGTGCAACTCGGCGGCAACGGGCGTGGACGCGGGCGCTATCGTGCCATGGCCGAAATCAACGTCACCCCGCTGGTGGACGTCATGCTGGTGCTGCTGGTGATCTTCATGATCACCGCACCGCTGATGACATCCAGCGTCAACGTGGATCTGCCCAAGGCCAGCGCCACGCCCATCACGCCCGATAAAG
>NZ_LMUY01000031.1 GCF_009765685.1 Acidisphaera sp. L21 | reverse complement strand
CTAGGGTCCGGACCCATAAACATCTTGGCGCGACGCGTGGTGTCGTGATTCACCGTTCCCCGTTGGGGAGTTGGTTGATGCCGGAAGGTTTTTGGCTGAATGACACGCAATGGGAGCGGTTGGCGCCGTTGCTGCCGAACAAGCCGCGGGGCGTAGCCCGCGTCGATGACCGGCGGGTGATCAGCGGCATCGTGGTGGCGCTACAGTCGGGGGGACGCTGGATCGACGTTCCGGCCGAGTATGGTCCGCGCAAGACGCTCTACAATCGCTTCGTGCGCTGGTCCGCCAAAGGCGTTTGGCAGCGGGTGTTCACGACCCTGGCTGCCGCCGATGGTCCCCCGGCCGCCGTGTTGCTCGACAGCACCCACATCAAAGCGCACCGCTGTGCTGCCGGAGGAAAAGGGGGTTCAAAGCCCAGGCGATCGGCGTCAGCCGCGGCGGACGCACGACCAAAATCCACGCCCTGAGCGACGGCCTCGGACGCCCGCTCGCCTTCGTGCTGACAGGCGGACAAGCGGCCGATTGCCGTGCCGCCGAGGGTCTGTTGCAGAGGATTGCCCCAGCCACCCTGGTCATGGCTGACCGGGCCTATGACACCAACGCCATCCGCAAACAGATCGAGGACCAAGGTGCGGTCCCAAACATCCCGCCCAGACGCACCCGCCTATGGAAAAGCTGCTTTAGCCCCGTGCTCTATCGCGACCGCAACGCCATCGAGCGCATGTTCTGCAGGCTGAAAGACTACCGCCGCATCGCGACCCGCTACGACAAGCTTGCAGCCAACTTTCTCAGCGCCGTCTGCCTCGCAGCAACCGTCAGCTACTGGTTATGAGTCCGAACCCTAG
>NZ_LMUY01000030.1 GCF_009765685.1 Acidisphaera sp. L21 | reverse complement strand
CCACGGGTTGCCCGGGCGTCGTCATCGTATCCCAATGGTAGCGTGATGCATGTCGCGGCGGGGGCTCCGGTCGTCGTCGCGACCCTACCCGGCGCCGGCGACGCGCGTGACGCCCTGGCAGTGCAACGCGGCCGCAACGATCAGCCCGGCCGCGATCAAGTCATCCGCCACGCGCGCGCCTGCGGCCAGGGCCTGCGCAATCTCCTGCCGCGCTAGCGGCCCGACGGCCCGAGTGACCAATCGGCCCCGCAAATCGCTGTCGGCCCGCACGCTGTCGGCGGCCACGCGGTGGATCGCTGGGTGGCCTGGCAGATCCACCGCATTGGCCACGATGGTCGCGGCGGCATCGGCCTGCGCGGCGGTGGCGGCGCAGATCGTCACCGCATCCGCAATGCCCAGGGAAAAACTACGCCCCGGCCAACCGCTGGTCGCGATTCCGCCAATGCCATCCCCGGCGCCGATTATGGTGCGCGCAAATAGGCCAGGCCTATCTGGCCGATCCACCAGCCCGGCGCGAAATCGTTCACCAGTCGCCAGATGCAGCGCAATGTCGCCACCATTATTCACGAAGGCGCGCCGCAAGCCGCCGCCCTGGCATAGAACGCCCAACGCTGCATCCGCCACCGCACCGGCGACCGCGGCCATCGGTGTGATGAATCCTGCCGCCGCAAATGGCATCACCGCATCCTCCATGCGTTTGGCGACCGGACCGGTCAACATCGGCCGGCCGGCCCGGCTTGGGCTGCGCAAAGCCGGCAGTTCCTCGCACAACCCGTCCAACACGGTCGCGAACCACGTGGTGAGCGCGGCATAGCCGCGTTGCACGACCGCCGGCTCACCCTCCGCCAATACGACCAGATCGATCGGGCCGTGCTGCAGATGCAGCCGACCGCCCGGCAGCATTGCGCATTGCGGCGGAATGCTCACGCGCCGATCTGCCGCGGCTTCAACTCGGGTCCTTCCAGCCGCACCATCGTCACATCGGTCCCGCTTTTCGCTGTGGGAAAGCTGTAGTACGCCATAGACCAGAATTGCTTCTCGGAGGATCTGCTATGTCGCGCAACGTCGTGATCGCGTCCGGTGTGCGGACGGCCATCGGCTCGTTTGGAGGCGCCCTGGCCGCCCACGCCCCCACCCAACTCGGCGCGCTGTGCGTGGCGGAGGCATTGCGCCGCGCGGACATGCCGGCAGATCGGGTGGAGCACGTGGTGTTTGGCAACGTGGTGCTGACGGAGTCCAAGGACGCCTACCTGGCGCGCGTCGTCGCGATCGAAGGCGGCATCCCGAAGGAAACGCCGGCCATGACGGTGAACCGGCTTTGCGGCAGCGGCGTGCAGGCCATCGTCTCCGCCGCGCAATCCATCATGCTGGGCGATGCCGATATCGCCGTCGCCGGTGGGGTCGAGACAATGAGCCGCGCGCCCCATCTGCTGCAGACCGGCCGCTTCGGCCAACGTATGGGCGACACCGCGATGACGGACCATCTGACCGGCATCCTCACCGACCCGTTCGGCCACGGCATCATGGGCATCACTGCGGAAAACGTCGCCGATCGCTGGCAGGTGACGCGGGATGCCCAGGATGCGCTGGCCCTCGAAAGCCAACGCCGGGCCACGGCGGCTATCCAGGCGGGGCGCTTCACCGACCAGATCCTGCGCGTCGAGGTCAAGCGCGGCCGCACGACTGCGATGTTCGACACCGACGAATACGTCAAGACCGACGCCACGGCCGAGGCGCTGTCCGGCCTGAATCCCGTCTTCCGCAAGGGCGGCTCGGTCACCGCGGGCAATGCCTCCGGCATCAACGACGGCGCCGCCGCGGTGCTGCTGATGGAGGAGGGCCTGGCGGAGAAGGAGGGCCGCACCGCCCTGGCCCGTATCGTCGGCTACGCGCATGCCGGGGTGGACCCGTCCGAAATGGGCATCGGCCCGGTCCCCGCCGTACGCCGTCTGCTGCAACGGACGGGGCTCGCGGTAGACGATTTCAGCATCATCGAATCCAACGAGGCATTTGCCGCCCAGGCCTGCGCCGTTGCACGCGAACTGGGCTTCGACCCGGCGCGCCTCAATCCCAATGGCGGCGCCATCGCGCTCGGCCACCCCGTCGGGGCAACCGGCACCATTCTGGTCATCAAGGCTGCCTACGAGTTGCAGCGCACCGGCGGCCGTTACGGCTTGGTCACCATGTGCATCGGCGGCGGCCAAGGCATCGCCATGGCGATCGAGCGGATGCACTGACGCCGGGCAGCCGATCGTCGAAGGACGATCCTAACGGCGCCCGACGACATCGTGATCCCCGGTCAAAAGAATGATTTGATAATGGAGGACGGGGAGAATATCTCTGCGCCTGAGATCGAGGACGCGCTGAACCGCACCCATTCCAGGGGCGGCTGCGACGGTCCATGCCGCACCCCGCTTCGGCGCGACCGTGCGTGCCTTCGTGATCCCCAACGAGGTGGAACATCCACCCAGCCCAGCGAATGTCTGCCTGGACCAGCCTGGTCCTGCGCGCCGAGACATGCGGGGGAGGGACCCGTATTGGTGGATGGCCCAACCCGCAGTGCCGGGAAGGCCAGAACGATGGATTGAGGCGTTGCATTGCTGAACAGAGTATCGCTGGCCCAACCCGACTTGGCTGATGACAGTCCGGCTGCCAGCCCGGCCTCGGCCCCCCGCACGCGCAAACGCCCGAGTTCGTGCCGCCAGGTCGCCAAGAATACCGAGACCCGGCGCCGCTTGGTCGAAGCCGCGGGTGTCGTCGTTGGCGCGCACGGATATGCCGGCGCATCCGTGGCACGCATCACCGAGCGGGCCGGCGTCGCACACGGCGCGTTCTACCTGCATTTCGCCAGCCGCCAGGCCATGTTCGACGTGCTACTGCCGGAAATCAGCAGTGGCATGCTGGACACCATCAGCACCGCCATCCGCGACTGCACGACGTTCGAGGAAATCGAGCGCCAAGGGCTGAAGGCCAATTTCGAGTATTTGTCGAAGCGCCCGGAAATCGACCGCGTGATGAACGAGGCCGAACTCTATGCGCCCCAAGCATTCAAGCAGTTCCTCGGCGATCTCCAGGCGCGTTACCTGCGCTCCCTGCAACGCAGCCGTGCGCGCGGTGATATTCGTGACTATAGCGACGACCAACTCCGCACGATCGTGGCATTGTTGGCAGGCGCGCGGTCGTTTCTGCTAAAGATCTTCGCCCGCGATGGGGCCGGCGCCGTCAGCCCGCCCTCGGATGAGCAGATGGCGACGTATCTGGACGTCTTCCTGCACGGCCTGAAGAGGCCTCGCGAAAACACCCTCGAACAAAGTTAGCACTCTGCCCCGGAGAGTGCTAAGAGCTGCGGCAACCGATGCCGGGTCGGGCGAGCCAGAGCGTTTGGCCCTGCCGCCGGCATCCTGATTGGAGCCATTGAATGAAATTCCGCCCATTGCATGACCGCGTCGTGGTCCGCCGGATCACCGCGCAGGAGAAGACGGCCGGTGGGATCATCATCCCCGACACCGCGCAGGAAAAGCCGATGGAAGGCGAGATCATCGCCGTCGGCGCCGGCGCGCGCAACGAGCAGGGCGTCGTCGTGGCGCTAGAGGTCAAGGCCGGCGATCGCGTGCTGTTCGGCAAGTGGTCGGGCACGGAAGTGAAGATTGACGGTGAGGAGCTCCTGATCATGAAGGAGAGCGATCTCATGGGCGTCGTGGCGGCCTAAGCAACCAACAAGGAACCGAGAACATGGCAGCAAAAGAAGTTCGCTTCGGCGAAGACGCCCGCGCACGCATGCTCCGCGGCGTTGATATCCTGGCCGACGCCGTCAAGGTGACGCTGGGCCCGAAGGGCCGCAACGTCGTCATCGACAAGAGCTACGGCGCACCGCGGATCACCAAGGACGGCGTCACCGTCGCCAAGGAGATCGAGCTGGCCGAGAAGTTCGAGAACATGGGCGCCCAGATGGTCCGTGAAGTCGCGAGCAAGACCAACGACCTGGCCGGCGACGGCACCACCACCGCCACCGTTCTGGCCCAGGCCATCGTCCGCGAGGGCGGCAAGGCCGTCGCCGCTGGCATGTCCCCGATGGACCTGAAGCGCGGCGTCGACAAGGCGGTAACCGCCATCGTCGAGGAACTGGCCAAGCGGACCAAGAAGATCACGACCGAGGCCGAGACCGCCCAGGTTGGCACCATCTCCGCCAACGGCGAGTCCGAAATCGGCCGCATGATCGCCGAGGCGATGCAGCGCGTTGGCAACGAGGGTGTCATCACCGTCGAAGAAGCCAAGGGCATGGATACCGAGTTGGAAGTCGTGGAGGGCATGCAGTTCGATCGCGGCTACCTCTCCCCATACTTCATCACCAACTCCGAGAAGATGACGGTCGATCTCGACAACCCGTACATCCTCATCCACGAGAAGAAGCTGTCCGGTCTGCAGCCGTTGCTGCCGCTGCTGGAAGCCGTCGTGCAGTCCACCCGTCCGCTGCTGATCATCGCCGAGGATATCGAGGGCGAGGCCCTGGCCACCCTGGTCGTGAACAAGCTGCGTGGCGGCCTGAAGATCGCCGCCGTCAAGGCGCCTGGCTTCGGTGATCGTCGCAAGGCGATGCTGGAAGACATCGCGATCCTGACCGGCGGCCAGGTGATTTCCGAGGATCTGGGCATCAAGCTCGAATCCGTCACGCTCGACATGCTGGGCCAAGCCAAGCGCGTCCTGATCGAAAAGGAAAACACCACCGTCATCGACGGCGCTGGTGAAGAAGAGCAGATCAAGGGCCGTTGCGAGCAGATCAAGGCGCAGGCCGCCGAGACGACCTCCGACTACGACCGTGAGAAGCTGCAGGAGCGTCTGGCCAAGCTCGCCGGTGGCGTTGCCGTCATCCGCGTCGGTGGCGCGACCGAGGTTGAGGTCAAGGAGCGCAAGGATCGCGTCGACGACGCGCTGCACGCAACCCGTGCAGCCGTCGAAGAAGGCATCGTGCCCGGCGGCGGCGTCGCCCTGGCCCGTGCCAGCCTGATCCTGGCGACCCTGAACCCGGAAAACCAGGACCAGAAGTTCGGCATCGAGATGGTTCGCAAGGCGGTTCAGACTCCGCTGCGCCAGATTGCGACGAATGCTGGTGAAGATGGCGCCGTCATCGGTGGCAAGGTGCTTGAGAACCCGACCTACGCGTTCGGCTACGACGCGCAGACCGGCGAATACAAGGACCTGATCGCCGCCGGCATCATCGACCCGACCAAGGTCATCCGCGTCGCTCTGCAGAACGCAGCTTCGGTTGCCGGCCTGCTGATCACGACGGAAGCCATGATCGCCGAGAAGCCTGAGAAGGCTGCGACCTCGCTGCCGCCGTCCGGCAACGACTACTAAGTCGTAGCCAAACCAAGAAAGGCGCCGCGGGTCACACCGCGGCGCCTTTTTTATGCCTGGCCTACGTCACCAGCGGACAACCGCCTTCCGCCACCGGGCGAAACGCCTGTTCACCCGGCAACGTCGCAAGAATTTTGTAGACGTCGAATTGGCCGTGGCTTTCCGCCGGGGTTTTCACCTGCGCCAGATACATGTTGCACATCACCCGGCCATCACCGCGGATGGTGACATTGGTGTTGTTCATGTCGTTCACCGGCGTAGCGCGCATTTTCGCCGCCACGGTCTTCGCGTCTGTCGTGCCGGACGCTGCCACCGCCGCCAGCCAATGCTTCACGCCGCTATAGCTGCCAGCCTGCAACATGGTCGGCGGCTTCGGTTTGGACAGCATGAACTGCTTGGTGAACGCGCGCGTCTCATCGGTGCGGTCCCAGTAGAACGACGTCGTCAGGTTCAAGCCCTGCGCCACCGGCAAACCGACCGAGAACACGTCCGTCACGAAGATCAGCAGCGCCGCCAGTCGCTGCTTGTCGGTGGTGCCGACACCGAATTCGGCCGCCTGCTTCAGCGTGTTCTGCGTGTCGGTACCCGCATTCGCCAGGCCGATCACCTGCGCGCCCGAGTTTTGAGCCTGCAGCAAATAGGATGAGAAATCCGACGTGCCCAAGGGATGCCGCACCGTGCCAAGCACCTTGCCGCCCGCGGCCTCCAGAAACCGCGTCGTATCGCGCTGCATCGCATCGCCAAATGCATAATCCGCGGTGATGAAGAACCAGGTTTTGCCCCCGGCCTTCGTCACCGCATCCCCAGTGCCCTTCGCCAATGCATAGGTGTCGTAGGAGAAGTGGAAACAGAACGGCGAACACGCCTTGCCCGTGAGGTCGGATGTCGCCGGGCCAATCGCCACGTAGATGCGCTGCTTCTCCCGCGTCACCTGCTGGATCGCCAACCCGGCGGCAGAATTGGCGCCATCCACGATCAGATCCACGCCCTGCGAGTCGATCCATTCCCGCGTGATCGAGGCGGCCAAATCCGGCTTGTTCGCACAATCGCCGTGCAGGATTTCGATCGGGCGGCCCAACACAATGTTGCCGATCTCGGCCGCCGCCAGCCGGGTTGCAATGACGCACCCGACGCCGCCATTATCCGCATAGACCCCGTTCGGATCGTTCACGATCCCGATCCGAACTGGCCGCGTTTGCGCCCTGGCCCGTATCGCCGTCGCCGCCAAGCCGCTGGCAAGCGCCACCCGTCGCGTCACATCGGTCATATTTGTTTCCTCGCCATCGTATGGTCTTCTGCTTGGGCGCGAGGCTAAACTTTTGTCAGACAATCAAGCAAGGGTGGGAAGCCATGGAATACGAAATCGTCGCCATACGGTACGCGACCAAGCAGGAGCGCACGGCAGGCAGCAATTTCCTCTTCCCCGATGATCACGCCGCCAAAATGCCGATCGACTATTTCGTATGGGCGATCACTGGAGGTGGCCGCACCATCGTCGTCGACACCGGCTTCGGCGCCGCCGCGGCCGCAAGGCGTGGCAGCACGCTCCTGCGCAGCACCGCCGCTGCGTTGGCCCTGGTCGGGATCGATGCGGCCACGGTGAAGGACGTCGTCCTCACCCACATGCATTACGACCACGCCGGCTGCATGGACGCCTTTCCCCAGGCGATCTTCCACCTGCAGGATGCCGAGATGTCGTTCGCGACCGGCCGCTGCATGTGCCACAAGCCGCTGCGCATCCCCATGGAAGTGGAGGACGTGGTCACCGCCGTGCGCCACGTCTTCGCCGACCGCGTGCGTTTTCACGACGGCACCGCCACCATCGCACCCGGCATCACGCTTCACCTAGTCGGCGGCCATTCCGGTGGTTTGCAAATCGTGCGGGTGCCCACGGCGCGGGGGCATGTCGTGCTTGCCAGCGATGCCGCACATTTCTGGGCCAACATCCGCACCCGCAACCCGTTCCCCCTAGTGGTGGACGTGGCCCGTATGGCGGAAGGCTGGCGCATCTGCGAGGAATTGGCAGACAGTCCGGACCACATCATTCCTGGCCACGACCCGCTGGTGCTGCAGCGATTTCCCAAAATGCCCGGCCAGCCGGACGTGGCGCTGCTGCACGAACCCCCGGCCGACTAACTCAGGCCGGCGGTTCGCCGGGGATCGGGGTCAGATCCATCGCCTCGATCAATGCCGTCACCTCGGCAATCGCCGCCTCCGCTTCGGTGGCATCAGGCCCCTTCGCCACCAACGCCACGCCATTCCCGGTCGCGCGATAGAACGGGTAGGACCCGAGGTCGAGCGCAGGGTGCTTGTCTTGCACCGCGCGCAGCCCGTCCGCGACCCGGCCCTCCAGCAGCCCGATTGCGTAAACCGCGCGGGAGATGATCGGCGGCCCGCCTGCCAGGCTCGGCGCCAGCGCGTTGAACATGGACTGCATGATCCGCGGCACGCCCGCCATCACATGCACATTGCCGATGGTGAAGCCTGGCGCGATCGAAATCGCATTGTCGATCAGCGTCGCCCCCCGCGGCATGGTCGCCATGCGCTGCCGGGCCGCGTTGAACTCACCCGGCTTATAATGCCGCTCCATCCGCGCCATCGCCTCCGGATGCTTCTCCCACGGCACGCCGAACGCGGCGGAGATGCATTCGGACGTGATGTCGTCATGTGTCGGCCCGATGCCGCCGGTGGTGAACACGTGGTCGTACCGCGCCCGAACCTCGTTCACCGTGCCGATGATCGTCTCCGGCACATCCGGGATGATCCGCACCTCGCGCAGGGGAATGCCGATCTCGCCCAGCCGGGTGGCGATGAACTTGATGTTCAAGTCCTGGGTGCGGCCGGACAGCACCTCGTTTCCGATCACCAGCAGGCAGGCAGTGGGGTTGGTCACAGAAAGTCCCTTAACAAGGGGATGAGCGGCTTGTCGGCTGCGGGCATATCATACTCCGTCAGCTTATTGGGCCGCACCCAGGCGAGCGCCTGGCCTTCGACCCCCGTCGGCGTGCCCTTCCAGCGGCGGCACAGGAATAACGGCATCAGCAGATGAAACCGGTCGTAATCGTGCGACGCAAACGCGAACGGGGCCAAGCATGCCTCCGCCACGTCGATCCCCAATTCTTCCTTCAACTCGCGGATCAGCGCCTGTTCCGGGGTCTCGCCGGGGTTCAGCTTGCCGCCCGGGAATTCCCATAGGCCAGCCATCTTCTTGCCCTCGGGCCGCCGGGCCAGCAGCACGCGATTATCCACGTCGATCAGCGCGCAGGCCGCCACCAGCAGCAGCGGCTTGCCCGGCGCGGCATCCGGCGTGGGTGCAGGCGTTTCCACCGCGCCAAACAGATCGTCCCGCGTCGCCTCGAACCGGATCACCGGGTGGTCGCCGCCACGGGCCAGGAATTCTTCGCGGCCAGTCCCGACCTCCCGCAGCCCCACCCGGCGTAGCACCGCGGCAGAGGCCGGGTTGTCTTCGGCGACATGCGCCTCGACCCGGGCAACGGGTAAATTGGCCAGTGCCCAGCGCGCCACCCGGCCCACGACCTCGGTCGCCACGCCATGGCCCCAGAACTGTCGCCCCACCCAGTATCCCAGGTTGGCCACGTTCGGCGTCTTGTCCAACCGCAGCCCGACGCACCCGATTACCAACTCCTTGCCGTCCTCCTGCCCGGTGATCACCAGATGGTAGGCGCTCCCTTTGATCCGCTGCTCCGCGGTGGAGGCGATCCACTCATCCGTCAGCGTGCGCGGATACGGGAAGGGCAGGCGCGACAGCATGCGAACCACGGCCCAGTCATTGACCAGGCGATGGAGCTGTTCGGCATCCTCGGCCACGGGGGGGCGAAGCAGAAGGCGCTCGGTGGTGAGCGTCGTCGGCAGATCGAGGGCCAAGGGCGGAGGGGCCGGAGCGCGGCGACGGGCGGAGGGCATCTTCAGGCAAAATGGCGCAAGCGGGTGGGGGAGGGCAAGGGCGGTTCGCCCAATCTACCCGGTTCAGTCTAGACGGCCCGCCGCCCGATGATCGCCAATCGCAGCCGGCGGGACACGAAATCGATCGCCGCCACCGTCACCAGCACCATCAGGATCAGGAACGAGACCTGCTGCCACTCCAAGACTCGGATCTGCTCATACAAATGCAACCCGATGCCGCCGGCGCCGACGATGCCGATGATCGTGGCGGAGCGTGTGTTCGACTCGAAAAAGTACAGCAATTGGCTGGCGAAGATCGGCAGGATCTGCGGCACGATGCCGAATCGGATGGCCATGACCCAGCCGCCGCCGCTGGCCGCCACGCCCTCCATCGGTTTGCGGTCCGCCGTCTCGATCGCCTCCGACATCAGCTTGGCCAGGGACCCGAAATCGGAGCAGGCGATGGCGAGCGCCCCTGCGAACGGGCCCAATCCCACCACGTCGATCCAGATCAGCGCCCAGATCAGCACATCGATGCTGCGCACCGTGTCCAAACTGCGCCGGGCCAGGACATGGACGACCCGGCTTGCCACCACGTTGCGGGCCGCCAAAAACCCAAACGGTAGAGACAAGATAGCCGCCAACAACGTGCCGAGAAAGGCGATCGACAGCGTTTGCCCCAGCGCATCCAGATACAGGGCGAAGTGGCCACCGGTGCTGGGCGGCAGCATCAGTGCGAAGATGAGCCCAAGTTGGCCGAGGCCGTGCCAGATCCGCGAAGGCGAAATATCCAGCGCGTATAGCCCAACGACATAGAGCGCCACGCCGGCGATGGCCACCGCGGCCGATCCGACGCCCGGGCCTTTGCCGATCAGAGCGGGGCCGTGCTCTGCCTCCATCCGGCCGCGTTGGGCCAGAAATTCCGCCTTCAGTCCGATACCGCTCACCGCGCCTGCTCCGCGGCCAGCAGGCGGTGCCGCAGTTTTTCCGACCCGAAATCCAGCAACATGACGCAAACCAGCAGCATCAGCAGGATCGCGCTCACGTCGGAGTAGTAGAATTTGCGGATTGCCACGATCAGTTCCTGCCCGATGCCGCCAGCACCGACGAACCCGATCACCGCCGCGCCCCGCAAATTCACTTCCAGCCGCAACAGGCTATAGCTGGCGAAGTTGGACATCACCTGGGGCAGGACCCCGAACCGGATCTGCGACAGCCAACTGCCGCCGGTGCCCTGGATGCCTTCCACCGGCTTCATGTCGATGTTCTCGATCACCTCGGCGAACAATTTGCCCAGCGTGCCAATGGTGTGCAGCGTAATCGCCAGCACACCGGGCAATGGTCCCAGGCCGAATGCCACGACGAAGATCAGCGCGAAGACGATGTCCGGCACCGTCCGGCAGAATTCCAGCACGCGGGTGACGATCAACCGCACCGTGCCGGACCGCGACAGATTGCGGCTCGCCAGCACCCCGCCAGCGACACCCAACACGGCCCCGGTGACGGTGCCGACATAGGCGATCAGGATCGTCTGGCCGAGTTGTAGGCTCCACCGCCGTAGGCCCCAGAACCAATACACCGGGTCGGTCCAAACCCTGGCCCCGGTATCCAGCAGGGTCAGCCGTTCGAAGTAGCTGCTGAAATTGCCGATTTTGTCCCAGAAGGTATCCAGCCGGACCTCGGCCCCGACGCTGGACAGCCCGATCGCGACCAGCATCAGCACGGCGCCGATCGCGATGGTCCGTCGCCGGGCAGCGACGGCTTGGGCGTAGGCGTCCAGCATTGGGCGCAGTTGCGGCTCGGGCGGCACGGCAACGCTATGTGTCATACCGCCCGGGCCGCCCGACTAGCCGTTGGCCTTGCGCAGGTGATCCACGAACGTGATCAGCTTGACTGTGTCGTCATAGGCGGCGTTGTCGGTCGTCTGGAACGGCTGGTTCTTGCCGTCGGACAGGCGGTCGAAGGCTGCCTTGTCGTTTTTGGCCGCATCCAGCCAGGCGGTCACGATCGCCTTCTTCAGGTCCGCCGGCAGGCTGTCCAGATAAGCCGTCGGGCCATTGATGATGAGGTCTGACTTCAAGATGATCCGGAAATCGTCGACCTTGGCAGGCGTGCCATTCGCGTTCTTGACCATGCCCTTGTTCAGCATGCGCGTCAGGTTGCTGTCGTCCGGCGCGTTCCAGAAATTGGCCGCCACCTGCACGGTGCCCTGCTGCAGCGCCAGAACCGCGTTCTCATGGCTGCCGGTGATGATCATCTTGCCGAAGAACTTCTCGGCATTGATGCCCATCTTGTTCAGCGCGAACAGCGGCATGTTGTAGCCGGAGGTGGAGTTCGGGTCGACCAACCCCAAATCCTTCCCCTTCAGATCCTGCACCGTCTTGTACGGGCTGTCGGACTTCACGTAGAAGACCGAGTAGTAGCCCTTCGTGCCGTCGCTGTTGACGTCGATGACGAAGGCGGTGGTCTTCACGCCAGTCACCAGCGCGCGCGCGAACGAGGCCGGGCCGTAATAGCCGATGTGGATGTTGCCGGCGCGTTGGCCCTCGATCACGGCCGCGTAGTCATTGGCAACCCGCAGCGTCACCTTGGTGCCCAACTGCTTGCTCAGGTAGGCGGTGAACGGTGCATACCGGTCCGTCACGCCAGACGCGTTCTCGGCTGGGACCACCCCGAACACCAGTTCGGGGTAGGCCTGCTTATAGCTCTGGGCGCGGACGGTCGTGGCTGTGGTGGCTGCGCCAGCGGCAAGGCCGGCCAGCAGAGTGCGGCGGTTGATCATGGTGGCTCCTGGGGAGAAAAAGGGGGTCAGGCAGTGATGGCGGTGCGCAGATCCATGGGAACTGGCGCGGGCTGGGGCGCCATCACCTCGTTCGCCTCCAGCCCGTAGAGTTCACGCGCCACGCTCTCGGTCAGCGCGGCGGGCACGTCGTCGAACACGATTCGGCCGTTCGCCATGCCCACCAGCCGGTCGCAATAGCTGCGGGCTAGATCTAGCGAGTGCAGGTTGCACAGAACCGTCAGCCCGAAATGCCGGTTGATCCGCTGCAGCGAGTCCATGACGATCTTCGCATTGCGCGGATCCAGGGAGGCGACGGGTTCGTCCGCCAGCACGATCTCGGGCTCCTGCACCAGGGCGCGGCAGATCGCCACGCGCTGCTGCTGGCCGCCCGACAAATTGTCCGCCCGTTGCGAGGCCAGTTTGGCAATGTCCATCTGGTCCAGCGCGGCCATAGCCATCGCCCGATCATCCCGGCTCCACATCTTGGTGGCCGATCGCCAGCCCGGCGTGTGCGTCAACCGCCCCATCAGCACGTTGTCCAGCACGTCCAGCCGGCCAACCAGGTTGAATTGCTGGAAGATCATAGCGCAACGCCGCCGCCAATCGCGCAGCTTGTGGCCGCGTAGGGCCGTCACATCCTCACCCAGATAGGTGATGCGGCCCTGGGATGGGTCGGTCAGCCGATTGATCATGCGCAGCGTGGTGGACTTGCCGGCACCGGAGCGCCCGATGACGCCGACGAACTGCCCTTTCGGGATGGACACGGACACGCCGGACACGGCGACCGACTTCCCGAACGCCTTCGTCACATCGCTCAGAACCAGCACCCGGCGTCTCCTAACCTCGCCGCGACGATCTACACGGCAGGGCTAGGGTGGGCGGTGATAGTTTGATGACGCTTCCGGCGTGCTGGCCCCACTGGCCCAACCGCGCTGGCTGCGGTATCTCGGCCTATCATGCCAAGCAGTAACGACATCCGGGCCACCTTCCTCGACTTTTTCGTGCGCAACGGCCACACGGCCGTGCCCTCGTCGTCGCTGGTGCCACGCAACGACCCGACGCTGCTGTTCACCAACAGCGGCATGGTCCAGTTCAAGAACGTCTTCACCGGGGCCGAGAAGCGGCCCTATAGCCGCGCCACTACGGCGCAGAAATGCGTGCGCGCTGGTGGCAAGCACAACGACCTGGACAATGTCGGCTACACCGCCCGGCACCATACCTTCTTCGAAATGCTGGGCAATTTCTCGTTCGGCGACTATTTCAAGCCGCTGGCGATCGAGCAGGCGTGGACCCTGCTGACCCGCGATTTCGGCCTGCCGAAGGACAAGCTGCTCGTCACCGTCTATTCCGAGGATGACGAGGCAGCCGACCTCTGGAAGAGCATCGCCGGGCTTAGCGACAGCAAGATCATCCGCATTCCCACATCGGATAATTTCTGGCGCATGGGCGATACCGGCCCCTGCGGCCCGTGTTCCGAAATCTTCTATGATCATGGCGACACCATCCCCGGCGGCCCCCCTGGCAGCCCGGACGAAGATGGCGACCGGTTCATCGAGATCTGGAACCTGGTGTTCATGCAGTACGAGGAGGGGCCGCCCGGCGTTCGCGCGCCGCTGCCCCGCCCGTCCATCGACACCGGCATGGGGATGGAGCGATTTGCCGCCATATTGCAGGGCGTCCACGACAACTACGACACCGACACCTTCCGCGCGCTGATCCTGGCCAGCGCCGACATCACCGGGCAGGAGCCGGACGGCCCGTTCCGCGCCAGCCATCGCGTGGTGGCCGACCACCTTCGCTCAACCTCGTTCTTGATCGCGGAAGGCGTGCTCCCCTCCAACGAGGGCCGTGGCTACGTGCTGCGCCGGATCATGCGCCGCGCCATGCGCCATTTGCACATGATGGGCGCGCGGGAGCCGATGATGTGGCGCCTGGTCCCCGTCCTGGTCCGGCAAATGGGCGCCGCCTACCCGGAACTGCCCCAGGCCGAAACGCTGATCATCGAGACGCTCCGCCTCGAGGAAACCCGGTTCAAGGCAATGCTGGAGCGCGGTCTGCACCTGCTCGCCGACGAAGTGTCCAAGCTGGGCGACACCCAGGCGCTGCCCGGCGACGTCGCATTCCGCCTCTACGACACGTACGGCTTCCCCCTGGACCTGACGCAGGATGCGCTGCGCGAGCAAGGGCGCGCCGTCGACATCTCTGGCTTCGACACGGCCATGACCGAGCAGCGCACCCGCGCCCGCGCAGCCTGGGCCGGCACCGGTGACGCCGCGGCCGAGCGCGTCTGGTTCGAACAGCGCGAGGCTGTCGGCGCCACCGAATTCCAGGGCTACAACGTCGAGAAGGCCGAGGCGCAGGTGACGTCCATCGTCATCGGCGGTATGGCCGTGCAACGGGCCGAGCCGGGAGACAAGGTTTCCGTCCTGCTGAACCAGACCCCGTTCTACGCCGAAAGCGGCGGGCAAGTAGGCGACACCGGCACCATCACCGGACTTGGCGGCCTGCGCATCGCTATCTCCGACACGCAGAAGCGCGCCGGCGACGCCTTCGCCCATATCGGCGTGGTCGAGGCCGGGGAGGTGACGGTCGGCATGCCCGTTGTCGCCGAACTGGACCACATCCGCCGTGGCAACATCCGCGCCCATCACAGTGCCACCCACCTGCTGCACGAGGCGCTGCGTCGCCGCCTCGGCACCCACGTCCAGCAGAAGGGCAGCCTGAACGCGCCCGACCGCCTGCGCTTCGACGTCAGCCAGCCCACCCCGATCTCCAAGGCCGACCTGAAGATGGTGGAGGCGGAAGTGAATGCCCGCATCCGCGAAAATGCCCCCGTCACCACCCGGCTGATGACGCCCGAAGCCGCGGTGGCCGAGGGCGCGATGGCCCTGTTCGGCGAGAAATACGGCGACGAAGTCCGCGTCGTCGCCATGGGTAACGGCGATGATGGCCGCCCCGCCTACTCGATCGAGCTATGCGGCGGCACCCACGTCCGCCGCACCGGCGACATCGGCCTGTTTCGCCTGGTGAGCGAAGGCGCCGTCAGCGCCGGGGTTCGCCGGATCGAGGCCGTGACCGGTGAGGCCGCACTGGCCATGATGGCCGAATCCGAACGCCGGGTCGACGAATTGGCGGCGCTGCTGAAGGCCAACCCGGCCGAACTCGGCGCCCGCGTCGCCACCTTGATCGAGGACCGCAAGCGCCTGGAAAAGCAGGTGAGTGAGCTGCAACGCAAACTCGCCACCGGCGCCGGCGCACCGGAGTTGGAGGAGATTTCCGGCATCCCCCTCGCGGCCCGCAACGTGGGCGAGGTGCCCGGCAAGGAACTCCGCGCCCTGGTCGACGCCATCGCCGAGCAGGTCGGCAGCGGCGTGGTCGCAATCGTCTCCACCGCGGACGGCAAGGCCAGCATCGCGGTCGGCGTGTCGGCTGATCTGGTCAAGCGGGTGAGCGCCGTCGACCTGGTGCGTGCCGCCGCGGCAGCCGTAGGCGGCAAGGGCGGCGGTGGCCGCCCCGACATGGCCCAGGCGGGCGGCCCCGACGGCGACCACGCGGACGACGCGCTGGAGGCGATCCGTGGGGTGCTGAAGGCGCTGTAGCCCGGCTACCCCCGCCAGATCGCGTCTTCGCTCCAGCCTAGCGCCGCGAACTCCGCCTCCCGCAACGGCGCCTCACCCACCGAGAAGAACTCGTCCAATTGCGGTGGGGCGACCGACGTCCCGCTGAGCATGGCGTGCGCCTGCCCCCGGTGATGGATCTGGTGCTGGAACAGATGCATCAGCAGCCGGTCCATCCGCTCGTGCTGTATCCGGCTGCCCCGGTGAACCTCGACGATCGCGCCCAACCCATCCGGATCGGCCTGTTCTGCCACAGCGATCAGCCGCCGATCCAATGCGGCCTGTGCCGCGTGCAGCACGTCGACGCTCGCAAACGGCTCCCGCTCCGCCCAGGCCGCAGGGCCGAGCGTGCCGCCCTCCATCGCATCCACGTAGAACAAATCGACAATGTAAATGTGGTTCAACGTCGCACGCAGGCTGGGGAAGAACCCGGTCCGCGGCGCCACCAATTCTGCCGGCGTCAGCCCGGCGCAGGCCGTCAGGAAACGGTGGTTTGCCCACCCGTTATTATAGGACATCGCACGATAGGGATGCGAGCCACCGTCCATCGCGCTTAAACGTCCACCTCTTCCACCGCCAAGTTCCTCGCATGCTCCTGGATGAACTTGAACCGCAATTCGGGTTTGCGGCCCATCAGGCTCTCCACCAACTCGCTGGTCTCGGCTCGGCGCTCTGCGGAGGCTTCCACCTTCAGCAGCGTGCGCTTGGCCGGGTCCATGGTGGTTTCCTTCAGCGCCGATGGCGGCATCTCGCCCAAGCCCTTGAACCGGCTCACCTCGATCTTGGACCCGGCTTTGAACGTCTTGGCTAGTCGCTCCCGGTCCGCATCGTTCATCGCGTAGACCGAGCGTGCGCCCTGCGTCATCCGATACAGCGGCGGTTGCGCCAAATAGATGTGCCCGGCCTTAATCAGCTCCGGCAGTTCCCGATAGAAGAACGTCATCAGCAGACTAGCGATGTGCGCGCCATCCACATCCGCGTCCGTCATGATGACGATACGGCCATACCGCAGCTTCTTGATGTCGAATCGATCACCCACGCCACAGCCCAGTGCTTCGATCAGGTCGCGCAATTCCTGATTCTGCCGCAGCTTGTCCACGGTCGCACTGGCCACGTTCAGGATCTTGCCTCGCAACGGCAGCACCGCCTGAGTCTCCCGCCGCCGCGCCTGCTTGGCCGAGCCACCGGCGCTGTCGCCCTCCACGAGGAATAGCTCCGTCTCCGCCATGATCTCGCTGGTGCAGTCCGCCAGCTTGCCCGGCAGCCGCAGCCGCTTGGTGGCGGTCTTGCGGGCGACGTCCTTGTTCTCCCGCCGCCGCAGCCGCTCCTCCGCTCGCTCGATCAGTGCGGTCAGCAAATTGTCGGCCTGCGCCGGGTTGCCGCCCAACCAGTGGTCGAACCGGTCGCGCATGGCGGTTTCCACCAGCCGGGTGGCGTCGCCGCTCGTCAGTTTTTCCTTGGTCTGGCCCTGGAATTGCGGGTCGCGCACGAAGGCGGACAGCTTGCCCGCCATGCTTCCCGTCACATCCTCGCCGGTAATCTGGCTGGCCCGGCGGTTGCTGCGATGCTCGCCCCAGGCGCGAATGCCTTTCAGCAGCGCCGCACGAAACCCCGCCTCATGCGTGCCACCCAGCGGAGTCGGCACCGTGTTGCAGTAGGAGTGCAGGAAGCCGTCCACCCCTTCCAGCCACGTCACCGCCCATTCCGCCCGCCCACCGGACCGGCCATCGTCCCGAATCGGCAGATCGGCCTCGCCAGCCCAAATCTCTGGCACGGCCATCGGCGTCTGCCCTATCTCCTCCGCCAGGCTGTCGCGCAGCCCGCCGGGGAAGTGCAACACCGCCTCGGCCGGCACATCGTCGCGCCCCTTGAGCAGCCCCGGGTCGCAACTCCAACTGATCTTCACCCCGCGGAACAGATACGCCTTCGACCGGCACAGCCGATACAGGCGAACCGGGCTGAATTGAAGAGCACCGAAAATCTCCGGATCCGGCTTGAACCGAATCGTCGTGCCCCGCCGGTTTTGCGTCGGCCCGGCATTGACCAGCTTTGTCGTAGGCTTCCCCCGGGCGTAGCTCTGCTTCCACAACACCCGATCCCGCGCGACCTCTACCTCCAGCGACTCGCTCAACGCGTTCACCACGGAGCTTCCGACGCCGTGCAACCCGCCCGATGTTTCATACGCCTCCCCACCGAACTTGCCGCCTGAATGCAGCGTGGTGAGGATCACCTCCAGTGCACTCAAAGCCTTGAACTTGGGGTGGGGATCGACCGGAATTCCGCGCCCATTGTCGCGAATGCTCAGCCAATTGCCAGCCTGGAACGCGAACTCGATCGAAGTCGCATGCCCCGCAACGGCTTCATCCATCGAGTTATCGAGTATTTCGGACGCCAAGTGATGCAGCGCGTTGTCGTCGGTTCCGCCGATATACATGCCGGGCCGCCGCCGAACCGGCTCCAGCCCCTCCAGGACCTCGATGTCCTTGGCGGAATATTCGTTCTGCCCGCGCCCAGCCTTGGCGGAGCCGAAGAGGTCGTTCATGCTGTGTTCCCGTGTCTCCCCCGCACGCTAAGCGCCCGGGGGAGGGGAACGCAAGAGTGTTAGCTGCTCCGGAAGCTAGCTCTTGGGGAAGCTCTGGCTCGGCGACTGCTCCTGGGTATGCGCCTCCAGGAACCAAAGCTGCTTGTCGATGCCGCGCGACACCTCGGTGAAGATATCGGCGGTGTCGGGATCGCCCGCCTCGTCAATCTCATCGATGTTCTCACGGATCGCGTTTGCGAACTTCGCGTACCGATCGATCAGCGCGTGGATATGGTCGCTCACCGCATAGATATCGACGGGATACGGCTCGAGCGTGGTCTTCTTGTCGACTTCCTGCACGGTCCCGCGGGCAGTGCCGCCCAACTGGGTGATCCGTTCCGCCATGGTGTCCACGAATTCATCCTGCTCGGTCCGGAAGGTATCGAGCATCAGGTGAACGCCGATGAACTGCGGTCCCTTCAGGTTCCAATGCGCCTGTTTGGTGATGAGCGAGACGTCGATCCCATCGGCCAGACGCGCCTGCAGTAGTTCAATCGCGACTGCCTTGGCATTCTGATTATTTCTCGTCTTGTGCAGATGCACGCCGTTGCTCGTTTGATCAGACGGCATCGCCTTGTCTTTCGCCATCGTGGGCTCCTATCGGGTGTGTGCGATCGAACGCAAAACTGGCACGACCGTTCCACGGGTTAGACCCCCGTTCGATGGATATCATGTGTTATTATGCCACTTTCTTCCGAAGGCATTTCTAGCCAGTCCCGCCGCGCCAGCGTCGCCCGCGTATCGCGCAATCCCGACGCCCAATGGTCCCGCATGGATGATTTGCTGAAGTCGTAATCCTTCGCCTCGCCCTCATGCGCGGCCTGTTGGTAGATCAACTGCATGATGTTGATGGCGGGCAGCGTCGCCAGCCGCAGCTTCAGCACGCGCTCCTCGTCCGAAAGCTGATCGTCCGGCAATTTCTCCAGCAGCCGCTTGATCTGGATGCGTTGCGCATGGGCCTGCCGGTAATAGTCCGTCGTCAGCCGGGTGCGGGACGAATATTGGATGTCCTTCGCCCGGCCCATCGCCTCCGGCATGTCCCGCGGTACCGGGCCACGCGCGCTGAACAGATCCACCTGGAACACCAGGGCGTTCTCGCCGTCGATATGATCCAACAGATGCTGCAGCGGCGTGTTGGACACGATGCCCCCGTCCCAGAAATTCTCCCCGGCGATCTGCGTCATTGGCAGCGCCGGGGGCAAGGCGCCGCTGGCCATGATGTGGTCGGGCGTGATGGTGGTCTCGGCATTGTCGAAATAGGCGAAATTGCCGGACGCGACGTTCACTGCACCCACGGCGAACCGGATCTCGCCCTGGTTGATCCGGTCGAAATCCACCAGCCGCAGCAGCGTCTCGCGCAATGGCGCACTGTCATAATACGATGTCGCCCCCGTCGCCCCGCGCGGCCGCATCCAGGGGGAGGGCAGGTTCGGCGCGAACAACCCGGGCTGACCCAGCGCCATCGTCATGAAGGACGACCACAGATTATGCACCTTCCGCGGCCCGTCGCCGTCCGGCAGGAACCCCCAAACCGGGCGCAACGTCACGGTGCGCCAGAAATCCTCCAGCGCCGCCAGCCGCCGTTCGGGCGGATTGCCCGCGATCAGTGCCGCGTTGACGCTGCCAATCGACACGCCCGCCAGCCAGTCCGGCTGCAACCCGGCCTCGTGCAGCGCCTGATAAACCCCAGCCTGATACGCCCCCAATGCCCCGCCACCCTGCAACAGCAGCCCCACCCGGTCGCACCCCTCCGGTCGCCAGGGTCGCTTCGGGCCATACGTCAGCGGGCCAGCATCCATGCAATTCACTCCAACGTCCGACGCCTATCTGAGCACGCCCGCCCGCCTTGCCATACCCGGGCGATCCGCCAATGATCCGCCCGCAATCAAGGACGGGAGATGTGGATGAGCCTGAAGGGCAAGGTGGCGCTGGTCACCGGATCGACCAGCGGGATCGGCCTCGGCATCGCTCGTGCCTTCGCCGCCGACGGGGCCGACATCATGATGAACGGCTTCGGTGACCCGGTGGCGATCGAGTCGCTCCGCGCCGGCCTGGCCGCCGAGTTCGGCGTGCGCGTGCTGCACGACGGTGCCGATGTCAGCAAAGCCGCCCCCATCGCCGCCATGGTCGCGCGGACGGAGGCGGAGTTGGATCGCTTGGACATCCTGGTCAACAACGCCGGCATCCAGCACGTGGCCCCCATCGCCGATTTCCCGCCCGATCGGTGGGACGCGATTATCGCCATCAACCTGTCCAGTGCCTTCCACGCCACGCAGCGCGCGATCCGCGGCATGAAATCCCGCAAATGGGGCCGGATCATCAACATCGCGTCCGCCCACGGACTGGTCGGCAGTGCGGAGAAATCCGCCTACGTCGCCGCCAAACACGGCATACTGGGGCTGACCAAGGTGACCGCCCTGGAACTGGCCAATGACGGAATCACCTGCAACGCCATCTGCCCGGGCTGGGTGCTAACCCCTCTGGTGCAAAAGCAACTCGACGCCCGGGCCGAGCGCGAGGGTCGCACTGTGGCGGAGGTGACCCACACCTTCCTCACCGACAAACAGCCGATGGCGGCCTTTTCCACGCCCGAGGGAATCGGCGCCTTGGCGTTGTTCCTATGCTCGGACGCAGCAGCGACGATGACGGGCTCGCCATATTCCATCGATGGCGGATGGACCGCCCAATAGAGCCTAGGCCCGCAAGCCTACTCGGCGGCCCACCACGTCGCCGATCAGCACCAGCGTGGGGCCGCCCTGCGACCAACCTGGCGCCTCCGCTGCCAGGCTATCGAGTGTCCCCGTGAGCACGCGCTGGGCAGACGTGCCGCCGCGCTCGATCAGAGCGGCCGGCGTATCGGCAGCTAGCCCAGCGGCAAACAAGCCGTCGCGCAACAGGGGCAGCGTCACGATACCCATATAGACGGCGATCGTCCCACCCCGCGCGAGCTGCACGAAATCGAGGTCCAGACGTCCATCTTTGGTGTGCCCGGTGACAAAGGTGACAGAGCGCGTCGCGTCGCGATGAGTGAGCGGAATGCCCGCTTGTGCCGCACAGGCGAGCGCTGCGGTGACCCCTGGCACCACCTCGAACGCGATGCCGGCGGCCTCTAGCGCCTCGGCTTCCTCGCCGCCGCGGCCGAATACGAACGGGTCGCCACCCTTCAGGCGCACCACTTTGCGGCCTTCCCGCCCGAGTCGAATCAGCAGATCGTTGATCCCCTCCTGCGGCAGACAATGGTTGGCGCGGGCTTTGCCGACGTAGATCCGCTCGGCATCACGCCGGGCCATGTCCAGAACCTCGGTGCCGATCAAACGGTCATGGACGATCACATCCGCTTCCCCGAGCAATCGATGCGCCCGTAGGGTCAGCAAATCCGCAGATCCCGGCCCGGCGCCGACCAGGTAAACGATACCCGTCGAATCGGCGCCTTCGGCCATTTGCCGGGTCATCTCCTCCCGGGCCGCGTTTTCTTGCCCGGCCACCACCAAATCGGCGACCCGGCCACCCAATGCACGTTCCAATATTCGCCGCCGCAGCGAAGTATTCGGGAATCGGCGTCGTAGCTCGGCCTTGAACTCGTCTGCGATGGCCGCAAGGCGCCCAAACGCCGGTGGAACGAGCGACTCGATGCGCGCGCGGATGAGGCGCGCCAGAACCGGCGCCGCGCCACCCGAAGAAATTGCCACCATAAGGGGCGAACGGTCGACGATAGCGGGGGTGATGAAGCTGCAAAGGGCAGGTCGGTCGACCACGTTGAACGGAATCCCCCGGCGATTCGCCGCCTCGACCAGCGCTTCAATCTCGCTCTCCGCAGCTTCGGCCGCGATAGCGACGGCGCATTCGTCCAGTTGCGCTGGCTGGAAGGTCGTCGTGCGGATGACAATCGCGCCAGCGGCCTCCAATGCTAACGCTTTGCGATCACTCGCTTCTCCGTCGCCAAGCACGAGGGCGTGGCGGCCGGTCAGATCCATGAAGATCGGAAAATAACGCATTCAACGGGCCCGTCGGAGTAAGCGCGAACCCTAACACGAGGCGGGGCGTTGGGGCCGAATCACGTCGTTTGCGTAATTTGTGTCAGAACCGCTTGACCGGTCCGGCGGACGGGCCTAGAAGCTGCCTCACCGACGCGGAAACAAACTCTTGCTTCTCCGGCGGGTCTAGTCTAGCTTCCTCGGCTCGCACTGAGGTAGCGCCACTCAGACAGATAGCGGTCCGGCCCGGAACACGGGTCGGCGTCCTGTTTGGGTGTTTGTTCTTTGACAAGTAAATCTGCTGAGGAAGGGATATGTTGGCGGCG
>NZ_LMUY01000029.1:85377-100793 GCF_009765685.1 Acidisphaera sp. L21 | reverse complement strand
GTGAGCGACGCCCCGATCCGCGCCGGCCTGCGCGAGGCCACGGTGCGGCTGGAAGGGCTGGGCGCCCGGTTGCAAGCCGCCGACCCACGCGCGGTTTTGGCCCGCGGCTACGTGCTGGTGACGGACACCGCCGGCCGCCCGGTCACCAGCGCCGCGTCCGTGAAGCCCGCGGCCCGGCTGCGGCTGGAATTCGGCGATGGCGCGGTAGACGTGCAGCGCGTGCCCGAACCCGGCGCAAAGCGACAGGCGGAGTTAAGCCTGTAACACCCCCGACATCGCCCCTGCGCCTGCTGGTCGGGTTCTCGGCCCGCAGCGCGTCCGACGACCTCGCGCAAGCAATGGCGCCGGGATTGACGCACGCGCTGGGGCGCCCGGTGCAAATCGAGCTGATGCCCGGGGAAGCCGGAGCGAAGGCGGCCCGGGTCACCGCGGCCAGCCCGCCGGATGGCACAACGCTCATGCTGGCGACGTTCGGCACCCACGCGATCAATCCCAATATCCGGCCCGACCTCGGCTACGATCCGCTCGCCGATTTCACCCCCGTGTCGCTCGCGACCCGATCACCGCTGATCCTTGGGGTGCATCCTGCCCTGCCGGCCCACAGCGTGGCGGAACTGATCGCGTTGGCGAACCGGACCCGGCTTACCTACGGCAGTTCGTCCACAGCCAGCGCGCCCTACCTCGCGGCGGCCATGCTTCAGAAACATTCCGGCGTGACGATGGACCATGTGCCGTACGCCGATACGCGGGTCTTGTACGAGGATCTCATCGCCGGGCGCCTCGACCTGAGCATCAACAACGTGATGACGATGCTTCCGCTGGTGCGGCACGGCCAGGTGCGGGCGCTGGCGGTTACCACCGCCACGCGGCTCGCCGCGCTGCCTGCCGTGCCGACGATCGCAGAGTCGGGGCTGGATGGCTACGCAGTCAGCAATTGGCTCGGCTTCGTGGCGCCGCCGCGAACACCCATCTCGTTGGTCGCTGCACAGAACGACGCAATCCGCCAGGCGCTCCACGTGCTGGCCGTGCACGAAATCCTGGCTGCCAGCGGCGTCGAGATCGTTGCCAGTTCACCAGCGGCGTTCGCCCATCACATCGCGTCGGAGCGAGATCTTTGGTCGTGGATCGGGCGGCATGTCGCCGATTTATCGTAGGTCCCGCTAGCGGCTCTCCCCCGCGAACCCGGCAGTGAGTTCGGCGACACGTTGCAGTGCCGCTGGCGGCAGTGGTCCTTTCTGCACGGCGGCCAACGCGCCCTCGAATTCGTCCACGCTCGCCATGCCGACCAGGATGGTGCCCATTGCCGGATGTGCGATGGCGAAGCGAATGGCCGCTTCCGGCAACGATCCCGCAAACCCCTCATCCACCAGCGGGCGCAGCCGCGCGGCCCGGTCCACATCGGCCTGATATGACAACGCCGATCCAATCGGGGCGGGCGCCGGGCTGGCCAGCTTGTGTCGCTCGGCCGACCCGCTGAGCGCACCGCCTGCCAGCACGCGGATGCCGACCACGCCGGTTCGCGCCCGGGTCGTGTGGTCGAACAGCCGGCCGTAATCCTGGGCCGGGTAATCGGCGGGCAGGGGCTGCCCGGCGGACGGATTCAGCATGTTGTAGCTGACCTGGGCGCTGCCGAACTTGCCGCTATCGATGACCTGCAACAGGGCCGCGGTCTCGCCCACCGCTGTCAGCCCCAGCAGACGCAGTTTCCCGGCGCTCCGAAGTGCTTCGAAGGCTGGCACAACCTCCTCCATCACCTGCCGCACGCTCAAACTCTCGCCGCCGCCTTCGGTGGTGATGGCGTTGTGCAGGTGGAAGATATCCACATCGTCCCGCTGCAATCGGCGTAGGCTGCCGTCGATCGAGGCGGTGATGGCCGCGCCGATGCTGCCGAACTCGGCCGCGCGTAGCCGCACCTTGGTGCCCACCAGCGCCGCCCGCCCGATCTTGCGCAGGATCGCGCCCAAATGCGTCTCGGAGGCGCCATCGCCATACTGCACGGCGGTGTCGAAGTAGGTGATGCCGACATCCAGTGCCCGCGCCACCGCGCGCTCCTGATCTGCCGTGGAGCCGCGGACCATCAGCCCGCCGACGGCGCCGCAGCCGAACCCCAGCAGCGAAACCGGCATGCCCTCCGGTCCGAAAGCGCGTATCTGCATGGCCATTGTTCTTATTCTCCTATTTGAGCTGGCTGTCTTTGCTGCCCCGGCGGTTGAACCCGATATTGGCCGGGCGACGGTCGCGATTGGACTGGCATTCGATGCAGGTGCGCACGCCGGGCACGGCATGGCGCCGCGCCTGCGGAATTTCCTCGCCGCATTCCACGCAATGCGTCGGGCCTTCGCCGCTGGGCAGCTTCGCCCTCGCGCGCTTCACCTCGTCGGCCACTGTATCGTCGATCTGGTCCTGCACCGCCCCGTCGGGTGCCCATCCGCTCGCCATGGCCGTCCTCCGATCCGTGTTTTCCAGCCGCATATAGTTGGGCATCGCATGCGCTGTGAAAAGTGCCAGCACGTCTCGCTTGAATATACGGGAATATGCCCGTATATCGCACGAATGCCGAAACAACCCATTCTGGCCCACCGCTCGGGCGCCTGCTTCGGCACCGCTATGCGCAAGGCATCGCGCCGCGTGACGCAGCTTTACGACGATGCGCTAGGCCCATGCGGCCTGCGATCCACGCAATATGCCATTTTCGCCGAACTCACCTACCGCGACGCGACGCCGCCGACCCTGGCCGAACTCGCCGCCGCCCTGGTGATGGATCGTTCCTCGGTCGGCCATAACCTCCGGCCTTTGGAGCGGGATGGCTACGTCGCGCTGCAGGCGGGCGACACGGACCGGCGGCAGCGCCGGGTCGCGCTCACGCCGCTTGGGCAGGCAAAGTTCCGCGAGGCGCAGCGCCTGTGGCAAACCGCCCAGGACAAATTCGTCGGAATCTACGGCGAGGCCGCCAGTGAACAACTGCGCACCGCCCTGCTGAGCGTCGCCTATGACGAGCGGCTGGGAACATACTCCGAGGGAGACCGCGCATGAAGGTGCAACCTAAGCCTGCCAAATGGGTGACCGGCCGGCGCGCCCGCGTGCTGCTCTGCGCGTCGGGCGTGTCGTTCATGATCATGCTGGATTCCAACATTGTCGCCGTCTCGCTGCCGGCGATCGCACGCGACCTGAACGCCGTCTTCGCCGATATTGAATGGGTGGTCAGCGCCTACGTGCTGACCTTCGCCGCGCTGCTGATGCCATCCGGCGCGCTGGCCGACCGGTTCGGTCGCCGCCGCCTGCTCACCATCGGGATATCGGTGTTCACGCTGGCATCGCTGCTGTGCGGCTTGGCGCCCACCGCGATCATCCTCAACATGGCGCGCGCGCTGCAAGGCGTTGGCGCTGCCATCCAACTCAGTGCCGCGCTGGCGGTGCTGGGCCATGAATTCCGCGGACCGGAGCGGGCGAAGGCGTTCGCATTCTGGGGCACCGTCATCGGCATTGCGGTCGGGGTCGGGCCGTTGGTCGGTGGCCTCATCACCTCGGCCTTCGGCTGGCGCTGGGCGTTTCTCGTCAACGTGCCATTTGGGGCGGCGCTCATCTGGCTCACAATCACCGCGGTCGAGGAATCGAAGGATCCGGAGGCACGTAGGCTGGACCTTGCAGGCATCCTGTTGTTCGGCAGTGGATTATTCTGCCTGGTCTGGGCGCTGATCGGCGCCAACGCCAGTGGCTGGACGGGGCAATCGACGCTGCTGAAGCTCGCATCGTCACTCGTGTTGCTGGCGCTGTTTGTCGCGGCGGAATTGATGCAGCAGCGCCCGATGGTGGATTTCGCGCTGTTCCGCAAACGCACCTTCCTCGGCAGCAGCGTCGCCATGCTGGGCTTTGCCGCATCTGCCCAGGTGATGATGACGTATCTGCCGCTATATTTGCAGACTGTGTTCGGGCTCAGCCCGGCTGCGGCGGGATTGGGCATGTTGCCCTTCGCGCTGCCGCTGTTCTTCTTCCCGCGCATCGGCGCCGCCTTGGCCGATCGCATCTCCGGCCGGGCGCTGTTGGCGCTGGGCCTGGCGATTGTAGCGCTGGGGAATTTCGGCATGGCCATCGTGGTCGCTGCGCAACTACCCTACGCCGTCGTCGCCATCGGCATGTTGGTGACGGGCTGCGGCGCCGGGTTGCTGAATGGCGAAACCGCGAAAGTCTCCATGAGCGTCATTCCGCCCGAGCGAAGCGGCATGGCCTCCGGCATTGGTGGCACCTTGCGCTTCGTCGGCTTGGTCACCGGCATCACCGGCCTCGGCGCGGTGCTGACGGGCGAGACGGAGCGATATTTCGCCCGCGCCGCAGATGGCTCGCTGCTGGGCACCGCGCACCAGACCGTGTCCCGCATCGTGGCCGGCGACATTGCCGGTGTCGCCGCGCAAACGCCCGAGGCATTGCGCGAGGCGGTGACCGAGCTGGCCCGGTCCAGCTTCGCCTCCGGGTTCAGCATCGTCCTGCTCGTCGCCGGCGGCATCGCTACGCTGTCGGCCCTGCTCACCATCGCTTTCGTCAGCCCGATCGAAACGGCGCCAGCCCGCCTACACGCTGCCCCACTCACCGCGACGCCGGAGATGTTGGACTAGCGCGACTGGCCGACCGCCGCATCCCCCGCTAAGAAGGAATGAAGAAAAAGACCTGAGGGGATGCGGCATGAGTAAGGCAGGTTTGACCCGCCGGGGCCTGATTGCAGCAGGCGGCGTAGCATTGGCGACCAGTGCCAGAGCGCAATCATCGCCCTTGGCCCTCTCCATCATCGACGTCGCCGGCAATCTGCAACTCACCAAGGCCGGGATCGAGCGGTTTCGCGAGGCCAATCGCGCCCTGGTTTCCCGCATCACCTACAGCCAGGCGCCATCACCAGAATTGCCCGGCAAACTTAAGGCACAGCAGCAGGCCGGCCGCGTGGATATCGACCTGGTGCTGACCGGGCCTGGCGCGTTGTCGGATGGCGTTACCCAGGGATTATGGGTGCAGGTGCTGCCCGACCACGCGGCGGCGTTGCCGGATTTGTCGAAGATCTTCACGCCGGGCGCCTACATGATGCAGCAGAATTTCGGCCGCGGGCAGGGCATTGCCGTCGCCTACTCCCCCTCCGGCCCGATCTTCGAATACGCGGCGGACCGGGTGAAGACGGTGCCGAAAACGCCGCAGGATCTGCTGGACTACACGCGGGCCAACCCCAGCCGCTTCTTCTACGCGCGCCCCTATAATTCCGGCCCGGGTTGGACTTTCCTGCAGGGCCTACCCTATCTTTTGGGCGACAGTGACCCGAAGGACCCGATCAAGGGATGGGACAAGAGCTGGGCCTATCTGAAAGCGCTCGGCCAGAATATCGACTACTACCCGACTGGTACCGCCGCCATGGTGAAGGAATTGGGCGATGGCACGCGCGACATCATCGTGTCCACCTGCGGTTGGGACATCAATCCGCGCGTGCTGGGCATCGTGCCGGCCGAAATGAAGGTGTTCGCGCTGGACGGCACGCATTGGCTGCCGGACACGCAGTTCATGTGCATCCCGAAAGGCGTCAGCCCAGCGAAACAAACCGTGCTGCTGCAACTGATGGCGTTCATGCTGCAACCGGCACAGCAGGCGCTGACCTACGACAAGGGCTATTTCTATCCTGGCCCGGTGATCGATGTGCCATTGTCGCAGGCGACGGCCGAAAGCCAGCAAATCGTGCGTGATTCCGGCCGCCCGATCTACGATCAATGGATCAGGGACCTACCGTTCGAAACGCCGCTGACGCCCGATCGGCTGGTGATGGCGTTCCGGCGCTGGGATGAAGAAATCGGGGCGAAAACCACGAAATGACCACGCAGCAAGGCTTTGTCGTCATCGGCCTCGACCACCGTCACATCTACGAACTCACCGCCGGCATGCTGCAGGCCGGGTTGGTGTGCACCGGCTACTGGCCCGAAACCTCCGACCCGAAAGTGCTGGACGGCTTCCGCGCGCGCTTTCCCACCCTGCGCGCCGTCCCCGACAAAGCGATCCTGCTGGCCGACCCGGCGGCGTCCATCATGGTTTGCGCCGCCATCCCGGCCGATCGCGCCACCCTGGCGATCGAGGCGATGCGCCACGGCAAGGACGTGCTGATGGACAAGCCGGGTGTCACCACCACCGCCGACCTCGCCGCACTCGAAAGAACCGTGGCGGAAACCGGCCGCATCTTCTCCATCTGCTTTTCCGAGCGTTTTCTGGTCCCGGCCACGACCGTGGCACTGCGGCTGATCCAGGCCGGCGAAATCGGGCGCGTGGTGCAAACCGCCGGCTTCGGCCCGCATCGGTTGAACCGCGCAATCCGCCCTGCCTGGTTTTTCGACCCGGCGCGCTACGGCGGCATTCTGGCCGACATCGCCTCGCACCAGATCGACCAATTCCTCACCTTCACCGGCTCGACCGACGCCAAAATCGTCACCAGCACGATCGGCCTGTTCGACGACCCGCGCCAACCCGACTTCGAGAATTTTGGCGAGATCGTGCTGCGGAGCGATAAGGCCAGCGGCTATTGCCGGGTCGACTGGTTTACGCCGGACGGGCTGCCCACCTGGGGCGATGGCCGCCTCACCGTGGTGGGTACTGCCGGCACGATCGAGCTGCGCAAATATCTGGATATCGAGGGCCGGCCCGGCACCGACCACCTGTTCCTGTCGAACACCGCCGGCACGCGCTACATCGATTGCAGCGCCGAACCCTGGACCTATTTCGCCAGCTTCGCGCGCGACGTCGCCAACCGAGGCGAAACCACCATGACCCAGCGCCACGTCTTCACCGTCTGCCGCCTGGCGCTGCAGGCACAGGCCGATGCCGAACGAGTTCGCCTGCCCGGCGGCATGCCGCAATGAGCCGCCTCGTCGTCGGCCTTATCGGCCTTGGCCCGGGCAGTGAGCCGCACGCCAAAAGCCTGCACGACCTGTCCGACCGGATCGAGGTCCGCATGGCCGCCAGCCGCGGCGAGGCCAAAGCGGCGGCCTTCCATGATCGCTTCGGCTTTCCCACCACCACCGACATCGACTCCGTCATCACCGACCCGCTTATCCAGGCGATCCTGGTACTCACGCCGCCATCCGCGCATCTGGACGTCGCCGAGCGCTGCTTCGCCGCCGGCAAGCACGTGCTGGTGGAAAAGCCGCTGGAACTGACGATCAACAGGTGCGAACGCCTGGTCCGGGCCGGCCGTGCTGCCGACCGGCGGCTTGGCGTCGTGCTGCAACACCGCCTTCGCCCCGGCGCCGTGCGGCTGCGCGCGATCCTGGCCGACGGCACGCTCGGCACCCTGGCGGCGGCATCGATGGCAGTGCCCTGGTGGCGCCCGCAGGCCTATTACGACGAGCCCGGCCGCGGCACGCTGGCCCGCGACGGCGGCGGCGTCTTGCTGACGCAGGCCATCCACACCGTAGACCTGTTTCGCTCCCTGGTGGGCGTGCGATCCGTGACCGCCGCGCAGGTCGCGAGCACCGCGCTGCACCGGATGGAGACGGAGGATTACGTCAGCGCCCTGGTGCGCTTGGGCAACGGCGCGCCCGGCACCATCACCGCAACCACCGCCGCCTATCCAGGGGCGCCGGAGCGGATCGAGATCATCGGCCAGAACGGCACCGCCAGCCTCATCGGCGGCACGCTGCGGGTAAGCCTGATCGCGGGGGGCGAGGAAGTGCTGCAGGCCGAGGGCTCCACCGGCAGCGGCGCCAGCATCATGGATTTCCCGCACGATGCGCATCGTGCGGTCCTGGCCGACTTCGCCGAGGCGATTGCCGCCGGGCGTGACCCGGCGATTAGTGGAGAAGAAGCGCTCGACAGCCAGCGTTTGATCGCGGAGATTTTGGCCAAGGGTTGAACCGAAACTGCCTATCCGGCGTTGGCAGAGCCTGCACGAAAGCGACCTGGGTCTTCCCGGGTCTTCGCAGGCGCGACCAACCCATACGGAGGATCGATCAAATGCCCATCCTGCTCTGGCTCATCGGCATCCCCATCCCGATCATTTTGCTCATCATTCTCTTCTTTCACTGAGGTCGGCAGTGTCTTACAGCGCAACGGAGGTGCCCGGCGTGGCGCACCGGCCCGGCATGACGTGGGGCCCGGTGCTCGGCGGCGCGGCGGTTGCAACGGCGGTGACCGTTCTTTTGCTCGCCCTGGGCTCCGGCTTTGGTTTCGCCTCGGTCTCGCCAGTCACGGGCGGCAACCCGTCAGCGACCACCTTCACAGTTCTGGCCGCGGTGTGGCTGCTGATCGTGCAATGGGTCAGTTCGTTTCTGGGCGGCTATCTGGCGGGCCGGCTGCGGCCGGGCTGGGGCGGCGTCCACAAGGATGAGGTGATGTTCCGCGACACGGCCAGTGGCTTCGTCGCGTGGGCGGTTGCCTCGCTGATCATCGTGTTCGCCGTCAGCTCGGGCGCGTCCTCCCTGGTTGGTGGCGCCGGCCGGGCTATTGCCTCGGTCGCATCGTCTGCCGTCGGCGGCGCTACGCAGTCGGCTGGCTCTGCTGGCGATCCCACCGGCTATCTGCTCGACTCGATGTTTCGCCCCACCACGCCGGCCGCTACCGGCAACACCGCCGAGTCGAAGGCTGAGGCCGGGCGTATTCTAGCAACGGGTGCAACTGGCACGATCAGCCAGCCGGATCACGACTATCTGGTTCAGATGGTCGCGGCCCGCACCGGCTTGGCACAGCCTGCCGCGACCCAGCGGGTCGACGACGTGATCGGCAAGGAACGTCAGGCCTTCGATACCGCCAAGCAGGCGGCCGAAACCGCACGCAAGACGGCGGCGACGTTGGCGCTTTACACCGGATTCTCGATGCTGGTCGGCGCCTTCATCGCCTGCGTCGCAGGTGCGCTCGGTGGTCGTCAGCGCGACACTTACTAAGCGCTTGGATGCGCGGTGGCATGGTGCTGCCGCGCATCCAATTCGTCTTGGCTACTGGAACGGTAGGTAGCGCATGCTGAACAGCAGCATGTTGTCGTCGGTCGCGGCGTTGCCTGTCCCGCCAGCCCCGGTCACCCCGTCGAATACCGACCGGCGCGTATAGGAATATTGAATGCCTGTCTGAAGCGTACCGAAATCGCCGTGCAGGAAGCGCCACCAGCCACCCACTGTGCCCTGCACGATACCCGACGTGTTGGCCGTACATGTAGCGGTGCTCAGTTCGATATCGCAGCCCGCATTCGAATAGGCGGGATTGCCGTAGCCGAAGGCTTTGCCATTGGCGTTGAAATAGCGGCGTCCGATTTGTTCGGTTCCAACATAACCGTATAGATCGAAATCTGGATCGGGATGGCCCACGATGCCCACCAGAGCCTGGACTTCGGGCAATGGCTCCGGCGCGCCGCTGCGCCCAATCGTTGCATCCGGCAATTGGGATGTGCCGTAACGCCCAATGCCGTAGCCCGCCAGACCGCGGGCTTCGAAGCTGAGCTTATCGCCCAATATCGGCAACAACATGCCGGCGCCCACGCCGCCCGCCAGGCGCGTGTTATTGTGGCCGTTGCCGACCACGCTCACACGATCCTGCATGAAACGCGCGATGCCGTATAATTCGTAATGGCCATAGCCGGGGTCGGCCGCCAACTTCACGATCACGTCCGGCGCGATGTCGTCGCTATAGGATTGTCCTGGGTCGAGCGTGGAAATGCCCGGGTTGTTGAAGTTAGCCGTGCCAAGATCCACCCCGGTGCCGTTGGCGCCGACCGAGTACGTCGTTTGCGGGCTTTCCAGCGATGCGGCCAGCCAATACTTGCCGTTGTCGAAATCTTTCGCGACGCGGAATTGCGGCTGTCGGGTCCACGTAAAGCCTGGCACGTATTGCTGGTCGATCGTCAGCGGCAGATTCTCCTGACGGGGCGTGACACCAACCTTATACATCGTGGCAAGGCTCCAGGCCTGGCCGGCAAGCACGTGTAGGCCCATCGCATCGTTGTCGTATGACACGTAGCCCTGCCGCAGGCGCGGGTTGTAGCTGTTGCTTTCGTTGCTGTTGGCCGTGCCGGCTGCACCCTGCAGGTCCAGTTCCGCATAACCCGCGACGTGCTGGTTCGGATCGATGTCGCCATGCATCAGGATTGCGAAACGGCTTTGCCGTGCGCTCTCGCGGAATTCGCCCTCGTGATATTGCTGGCTGTTCGGCAGCGGGATGCCGGTGTTGAAGTTGGAGGCGATGTCGTTCACCTGGTTGCGGGTGCGGTAGATGCCGGCGCCCTCGACGAACCCGCCCAGTTGGATGGTCACGCCACCGATGTGGAACTCACCCTTGTGCCCGGTCGCGCCGGCTTTCTGGTCGGCCGCCGTCACCGGGCTGGCATTCAGCGACGTCCAATCGGTCTTGGGCGACGGATACTCCGGATGGGCGGCGTAGATGCCCAGCGTCGGGCCACCGGATGCCGTGGTGATGGGCTTGAAGCCCTTCGGGATCGGCAGGTTGACGACGGTTGTCTGGGTCTGTTCGGCCGTGGCCCGAGCCTGGGCCGCATCGGCCTGGGCGGCACGGACAGCGGCATCCTTGGCCGCCATGTCCCGCCGAAGCCGTGCCAACTGGTCGTTCAGGCCGCGGATCTGCGCCTGGATCGCATTGATCTGCGCCGCAGATTGCGCAAGCGCCGGCGTGCCGTGCAGCAGCACCATCGCGGCACTGCAAAGCAGCCCGGCTCGTGACATCGTCGCTGAATTCATCGCCCGCCGTCCAAGATGAGGACGCAGCCCTATTCCGCGAGGTGGCACGGTTCGGTGACGTAATCGCGACACGGCGATGACAAGCAGGCCCTGCTGACCGGTTTCCGGGAGGTGCGGCAGTAAAGTGACGGCGCGCTACTCCGCCGGCTGCTTCGCCCCCTCCAGCGTCGCCCGCCGGCCCAGCCGTTTGGCCAAGCCCGACAGATCGTCCATCACCGTGTAGAAGCTGGGCACGAACACCAGGCTCAGCAGGGTGCTCACCACCAAGCCGCCAATGACGCCGATCGCCATCGGTGCCCGGAACTCGCCGCCATCGCCGATGCCTAGGGCGGAGGGCACCATGCCCGCCACCATCGCCACCGTCGTCATCACAATCGGGCGGGCGCGTTTGGTGCCGGCTTCGGTGATGGCCTGGCGGCGAGGAATGCCCTTGGCCCGCGCCTCGATCGCGAAATCCACCAGCATGATGGCGTTCTTGGTGACGATGCCGATCAGCATGAGCACGCCGATGACCACCGGCATGCTCAACGGCTCCCCCGTCAGCAGCAGCGCCAGGATAACGCCGCCGATCGACAGCGGCAGGGACAGCAGGATGGTCACGGGCTGGAAGATGTCGCCGAACAGCAGCACCAGCACGGCCATAACCATCAGCAACCCGGCGCCCATGGCGCTGGTGAAGCCATCGAACACCTCGCCCATGATCTCGGCATCGCCGCCGCTTTGCACGCGCACGCCCGGCGGCAGGTTACGCGCCTCGGGCAGGGCGTAGACCTTCTCCAGCGCCGCACCCAGCGCCTCGCCGCGCGCCAGGTCGGCGCCGATCAGCACACGGCGCACCCGGTCGTATCGCTCGATAGAGGACGGGCCGGCGCCGAATCCCAGATCGGCCACGGCGGCCAGCGGCACCGTCAGCCCGGCAGTGCCTGGCACGGGCAGCACCTCCAGCGCGGCCAGGCTAGTGCGCGCCGCCGGGTCCAGTTGCACCCGGATCGGGATCAGCCGGTCGCCGTCGCGGTATTTCGCGAGGTTGGCGGCGATGTCGCCGATGGTGGCGATGCGGATGGCGTCGGCGATCGTCTCGGTCGACACGCCGAACCGCGTGGCTTCCTCATTGCGTGGCACGACGCGGATTTCCGGGCGGTCCACCCCGGCATTCGCCGCCACGTCGCGGAAGCTGGGCAGGCGGCGCATCGCACCCTCGAGCTTCGCGACGGCATGGTTCAGCGCCGCCGGGTCGTCGCCCAACACGGTGACGGACAATTCCCGTTCGCCCCGGTCATTCACCAGCCAGCCATGCAGGTCCGGAACGGTGGCCAGGTGGCGCGACAGCGCTTCCTCGATCGTCTTTTGGCTGCGGCTGCGTTGACCCTTCGGCACCAGGCCCACCACCATCGAGGCGGTGCGGATCGACTCGCCGGCCCCGGTCGGCGTAGCCCCGCCGACGACGAAGATGGTGGTGACGCCGGGTTCGGTCTGGAACAGTCTGGCCACGGCGTCCGTCTTGGCGCGGGTGTCCGCCAGCGTCGCGCCGGGCGGCAGTTCCAGCGACATGACGATGCGGCTGTCATCCTGCGGCGGGATGAACCCGGTCGGCAGCAGCGTGGTGGACCACAGCGACAGGCCAAACAATACCAGCCCGGCGAACAACGTGATGTATGGCCGCGCCAGCGTGGCGCCTAGCAGCCGGCGATATCCGCGCATCACCAGCCCATCCGGCCGGTCATGCGCCGGGCCATGCGGGCGCAGGAAATATGCGGCCATGACCGGGGTCAGCAGCCGCGCCACCAGCAGGCTCACCAGCACCGCGGCCGCGACCGTCAGCCCGAATTGCTTGAAATACTGCCCGGCGATCCCGCTCATGAAGCTGACGGGCGCGAATACCGCCACGATGGTCAGCGTGATCGCCACCACCGCCAGCCCGATCTCGTCCGCCGCCTCCACCGCCGCATGCCAGGCCGATTTGCCCATGCGGATGTGGCGGACGATGTTCTCGATCTCCACGATCGCGTCGTCCACCAGGATGCCGGTGACCAGCGTGATCGCCAGCAGGCTGACGAAGTTAAGTGAGAAGCCCATCAACTCCATGAAGAAGAACGTTGGCAGGACCGACAGCGGTAGCGCCACCGCCGCCAACAGCGTCGCCCGCCAATCCCGCAGGAAGATGAATACGACGATGGTCGCCAGCAGCGCCCCTTCCAGCAGGGAGTGCATGGCCGAGACGTAGCCGCCATAGGTGCCGCGAACCGAATCATCGATCAGCGTCAGCGCAACGCCTGGATGCGCAGCGGACAGGATCGCCAGCCGGTCCCGCACCCGTTCGCCCACCGTCACGTCGCTGGCGCCCTTGGCCCGATGAATGGCGAAGGCCACGATCGGCGTCGTCCCGTTCAGCCGGGCGAACTTGCGTGGTTCCTCGAACCCGTCGGTGATGGTGGCGACGTCGGACAGCCGCACCTCCCGCCCGCCGGGCAGCACGATGCGGCTTTCAGCGAGGGCCGCGACGCTGGGGGCGTTGGCCAGGGTGCGGATCGCCTGCTCGTGGCCGCCCACTTCGCCCCGGCCGCCGGCCAGTTCCACGTTGGTGGCGCGCAATTGGGCGTTGATGTCCCCGGCGGTCACCCCCAGCGAGGCGAGGCGGTCCGGATCGAGATCCACCTCGATCTCCCGCGACACACCGCCAATCCGCTCCACTTGGCCGACACCCTGCACACCCTGCAGCGCGCGAATGACGGTGTCGTCGATGAACCAGGACAGCTGTTCCACCGTCATGCCCGGCGCCGACGCGGCGAAGGTTTGGATCGCCTGGCCCACCACATCCACACGCTGGGTGATCGGTTCCTCGATGGTGCGTGGCAGGTCGGCGCGGATCTTGGCCACCGCATCCTTCACGTCGTTCAGCGCCCGGTCGGTGCTCACCTCCAGCCGCAACTCCACCAGCGTGGTGGAGGCGCCGTCCGTGACGGAGGAGGTGATGTGCTTCACCCCCGCCACGCTGGCGATCGCGTCCTCGATCTTGCGGGTGACCTGGGTTTCCAGTTCCGCCGGGGCGGCGCCTGCCTGCGTCACCAGGACGGAGATGATGGGCACGTCCACGTTTGGCGCGCGCGTGATCGGGATGCTGCGAAACGACAGCACGCCCAACACCAGCAGCACGGTGAACAGCACCAGCGCCGGCACCGGGTGGCGTATCGACGCGCCGGAGATCTTGAGCGCCACCGCCTACCCCCCGGCGGCCGGGCCGCTGGCGGGCACCGGCGTCACCCGGTCCCCATCGCGCACGAACGTGCCGGACACGGCAACGACGGTTTCCCCCGCCTGCACCCCGCCCGACAGCAACGCCTGCCCGGCATTGCGAAGCCCGACCGTCACGGTTCGGGTCTGCACCGTGCCGTTCTGCACCACCTGCACATGCGTCCCATCCGGGTCGAACAGCACCGCCGACAGCGGCACGATGAATCCGGATTGCCGCGCCACCTCCACGGTGGCCCGCGCGAACGACCCAATGGCGGCCGGCGCCCCGTCGGTATCCGGCGCGATCCGCACTCGCCCGAGGCGGCTCACCTGGCTGATCTCGGGCGCGACCAGCCGGACATGCGCGGGGATCGTGGTGTCACCGACGGTCAGAACGGCGGACTGCCCCGGGCGAAGCTGTGCCAGGCGCGTCTCTGGCACCGCCGCCTCCAACTCCACCGCCCCGCCGGCGATCAGGCGGAACAGCGGCTCCCCCGTCATGCCCACCACCGCACCCAGCCGGGCGGTGCGCCGGCTGACCACGCCTGCCACCGGCGCGCGGATGCTGGTGCGATCCAGCCGGACCTGCAGTTCCTGCCGCTGCGCACGCGTCAGCGCCGCATCCGCCTCGGCCGCATGCAACGCGTTCACCGAGGCAGTCAGCCGTGCCGCGCTCACCTGCGCCGCCTGCTGCCGCGTGTCGAAGGTCTCGCGCGACGTCGTACCAGACACCACCAGATCCTTCGCGCGGGCAAAAGCCGCGTCGGCTTGCTGACGGGATGCCTGGGCCTCCGCAATGGCACTCTGCGCCTGGGCGATGGCGGCCTCGGCCTTGGCCTGCTGGGCAGTGTTCTGCGCCAGGCTGGCATCCAGCGCCTCGTGCGACAGGGTCGCCAGCACTTGGCCGGCCGCAACATGGTCGCCTTCCTCCACATTGATGCTGGTCATCGCCAGCCCGTCGATTTGCGGGCTGATCAGCACATCCTCCCGCGGGACCAGCGTGCCGGTGACCAAGACTGTGGCCACCAACGAGCCAGCCTGCGCCGGCACGACGGTGACGGAGGGCGCCGCAGTCTCGGGCGCGGCAGCGCCCAGCAAGCAGAGCAAACCCAGCAGCAGAACGCGCTTATCCATGGCTCACCTGGCACCGGTCCCCAACGGTTGCAAGTCAATCAGCGCGGAGCGGGCGGGTTCGATGAATTGGGCCAGCCATAGAGCTGAACGGAGTCGCTGCCCGGCGGCGGAAATCAGCATGTTTGCATCCAGTTCGCCTATCCTATGTCATCGACCCAGTATATCGATGGGGTTTCGATCCAAGTAACTTCGGCGAACTCCATGCGCACTTGCGCTACACCGCCGAGGAGAATGAAAACGCGGACAGTTTTGGTTTGCGACGTTGACGTTTTCGTGCGCATGTTGCGGCTGCTAACTAGTGTAAACAACCCTTCCCGTCCGTCGGTCTAGGGCAGGTTTGCGAGGAGGATCTGGCCA
>NZ_LMUY01000029.1:0-85225 GCF_009765685.1 Acidisphaera sp. L21 | reverse complement strand
TGGGCTGCCGGCCGCTCGGGGCTGAGTTTTGGCTCCGGTCTGTTGCGTGCGCCGTCTTCCTTGGCCACCAGTTCCACCATCAGCGCGACCTATCGGCATGGCCACCCCGCAGGATCGCTGGGCGCACGCCTGCTGCATCATCCTGCCAGCACGGCGGCGCAGGCGCGTGGTGCCCGTTTCGCGGCCGAGGTCGTCGGCCGCCGTCTCGGTGGTGGCTATGCCGCATTCGCGTTGCGCCAGGCTGCAACAGGGCTGCGCCTGTTGGCCGCCAGCGGCGACGAGGCGGCCGACCAGGCTGCGCTGGCCCGCCTGCGGCAGTCCGGCGACGCGGCCAGCATCCTCGTGGCAGGGGGATCGGCCGGCCTGGCGCGGACGGCATTGGCGGCAGGCGGGCAGGTGACGGGGACGGACGTGAATCCATGGATCCTGTTGGACGCTGCGATCGAGATCCATGCCCAGCCCGAAACCGACCTCGCAATCCTCGCAGTTCTCGCTGGCCGCATCGTCACCCCATTCCGTGCCGGTGCAATGGCCGTTGCGCCCGGCATCATGGCCGCGGCCTATCTGCTGCTTGGAACCCGCTACATCGACCCGGCGGATGGCCGTCGCATCACGGCCGAAGCGTTCCTGGACCGTGCCGCCGAATGGCAACGGTTGCGGCAGAAACTGCCGAAGATCGCCTGTGTGGCGGGCATCTCGTTCTGGAAAAAGCGCCGTATTGCCGATTTCCTCGGCGAGACCCCAATCTACGCCAGCAGCGCTGCCGCCGCGGTTCGCGCGGCACGGCGCCGGGGTGGCGGCATCGCCGTTTGGCCATCGCGCGCGCCCGCCGGGCTGGACCAGAAAGCCGCCGAGGCTGGCGTGAAACTATTCCGGATCGAGGACGGGTTCATCCGGTCGCGCGGATTGGGGGCGGACTTCATCCCGCCAGCCTCCGTGATCATCGACGGGCGCGGCATCTACTACGACACTCGCGAGCCGAGCGACTTGGAACATCTGCTGCAAACGGCGGCGTTTCCGCAGGATCTGCTGGCCCGGGCGCACCGGCTGACGCAGGAATTGGTGCGGCGGGGCATCACTAAATACAACGTCGGCGCGCCGATGGCCGCGCTGCCATCCCGCCCGGGTCTGCGCCGCATCCTGGTGCCGGGCCAGGTGGCGAACGACAAGTCCGTTCTGGCTGGCGGCGCAGGGCTGATGCCCGGCCTGCCGCTGCTGGAGCGGGTTCGGGCCGCCAACCCCGACGCCTTCATCATCTACAAGCCGCACCCCGATGTGGAGGCCGGCCACCGCCCCGGCGCCGTGCCGGACGCGCAGGCCCTGCGCTATGCCGATCAAGTGCTGCGCGACGCGCCCATGGGCACTCTGATCGGCGCGGTGGACGAAATTCACACCTTGACCTCCCTCGCCGGGTTCGAGGGTCTGCTGCGTGGCCGCCGGGTAGTCACGTATGGCGTCCCGTTCTATGCCGGTTGGGGGCTGACGACGGATCTCAATCCGCCGAAGCGCGCCCGCCGCATGCTCAGCCTCGACGCGCTGGTGGCGGCGACGTTGATCCTCTACCCGTTCTACATCGACCCGGTGACCAAGCTGCCTTGCGAGCCGGAGGAACTGATCCAACGCCTGGACACCGACAGCCCGCGCCGGGCGGGAATGCTGGTGACGGCACGTCGGTTGCAAGGCGCGTTGCGGCGCAAATTGGCCCGTCCCGCCTCGGAGGTCGTGTGACAATCATAAACGATTCGGCAGCCGGCCAACGGAGCTTTCTGTTCCTGCAGGGAATGGCCAGCCAGTTCTTCGCCCGCCTCGGCAAAAGCCTCGCTGCCCGCGGCCATATCGTGCACCGGGTCAACTTCAACGCCGGCGACATGGCGTTCTGGCGCTTGCCCGGCGGCATCAACTACCGCGGCACGGCGGAAGCGTGGCCAGAGTTCCTGGCCGATGTTTTGGAGACTCGCCGCGTCACGGATGTGATCTTGTTCGGCGATTGTCGCCCGCTGCACCAGGCCGCGATCCGGGTGATCCGCGACATGCAGGTGCAGGTCCATGTCTGCGAGGAAGGCTACATCCGTCCCTACTGGGTCACGTTCGAACGGGACGGCGTGAACGGCCATTCCAACCTGCCGCGCAACCCCGACTACTACCGCGAATTCGCTGCGACGCTGCCGCCGATGGGGGCGATGCCGCACCTCGTCTCCAAATTCTGGCGGCGTGCGCGGGAGGATCTGCTCTACAATTTCGCCTCGATGACCTTCGGGTTCCTGTATCCGCACTACAGGACGCACCGCCCGCATCATCGCCTGATTGAATATGCCGGCTGGTCGTGGAAGGTGATTCGCAGCCCGCTGGCCAAGCGTCGGTCGGCCCGGCTGGCGGCCGAGATGGCGGATGAAAGCGACTTCTACCTGTTCCCGATGCAGTTGAACTGCGACACCCAGATCCGCCTGCATTCCACCTTCGGCAGCATGACCCCGGTCATCCAGACCATCATCGACTCGTTCCGCCGCCACGCGCCGGCCAGCAGCAAGCTGGTGATCAAAGAGCATCCGATGGATGACGGGCTGATCAACTGGCGCCGCCTGGTCGCCCGCCTGGCCGCCGAAAGCGGTGTCGCGGACCGGGTGATCTACCTGGAGGTCGGCAACCTGGACGCGCTGATCGCGCGCACCCGCGGCGTCGTCACTGTCAACAGCACCACGGGCACCTTGGCCCTGGCGACTGGTGTGCCGCTTATGGTACTGGGCACCGCCATCTACGACATCCCCGGGTTAACACATCAGGCCGGGCTGGACCGCTTCTGGACGGAGGCCGCAGCGCCGGACCAGGCGCTGTTCGATGCATTTCGTCGTGTTATTGCCGACCGCTGCCTGCTGGTCGGCGGATTTTTCAGCGAGGACGCCATTACCCAACTCGTCGCCAATGCCGTGACCCGGTTGGAGGCGCAGGTCGCTCCCCACCCGGCGTCTCGGGCCGACTTCAATGCCGTGGGCTCGATCGCCCATGCCGCTCCCTCCAATGCGGTTTTGTCCGCTTGACGTTTCGGGCATGACGGAGCTTGCCACGGTCGTGGTGGGACTGCTTCCATCGGCAACCATCCTCTTTGCAAGTTGGCTGATGCTGCGCCGGCGGGTGAAGGCTCGCCTGCTGGGCTCGCCACTATGGCTGCTGGCGCTGGATGCGGCGCCGATCATCCTGGTCTGGATCGTGCTCACCTGCCTCATCGCCCGGCCGCTACTGTCCGCCTGCGTGGTCGCTGCCATGGCGTTCGGCCTGGCAAGGGGGGATGCCGCGAAGCTGAAGGCGTCCGGTGAGCCGCTGGTGTTCACCGACGGCCTGCTCGGCTCGATCGTGATCTACCCCAGCCTGTATGCCGAGTTCGTCACCCCGGTGAAGCTGGTCTGCTCCACGGTCGCGGTGCTGTTGCTGTTCGTGCTGCTCGGCTCGTTGGAGGAGCCAGCGTGGCACGCGCATTGGCCGGCGGTGGTGGCGCTTCTGCTAGTCGCCGCGGTGTGGTTCACCTACCCGCGGGCGGAAGTGGTGGTCGCATTCTTCCGCCGCCGCAATGCGCCCCCCGTGACCGGGCGGCCGGTGGTCGACTCTGCGGCGATCGGGCCGTTCGCGGTCATCGCCGCGCATACCGCGACCGCCCAGGTGGAACGCGAGGGCCGGCGGCGCAACCGTGCGCCCGGGCACTCCGACGCGCTACCGGATACCGGGCTGCCGACCGGCCCGATCGTGATGCTGCAGATGGAGTCGTTCTTCGACGCCCGCCGGCTGTGCCTGCCGATGGTGCCAGCCGACCTGCTGCCGCATTACGACCGCTGCGTTGCCGGATCAATCCGGCATGGCCGGCTGCACACGCCGGCCTATGGCGCGAACACGGTCCGGACGGAATTCGCGGCGCTGACGGGATTGTCGGAGGGCCATCTTGGGCTAGACCACTTCAACCCCTATGCCGCCTTCGCCCGGCGCCCCGTGGACAGCATCGCTTGGCGGCTGCGCGCGGCCGGGTTCAAGACGATCTGCGTGCACCCCTTCGCCGGCACCTTCTACGGTCGCCACCGGGTGATGCCGAACTTGGGCTTCGACGAGTTCCACGACGTCGCGGCCTTTACCGGGCGCGATACCACCCGCACCTACGTGTCCGACATGACCGTGATCGAGGAGGTGGAGCGCCTGTTGTCCGAGCATGGACCGCGTACCTTTATCTTCGCCATCACCATGGGCAATCATTCACCCTGGCCGCGCGCCCAGAACTGCCCGGCGCTGCCGGTCCCACAGGGCGGCCGGTTCGCCAGCTTCCTGTCCGGCCTGGCGGAAACGGACGCGGCGCTGGGCGAGATGGCCAGCGTCATGCGGCGGCAGTGGAAGCACGGTTTGCTGGCGGCCTTTGGTGACCACCAGCCCAGCTTCGGCCCGCTCTACCGTCATCTGGCGCATATCGAGCGGACGACGGAATACTTGATCTGGCGCGCCGACCATGCGTTCGGTGAGCACCGTGACATTCAAGCGCATGAACTGCCGGGCCTCATCCTCGGGGATTCCGCCAAACTTGCGGCGGCCAAGCTGTCGCCGCTGCCGCACGTGATCGGGCGCCCGATATGAGCGGCCCGATCATGCTCGACCTGTCGCGCCTGCTGGCGCGGGCGCAGCGTGGGGCGCCGACCGGAATCGATCGGGTGGAGTACGCCTATGCGGAGCAATTGCTGCGCCTGGTGCCGGACCGGCTGCAATTCGTCGCCATCGACAAGCTGGACCGGCTGCGGGCGCTGCCGATGGAGGCGTCGCGCCGCTTCATCGCCGCCATCGGCGCCAATTGGCACGGCGCCGGGCCGGAACCGGGGGAGATCAGCGCGGCTGCGCGACGCATCTGGGTGCAGGCGACACTGCGCCCCAGCTTCTTCTGGCCGCCCCGTCAGCGGGCGATCCGGCCGGTCTATCTGTTGGTATCCCACCGCCATTTGCATCGCCGGGACCGGGTGGCGCGTGCCCTGGCCGCCAGCGGGGCCCGATTGGTGGCCTTCGTGCACGACCTGATCCCGATCGAATATCCGGAATACGCCCGCCCGCAACACGCCGACATCCATCTTCGCCGCATTCAGACCGTGGCCAAGCTGGCCGACGGCGTCATCGTGAATTCGGCCGCCACCCGGAACTCGTTGCAACCGTATCTTGATGAGGCCGGCCGCGCCCCGCCAACCCTGGTTGCCCCGCTTGGGGTCCAGGCGCGCCACCGGAGCAACACCGCGGAAACGCCGGAAGCGCCTTTTTTCGTCTATCTCAGCACCATCGAGCCGCGAAAGAACCACCTGCTGCTGCTGAACGTCTGGCGCCGGCTGGCGGAAACGCTGGGCACCCGCGCGCCGCGGCTGGTGCTAATTGGGCGGCGCGGTTGGGAAAACGAGATGATCGTCGACATGCTCGAGCGGTCGACCGCGATCCATCCCTTTGTGACCGAACTGTCCGAGGTGAGCGACGAGCGGATCGCCAACCTGCTGCATCACGCCCGCGCCCTGCTGTTTCCGAGTTTCGCCGAAGGCTTCGGCCTACCGCTGGCGGAGGCGCTGGCGGCTGGCGTGCCCGCCTTGTGCAGCGACTTGCCCGCTCTTCGCGAAGTCGGGGGCGACGTGCCTGAATACCTCGATCCGCTGGATGGGCTGGGCTGGCTGCAGGCGGTGAAGGATTACAGTGCGGAACCTTCGGCCCGGCGAACGGCGCAGATTGGGCGGATGGGCCCGTGGCGCGCGGCAACCTGGGAAGACCATCTGGAATCAGCGTTAGAATTCGTCGACGCTCTTCCCCGGGAGCGCGTGGCAGCGTAATCGATCACGCGGACTGCAACGTTTGGTTGCAAACGATCGTTGTCAATCGCGTCGTCCATCCACGAAGGAACCCGACCTATGCCGCCTGGTAGCAATCGACTGCGCAGCCGAACGCTGGTCGCGGGGCTGATCGTGTCGATGGCTGGGCTTGCCGGTTGTGCCACAACGCCGCCCCCCGCACCCGTGGCTGTCGTAGAACCGCCGCCGCCGGAGGTCCCCCCGCAGCCGCCTCGGCCGCTGCCGCTGCCGAAGCCGGTCGATCTGCGTTGGGCGTTCACCACCACGCCGGACGCCTGTACCGCCCTGGCCAGCGGCGCCGGCGGCGCCCTGCAGGTCGTTACCACTGCCAATCACCAGATCGTCATGACCGCCAGGTTTACGCCCATCAAGCGCGCTCTCCCGGCACGGGCCAAGCAGGCCAAGCTGGCGTTCAATGGGCCGGCCGGGCGGTGGACCATGCCGGGCGCCTGGCAAAACCGGGAGTTCTCCGTCTCCCGCCCCCTGGATGAGCGTGGATTGGCCAGTATTCTGGGCCTGCTGGGGGGCGGCACCGCGGTGATCACTGCAGGCGCGTTCCACCTTGGCTCCGCCCACCTTCCGCCGTCCAGCGCGGATGGCAATGCGTGGGTGCAATGCCCGAAACAGATTATCGCCTCACGTTGACAGCTGGATAACGAATCCGAGTCCTTAGGTCTCTGTTAACTAATTTTGCCGAGTTTCGAGATGTGGAACATACTCGGGATCTCAAAATGAGCGGCCCTGCAAGACAGACGCGCAGCACCCGGAGGCGGATCGCGAAGCTGATAGGCTTCATGGCAATCCTGGCGTTCGGTGCGTCGGTCTTCGGGGTTTACATCAAGTACGAGGCGGATACCCGCCGGGCACACGCTATCGAGGCGCTCAGCGCCGGTGTAGGTGAGCGCGCGGCCCGCCTGCAGGAATGGCTGTTGCGCGTCGACCGTACGCTGAGCTGGTTCCGGGCCGAGGACGTGCAAGCCTCCGACCGGTTGGCGGTGACGGTGCGCATGCTCCATACCGAGCGGTTTGTCGGGCCTGCCACCAGCCTGTTCCTATTCTCGACCAGCGGCCGGCTGATTGCCGGGACGCTTCCGTTGCCCGAGGGCGCGACCGGCGTGTCGACGCAGCATTGGTTTAAATCCGTCCAGGGCAGCCCCATCCAGTTGGGCCTGCGGCTGACTGGCTGTACCCGCGACCCGTTTGGCAAGAATGAGGGCGTGGTGCTCTATCGCGCCGTGCTGGACCACGACACTCTCGTCGGCTTCGTCGGCACGTTCCTGTCGCAGGCCGCCATCGCCGGCGCCGTTCGCGATGACGATCCAACGGACGGGACGATCTACGCCTCCCTGCGCAGCGCCGATGGTGCGGCCTTTGGCTGCGTCCCGCCCGTCGCGCCTCCAGCGGTTCCCGTCAGCTTCGGCTGGGGTCGGACGCTGCTGTCGCACGTGATCCATGGCCGGCCGGAGTTGAACGAACGCAGCCGGATCGCCGAGGACCGGCTCGTGACGCCGGGCGACCTGCATCTTATCGCCTCCGCCGACGTGATGGACACGATGTCCGATGCGGATTGGCAGACGCTGGCCTATCGCGCCGGTTACGTGGCGCTGAGCTTGCTGCTGATCATGGCTTTGATGACCAGCATGCTATTCCGCTGGGGCCGGCCGGAGCGTCGCGGATTGCTGGCCAAGCAGGCCGGGCCGCCAGCCGATGGCGCCGACTGGATGTGGGAACTGGACGATGCCGGTAACCTGGTGGGCCTGGCGGGCAACGCACCGGACCATCTTCTGCCGCCGAGCGGGCGGCCGCTGGTCGACATCGCCGGGACGCTCGCCAGCCGCGACATGCGGTGGGACAAGCTGACCGCCGCGATCTGCGCCAAGCATGCGTTCGAGGGATTGCAGGTGCCGTTCCAGCTTCCGGGACGTGAGGGTCTACTGACCATCTTCGAATTCACCGGCCAGCCCGTGGTGGCGTCCGGCGGGTTCTGGGGCACGGCCTCCCTCGTGTCGGAGGAGAGCGTTTCGACCCCGGCGCCGGCACCGATGCCCAAGGTGACCCTGTCAGTCGCGCAGGCGTGACAGGGCGCCGCGAACACACTCGTCCATAATCCGTCAGGGGAGTGCACGCCGCGGTAGCACTAGCTGTTCCCGACTCGCACCACCACCTGTAGTGTCCCCGACCGTGGGTGACCCCTACGGCTAAGATTTGTGGACCGCTGGCCGTTGCTAGTCGGCCCGGATGGTGGATCGAGGATAGACCAATGGACATGCACATCACGTCGGCCGCCGACCACATTGCGCCGATCTCCATCCAGATCTGGGACGCGAAGTATCGGCTGAAGTCTTTGGACGGCACCCCAGTCGACGTGACGCTGGAGGATAGCTGGCGCCGTGTCGCCCGCGCCCTGGCCCAGGCCGAAACCCACCCCGAGTTGTGGGAGCAGCCGTTCTACGAGGCGCTGCAGGACTTCCGCTTTCTTCCCGCCGGCCGCATCCTGTCCGGTGCTGGCACCGACCGCCGGGTGACGCTGTTCAACTGCTTTGTCATGGGCGACATCGGCGACGACCTGGCCGACATCTTCACCCATCTGCGCGAAGCTGCGCTGACGATGCAGCAGGGCGGCGGCATCGGCTACGACTTCTCCTCCCTGCGGCCGAAGGGCGCGCCGGTGAAGGGCGTCGGCGCCGACGCGTCCGGCCCGCTGTCCTTCATGGATGTGTGGGACGCGATGTGCCGCACCATCATGTCCGCCGGTGCCCGGCGTGGCGCCATGATGGCGACGATGCGCTGCGACCATCCGGATATCGAGGATTTCATCGCCGCCAAGCGCCAGGCCGGCCGCCTGCGCAACTTCAATCTCTCCGTCCTCGCGACCGACCCGTTCATGGCCGCGGTCGAAGCGGATGCGGACTGGCCGCTGAGCTTCGGCGGCCGGGTCTACAAGACCATCCGGGCGAAGGCGTTGTTCGACAGCATCACCCGCGCCACCTACGACTATGCCGAGCCCGGCGTGCTGTTCATCGACCGCATCAACAAGCGCAACAACCTGCATTATTGCGAGACCATTCGGTCGACCAATCCCTGCGCCGAGCAGCCGCTGCCGCCATACGGTGCCTGCCTACTCGGCTCCATCAACTTGGCGCGCCTGGTCCAGCACCCATTCACCCCGCAGGCCCGGATGGACGAGGCGCAGTTGGATGGCCTGGTCGCCGTCGCCATCCGCATGATGGACAACACCATCGACGTCTCCGGCTTCCCGCTGGAAGCGCAGCAGCGCGAGGCGATTGCCAAGCGCCGGATCGGCCTGGGCATGACCGGCCTGGCCGACGCGCTGATCATGTGCGGCGTGCGCTATGGCTCGTGCGAGGCCGCTGAATTGGCTGGTGCGTGGGCGGGCCGGATCAACCGTGCCGCCTACATCGCGTCCGCCAAACTGGCGGCGGAAAAGGGCGCGTTCCCGCTATTCGATCGCGACCCATACATGGCCGGCGAGACGATCCGCGAACTGGATGACGACGTGCGCGAGCTGATCGCCGAACACGGCATCCGCAACGCGCTGCTCACCTCGGTCGCGCCGACCGGCACCATCTCTCTCGTCGCGGACAATGTATCCAGCGGGATCGAGCCGGTGTTTGCCCTGGCTTACACCCGCAAGGTGCTGCAGCCGGACGGCACCCGCACCGAGGAAGAAGTGTCCGACTACGCGCTGCGCCGGTTCCGCGCCCAGTTCGGCGAGGACGCGCCGCTGCCGGAGTACTTCGTCACCGCCCAGGACCTGACCCCTGCCGAGCACGTCCGCATGCAGGCCGCTGTGCAGCGCCACGTCGACAGCGCGATCTCCAAGACGGTGAACGTGCCGGAGGACATCAGCTTCGAGGCATTCCAGGAAGTCTACCTCGATGCCTACCGCAGCGGCTGCAAGGGCTGCACCACCTACCGCCCGAACGCCATCACCGGCTCCGTGCTGGAAGTGAAGCCGGCCGAGGCGCCGCCGAAACCGACGGCGCAAACCGTCATCGAATTGGCCCAGCGCAGCGAGAAACTGACCGGCGCCACTTACAAGCTGCGCTGGCCGGACAGCGAGCATGCGATGTACGTGACCATCAACGACGTGGAGATCGACGGACTGCGCACCCCGTTCGAGATCTTCGTCAACTCCAAGAACCTGGAGCATTACGCCTGGGTCGTGGCGCTGACCCGCATGATCAGCGCCGTGTTCCGCCGCGGCGGCGAAGTCGCCTTCGTCGCGGAAGAACTGAAGCAGGTGTTCGACCCGCGCGGTGGCCAATGGAGCAACGGGCAATACGTCCCGTCCCTGGTGGCAGCGATCGGCGACATCATCGAGCGCCACATGATCGGCACCGGGTTCATGGCGCCGCGTGAAAGATTGGTGACCAAACTCGACGCAGCCCCGGTGCAGGCCGCCCCGCTCTCAGGCCCGATTTGTCCGAAATGCAGCCAGCCCGGCCTGCATAAGGAGGCCGGATGCCTAACCTGCATGCATTGCGGCTGGTCCAAATGCAGCTGACCCAACGCCGTCGCCGCGAAGTTAACCTGCCGCCGGCGTGCGACATGGACTGACAGCGCCGTGGGAAACGCTTAGTCTGTCGGCAATGCTGACAGACCTTCCCAATCTGCTCACGCTATCCCGGATCCTGGCCATTCCGGTGCTGGTGGCGCTTGTCGCAATACGCACGCCGATGGGTGACCTGGCGGCAACGCTCTTGTTTGCCGCCGCCGGGATCACCGACTGGCTCGATGGGCACCTCGCCCGTGCCCGGCATCAGCATTCCGACCTCGGGCGCATGCTGGACCCGATCGCCGACAAACTCCTGGTCGGCGCCACGCTGATGCTGCTGGCCGGGCAGGGGCGGTTTCCGGATGGCGCGCTGTACCCCGCCATCGTCATCCTGCTCCGCGAAATCCTGGTCAGCGGCTTGCGTGAATACCTGGCCGGCCTGCGCGTCGGCCTGCCGGTGACCCGGCTGGCGAAATGGAAGACCGGGTTTCAAATGGGCGCCCTGGGCACGCTGCTTGCCGGCGACGATGTTGGCGCGTTGCTGCACGTCCCTCTGCCGGTCGCCTTGATTGGCGAGGGGATGCTGTGGGTCGCCGCCGTGCTGACGTTGATCACTGGCTGGGACTATTTGCGTGCCGGGATTCGTCACGTGCAGGTGCGGTCCAACAATCACCGCGCTCCCGGCAGAGAGGTCCCCGAGAGCGGCCCGTGACCGGCCTGTGACCGGCCTGTGACCCTGGGTTCGCCGCATCGCGCCGTGCTCGGCATCGCCGGCTGGTCCGGCGCGGGCAAGACGACGTTGATCGAGGGTGTGATGCCGCATTTGCGCACCGCCGGGCTGAGCGTCTCCACCATCAAGCACACCCATCACGGAGTCGACCTGGATCGCCCCGGCAAGGATAGCTGGCGCCACCGCGAGGCCGGCGCGCAGGAGGTGCTGATTGCCGGCGCCGGCCGCTGGGCATTGCTGCACGAAGAACCCGGCCTGGAACCCGATTTGGCCGCCCTGCTGCCGCGGCTGAGCCCGGTCGACCTGGTGCTGGTGGAGGGGTTTCGCCGCTACGGCGTGCCAAAATTGGAAGTTTTCAGGCCCGCATTGGGCAAGCCGCCGCTTTGGCCAGACTGGCCGGATGTCGCCGCCATCGCCAGCGACGCATCGGTGCCCGGCTGCGATCGTCCTGTATTGGACCTGTCCCGTCTCGGCGAGATTGCAACATGGATCATGTCGTTTGTGCAGAGCACCATCGCGAAACCTTGAGCAGATCGTCATGAGAAGGCAAAGTCCGCCGCAACTCGGCCAGCCGGCCGTCTGAGGAGCCTTCCCTTCATGCGGCGTACTGCCCTGCCAAGCCTCACCCTGCTGTTCGCAGGGCTTCTATCTGGTTGCACCGGGACTGGTGCCTTCCTAGATCACACGACCCAATGGTTCGGTAACAACCCCAATACCCCAGCCGGTAGCAGCGAAACCTTCTCCCGCATTCGCGGAGAAAAAGTCGATATCCCGCCCCTGCTGCCCGAGCCCGGCAACGTCTGGCCCGCTGCCGCCACGCCGGACCCCACGCTGCAGGATCTGGAGAAGCAGCAGGCGGAGGAGGTTCGTCGCAACGGCGGCGTGGCGCCAAGCGGGACGCCGCAAGGTGGCAGCAGCGCTGTTGGCCGGGCGAACAATGCCGATCGCGGCTTGCCGCCGCCAAACCTGTCACCAGGAGCCCCGCCGCGCCTGCGCGCGCCGACGGTCAATACCCCGAACGGCCCCTCGGTGGATCTCAGCGGGCCCGGCACCGGCCGCGGTTACCGCCAGTTGAACTCGCCGACGCCAGGCGGCAGCGGCATTCTGGTGCCGAATGGGAATGGTACCAGCACTCTGATCGGCCCCGACGGCAGCGTGCAGACGGTTCCGACCCGCCCCTGATGGTGCGCGTGCTCTACTTCGCCTGGCTGCGTGAACGCATGGGCTGTGCGGAGGAGCAACTGGAAATTCCGCCCGGGGTCGCCACCGTCGGTGACCTCGCGGCGTGGCTTCGGGCGCGAAATGCCAAGGGCGAAGCAGCGTTCGCCGAACTCTCGACCGTGCGTGCCGCGGTTAACCAGGTGTTCGCCTTGCCGCCGGCCCCGTTCGCCGATGGGGATGAGGTGGCGTTCTTCCCACCGGTGACCGGCGGGTGACCCCATTCATCCGCGTTCAGATGCAGCGGATCGATGTCTCCGCCGAACTGGCGCGGTTGACCGCCGGGCAAACCGGCGTGGGCGGCATCGGCAGCTTCATCGGCTTCGTACGCGACGACCCGGCATGTCCCCTGCAGTCACTGAGCCTGGAGCATTATCCGGGGATGACCGAGGCCGCGATGACGCAAATCGCGACCGAGGCCGCGGGGCGCTGGCCCTTATTGGGCTGCACCTTGATCCACCGCGTCGGGCGCCTGGTGCCCGGCGACGATATCGTGCTGGTTCTCGCCGCCTCCCCGCACCGTCAGGCGGCGCTGGATGCCACCGGCTTCCTCATCGATTGGCTGAAGACGCGCGCACCGTTCTGGAAGCAGGAGCGCTTCGTCGATGGCACCGAACGCTGGGTCGAGGCCCGGCTGGCGGATGATGAGGCTGCCTCGCGCTGGTAGGCGCGGTGCGCCCGTGGCCTGTCGCCTCGGTTGCGGCCGGGGCAGTCCTGCTGGTTTGGCCAGCATTGCTCAACGGCTATCCGCTGGTGTTCAGCGATACGGCCGGGCTGGCCGATATGGGCCTGAAGCCGGATATCGGTTGGGATAAGCCCTGGGTGTACGGCCCGCTGATCTTGCTGCTGCACTGGAGCATTTCGCTGTGGGGTGTGGCGGTCGGCCAGGCCATCGTAACCAGCGCGATGCTATGGCTGGCCGCACGCGTCGCTGGCGTTGCCGGCCCATGGCGGCATTTAGGGCTGTGCGGCCTGCTGGCGGTCGGCAGTGCCGCACCCTGGTTCGTGCCGCTGGTCATGCCGGATGTCTTCGCGCCGCTGGTCGTGCTGTGCCTGTTCGCGCTCGGCTGGGGACGATTCGGGTGGGGGCTGTCGGCGGCGGTCCTGGTGCTTGGGACCGTAGCCGTGGCGGCGCATCTGGCGCATCTGGTGCTGGCGGCGGGGTGCCTGGTCGTGGTGCTGGCGCTGCGGCCACGCCGATTCTTCATGTGTGCGGCGCCGCTGATCCTGGCGCTTGTTTGGCTGCTGGGCAGCAACTGGGTCGGCAACGGCGTGCTCGGCGTGTCGCCCTATGGCTCGGTCTTCGCGCTGGCGCGGCTGCAGGCGGACGGCCCGGCTGCCGACTATCTGCGCAGCGTCTGCCCCGCCATCGGCTACCGTATGTGCGAGTGGTCGGACCGGATGCCCATGGATAGCGATGACTTTCTGTGGCACCCGGATGGACCGATCTGGGGCAATAATTCCGGCCCGCTGCTGGTCGCGCCAGAGGCCGCGCGCATCGTCGCCGCAACCCTGCGGTTCGAGCCCGTGCAGGCGCTGGGCCACGCCATCGCCAATATGGGCCGTCAGCTTTTGCACGTGGAGGTGGGCGACACCCTGGGGCCGCAGCATTTGGATTCGACGGTGGGGCCGATGCTGCGCACCTATTTTCCAATTGCCGAGATGGATCGCTTTCTCGCCAGCCGCCAGCGGGCCGGCGAACTGCCCGCTCTCGCATCGCCACTGCGGCTTACCACGCTATTGCTGTTATGCTGCGGCGTGGCCGGGACGGTGGCGCTGGTCCCCCGGGCCTGGCGGTGCGATCGTGTCCTGCTGGGTTTGATCGCGATGGTGCTAATCGGCGTGCTGGCCAATGCCTTCGGGACGGGGGCGCTGTCCGGCCCGCATGATCGCTACGGCGCGCGCATCGCCTGGCTGGTGCTGCTGCCCCCGGCCTTCGCCGTCATGAACGTGCGGCGACTGGTCCGCGTCATCGCCTGATGCCGGACCCAGCCAAGCCGATCCTCCCCGAGACCGATGCCGCCGACACCGCCGGGGCCGAGGGCGCCGGGCCGCCCGACCCCACCGGCGGGCAGGCGGTTCCGCGCAAACCGGAACCGCCGCCGAAGCAACCGTAGCTAGGCCGCGATCTTCGCCACCTCCGCCGGGCTCATCCGCACCAGCCGGTCATACTCGGTCAGTAGCGTGTTGGTGATTTGGCCCGGCGTGTAGTGGTTCGGCCCAATCTGCCGCACCGGAGTCACCTCTGCCGCCGTGCCCACGAGGAACGCCTCGGTCGCGCGGGCCAACTCGTCCGGCAGGATCGCGCGTTCCACCACCTTGATCTGGTGCTTATGCGCTAACGCCGTCACTGCCCGGCGGGTAATGCTGTCCAGGAAGCCCTCCGGCGTCGGCGTATGCACCTCCCCATCGAAGACGAAGCAGATATTCGCCCCGGTCCCCTCCGCCACCTGGCCGCGCCAATCGTACATCAGCGCGTCATCCCAGCCCTCGGCCTCCGCCCTATGCTTGGCCAACGTGCCGATCATGTATAACCCGGCTGCCTTCGATGCGGTCGGCGCTGTCTCCGGCGACGGGCGCTTCCACTCCGCAATGCCCAGGCGCACGCCCTTCATCCGGTCATTCCCGAACAAATTCGGCCAGGCCCAACAGGCGATCGCCAGATGCACCTTGGTCTGCTGGGCAGAGACGGAAAGCTGCTCCGACCCGCGCCAGGCGATCGGGCGGATATAGGCGTCGACCAGCCCATTGGCCGCGATCACCTGCTGGCAGGCGGCGTCGATCTCCTCCGCCGTCCATGGAATTTCGAACCCCAGAATGCGCCCGGACTGGATCAGCCGCTCACTGTGCTGGCGCAGCATGAAAATATTGCCCGCATATGCCCTCTCGCCTTCAAACACGCCGCTGGCATAGTGCAGGCCGTGGGACAATACGTGCAGCTTGGCATCGCGCCAGGGGACCATTTCGCCGTCCCACCAAATCAGGCCATCTCGGTCGTCGAAAGGAATGAGTGCCATCTACCGCTTCCAGAGTAAGATTATTGCTTCAACACGGCCGACGCTATGAGAAGAGTTTCGTTACGTCAAGAAACCTGTCCCAATGGGAGCGAAGACCAGCCATGTCCGGAATGAAGGCCGAGCGGCCACCTGTCCGCGTCGGAACCCCCCAGGCGGGGGCATCTCTGCTGTTCCTGCGGGAGGAACAGATACGTCTCGCGCAGGATTTAATGTTCTTTGCCTACCGGGATTTCACCGGCGCGGCAGACGTCATCCTGGAAGAACTCGGCCTCGGCCGGGCGCATCACCGCGCCCTGCATTTCATCGGCCGCAACCCCGGGATGACGGTGGGTGACCTGTTGTCGATCCTACGCATTACCAAGCAGAGCCTGGCCCGGGTGCTGAACGAATTGGTCGACAAGACCTACGTGGCGCAGACGCCCGGCCGCCAGGACCGGCGACAACGCCTGCTGAGCCTAACCGTCGAGGGCCAAGCGCTGGAGCGCCGATTGTTCGAGCAACAGCGCGAACGCTTGGCCACGGCGTATCGGGAAGCTGGCGGCCCGGCGGTCGAAGGCTTCGGCCGCGTGATGCGCGCCGTGATGGATGGCTCGGCCCGCGCCTATATCGACCGGGTGAACCGCGAGTGAGCGGCCAGCCCCAGGCGCATGTTTTGGTGGTGGATGACGACGATCGCCTCCGCCGCCTGCTGCAACGCTACCTCGCGGAAAACGGGTTTCGCGTCACCATGGCCGAAACGGCGGCGGACGCGCGGTCGAAAATGCGCTCCGTCCAGCCGGACTTGCTGGTGTTGGACGTCAGCATGCCCGGCGAAACTGGGCTGGACCTGACCGAGTCGATGCGGCGGGAGAAATCCGATATCCCCATCCTGCTGCTGACCGCCCGCGGCGCGCCGGAGGACCGGATCGCCGGGTTCGAGGCCGGGGCCGACGATTACCTGGGAAAACCGTTCGACCCGTACGAGTTGGTGCTACGCATCCGCGCCATGCTGCGCCGGGTCACCACCGTTGCGGAGCCCCCCGGGATCGTTCAACTCGGCACGCTTACCTTCGATATCGAGCGGGGCGAGTTGGTGGGCAACGAGGGCATCGTGCATCTGACGGGCGGCGAGGCGGCGTTGCTGGGCCTGCTGGCACGCACCCCCGGTGAGGTCCTGTCGCGCGAAGGCATCGGCCAATCCCTGGGCATGGACGAGGCGGGCGAACGCGCGATCGACGTCCAGGTGACCCGGCTGCGTCGCAAGCTGGAAGTCGACCCACGGGAGCCGCGATTTCTCCACACCGTACGCGGCCGGGGCTACGTGCTGAAGCCGGGCACCTGATGCGAATGCGCGTGCGAACCGGGTTGAAGCGCGTGCTGCCGCTGCCCCGCTCCCTGCTGGGCCGCAGCCTGCTGATCATCCTCCTGCCGTTGGTCCTGCTGCAGGCCGTCGCCTTCACCGTGTTCTATGGCAGCTATTTGGACGTCACATCTCGCCGGCTGGCCTTCGCCATCGCGGGCGAGGTGTCGCAGGCGATCGAACTGATGCACCGCTTCCCCGGCAAGGAAAACCGCGACTGGATTCTGTTTTCCGCCCTGCATCGGCTAGAGGTCCCGATGACCTTCGCGCCCGGGGAGCAGATTGCAGCGCGGCCCTGGATCAACCAGCTCGGCCCCATGGATGACGACCTGGCGGCGGCGTTGGAGGACAAGGTGCACCGCCCCTACACGATGGATTGGACCAGCGATCCGCGAAACGTCGACATCCACGTCCAGCTGCCGGACGGGGTGCTGAAGGTGCAGGCGCCGCGCAAGCGCCTCTATACCTCCACCCTATACCTGTTCGTGCTGTGGCTGGCTGGGTCGGCATTGCTGCTGTTCAGCATCGCAGCGCTGTTCATGCGCAACCAGGTGCGCGCCATACGCCGCTTGGCCGGTGCGGCGGAGGCATTCGGCATGGGGCGCGACCGCGGGGCCATCAAGCTGGAGGGCGCGTCCGAAGTGCGGCAGGCCGCCGCGGCTTTTAACCGCATGCAGGCGCGTATCAGCCGATTCCTGACGCAGCGGACGGAGATGCTGGCTGGCGTCTCCCACGACCTGCGTACCCCGCTCACCCGGCTGCGCCTGGCGCTGGCCATGCTGCCACCCACCCCGGGCCTGAAGCAGGACGTCGCCGACATGACCGGGGACGTGGAGGAGATGGACCGCATGATCGGCGCCTACCTCTCCTTTGCCCGGGGTGAGGGGCTGGAACAGGCGCGGCCGGTGGATCTATCCGCGATGTTGCGTGACGTGGCTGCCGGCGCCCGCCGCGCTGGTGCCGACGTCACGCTGAACGCCCCAAATGGGCTGGAGGTGCTGCTGCGTCCCGATGCGCTACGTCGGGCCATGACGAACCTGGTCGATAATGCGCGTCGCCACGCAAGGCGGATCGCCCTGTCGGCCCAGCCGAACGAGCGGAATGTCGAGGTGTTGGTGGATGATGACGGGCCCGGCATTCCGCCCGATCGCCGCGAAAGCGTATTTCGCCCGTTCGAAACCGGCGGTGGCGGCACTGGCCTGGGGCTGACTATCGCGCGCGACATCGTGCGCGCACATGGTGGCGATATCCTACTGGAAAGCAGCGCCATGGGCGGATTGCGCGCCCGTATCCGGCTGCCGCTGTAACCCCCACGATGGAAGGGAGTTACAGCAGCGCCGACGGCTACTCGCTCGCGACTTGGCCCTTGGCAACCATGGTCTTCACTTCGTCCACCGCTTCGGTGAACCGCTTGTTGAGTAGTTCCAGTGCCTCGCCGTTCGAGCGCTGAATCAGATCGCTGATTTCCTGCATGTTGGCGACGGCGCGCTCATAGGCGCTCTTCAGCATATCCGCTTGGCGGATAGCCCGGCTCTGCGGCGGCTCCCCGGCGGTGAAGGAGCGCATGCCCTCCGTCAATTCCGCCATGGTCTGCTGCATGATTTCCATGTTGCGCCGGGCCACGGCCTGGGCGCCTTCCAGCGCCAGGCGATTGGCGGCGGACAGCGTTTCCAAGTTTCGGCGATGGGCGGCGAGCAATGCCTCCATATCCAGCATCGGCGGCACTTTCATCTCGGCAAACATCCGCGTGAATTCGTTCATTGCATTCGTGCCCATGCTGCTCATGCTGTCACCGATCATCTTGGCAGCGTTCACGCCAGCGTGTGTGCTGCTCGAGGGGTTTGTGGTCGAATCGTCGTTCATCGCCGCGTTTCCTCCTGGGGTTCGGCAGCGTTCTAATGCGCTGTCCTAGCTTAGGTTGGGCCTAGGTGAAGGCGCGGTCAATCGGGCTAGGCGGGCGATCCAGGGGGCTCGGCAGCAGGCGGCGGTGGTGGGTTGGACTGCACCATCCGGTCGGCGACTTCGTCCGGGTCGGGCGGCAGATCGACCACGCCTTCCAGCGGGTCATCAACCTCCATCTTGGTCTTTGACGCCACCAAATCGAACACGCGTTCGGCCTGATCCAAGGCCTTGTCCAGTGCGGCCATGGTGCCGGCCAGGTCGGCGCTCTCGTCGTTCTTCCAGGCGCGTAGGGCATACAGCCACACGCCGACCAGCGTCTTCGCCCGCACCAGCCCGCGCAGTCCGCCGGCGGGCAAGCCCGCCGCCTCCAGCATCCAGGCCATGCTGCGCAATGTCGCTGCGCCCAGCGTCATGGCCAGCAACGGCTGGGTTGGCAGCACCCGCATCAGGGCGACCATGCCCTCGCGATGCTGCTGCAGCACGTCGAACCGGCGCATCAGCAGGTCGAACATACGCTCCCGCGGGGTGGCTTCGGTGGTCGGCTCGGCCAGGGCGGCCGCATCCGCCATCACGCCAAAACGGTATAGCACCGCGGCCGGACCGGGGAAGCGCATGCGCGCCCGGTCCAGCGGCAGGTCGGCGCGGCGGGCAGACTCCACGATGCTCAGCCCCGACCAACCGGTTTCGGCGGCCTGGGCAAAAGCGGCGGCGACGAGGGCGGTATCGAATTCGGTATCGTTCATATTCATCACGTGGCGCCGTAGGCCGGATTTGCAAACCCGGCCAGAGACATTACGACGACAACTCGCGTGACCGTGCCGTTGCCGCGGCCACAGCACGGCTCATCGCGTCGGGCCATGCCGCGGGTGCCATCAGGACCCCTAGCGCGGCTTGGGTGGTGCCGCCCGGGCTGGTGACGGCCTGGCGCATGATCGCCGCGTCGTCCGTCCCGGCCGCTAGCAGCGCGCCCGACCCGGCGACCGTGCGCCGCGCCAGCCGCCGCGCCAGGTCCGGCGGCAGGCCCTGCTCGATCGCCGCCGCCTCCAGCAATTCGGCCAGCAGAAACACGTAGGCCGGCCCGCTGCCCGAGGTCGCGGTGATCGCATCGAGTTGCGATTCGTCCTCCACCCACGCCACCTCGCCAATCGATTGCAGCAGCCCATCGCACAGGCTGCGCTGCGCCGCCGACACGCCCGGGCCGGCGAATGCGGCGGTGAAGCCCTGGCCGATCGCTGCCGGCGTGTTCGGCATGGCCCGCACGATCGCAGACGCCCCGGTGAGATTTGCGATGCCGGCGCTGGTGCGACCCGCCATGATCGATACCACCAGCGCCTCGGCCGCGAATGGCGCGATGCCGGGCAGTGCCACATCCGCCATTTGCGGCTTCACCGCCAATACCACCGCATCGGGCCGGAACCCGGCCGGGATCGAAGCGGCCTCGGCCACGACGGCCACAAGATCGCCAGCCAGTCCGGCGGCGGTGGGACCCGGGTCCAACACATAGCTCGGCCCCAACCCGGCGCGACGCCAGCCATTCAACATGGCGCCGCCCATCTTCCCCCCGCCCAACAGCAGAACCGAGGGCAGCGGCCCGGACGAGGTCACGCCTCGCCCACACACTCCAGCATGGCGGCGGCCAATGCGTCGGTCGGCGTCTTGCCGCCCCAAAGGACGAACTGGAACGCCGGGTAGAACCGCTCACACTCGGTGATGGCGATGTCGACCATGTCCTCCAGGCTCTCCGCGGAGGCGCCACGGGCGCCGCGCAGCAGCACGGAATGGCGGAATAGCGGCATCCCGTCATCGCTATCCATGCCGAAATGGCCGATCCACAGCTTCTCATTCGCCAGGGCCAACAACTCGTATAGCGCCGTGCGATGGTTGGCCGGGACCTTCAGGTCGAATGCGCAGGTGAAATGCATCGCGCTGATTTCACGGGACCAGGAAAAATACAGCCCGTAATCGCACCACTTGCCAGGTGCCTCGGCAGCCATCTCGCCCTCGCTACGGCGATCGAAGGCCCAGTCATTATCGCCAACGATCCGTTCAAGCGCATCGAGAGGATTCGCGGCATGGTCGCTGGTTGTCAGGGATTGGACGGTCGGCATCATGGGGTCTCCCATCCTGGAGGAAGGCCTAACATTGATCGGCGTCAGAGGGTTGCGCCTTCGACTCGATACGTGACGAGACTACCGGGGCACAAACCACTGCTGCAAGCCCACTCGCAGCAGGGCCGCAACACGGATTGCTGCAGTTGCGCTCAGATGCCGTTCGGGTCGGGGAATTCCGGGTCCACCACTTCCACGCCGGCGATGGATTCGAGGGCTGCGACTCGTGCCTCCAACGCGGCGATGCGGGCCTCAGCGGCTTCTTGGCCCGCGCGGGCATGGGCGGCCATTTCTTCGACTGCCTCGAAATCTTCTCGTCGCACCAGGTCCAGCTTGCGAATTGCCTCGTCAAGGCGGGCGCGAATCGTGGCCTCGGCCTCGTCACGCAGACCCGTCAGCGCGGAAAAGGCGCCGCCGGCCACGCCGGCAAGGTCGTCGAAGAAACGCGGGCGTTCGGTCATGGCGAGGTCTCTCCTGGTCCGGAATGCGATATAGGCATAGTTCGGGCAGTTTGCACGGCGGGGTGGATGTGTTTGGGTGCCGCGTATGGCGACCATCATGTCCGGCAAACCACTCGTGCTCACCATGGGCGACCCGGCCGGTATCGGCGGGGAGATCACGGCCAAGGCCTGGCGCGCGCTCGCTGGCGCCGGGCCGGGCTTTGCCATCATCGCCGACCCGTTCTGGATCGGGGCGCTGGACGTGCCGATGGCCGTCATCAAGTCGCTGGACCAGGTGGCCGACGTGTTCGCCTCCGCGCTGCCCGTGCTCGCGCTGTCGCTGCCCGAAATTCCCCATGCCGGCCGCCCCGACCCGGCAAACGCCCCGGCGGTGATCGCCAGCATCGAACGCGCCGTGCGCCTGGTGCAGGCAGGCGAGGCGGGGGCGATGGTCACCAATCCCATCAGTAAGGCCGTGCTGTATCAGGCCGGCTTCCCGCATCCCGGCCACACCGAGTTCCTCGGCGAACTCACGGGCGGGACGCCGGTCATGATGCTCGCCTGTCCCCATTTGCGGGTGGTGCCGGTCACGATCCATGTCTCCCTCCGCCGCGCGCTGGAGGGGGTGACGACCGAGGCGATCCTGGCCACCGCCCGCGCCACCCACGCCGCACTGCGCCGCGATTTCGGCATCGCCGCGCCGCGCCTGGCCGTGGCCGGGCTGAACCCGCATGCTGGCGAGCAGGGCGCCATGGGAGTGGAGGAGATCGAGACGATCATCCCCGCCATCGCCGCGCTTCAGGCGGAGGGGATCGACGCGACCGGCCCCTATCCGCCGGACACGATGTTCACCGACGCCGCCCGCCCGACCTACGACGCCGCGATCTGCATGTATCACGACCAGGCGCTGATCCCGTTGAAGACACTGGACATGGCGGGTGGCGTCAACGTGACCCTGGGCTTGCCGATCATCCGCACATCGCCGGACCATGGGACCGCGTTCGGGATCGCAGGCCAGGGCGTGGCGGACCCGGGCAGCCTCATCGCGGCGATTCGGATGGCGGCGGAACTAGCACATCGAAGGACGGCAGCATGATCCGGTTGGGCGTCAACATCGACCACGTGGCCACGGTGCGAAACGCCCGCGGTGGCGAGCACCCGGATCCAGTGGCCGCGGCCTTGTTGGCGATCGAGGCCGGCGCTGACGGCATCACCGCCCATCTGCGGGAGGACCGGCGCCACATCCGCGATGCCGACATCGACCGGCTGAAGGCGGCCATTACCAAACCATTGAACCTGGAGATGGCCGCGACCGAGGAGATGGTCGCCAACGCCATCCGCGTTCGCCCCCACGCCGCCTGCATCGTTCCGGAACGCCGTGCCGAAGTCACCACCGAGGGTGGGCTGGACGCCGCCGGCCAGATCGATGCACTGCGCCCGATGGTGACGGCGCTACGGGCCGCAGGCATTCGCGTCTCGCTGTTTATCGACCCAGACATCCGCCAGTTACAGGCCGCCGCGTCGCTGCGGGCCGACATCGTGGAACTGCACACCGGCGCTTATGCCGAGGGCAAACCAAACGAACTGGAGCGCCTGCGCAACGCTGCCGCAGCCACCACCGGGCTGGGTTTGGAATGCCACGCCGGGCACGGGCTGACCTACGCCAACGTGCAGGCCGTCGCAGCCTTCCCTGAAGTGGTGGAACTGAACATCGGGCACTTTATCATCGGTCAGGCCATCATGGACGGCCTGACCACGGTCGTGCACTGCTTCCGCACCCTGATCGCGGAGGCGCGTTAGCGCCCGGCGGAGGGGCCTATATGCTCCTCCACGATGCGGATGTTGCGTAGGTTCGCCTTCAGGGCGACGTCGAACATATCGCCGAGGATCGGGACGGATCCGCCAGCGACTTCCAGCACGATATTGCCCAGCATGCGCGCCAGCTTGGCATTCGGCACGCCCATCGCATGCGCTTGCTGCACGATATAGAGCGAGATCAGCCCTAGAACGGCATCGCCCGCGCCAGGCGCCAGACCGATCACGCTGTTCAATCCGAATCGAAACTTCGTGCCAGGAATGTGGAACGCGGCATCGACCAACCATGCGATTCGCCGCATGCGGGCGAGCCGCATGGCGGGGCTGAGACCATATGTGCTGTGTGGTTGCGTGTAGTAGGCGGCTGGCATCTGCGGCATCCCCCCAGGTTCGGCGCGTTTCGGGCCCGGCGCATCTGATGTGGGCTGGGCAGAGGGTCAAGACGCGACGCGAAAAATCGGATTGACGGTGCGTCGAAACATCGTTGACACTCTAATCGCAACGAAACTTCGGGAAATACTCTACATTTAACGCCTTGCAACCGGAGTATTAGTCAGACTGTGCCGAACCACCTCGATGGCCAATGATGACCTCGACACACGACACTCTGGTCTTGATCGAACCCGGTGTGGGTTCGGCGGATTACGGCCGGTTGATGGATGCGTTGCGCGACGGATCCGGCGCCCTGCGCGGGTTTGGTCATTTCCCCGACGCCGTCGCCCGCCTGCACGCGATTGAGGAGGAGGAGCGGGAGGCCGCACGGCTCTGCGAGGAAGCCAAATTCGACCTCCAGGAAGACCGCATGCTCAGCGTCTTCCGCGGCCTGGGCGCACGGCCCGGCCAATCCGTCGCTGGCAACATCATCTGGGCCAGCTGGCGCATGTTCGGTGGCGAGGATGAGTTCACCAAGACGGTCTTCCGGCTTAAGCGCAAGCAGTTGCTTGCCCAAGGCATTGGCCGCGCCGGCGTCAGTCTTACCGATGCAGGGTTTGCAAGGCTGTCCACACTGTAATCGCGCGGCCCGTTGGCTAGGCGAGGGCTGCCCCGCGGCGCAGTCTCGTGACATGAACATGGCGATCCTATCGGCGGCAGGCGCGGGTCTGCTAGCCGGGGCGATGAACGCGGTGGCAGGCGGCGGCTCATTTGTCACCTTGCCTGCCCTGGTGGCGGCAGGCGTTCCCCCGGTGCTCGCCAACGCCACCAGCACGGTCGCGCTATTCCCCGGCAGCCTGGCCGCCGCCTGGACGATGCGCGCCGGGTTGCGCCCGTTCGAGGGCGTGGGCTGGGCAGCGATGGCCGCCACTAGCGTCGGCGGCGGCCTGGCGGGTGCGTTGCTCCTGTTGATAACGCCGGATGTCACCTTCGGCGCGCTACTGCCCTGGCTGCTGCTATTCGGCACCCTGGCATTCACATTCGGCCGCCAAGCGGGCGCGCGGCTGCGCCGGGTCATCACGCTGGGCCCGGCAGCCCTGCTGGCAGCTCAGTTCGTGCTAGGCATGTATGGCGGCTATTTCGGCGGCGCCGTCGGCATCACCATGATGGCGGTCTGGAGCCTGTTCGGCACCGGCGACCTGCGCGCGATGAACGCGGCGCGGGTGCTGCTGGTGGTGGCGGCGAATGCCACCGCGGTGCTGTGCTTCATCATCGCCGGCCGAGTCGCCTGGGCGCCGGCGCTGGTGCTGGGGGCAACCGCGATCCTCGGCAGCTACGGGGGCGCCCGGCTGGCCCGGTCCGCCGACCCGGTGACGCTGCGCCGCATGATCATCGGGCTTTGTTCTGCCATGACGGTGGCGTTCTTTGCCCGCGCTTATCTGTTTTAGGCCGGCAGCGCGCGGATCCGGCGCATCAGCCACAATCCCAGCACCGTCGCGGCGACGAACAGCACCGCGGCCAGGATCAACTGCTCGTTCCGGTCGACCCGCACCCCGCCACCCAGCAAGGCGAACACGATGGTTTGCGGCAAATAGCCGATCGCGGAGGCCAACAGGAACGGCGCCATCGCCACCGCGGACACGCCCGCGAGCAGGCTCAGCAGGATGTTGCTGCCCACCGGCAGCAGCCGCAGCGTCAGCGTCGCACCGAACGGGTGGCGGCTGAGCTGCTGGTCCAGCCGGGCCAACCGCCCCTTGATCCGCCGCATCGCCCATTGCCGCGCCACCAGCCGCGCCCACAGGAAATCCACCGCGCAGCCGCCCAATTCTGCCAGCAGCGCGAACAGGCAGCCGGCCCAGGTGCCAAACCCCAGCCCCGCGGCATACGCCACCACCTGCCGCGGCACGCCGACCGCGCAGGCCAACGTGCCCACCAGCACGAACACGGTCGGACCCGCCTGCGCCGGGGCGTCCAACGCATCCCGACCCCACCCGCTCCGCAGTGCCAGACCGGCCAGCAGCAGCCCGCCCAGCAACAGCGCCGGCTTCCACATCACCCGCCCGCTTTGCCCCAGCAGGCTCAGCGCCCGTCCTCCACCGGCTCGACCACTGGCTGATTGCCGCGGCGTTGCAGCCAGTAGACGCCGGCCAGGTCGAAGATGCCGACCCACAGCCGGTCCAGCGTACCGTAATTGGAGGTGCCGCGGGTCCGGGGGCGATGATTCACCGGCACCGACTCGACCCGGCCGCCCGCGCGGATGAACAGCGCGGGCAAATACCGGTGCATATGATCGAAATGCGGCAGCGCCAGGAATGCGTCGCGGCGGAACAGCTTCAGCCCGCACCCCGTATCCGGCGTCGCATCCCCCAGCAGCCGCTTGCGGATGCCGTTGGCGAGGCGGGAGGCGAGGCGCTTGGTCTGCGTGTCTCGCCTGGTCACCCGATGCCCGGCGATCAGCACCAGATCCGTCATGGCCTGGGCGCGGGCCAGCAGCGCCGGAATATCCGCCGGATCGTTCTGCCCGTCGCCATCCAGCGTCGCGATCCAGGTGCCACGCGCGGCGCGCACGCCGGTGACGATGGCGGCACTCTGCCCACAGCTGACCCGATGGCGGCGCATGGTCACTGGCGCGGTAGCCTGCGCCTCCAGCAGTTTTTGTGGGGTTGCATCGGTGCTGCCATCATCCACGTATACGATCTCGTGCAGGACCGTCGCCAACGCGGCCTCGATCTCAGCCACCAATTGGGCAATATTATCTGCCTCGTTGCGTACCGGGACGACTACGGACAGGGTATAGATGGGTTGGGTCATCGGGCCGCGGCAGGTAGCACTCACGCGATCATGCCGGCAAGCCGTGGCCAGAGGTTAAAAGCCTGGGGATAGAGGTGCTGGATGCCGTTCGACCTGGATAGCCGGCAGACGCGGCTGGAGACTCCGCGGGACCGGCAGGACCGGTTGATGGTGTCCGGCTGGCTGTTCGCGGTTTGCGCGATGACGCTGGTGATGATCGTCCTGGGCGGCGCGACCCGCGTCACTGGATCGGGGCTGTCGATCATGGAGTGGGCCCCGGTCTCCGGCGCCTTGCCTCCCTGGTCGGATGCAGAGTGGCAGCGCCTGTTCGCCCTGTATCAGAAGATCCCCCAGTACCAGTTGGTGAACGAGGGCTTCGGTCTGGCCGGGTTCAAGCACATCTTTTGGCTGGAATGGACGCACCGGCTGTGGGGCCGGCTGATCGGGATCGTCTTCATCGTCCCGCTGATCGTATTGGGCCTGCGCGGCGCTATCCGCCGCGATCTATGGTTGCGGCTGCTCGGGTTCTTCGTGCTGGGCGGGCTGCAGGGCGCGGTGGGCTGGTTCATGGTCGCCTCCGGCTTCGCCGCCGACAGCACGGCGGTGTCCGCCTATCGCCTGGTGGCGCATCTGGTGCTGGCCTTGGCGCTGTATGTCGCCATCCTCTGGACCGCCTTGGGCGTGCTGCGACCCGGCAGCCGCCGCATCGCCAGCAGCCGCGCTTTCCGCCGGCTGGGTCTGCTGTGCGCGATCCTGTTGCCAGTCACCATCGTTGCTGGCGGCTTCGTCGCCGGGCTGCATGCCGGGCTGATCTACAACACCTTCCCACTGATGGGCGGCAGCCTGGTGCCACCCGACTACGCCGACCTGCACCCGTTCCTCCGCAACTGGACCGAGAACCTGGCCGCCGTGCAGTTCGACCATCGCCTGCTTGCCACCGGCACCGCGATCGCCGTACTGGCCACCGTCGCAGTCGGCTTGCGCGCCGCCCTGCCGCGCATCGTGCGCCTGGCGGTGTTGGCGACGGGGGGGCTGGTGCTGCTGCAATACAGCCTCGGCATCGCGACCCTGCTGGGCATGGTGCCAATCGACCTTGCCGTGTCCCACCAAGCGGTTGCGGTCTTGCTGCTGACGGCGCTGACGGTCACGATCCATTTGGACCGCCGCCTTCCATGACCGGCGGCTTTCGTGCTGGCTGCCGCATCCTATATTCTCAGAACCATCTCATTTCCTGATCGGATCCGCCATGTCAGCATCGCTCTCCCCCCTGGCCGAGACCGACCGCCTGTTCTTCGAGCGGGATGACGCCGCGCTCGATCGCGGCGCCGCCGAGCGGATCGTGGCGGAGGCGCTGTCCGGTTGCGACGATGGCGAGCTGTTCCTCGAATACCGGGAGAGCGAGCAGATCTCGCTGGATGACGGCCGCATTCGCCATGCCGGATTCGAAAGTGGCTCCGGCTTCGGCCTGCGCGCGATCTTGGGCGAGGAAACCGGCTACGCCCATGCCGGTGAAATGTCCGAAGCCGCGCTGCGCCGGGCCGCGGCCACCGTGTCCGCGGTCCGTGCTGGGGCGAGCGGCGTGGCCGCCGAGCCGCCGCGCGCGAGCAACGCCCGCCTCTACGCCGACGTGAACCCGCTGGGCGAGATGGAATTCGGCGCCCGAACCGCCATCCTGGCCGAGATCGACGCCTACGCCCGCGCCAAGGACCCGCGGGTGAAACAGGTGATGGCTACGATGTATGGCGAGTGGCAGGCCGTGCAGGTGATGCGCGCCGATGGCCGCCGCGTGGCCGATCTACGCCCTCTGGTCCGGCTGAACGTCTCCGTCGTCGTCGAACAGGATGGGCGCCGCGAAACCGGCGGCCACGGCACGGGGGGCCGCTTCGGCTACAGCCGCCTGCTGACGCCCGAAACCTGGCGCGCTGGCGTGGATGAGGCATTGCGCCAGGCCCTGGTGAACCTCGAGAGCCGCCCTGCTCCAGCGGGCGAGATGGAGGTCGTGCTCGGCTCCGGCTGGCCTGGCATCCTGCTGCATGAGGCGATCGGCCACGGGCTCGAGGGCGATTTCAACCGCAAGAAGACCTCCGCCTTCTCTGGCTTGCTGGGCCAGCGCATCGCCTCCCCTGGCGTCACCGTGGTCGATGACGGCACCCTGCCGGACCGTCGTGGCAGCCTGACGGTCGATGACGAGGGCACGCCCTCCGGCAGGATGGTGATGATCGAGGACGGGATCTTGAAGGGCTTCATTCAGGACCGGCTGAACGCCAGGCTGATGGGTGTCGCCCCCACCGGCAACGGTCGCCGCCAATCCTACGCCCACGCCCCGATGCCGCGGATGACCAACACCGTCATGATGGCCGGACCCTACGCGCCCGAGGAAATGATCAAGTCGGTGAAGCGCGGCCTGTATGCGGTGAATTTCGGCGGCGGCTCGGTCGACATCACCTCGGGCAAGTTCGTCTTCTCGGCCAGCGAGGCCTACCTGATCGAGGATGGCAAGGTGACCGCCCCGGTGAAAGGCGCCACGCTGATCGGCAACGGCCCGGATGCGCTGACCAAGGTGACCATGATCGGCAACGACCTCGCCCTAGATGCCGGGATCGGCACATGCGGTAAAAACGGGCAGGGCGTGCCCGTCGGCGTGGGCCAGCCGACGATCAAGCTATCGGGGCTAACGATCGGTGGCACTGCTTAAAGCGTTGGCTACAAAATTGCATAATCCTACCCTTTTGAACGGATCTTTATCGAAACCCCGCGTTGGATTGGCATGGGCATGTATTCAAAGCTGACGATTTTATCGTGCTGTGCAGCCATTGGATTGGCGATATCGGCACCCTCCCACGCAGATGAGCGGGCGTGTCCCACCAGTAGCCCGCCCCCTGTCGCAGTCCCAGCGATCAAGAAGCGCCTGACCAGCAACAAGGAAGTGCTGATCGTGGCGCTCGGCTCCTCCAGCACGGAGGGTTGGCGCGCCACGACGCCGGCCAACACCTACCCAGCACGCCTCCAGTCGGACCTTGGTGTGGCCTACCCGCTCGCGCATTTCGCGGTCATCAACCGCGGCATCGGCGGCGAGGACGCGCTGGAGGAAATGGGGCGGATGGACAAGGACGTCATCTCCCTCCGGCCCGACCTCGTAATCTGGCAGGTCGGCGCCAATGGTGCGATGGCGCATTCCGACCCGGCAGTGTTCCGCAAGCTCGTGTCGACCGGGATCGAGCGGTTGAAGGCACTGAACATCGATGTGGTGCTGATGGACAATCAGCGTTCTCCGAACATCCTCGCCTCACCGGAGCACCTGGTGCTGGAGCGGATCCTGTCGGAACTGGCCGTTCAATACCGTGTGTCCCTGTTCTCGCGCGGCGCCCTGATGGATGGCTGGAAGCGTGAAGGCGCCAATTACGATCAGTTCCTGTCCGACGACAGCGTCCACATGAACGATCTGGGCTACCACTGTACGGCGGACGCACTCTCCTCCGCCATCGTCGCCGGGCTGCATGCGCCGGACCCACCGGCGATAGCGAAGACCACCACGCCTGCCGTCAGTTCGCCAGCTTCGGCGAACCCTGCATCGGGCAACCCGGTCGCCAACCCTACGGTCCACGCCTCGAAATAACGCCCTAGCTGTTCTCCGGCTTCGCTGCGGCGTGCAGGTATCCGAATTGCGGGTGCCCGCCGCCCAGCGTAGCGGCCGTGGTCTCGCTTGCCATCGCGCGGTTATAGGCCCGCAGGATCGCCGGCGGGGCGACCTCATCCTCTGTCAGGAACAGCCCCCACCGCCGCGCGACCAACCCGAGTGAGCGCTGGCTGGTCAACACCGAATATGGGATCGCCAGCAGCAGTCCAGGCAGCAGCGAGGCGGACCAACCAAGCACCGTGCCACCCGCCGTCAACGCCACGCCCAGCCAAACCAGCCCGGTGAGCGCCGGCATTCGCATGCGATGGAACGCCTCACCCCAGGCGACGCCGCGATCGTCCCGCGGCTGCGCATCCCATTGCACGGACCGGCCCAGCACCATCATCAGAATAAACCGCGTGTAGAACATCAGCAGTACGGGCGCGCTGGCCATGGCCGAAGCCTGTTCCAGCAGGGCGCTCGCCAGCAATCGCACACGGCCACCAAACAGCGCAGCGGTCTCGTCGTCCGCCAGTGCCATGCCGAGGCTGCAGAGCTTGGCAGCATACAGCAGCAGGAACGTCAGCAGCACAAACCCGGCGCTGGCAAGCCCTGGAGTGCCCAACAAACGCGCAACGAACTCCCCACCCAACAGTGCATCCAGCAGCGCCAGCGCAGTAAATGCGAATAGCAGCGGGCCCGAGAGGTAGTTCAGCACGCCCAGCGCCATGTGGTAGCGACCGACCGGGCGCAGGCCATGCATCGGCAGCACGCCCAGATGCTGCAGATTGCCCTGGCACCACCGCCGCTCCCGCTGGGCGAAATCGACCATGTTGGCCGGCAGCGCCTCATAGCTCTGTCCGAGCGACGGCAGCATCCAAACCTGCCAACCACCGCGACGCATCAGCCCCGCCTCGACCACATCGTGGCACAGGATCTCCCCGCCAAATGGCTCCTTGCCCGGCAGCACCGGCAACGCGCAATGCTCCACGAACGGGGCAATGCGGATGATGGCGTTGTGGCCCCAGTAATTGCTGTCGTCTTGCTGCCAGAACGCCAGGCCATCCACCAGTAGCGGCGTGTACAACCTGGCGGCAAATTGCTGGATGCGGGCGAACAGCGTCTCGCGCCCGACAGCATAGGGCACCGTCTGGATCAGCCCGGTGCGCGGGTTGGCGTCCATCAGCCCGATCATGCTGGCAATCGTCTCGGCGCTCATCAGGCTGTCGGCGTCCAGCACCACCATGTACTCGTAGGCGCCCGACCATACGCTGCAGAACTCGGCAATGTTGCCAACCTTCCGCCGCGCATTGTCGGGCCGGCGGCGATAGCGAACCCGGTCGCCGAACAATTTGTGCACGCGGGCGAAGGACGCTGCCTCATCGACGCTCATACCGGCGTCGCGCGTGTCGCTGAGTACGAAGATGTCGGTGCGATCGATCTTCTGGTCGATCAGGGCGCGCGCCATCACCTCGACCGCGGCGAACACCGCCTGCGGATCCTCGTTGTAGACCGGGAACAGCACGGCAGTACGGCTCGCGCCCCCGGGGGCGGCTGCCACGAGGCGGGTGCGCCGGAACAAACGAGCCAGCGCACCGAGCACGCCGGGCACGCCGGTCACGCCAAGGAACAGCAGATTGGCGAACAGCAGCAGCAACAATGGAATCCGCAGCACCGCCGGCGTCCCCACCGTCAGCACCGCAGCCAGCCCGGTGGCCAGCAAAGGCAAGCCCAAGGCCGGCACGACGAACGCCAGGCGGCGGGCACATATCCAGGTCGGGCGGAGCCGGGCCGTTTCTGCGGGGGCTAGAAGAAGGTCGGGGGCCGCATGAGTGGGCGCTGGGATCATCTCGACCTATGCAATGGGGCAGCTGGAGAAACGCAGAAATGCCATGTAGTTATGGCACGACAATGTGTTCCGCGCGTGGCCGCATCTTGGTTGGAATAGGACTGCGGATACCATCGCCTGGCCGAAAAGCAAACCAAGGCGCGGCTAGGCGGCGTCCGCCAGCATCTCCAATCCCTCACCGAGGTAGCGCTCGGCCGGTGTCCCGCCACCCTCCCGCCTGGCGAAGCTGCGCAGCGCGCGGGCAAGTTGCTCCGCCCCACCGAACTGGAACCCGATCTGGCTGGCATAGGCCTGCGCCGCGAGGATCTTCCGGTCCAAGGCCGCGGTGATATCGATCGATTCCTCCTCCTGCTCCGGCAGGACGGGCAGGGGCACCGCCTCTGCCTCCCGAATCGCGTAGGGCGTGTCGCGGTAGAATGCCAGCCGGTTGGCGGGGAAACTCTCGACCACCGCAGCGGTGACATGCTGGTGGTCCACGTGATTGCCCAGCCCCTGCGGTGCCAGCACCAGCGTCGGCTCGAACTCCGCCCGCAATGCCCGCATCTGCGACGTCAACACCAACGCGACGCTATCCTCGCTCAGCACATGGCCGAACAAGGCTTTCGCCGAATGGTAACCACGATGCGGCGCCTCCAGCAGGCCCATCCAGCGCGTTTCGGTGAAGGACAGAATTGCAGCGGCGGCCCGGTCTTCTTCCCGCCGCACCGCCATGTAATCGACGTCCGGCGCCAGCCCTTTGTCCAACTGGCACGCCAGCGCAAACCCCGCCGCCGGCACCACCGATCCAGTGAACACGGTCACCAGGACCGTTCTCCACCCGCGATCAGCCAGTAACCCGGCCAATCCCCCGGCAGAAAAGATCGCATCGTCGAGGTGCGGCGAAATAAACAGTGCTGTTGGCATGGGGCCTACAGTAGATGAGGTTCGGCTCTGAAACGACAGGGCGTTATCGGGAGTTCCACCGGCCAGTCCAAATCCGGCCTCGACCCGATCATCGCAGCATACACCTCCATGATCTGACGCCCCACTGCCTGCCAGGAATAGATCCGCCGGCATTCCTCGAACCCGGCGTCTGCCAGCCGGGTGCGCTCGGCCATGTCGGTGATGATCGTGCGCAAAGCCGCCGTCAGCGCCGGAATGTCACCTGGATCGGTCAGCAGCCCGTTCTCGCCATCGCGAATGCAATCGATCACCCCGACGGAGCGGCAGGACACCACTGCCAGCCGGCTAGCCATCGCCTCCAGGATCGTGTTGGAGAACCCTTCGGCATAGGTGGGGGACACGAAGATGTCGGCCTTGCGATAGAGCTCCGGCACCTCGGCATAGTCGATATACCCGGTCATCCGGGCATGGTCGCCAAGGTTGAGCGCGATGATCTTGGCCGCCGTCTCGTCATAGGTCGGCCCAATGCCGGAGATCAGCAACTCGAACGCCAACCCCTCCGCCGCCAGGGGCGCCAGCGCGTCCAGCATGTCCAACACGCCTTTTCGCGCATCCACCCGCCCGTGATACAGCAGCACCGGCGGCCCACCGGCCGAGCGATCCCCGGGGGTGAAGCGGCTCACGTCCACCGCGCCCGGCACGATGGTGAACCGCGCCGGGTCGGTGCCCAGCCGGTGGGTGACTTCCTCGGCAAACGACTGGCAACCGATCAACACCGACCCGGCGTGGTCCAGCACCCTTACCATGGCGATCCGGTGAGTTTCGCAGCAGGACCCGACCCAGTGCCCATCGCCGCCCTGGATGGACACGACATTGGGCACGCCGGTTTCGCGCGATGCCTCCAGCACAGCCCAGCCGCAGGGATAACCGTATTGGGCATGCAGGATGTCGAACGGCTCGCGCGCATGCTCGGCCAGGATTGCCGCTTTCATGTTGGCGACGTCGGTTTCGAAATCGCCGTGATCCTGCTCACCCACCTGTTCCAGCCCGATGACGCGCACGCCGGGCACCGGAGGCGGGGGGCCGCCGCCGTACACCCGGATCCCCAGCGCGTCCCCGCGATACTGGCTGATCATGGTGACGTCATGCCCGGCCGCGACCAGCTCGCGCAGCAGGTTCAGCGCATACACGCTCATGCCGGAGATCGCCGGGAAGAACCGGCGGGAGACGAAGCAAATTCGCAACGGGGTGTCCTTCAGGGCAGCGCGGCGCGCAGGGCGGCCAGCGAGTCGGGAATCATGGTATCGGCGCGATGGCTCTCGCGGGACAATTCGACGCAGATTAGCTTCTGGAACCCAATCTCGGTCAGCGCCGACAGCACGGCTGGCACATCCATATCGCCCTCGCCGAACGGCAAATGGATATGCGCCCCTCGCTTCATATCCTCGATCGTGACGGTACCGAGGTCGCCGGCAAACTCCCGCACCGCCGCAGCAGGGTCGCGTTCGCCCGTCACCAGGCAATGTCCGGTATCTAGCGCCAGTGTAAGGCCCGGAATGCCCAGGGCGCGCCAATCGTCCAATGTTTCGATCAGCATGCCGGGCTCCGGCTCCAGCGCGGCAACGACGCCCATGACTTCGGCGCGCTTGACGATCTCGGTCACACCCTCCAGCAGCCAGCCCCCCGCTTGCTCGGCCGTGACGCCCGGCTTCGGCACGCCGGCCCAGAAGCTCATCGCCTCGCCGCCGGTCTCCGCAACCACGGTCAAGGCTCGGGTCAGGAAATCTACCCGGCGTGCCCGGCCATCCGCATCGGCCGACAGCAGCGTCGGCTCGTGTTTCGCCCGCGGGTCCAACAGGAAGCGCGCGCCGGTTTCCACCACGCAGCCCAAATTCAGTGCCCGCAGCCGGGCGGCGACGTGGCGGGTGTTCAGCAGGAAATCCGGATCGTACGGATCCAAATGATGGATATCGAGCGTCAATGCCACGCCGTCATACCCGGCCTCGGCAATCAGTGTCAGCGCATCATCAAGGCGATGGTTGGCCGCACCATTGGTGTTGAAGGCGAAGCGGAGTGTCATGCGCGTTTCTCGATCGCGATCGGGGCGCTGTGTACTTCAGGTTCGCGATACAACGGATAAAGCCGTCCGACGATCCGGTCCACCGCCGCCACATCCAGCCACGCCGCCCCGCCCAGCCGCTCCGCCGCACCGGCCGGCAGACGCACCGGCAGCGCACCCGGCGGCGGCGCGCCAAGGCCGACCAGCGGCGAGTTCCGCTCCATCAACTTGCGCACCCCGCGTTCGCCGATCCGATGATAGCTCATGGTTTCGACCTCCAGCCCCGGAACGATAGCCTTTACCACATGCACATCCCGCGCACCCGACGGCGAGAAATCAACGAACAGCACCTCCATGCCAGCCGCCGCAAACCGCCGGGCCAATTCGGTGACCAGGGGCGTGCCGGACAGCGGGCCATCCCATGTCGGCAACTCGTCGAACCGCTTCGTCGCCCGGCGGGACAGCACCGTATCCGCCATATAGCCGCGCAACGTCGGCGCATCGCTGCGGCACCAGGCCATCATCTCGCGCAGCGCCCGGCTCTCCTCCCCATCCAGCGAGTGGTAGGATCGGAAACGTTCCAAATACCCCGGCGGCGCGATGTGTGCGATCTGCGACAGCGGCGCATGGCTGAACATCTTTCGCACCCGCGCGGCGGCAAATTCGAACAATGCCTTGCGCAACGCCTGCTCCCGATCGACGGAGGCTGCTTCCCCCGCCGCCGTCAGCATGATCGGAAACGGCGCCGAGGCATCGCGCTCGCCCCCCACGCAATACACCCCGGCCACGCCAAACTCGTCGGAGGCGAATTTTGGAATCACGTCGATATTCAACGCTGCCAACCGGTCCAGCAGCGCCCGGGTGCGCGGGTCCGCCGGGCCGTCGCCCAGATCCAGCGCGATGCCGCGATCCAGCGCGCGAAAACCGGTGCCGTTGCCGTCCCGTTGCAGCAACTCGCAGATGCCGTGGCCGATGGCGAAATCCAGCGTCGGCCCGGCGCCCAGCCCGTTGGTAATCGGCGTGATGAACGGCTGATAACCCGGCGTGAAATCCCCCACCGAACACCCGGCGATCTCCGTCGGCACCAGCACGCTCTCGCCACTCGGCCAGCGTTGCGCCGGCACCCATTCCAGCACCGTGTCGTGGTCGACCGGACTGCCAGCGGGCAGCGTCAATGTCAGCGGATCGGCAATGCCGCGCACGCCGAGTTCGGCTGCCAGTGCGGCGTAGCTGCCGATGCGGCGGGGGAAGCGCGCGATGGCGCCGGCTGCATGCACCGCCTCCGCCAACTCGCCCGTCGTGCCGATGATCGCCTCCGCATCGGTGGTGCCATAGCCCACGCCGTGCGGGGTGACGCCATGGAATCGTGTGCCGTCGCTGTTGAGGAAAATCGCGTTCCAGCACGCCACGCCCGTTCGATCCAACGGCGCCAGGCTGAACAATTCCACCCGGCCCGGCGGCATCGATTCGATGTAGGCAGCGGCCGCATCGGGGATATCGGCAGGCAAGAAATGCTGGGTCATCGTGCGATCTGGATCGGCGAGGTGAAAGGCGGCCCGGCGATCAACTCGTCGAACAGCGCCAACGCCGCCTTGGTGCTGGTGTCGGTAGCGTACTCGAACGGCGTGAACACGGTGGTGAAGTCCAACTGCTCATACACCGCACGATACCGCCGCACCTCGTCGCGGGAGAGCGGGATCTGCTTATGATACGCCTTGTGGCAGGAGATGCGCTGCGCGCTTCCATCGGCGTCGAAATCGATCTTCAGCGAATCCCCGGCGAACACGGCTTTACGTTCCCGATCATAAAGAATGGCATGGCCATCGTAATGCCCGCCCGTGTGATGTAGGCTTAGGCCCGGCCTGATCTCGAAAACATCGTCATAGGGCAGGGTGACGTGCATCGCCTTGGTCCATTCCAGATCGTCTTTCTGGATCAGCAATGCCGGGTTGAACGCCTCCTGCAACTGGAACAGCGCGCCATAACCATGCGGATGCGACGCCGCCAGGAACCGGATGCCGCCGAGTTCGCCGATCTTCGCCAATTGCGCCGCGTTGTAATAGGGCGCCGCTTCGAACGCGACATTCCCATCCGGGTAAGTCAGCAGCCAGCCATGACTGTCCAGCCCGAAGCGGGGGGTAGACCAGAACTCCCACACGCCAGGAATGGCCTCGCGCCAATGATAGTCCAACGTCGGCGCCACTTGCTCCGGCGTCACGAACTCCCACCCGTTTTCCGGCAGGTCGTTGCGCACATCGGTACAGATCGGACAGTTCGGCGGCACGGCGAAGTATTTCTGCCAGTGACCGCAATTGGTGCAGGCATAGGGTTTAAGCGGCATCGGTCAACTCCGGCCGGGCCTGGCGTTGCGCACGCAGAACCAGGTCCATGATGTGCAAATCGTGCAACGGCGGAAAAGCAAAATCCTGCCCGGCCAGCAGCGCCGCCGCAAACGCCTCCACCTGGTTCAGAAATGGGGAGCGTTCGGCGCCCGGCACCACCAGCAACTCAGTGGCGCCCGTAGCCGCGTGCGTCAGTTCCAGCGTGCCACCAGGCGTCTGGCCCAGCGTATCGGTGGCGACGATCTGCGCGGTGGTGCCCAGCACCTCCAACCGCCGGCGCGGATACGTCTCCGGGCAGTTATACGCGACGTGCAATTGCACCAGCGCCCCGCCAGCTGCCTGCGCGATCAGTACCGCGCCATCTTCCACCGCGTAAGCATGCACCTTGGACTGCCCCATTGCCGCGATATCGACCAACCGATCACCCAGCAGGAAGGATGCGAGATCGAGCCCATGCGGTGCCAGGTCGATCAGCGCGCCACCGCCGGCGCGGGCTGGGTCGATACGCCAATTATCGCCCTGGAAATCCGCACCGACCCAGCAGCAATAGGCAATCCGGATGGCGGTCACATTGCCCAACGCGCCGTCCCGCACCAGCCCGGCCAGATGCTGGTGCGCCGGATGAAACCGCTGGTCGAACGCGGTGGCGTAGGCAACCCCCGCACGGGCACACGCATCCACCATCGCCTGCGCATCCGCCATGCTGGTCGCCATCGGCTTCTCGCACAGCACCGGCACGGCCGCCGCCGCGGCGGCTTCGACCAACGCGCAATGCGCGTCGTTTGGGGAGGCGATGTAAACCGCATCGATCGCACCGAAAAACGCATCCTGGTCTGCGTAGGCCCGCGCCATCGGGAACAGCCCCGCGGCCCGCGACAGGGACGCCGCGGACACATCGTAAAGCGCCGCCAACGAGCCGTTGCCCGACGCCACGATCGCCGGTGCCACGTAGTCCCGCGCCACCCAGCCGCACCCGGCGATGCCCCAGCGAATGCCCATCACCACCGCTCCGGCAGATCGACGAACACGCGTTGCCGGGCCAAGCTGTCGACGGCCACGCTCCCAGCGACAGCGTGCTCCGCCGCGTGGCTATGCGACGGATATGTGGCGAGCGGCCCATATTCGGTCGCATACCGCTCGCTCGGCCATGCGATTTCCCCGCCCTGATACAGCGGGTTGCGACGCAACGCAGTGCCCGGCGTCGGGTCGGTCAACGGCCCCGTTGCCAAACCCGGCGCTGCCGTGCCGACGGCCAGCGCGATCGCCGGTGCCGTCGCCAAGTCGTGCAGTGTGGAAATGCGCGGCACACGCCCCGCTACCAACGCCGCGGTCAACTCACGGTCGTCGAACATGTCGGGCGCCGGGAACATCGCGGCGTAGGTCGCCGGCTCCATCGGCTCCCCGGCCGAAAGATTATCCACCAGCGCGTTGTGCATATGCCCCACCAAGATCCGCGTGCCCACGCGCAGCATCTCCGCCGCGACATCGCGTTTTTCCGGCAGAAAGTAGAACGCGTCGTGGCAGAACAGCAGATCGGCGGCGCGATGGGCGAACGGCCAGGGGGACGCCGCGTCGAAACATACCAACGTCGCCAGCGGCGCGATCCAATGCCGGGCCAGCCACAATTTGGCAAACACCAAATCCCCGCCAATAACCTCCGTCGCATGGCCGGCAAACGCACGCAGAAAATGCCCGGCGCCACATGCCAACTCCAGCACCGACCGCGGCGCCCCCCAATACGACTGCGCCAATGCCAGCCCGGACAGGAACGTCGGGTCCGTCCAGCGATGCGCGAAATAGGTGCCGACCGGGCCGAACGCCAGTAAGTCCATCGCCGCCCGGAAGCTCAGCGTATCCCGCCCTGCAATCACCTCCCGCCGGGCCTCGTCGGTGGGCGGCGGCGTGCGGGCCCAGCCATCCTGGTCACCCAATAACGTCACCAACGCGCCAGTAGCATCGCCCGAATCCAGGCACGCCAGCACCTCACCCGCCAACGCCCGCCGATCCGCACGCAGGAACGCGATATCATCCACAACCGGCCAACGCTCACCCGCGGCGGAAAGGCTGTGGCCGGCTCGGGTCAGCACACGGCCCGTTACCGGGCTGCGCAGGATCACGGCAGCCCGGCCTCCGCCAACACCACCTGGTGAAATGCCTGCAACGGGCCTGCATGCACCAATTCGAGATCATCCAGCGCCTGCGACGTGGTGAAACCGGCAACCCGGTCGTACTGCCGCATCTGCAACACCCGATCCATCACGTCGGCCGCATTGAACGCCCGGCCCTCGGGTGTCTCCGCGTCCCCGATCGTCACCAGCGCAGCGCGCACGGTAATCTCCACCGGCCCCGCCAGCGTCGCCAGCTCCCGGTCGAACAGCCGCCGCATCAGCGGCCCCAACTCGTCGCCCAGCAGGATTTCGCCCGCAAACCCGCTATCCGGCAGCATGGCATTGTGCAGATGATGCGCCATGCCCGCCACGAACGCTGTCGACGGGTCGGCGCCATACAGCCCGGCGAGCACCGTGCCCAACACCGCCACCACCAGGCAATGGTCGCCGTGGTTCTCCGGTGGCTCCAACACCAGGCGCGGCTTGCCAGGGCAGGTGGCGCCCGCACGCGGCTGACGAATCAGCGCCTCCGCAAACGCCGGCGCGGGAGAGGCGGCCATATCCCGCCCCAAATGCTCCCGCAACGCGCTCCGCAACGCCGGTGCGACCGGCCCGGCAACCTCATCGAAGCTCCGCTGCAAAATCGCCAACGGATCGGCCACCCCAGCCGCCGCCAACACGCCCCGATCGATCCCAGCCAACCGGGCCGCCGCCAGCGCATCCGCGGTGGTGGACAGCGCTACCGCCCGAGCATCCTCGCCGGCCGCCAGCCGCCCCCATGCCCGGCGGAACGCCCGCACCGCAAGGCTGTCGGGGGACGACGCGTCCCGGATCCGCTTCAGATCACCCAGTTCTGCTGCCAGCGGGGTAAGCGCACCCACCCCGCCAAGAGTACCGCCGCCATCCATCAGGCGGCGTTCAGCCAATCCAGCAGATTGCTCTGCTGCACCGGGAAGGAGTGCTCCTCCCGCCGGCCCGCCGGGGTCATCGGCGCCTTGAAGAAGATGCCGAGTTGCTCCTGGATCCCACCCTTGCCGCGCTGCTTCGCCAGATCCAGCACGCGCGCGATCTCGATCACCAGCGGTGCGGCCAGGATGCTGTCGCGGCAGAGGAAGTTCACCTTCATCTGCATCTTCTGGCCCATGAACCCCACCAGATCGATGTTGTCCCAAGCCTCCTTATTGTCGCCACGCGGCTTGTAATACTGGATGTTCACCAAGTGATCCTCCACCGGATATCCCAGGATGTCGTCCAATACCGACCCCTTGGTGTTCAGCTTGGACCGCAGGCTGTCGGCGTTATCCAGCGCCAAGCCGTCTCGGTTGCCCAGGATGTTCGTGGAAAACCACCCCTCCACATACAACGACCGCGCCCGGAACGCCGGCGCCAGCACGGTCTTGATGAAGGTCTGTCCAGTCTTTCCGTCCTTGCCCGCGACAGGGACGTTACGCTCGTCCGCCAGCCGTGTCAGCGCCGGAATATCCGCCGCCAGGCTCGGGGTGAAGTTGCCATACGGCACCCCCTCCACGATAGCGGCATAGGCATACAGCATCGCCGGGCTAATCGCCGGGTCGCTGGCGTCCAGCCCACACTCGAACGCCGCGGCTGTCTGCAGCACTTCCAGCTTCAGGTCCGGCCACCGCTCGACCGAGGCAAGGTTGATCATCACCACGTCGCCCACGCCGGTCGACTGCCGATAATTGCGGATGTCGCTCCGGATCTGGTCCACCGCATCGCGATGGCTGCCGCCAATCTTGTTGGTGCCATCGACATTCTTGCAAAAATCGACGCTGCCCACCGCCGGCCACGGCTTCACCGTGGACAGCACGTCCTCCACCATCTCGGTCTGGTCACGGTCCAGCACCCGGTGTTCACGCACCGCACTCGCCAGGTCCTCGCCATGCAGGTCCCACCCAGCAAAATGGATGTTGCGATACGGCGCCAGCCCCGCGGTCCCGACATTCGCCAGCGGCAAGCCCGCCAAATCGTTGGACCCAGCCCGCAGCATCTCGATACCAGCCACCGCGGTGCTGGCAACCGCGCCGCCAAGTCCTACGACGAGCACGCCCAAATGCCGCGCCGTACTGGCTGCGTCGAGGCCGGAATCAGGCATTGTGTAGTTCTCTTCTAGGTTCATCGGCAGACGAGGGCTTCGCCGCCGCAATGGTTCGGAATGACATGGGCCCAAGCTCCCGCGTGTTAAGTCGAAAAACGGAGGCAGGATTACGGCACGTGATCGATAGCCCGATCACAGAGTCGTGATCTGTCACAATTATCGATTGTTATAATTGAGCTTTCAGCCGACGCCAGAACCGATTTCGCATCCCATCCGACTGCCCGGTCCAAAAGGGTTGCCTCTGCACCCCAAAGGCTCGAGCCTCGGGCACCGTGCCGAAGCAGGGCAACGACACTGATGCAGTTGGGAGGCTACCGACATGACCCCGGAAATCCGCGTCGATCTGGCCGAGCGGCGGCCCGGCCGCATCGTCGCGACCATCACGATCGACAACGCGGCCAAGCTGAACACACTCACCAGCCCGCTGATGGACCTGTTCGCCGAAGCCATGGAGGACCTGGCCCAACGCGAAGAATTGGCCGCCGTAGTGCTCACCGGCGCCGGGGAGCGGGCGTTTATCGGCGGCGCCAATATCGATGAAATGGCCGAACTGGACGCTGACACCGCCCGGGAATTCATCACCCGGGTCCATCGCTGCTGCTCCATGCTGCGCCACTGCCCGGCGCCCGTCATCGCCCGCATCCAAGGCTACACGCTCGGGGCCGGGCTGGAGATGGCAGCCGCCTGCGACGTGCGCGTGGCCGCTCAGGGCGCCGTGTTCGGCATGCCGGAGGTCAAAATCGGCATCCCCTCCGTCGTGGAGGCGGCGCTCCTGCCGACCCTGATCGGCTGGGGCCGCACCCGCGAAATGCTGCTATTCGGCGAGAACATCACCGCCGAAACCGCCGCCGCCTGGGGCCTGGTCGAACGCCTGGTCCCCGCCGCCGATTTGGACGCCGCGGTCGGCTCCTACCTCGACTCCCTCATGGCCGCCGGGCCGGAGGCCGTGCGCAACCAGAAGACGCTGATCCGCGCGTGGGAAGAATTGCCGATGTCGCGCGCCATCGCCGCCGGCGTAGATGCCTTCGCCGCATCCTGGGACACCGACGAACCACGTGCCACCATGGCCACATTTCTAGCGGCACGACGCAAGAAGTCCGCGTAGGCTGGGCTCTGCCCAGCACCCGGCAAGGGACAGTCGTCCCTTGCAACCCTTTATCCTGAGGTGTCGAGGGGACGCCTATCCTGAGGCGTGGCGCTCGGAGCCGGCGCCCGGCCAGATCGTTCCCATTCGGCCAAACGCGCTGCGACCTCACTCGGCACGAACGCCGGATCCACCTTCAGGTCGCGGCAAATCTCCCGAATGATGTCCTCAGCCGTCCGTCCGCCAATATCGTCCAACGTGTCCAGCCGCTCGGCCTCTTCGGCATCCGGGTCACGCGCAATGGCGTCGCCCATCGCGCGCACGATCTGTCGCCGCGCCATCGCCTGCCGGTCATCCGCGCGCACCGGCCGCGCCCAGCCACGATCCATCCGCTCCGCCAACAGGATCGTCCGCCGGATCGCCCGCGACACCTGCGCGAAGGCAGCCGCCACGATCTCGGTCCGTGCCGCGCCCGCTTGCCGAGCTTCCCCGGCGGCGCAAGCAGCCTCATCCGCCGCAATAGCCTCTGCCAGCGATGTCGCAACGGGTAAGATCCCATCTGCCATCGCCGCATCGGCCAACGCAGCCTCCGCGTCTGCCGCACGCCCGACCATCCGGGCAACGCGCATCCCAATCTGCACGAGTTCGACCAAGGCCTCCCGAAACAACACGGGTGCCTGGCTGGTTTCATCGGTCGGATCGGATCGCGTTTGCATGGCCCAGCAAGGACCACACGCCCCGCATGAGTTTCAAGCAAAAGCTGTCCAGAGCACGCCTGTCCTCTGGCGGGGTCCGGCGAACGGCCCGGCTTAGGCCAACACTAAATCCCTATCCGGCACCCTCTCTCCCCGCGCCACAAGTTCGAAATTGCCGAACATATGCCGCATCGTCGGCTCGAACGTGTCGATGCTCGCCGCGGCGATATGCGGCGTCACGATGCAGTTGGGCAAATGCAGCAGCGGATTATCCGCCGGCACCGGCTCCTCCGCGAACACATCGGTCGCCGCACCATGGATCACGCCCGCCTTCAACGCCTCCGCCAGATCCGCCTCCACCACCACGCCGCCGCGCGCCACGTTGATCAGCACGGCCGTCGGCTTCATCGTTGCCAGCGCCGCCGCGTCGATCATGCCACGGGTTTTGTCGTTCAGTGGGCAATGCAGGCTCACCACATCGGCCTGCGCCAGCAGCTCCGGCACCGTGGCGTAGGTGACGCCTAACGCGGCCTCGTCCCCCGCGCTCAACCGCCGCGGCGTTTGGTACAGCACCTTGCAGCCGAACCCCTGGAACAACCGCGCCGCCGCCCGCCCGATCGCGCCGAATCAACGACGCCCACCGTCTTGCCCGACAGGATATACGCGTCACCCGGCAGCCGCCCGCCACGCCAGTGGCCCAGGCGCAATTCCTCATGCGCCCACGCCAGATGCCGCAGCGTGCTCAGCGTCAGCGCGATGGTGAACTCCGCCACCGGCACCGAATTATTGCCCGTGGTGCGCGCAACCCGAATTCCCAGCGCGTTGGCCGCCGCAACGTCGATATTATCCGTCCCGACGCCCCATTTATGCAGCAGCTTCACCCGCTTGGCGGCCCGCAGCAGGCTCTCCGGTACGGCGATCTGCCCGGTGATGACATACTCCGCATCCGCGATGATCGCTTGCAAATGCGCCTCGTCCCGCCCCGTCGCATGCGACAGCGTGAAGCCCGGTGGTAATAGGGCCGTCATACGCCCAAATACCCGCTCGCTAATCGGGTCGAGCACGACGATGTGCCCGCTCATGCGGAGAATCGCACCCCGGCGCGGGCCAATCCGCCTGCCAGCCCGATGGGCGTGCCATCCGCCCGCCAACATGCCGCACCCGTCATCATTCCATCCTCTGCAAACGCGATCGCGTTCATCCCGCCGGCGATGCGCCCAACGCGCTGCACCTCGTGCCCCCGCGTCGCCAATTCGGCAACCGTACTATCTGGGATCGCCCGCTCCACTTCCACTGCGCCGCCCTGCGTCCAGATGCGCGGCGCTTCCACCGCCTGCTGCGGCGTCATCTTGTGGTCCAGCAAATTCACCAGCGCCTGCATCGCGGATCCGAAGATGCGCAACCCGCCCGGCAACCCCAGCGCGAACGCGATCTTGCCATCCCGCGACACCATCATCGGCGACATCGACGTAAACACCCGCTTGCCCGCCTGCACCGACAATGCCCGGCCCGGCACCGGGTCGAAATTGCACATGTAGTTATTGGCGATCATCCCCGTGCCCGGCACCGCAAACCGCGCGCCCCACAGTCCGTTGATGGTCTGTGTGGTCGCCACGACATTGCCCTTCGCATCCGCCACCGTCACATGCGTCGTATTGGCGCTTTCCACCTTGGCCACACCCGGCGCCCAAACCTGCGTCCGGTCCATCCGGATCGCCGCCTGCCGCTCGGCCGCGTAGGCCTTCGACGTCAGCCGCTCCACCGGCACGTCCACGAACGCCGGGTCGGCGGTGGCGACGGCGCGATCCGCAAACGCGATCTTCAGCGCCTCCGCCAGCAGATGCGTCGCGTCGGGCGAGCCGAAGCCCATCGCCGACAGATCATACCCCTCCAGGATGTTCAGCATCTGCGTGATGTGCACCCCGCCGGAGGAGGGTGGCGGCGGCCCGGCAACCTGCCAGCCACGATAACTGCCCAAAATCGGCTCCCGCTCGATCACCTGCACGGCCGCGAGGTCCGCCTGGGTAATCAGCCCGCCATGGTCGCGCATATGCCCAGCCAGTGCCGTGCCCAACGCGCCGTCATACAGCGCCGCGGCACCCTGCTCGGCGATCATGCGCAACGTCGCGGCATAATCCGGTCGCCGCAGCCGATCCCCGGGCGCCAGCATCCTGCCCCCCGGCATCAGCAGCGCGGCCAGGTCTGCATCGTGCCGCAGGTCCTCCGCCCCATCGCCCAGGCAGTCGGTCAGATAGACGGTGACGTTGAACCCGCCCTCCGCCAGGCGGATCGCCGGGGCCAGCACCTCCGCGCGGGACATGCTGCCGTAACGCTCCAGCGCGGTGCACCACGCCAGCAACGAACTCGGCACCGCCATCGCCAGCGGGCCGATCTGGCTCGCCCGCAGATTGCCCTCGAATATCCCCGGCGTCGCCGCACCCGGCGCCGTGCTCATCCCGTCCAGTATCGTATGCCGCCCATCCGCCAACCGGATATGCGCCAACCCGCCGCCCAGGATGCCGACCATCATCGGCTCCACCACCGTCAGCGCGAACAGGCAGGCAATGGCTGCGTCCACGGCATTGCCGCCATGGACCAGGATTTCCATCCCCGCCGCCGAGGCCAAGGGGTGATTGGTGACCACCATCCCGCGGGACCCGGTGGCTGGCTGTTTTTCGCAGATAAAGGGGGCGTGCATCCGCCCACGCTACGGCGCTTCCATCCCGTGGGGAACCACCCTAGCTTAGCCGCCCATGGACAATGATTTATCGGCCGGCGATTTATCCGTCGGCGTGGACGTCGGTGGCACCTTCACCGACCTGTTGTTGCTGGATCGCGCCGCGGGCACCTGGCGCACCGCCAAAGTGCCCTCCACCCCCGCCGACCAGGCCGTGGGTTTCACCGACGGCATCGCCGCACTCGGCGTCTCCCCCTCACAGTTGAACGAAGTCCTTCACGGCACCACCGTCGCCACAAACGCCTTACTGGAACGCCGCGGTGCCCGCGTTGGAATCATCGCCACCGAGGGTTTCCGCGACCTGCTGGAACTCGGCCGCCGCACCCGGCCCAACGCCTACGGCCTCACCGGCAGCTTCGAAGCGCTGGCCGAACGGCAGGACCGCCTCGGTGTGCCCGAGCGTGTCACCGCACTGGGCGAGGTCCTCATCCCCCTGGACGAGGCCGCCGTCGAAGCCGCCGCCATCCGCCTGCGCGACGCCGGGTGCGAATCGCTGGTGATCCATTTCCTGCACGCCTACGCCGCCCCCGGGCACGAGCGCCGCGCTGCCGCCATCGCGCGCAAGGTTTGGCCGAACCCTTTCGTCTGCGCCAGCCACGAAGTCCTGGCGGAAATGCGCGAGTTTGAGCGTGGGTCAACCGCCGCCGTCCACGCCTATGTGCAACCCGCCATCGTCCGCTACATCGACAGCGTGCGCCGTCGCCTGGCCGATGCCGGGTTCGCCCGCGAACTGCTGGTCACCCAGGCCAATGGCGGCACCATGGCTGCCTCCGTCGTCGGCGAAAACGCCGTCCACACGGTGCTGTCCGGCCCCGCCGCCGGCGTCATCGCCGCCGCCGCCACCGGCCGTGCCGCAGGCCTGCCGAACCTGATCACCGGCGATATGGGCGGCACCTCCTTCGACGTGGCGCTGATCCTGGATGGAGAGCCCGCCATCAGTTCCGAAAAGGACATCGCCTACGGCATCCCCGTTCGCGTGCCGATGGTGGACGTGCACACGATCGGCGCCGGCGGCGGCTCGATCGCCCGCGTCACCAGCGCGGGGCTGCTCGCCGTCGGCCCGCATTCCGCCGGCTCCGTCCCCGGCCCGGTCGGCTACGGTCGCGGCGGCACCGAACCGACCATCACCGACGCCAACCTGCTGCTCGGCCGCCTGGACGCCGCCCGCGTCCCCGGCAGCAAGCCCGCGGACCTCGCCGCCGTTGCCGCCGCACTCGCCCGGGTCGGCGACCGCCTCGGCCTGGATGCGGACGGCACCGCTGCCGCCATCCTCCGCGTGGTCAACGCCGCCATGGCCGACGCGATGCGCCTGGTCAGCGTGGCCCGCGGCCAGGACCCGCGCGACCTCGCCTATTTCCCCTTCGGCGGCGCCGGCCCCCTCCACGCGGTCGACCTCGCGAAGGAACTCGGCGTCGGCAAGATATTGGTGCCGCGCTTCCCCGGCCTCACCTCCGCTCTTGGCTGCCTGCTGGCCGACCTGCGCCACGATTTCGTCCAAACCCTGAACCGCCCGGTCGACGCCGTAACCGGGGCCGAGATCGACGCCATCCTCGCAGCCCAGGCCAAATCCGGTCGCGCATTGCTCACCCGCGAAGGCGCCGAAAAAATCGAGGTCCGCCACACCGCCGACCTGCTGTTCCGCGGCCAAACCCACATGTTGAGCGTCCCCGCCACCCCGGGTGCCGAGGACGCCACGGCCCTGCGCGAGGCGTTCATCGCACGGTTCAAAACCCGCTTCGGCATCGTGCTGCCCGGCATGCAGGTGATGCTGCTGAACCTGCGCACCTCGGCCTTCGGCCGCCGCGAGGCGCTGGACCTGCACGTCTTCGCCCCGCCACCCGGCAAGGTCGCCCCACCGCGAACCTACCGCCGGGTCTGGTTCCCCGATGGCTGGCACGACACGCCGATCTACGACCGCGAAGGCCTTTCCCCCGGCGCCGAACTGCACGGCCCCGCCGTCGTCGAACAATCCGACACCACACTTCTCCTCCACCCCAGCAGCCACGCCACCGTGGACGCGCTCGGCAATTTGGTGGTGACCCCATGATCGACCCGATCACGCTGACGGTCGTGCAGAACGGCCTGGGCAACATCTGCTCCGAAATGGACCTGGTGCACGAGAAGGCGTCCTTCTCCCCCGTCATTTCCGAGGCGTTCGACCGATCCAACGGCCTCTACGACGCCAAGACCGGCGCCGTCATCGCGCAGGGCGATCTGGGCCTGCCGATCTTCATGGGCGTCATGCAGGCCACCGTCGCCGCCGTCATCGCCCGCGTGAAGGACCCCGCACCCGGCGACGTGTTCCTGGTCAACGATCCCTATCTCGGCGGCACGCATCTGATGGATGTGAAGATGGTCCGCCCCTATTTCCGCGACGGCCGCCTCTGGTGCTGGCTGGCCAACACCGGGCACTGGCCCGACATCGGCGGCATGGTGCCCGGCGGCTTCTCCTCCCGCGCCACCGAAGTGCATCAGGAGGGCCTGCGCATCCCGCCCGTCCGCCTGCTCAAGGCCGGCGAGATGCAGCAGGACATCGTCGACATGGTCCTGTCCAACATCCGCGTCCCGTCCGAGCGCATCGGCGACATGCAGGCCCAACTCGGCGCCTTGGGCGTCGGCAAACGCCGCCTCGACGCCTTCCTCACCAAAATGGGCGAGCCCGTGGTGCGCGACGCCATGGCCGAACTCGCCGATCGCTCCGAACGCCAGATGCGCGCCCACATCGAAGCGATTCCCGACGGCACCTACGAATCCGTCGCCGTGGTCGACAGCGACGGCATCGTCGACCGACCCCTGAACATCAAACTGCGCCTCACCATCGAGGGCGGCACCGCCAGCTTCGACTTCGCCGGCTCGTCCCCGCCGTGCAAAGGCCCGATGAACTCCGTCTGGGCGACGACGCATTCCTCCGTCCTGCTGGCGATGAAGCACGTCTTCCCCGACGTCCCCATCAACACCGGCTGCTTCCGCCCTCTCGTGGTCGCCCGGCCGGAAGGCACCTTCCTCGACGCGCAATACCCCAAGCCCGTCGCCGGTTGCGCCGCCGAGGTCAGCCAGCGCATCGCCGAAGCCGTCTTCCTGTGCTTGGCCCAGGCCATCCCGGACAAACTCTTCGGCATGCCCGCCGGCACCTCCGGCAACCTCACCCTCGGCGGCTGGGACCCACGCTTCGATCGCGCCTACGTGATGTATTTCTTTACCGGTGGCGGTTATGGCGGCTGGCATGGCGGCGACGGCATCAGCAACGGAACCTCGACCATCGGCATTTCCAAGACCCAGCCCGTCGAAGTGCTGGAACAACATTACCCCATCCTGTTCGAACGCTACGCCCTCCGCGACGGCTCCTCCGGCGACGGCGAGTATCGCGGCGGATTGGGCCTCGACTATTCCATCCGCCTGCTGGCCGGGGAGGGCACCGCGTCCTTCCTGATGGATCACGGCCGCAGCGGCCCGCCCGGCGCCGCAGGAGGCGAGACGGGCGGCGCGAATCGCATTAAACTTACCCTGCGTGGCCAGGACTTCGTGCCGCCGCAACTTTCCAAGGGCGAAGGCTACGAACTGGCGCCAGGCGACCAGATCGCGGTGCAAACACCGGGTGGCGGCGGATACGGGCCGCCCGAACACCGGCCTGCATCGATGCGTGAACGAGATAGGAGACGTGGATATTGACCAAACATCCGGACGGCGAGCCCTGGCAGTGGCCGGAGCCGACCTGGCGCGAAATCACCGGTCGCGCCCGCGCCGGCCGCAGCCTGCGCCCCACCACATGGCCCGGCGGCGCCCGCTGCGCCGTCGCCCTGTCGTTTGACGCCGACCACGACACCATCCCCCTGCGCGACGGCGACGAGAGCCCGATGCGCATCAGCCAGGGCCAGTATGGTCATCGCCAGGGCATGCCGCGCATTCGCGCAATGCTGGCCAAACACGGAATCCCAGCCTCGTTCTTCTACCCGGCCGTCTCCGCCCTGTTATACCCGGACGAAGTGCGCGCCGTCGCAGCCGAGGGCCACGAGATCGGCATCCACTCCTGGATCCACGAGGCCAACACCGCACTACCCCCCGGCGTCGAACGCGACCTGACCTTCCGCGCCGCCGACGTGCTGGAGAAGCTCGCGGGCAAGCGCTCGGTCGGCATCCGCACCGCGTCCTGGGATTTCAGCGTCAACACCATGGGCATCATCCGCGAACTCGGCCTGCTCTACGACAGCAGCCTGATGGCCGATGACGACGCCTACGAATTGCTGGATGGCGGCGCGCCCACTGGCGTGGTCGAACTCCCGCCCGAATGGATCCGCGACGACGCCGTCTACTGGAACTTCATGCGCTTCTCCGCCCTGCGCCCGTACACGCCGCCCTCTGCCGTGGCCGAGATCTTCATCTCCGAACTGGACGGCGCCTGGGACGAGGGCGGCCTGTTCCTGCTGACGATGCACCCGCACATCAGCGGCCACCGCAGCCGCATCAAGGTGGCCGAGCAAGTAATCCAGCACGCCAAGGACAAAGGCGGCTGCTGGTTCGCCACGCACGAGCAAGTCGCGCGCTGGTGCAAGGAGCAGGCGGGACCGGCGCCTGCCGTCTAAGCTGCTGCCAAACATCACGCCATGAAGCGCATGCTGGGGGCGTTCGGCCTGGGGGTGGTCGCACGCGGCGCCAGCCAGGTGACGGCGCTCGTCGTCTCCATCATCGCCGCGCGTGTGCTGGGGCAGGAACAGTTCGGCATCTACGCCATCGCCAGCGTCTTCGTGGTGATCGCGCAGGCCGTGCAATGGGGCGGCGTCTACGACTACGTGGTGAAGGACCGCGGCACCGACGCCGATCTGGACACGCCATTCTGGATCAACCTGGCGATCGGCGTCATCGGCAGCGTGCTGATCTTCATCCTCGCCCCGCTTCTCGGCTACGGCACCGGGCTCCCCGAAGTGCTGTACCTGATGTTGGCGCTCGCCCCCAGCACCACCCTGGCCGGCTTCGTCAGCTGGTCGGAGGCGGTGTTGCTGCAGCGCGCCCGCTTAGGCCCATACTACGTGCTCAGCATCGTGTCGGAGGTGATGGCCTGCACCGTGGCGCTACTGTGCTTCCGCGGCGGCCTTGGCGTCTGGTCGTTCGTCATCTATCGCTACGTGCAACTCACCATGGCGGCGACGCTGAACACGGCGCTGACCCGGCGCCTGCCGCGCATGCGGTTCGACCGGGCCATGGCACATGTCGTGTTGCGCTTCGCCAACCGCATCAACGCCAGCCGCCTCGTCGCCATGGGCGGGATGTACGCACCCGACCTGCTGCTGGGTTTCTTCGCCGGCCCGGCCGCCACCGCCTCGTACCGCTTCGCCAACCGCATCGTCAACGGCGTGTGCGACATGTTCTACGCCCCCGTGTCCAAACAAGCCTGGGTGTCGCTCTCGGGCCATGGTGAGGACATCAGCGCGCGCACACGAATATGGGCCGGTCTGCTGCAGGTGGTGGCGTTGATCGTCTGGCCCAGCCTGCTCGGCATCGCCACGCTCAGCCACGGCCTCATCGAATTGCTGGCCGGCTCCGCCTGGCTGGACGCCGCCCCCGTCATCGTGCTGATCGCGATCGCCCGCACCCTGCTGGTGTTCGAGCAGTTTTTCGAGCCGCTGCTGGGCATCCGCAACCGCGCCGGGCTGGTGTTCCGCATCCGCAGCGTGCTGGCCGTCATGGCGATCGTCGCGTTCTTGATCTTCGCTCATTTCGGTGCGATCGGCGGCGGCGTGTCCCAGGTGGTCATCGGCCTGGCAAGCGCCGCCATCTCCATCCGCATCTGCCTCAGCGAGACGTCGCTCAGCGTGGCCAAGCTGGTGCAGGTGCTGATCCCGCCCGCATTCGGCACCGCCATCGCAGTGGTGGCGTCGCTACTGGCCAGCGCCGCCGTCCAGGGCTACGCCCCCAGCATTCGGGTCGCCGCTGCGATCGGCGTATCCGGCGCCGTCTGGCTGCTATGCGTGGCCGCCGCCGCCCGCATGACGACGCTGCTGAGTCCGATCCGTGGCATGACGTAGGCGCCGCCTCAGTCGATGCGTCGCTGCGCCTCGATGATCTGCGACAGGCGCCGGGCCGCGGCGTTCCAAGTGTATCGGCGCACCTGCAGCAGCCCCTTGCGCCGCAACTCCGTGCTCAGCATCGGCGTATCGACCACGCGGCACACGATGTCGGCGATGTCGTCCGGGTCGCGCGGGTCGAAATAGACCGCGGCGTCCTCGCAAATCTCCGGCAGCGATCCGGCCTTGGACGCCGCCACCGGGCATCCACACGCCATCGCCTCCACCGCGGGCAGTCCGAACCCTTCGTAGCGCGAGGGAAACACGAAACACGCGGCGTTCTCATACAACGCTCGCAATTCCGCATCGCCCACCCGCCCGAGGTAGCGCGCAGGCTGCGGCAGGGCCGCTCGCCCGGCGGCGAACACCTTGGCATCCAGCCCACCCGTAATCGCAAGTTCCAGCCCGCGTTCTGCCAGCGCGATCGCGGTCTGCGACAGGGCGGCCAAATTCTTGTGCGGCGCCAGACTGCCCACCGCCAGCACGTAGCGGCCCGGCATCAACCCGTGCGCCGCCAGTACCGCGGGGTCGGCTGGCGCACGCAGGATATGCTCCGCTCCCTCCGGCACCGTCTCGATCGCCGCCGGGTCCAGGTGCAGACGTGCCGCTAGGTCGTTGCGCGCAAACTCGGACACGGTGACGATCTTGGCACGCCGGGCCAGCAGACGGTGCAGCAATTTGTACCAGGGGCGGAACTGCAGGCTGTAGGAGTCCGGGGTCGAGAACACCCCCGCATCATGGATCACCACGATCTGCCGCCGCTGCCGCAACGGCCCGGTATTGCCCAAATTCACCAGCAACCCACCGCCCGCCGCCCTGGTCAACGCGAACTGTTCCCAGCGCTGCCCGCCATGCCCGCCCACCGGCAGCACACGAAACCCGGCGAACCGCGGCACCTCCGTCAGCGGCGGCGTCAGCAACGTCGCGTCCCAGCCGGGCAGGGTGCCCAGCCCCAGGATCATCTCCGTCGCAAAGCGCTGCACCCCGGTCAGCGACTGCGCGACGAACCGGCCGTTGAAAAACAGGTCGGGCCTAGGCGGCACGGCGCTGCGGCTCACCCGGATGCAGCGCTCCATCGATGACGGCCATCATGCGGGTGCGAAACATCTGGCGGCTGAACCGCACCGCGTTGCGACGGCAGTTCTCGGGCGAGATCGTCGCCTCGATCCGCTCGAACTCGGCCACGGCGGCAACGATGGCTTGCGGCGTCTGCTCGTCGAACACGTATCCAGTGGGCTCACCGCCGTCGCGCAGCACGATGTCCAGGGCGCCACCGCGGCCGAACGCGATGACGGGCGTGCCGCACGCCTGCGCCTCCACCATGGTAATGCCGAAATCCTCCTCGGCCGGAAAGATGAACGCCCGGGCCTGTCCCATCGCCTGCACCAGGTCTCCCGTGGACACAGCGCCCAGGAAGGTGATGTTCGGCGCCTTGTTGGCGGCCGCCACCACGCTCGCCCGCTCCGACCCATCGCCGATGACGACGAGTTGCCGGTCCGGCATGTGCGTAAACGCCTCCACCACCAGATCGATCCGCTTGTAGGGCGCCATTCGGGACGCGACGAGATAAGCATCGCCATGCGCCAGGCTCAGCGTGAACCGGTCCACATCCACCGGCGGCGGCACGACGATGGCGTCGCGCCCATACACTTTGCGAATGCGCCGCGCGACGTAGCGGGAGTTGGCAACGAACACGTCCACACCATGCGCGGTCCGCACATCCCACAGCCGCATCCGGTGCAGCAGCCACCGCAGGTAAATGGATTTCAACCCCCGCTCCATCCCGGTCTGGCGCAGATACTGGCCCTGCATGTCCCACGCCCACCGCATGGGGGAATGGACGTAGCTGACATGCACCTGGTCCGGCCCGGTGATCACCCCCTTGGCCACGGCATGGGAACTGGAAATCACGAGGTCGTACAGGCTGAGGTCGAATTGCTCGACCGCGATCGGCATCAGTCCCAGGTAATGCCGGAAGCGGCTGCGGGCGAACGGCAGTTTCTGGATGAACGACGTGCGGACCCTGCGCCCCTTCAGAAAGCCACGCGCCTCTTCCGGCATGAAATCCACCAGGACGAACACATCGGCGTCCGGGAAGCATTCAAGCAGTTCGGCGACCACTCGCTCCGACCCGGCGAATGTCTCCAGCCACTCGTGTATGATGGCGACTTTCACGCGTCCATGATCCTTACGGCCAGCCGCTCATGGCGCTGGCGATGCCGGGCAAAGGCGCCTCAGACCGAGCCTTCGCGCATGACGATGACCTGGACCGTCTTCACCAGGATCCACAGATCCTGCCATAGCGACCACTTTTTGACGTAGGCGACGTCGAACGCAACCCGCTCGCGATACGATGTGTCGCTGCGCCCGCTCACCTGCCACAGCCCCGTCAGGCCAGGCTTGACCCGGTAGTAATACTCGATGTCCTGGCCATAACGCACGACCTCTTCCTGCACGATCGGGCGCGGACCAACCAGGCTCATTTCCCCGCGCAGCACGTTGAACAATTGCGGCAGTTCGTCGAGGCTCGTGACACGCAGAAACCGTCCAACCCGGGTGACGCGCGGGTCATTGCGCAGCTTGTGGTTCTCAGCCCATTCGGCGGCGGCGTCGGGGTCTTCGGCCAACGTGCGGGCAAGCACGGCAGCGCTGTCCATCACCATGGTCCGGAACTTCAGGCACCGGAACGGCTGCCCGCCCAATCCCACGCGGCGGTGGCCGAAAATCACTGGTCCGCCATCCATGCACACCAGCAGCGAGACGACGAACAACAGCGGGAAGATCAGGATCAGGACGACGGCCGCGATGATATGATCCAGCATCCATTTGACCGCCCGGCCCGCGACGTGTGCGGTATTACGCTCAGCAACCATTGGTGCAGCGAGGTGTGACATGTCTTATGACGCCCACATAACGATAGCCGCCCACGAAACGATAGCTTGGTCTGTCGCTGATGTGCCCGTCATCGGCCGGCCCGTCTGTCCGCACAGAGCTACCCGGACGCACAAGGGTTGAGCCATGTTGCCGTCTGACGAGAGGTAGGCTCGATGCGTCGCCGCTCGCATTTAACGATACGGCGCAACCATCGCTGGTGCGAGGCAAAGATGTCCCGCGGGGCGTTGGTGCTGCCTGATTCGCCTGCACGTCCTGAATTCCGCATCATGGACCCTCACGTCATGCGACGACGCCAGATCATATACAGAAATTCTTCTCAAAAAACAAGACTTTTTTACCATTTTGCAACGCTTCGTTAGAACTTGTGCGGATTTAAGGCATTTATGTTGATTTGGCGCGTAAGTAACGAATCATCACAGAAGTCGAAATAAAATAACCAAACAGTCTTCAATTTAATCTTTTAAAATATCAGACCGAAATCACCTTACGAGACTAAAACGGGGAAGGCTCTAAATCTAGAGTATGTTGGCCGTAAGCGGACTAACGATCCTCTGTAACTGGCACATAGCAGCATAGGTCCGGAACCGTCAATCTATCGCCCGGTCTTCGTAGTTTGATCGGATCGCCGTCATCATCGCATAGTAATGTAAGCTAAGAGCCATCTGAGTGGGGCCTATGATGCGCAAATGTGGTGGTTTTAAGCTGGCAATACTCGCCTGGGTTGTAGCAATGCCCGCTCTGGCACAGCAGGCGGATGGATCCGGCACCCCAGTCGCCCCGACGCCACGGCAGATCGCAGGCGCGTGCCAGGTCGACCTGGTCGCTCGCTGCGACACGCGGGCGGGGGATGCCGCCGGGCGTGCCTGCCTCCGTCAATATTGGAGCAATTTGACCCTCGGCTGCCGCACCGTGTTGCGGCGGCAGGCTGCGGCCGCCTCCGCCCCCTGATACAGTGCCGCCGCAACGGGAGTATCAAGGGTGGAACCGGACTACACGCTATCGAACCAGGATGACCCGGCACTGCGCGAGGTGCTGCAGGCCAATTTCCGCGCCCACGCCGAATCCAAGGGCCTCGTGCCGGACTTCCAGCCGCTGGTCATCCGGCTGAAGCGAGATGGCGTTTTGCTGGGCGGCATGATTGCGCGTACCGGCCGCAAGTGGCTGTTCATCGACCTGCTATCGCTACCCATGACGGAACACGGCAGCGGAATCGGCAGTCGCCTCATGGCGATGGCCGAGGCAGAGGCGATCCGCCGCGGCTGCGTCGGCGCGTTCCTTAACACCATCAATTTCCAGGCGCCGGGCTTCTACCAGAAATTGGGCTACGAAGAGTTCGGCCGCCTGCCACACGACGACCCACGGCTCGACCGGATCTGGTTCCGCAAGAGCCTGGCATGACGGGTTGGACCGTCGCCCTGGAACGCGATCCGCCGGAGGACGTGCGGCTCGCGATCTTGAAGCCCCTGCTCGCGCACAACAACGCGCAGACCGGTGACGGCAAATATTCCCGCTTCGCCGTGACCGTGCGTGCGGCGGATGGCGAGGTGGCGGGCGGCCTGTTCGGCCATATCTGGCACAACCACCTGTTTATCGAGTTGCTGGCGCTGGGCGCCGCCCGCGGCGAAGGCCTCGCCCGGCAGGTCATGGCGCTGGCCGAAGCGGAGGCGCGTCGCAAAGGCTGCACCGGCATCTGGCTGGACACCTTCACCTTCCAGGCACCCGGCTTTTACGCCAAACTGGGTTACGTCGAATTCGGCCGCATCACCGACTACCCGCCCGGCTTCGACCGGATCTACCTGCGCAAATCGCTGGACTAGCTAGACCACGTGCTCTGGCCGCAGCGCGCAACGCTCGGCCAGGTCGGGGCTCTCCAGTTGAAACGTGCAGTGGCTGATGCCAAATTCGGTCCGCAGCAGGGTGCAGGCCTGCGGCACCAGCCCGGCGGCCTCCACCCCGGTCACCAAATGCGCGGTCGCTGCCGTGCTGGTGGTGGACAGCGCCCAGATGTGCAGGTCATGCACCTCCGTCACGCCGGGTAGGGCCAGCAGCCGGCTGCGCACCGCGGCGGTGTCGATCCCCGGGGGCACCGCGTCCATCGCCAGCGCCGTCGCGTCCCGCAGCAATCCCCAACTGCCCACCACGATCACCGCGGAGATCGCAAGGCTCGCCGCCGGATCCAGCCACAGTGCACCGGTAAAGGTAATGATGGCGGCCGCCACCACCACGCCGGCCGACACGCCAGCATCGGCGGCCATGTGCATGAAGGCACCCTTGATGTTCAGGTCCTTTTCGCGCCCGCGCATGAACATCAGCGCTACGCCGCCATTCACCAGGATGCCCAGTGCGGCCACCATCATCACCAGCGGGCCGGCGACCGGCGCCGGGTTCAGCAAGCGCTGCACCGCCTCCACCGTGATGGCGCCTGTGCCGATCAGCAGCACGGTGGCATTGGCCAGGGCCGCCAGGATGCTGCTGCGGCCCCAGCCATAGGTCCGCCGCTCGGTCGGGCCGCGCTGGCCCAGATGCGCTGCCAGCCAGGCGAACGCCAGACCCAAAACGTCACCCAGATTATGCACCGCGTCGGCCAGCAGCGCCGTCGAATGCGCCCACGCCCCCACCCCGAACTGCGCCACCACCAGCAGCGTGTTCAGCGCAATCCCCACCGCGAACGCCCGCCCGAACGAGGCCGGCGCGTGCGAGTGCCCATGGTGGCCATGCCCGGCATGGGCGTGGTCATGGCTCCCCTGCTCTGCATGGTCATGCCCCTGCTCTGCATGGTCATGCCCTGCATGGTCGTGCTCGCAGCCGGGTCCGTGGGCATGCGCGTCGTGGTTGTGATCGTGGTGCATGGCCCATCATGCCCTGCTTCCCCATGTGCTCGCCATCCCTTTGCCGTGTCTCCCTTTGACGAAGGGGCGCAGCGCCTTAGATGGGGTGTATGACCAGCATCCGACCCAACGCCACTCGCCCGGCCCTCCCAGAAGGGCTGGCCGCCACCGGCCAATCCGCCGCCCTGCCATCCTGGGATCTGTCCGACCTATACCCCGGCACCGACAGTCCCCGCGTCGCCGCGGATCTGGACGCGGCCGACGCCGCCGCCAGCGCGTTCGCCGCCAAATACGCCGGCAAGCTCGCCACGCTGCCCGGCGCCAGCCTCGCCGCCGCCCTGGCCGAGTATGAAAAGATCGAGGAAGTGCTGGGGCGGGTAATGTCCTTCGCCCAGCTGAAGTTCAGCGGCGACAGCACCGACGGCGCCATCGCCCAGTTCATGCAGTCCTGCTCCGAGCGGGTGACCACGATCAGCGCCCACATGATCTTCTTCTCGCTGGAACTGAATCGGCTGGAAGACGATGCCCTGGCGCAGAAGCTGAAGGACCCGGCGCTTGCAATCTGGGCGCCCTTCCTGCGCGACCTGCGCGTCTTCCGCCCGCACCAACTCTCCGACGAGGCGGAGCGGCTGCTGCACGACAAATCCGTCACCGGCGCCCAGGCCTGGAACCGCCTGTTCGACGAGACGGTCGCCGGCATGCGCGTGCCCTTCAGCACCGAAACCCTCACCGTCAGCGACGTGCTGAACAAGCTGTCCGATCGCGACCGCAGCGTGCGCGAACAGGCCGGCCGCGCCATCGGCACCGCGTTCGGCGACCGGGTGAAGCTGTTCAGCCTCATCACCAACACGCTGGCCAAGGACAAGGCGATCAGCGACACCTGGCGCAAATACCCGCGCCCCGGCAGCAGCCGCAACCGGTCCAACATGGTGGAGGACGAGGTGGTGGACGCGCTGGTGTCTGCCGTCACCTCCGACTACGCCCGGCTGTCGCATCGCTATTACCAGATGAAGGCCAAATGGCTCGGCCTGCCCAAGCTACAGCATTGGGACCGCAATGCCCCGCTGCCCGGCGATGACGACCGTGCCATCCCCTGGGATGAGGCGCGGAACCGCGTGCTGTCCGCCTATGGCGCGTTCAGCCCGGACCTGGCCGCGGTGGGCAAGCAGTTCTTCGACAAGCCCTGGATCGACGCCGGGCTGCGCCCCGGCAAGTCCGGCGGCGCCTTCGCGCACCCCACCGTGCCATCGGCCCATCCCTATCTGCTGCTGAACTATCACGGCCGCACCCGCGACGTGATGACCCTGGCGCACGAATTGGGCCACGGCGTGCACCAGGTGTTGGCCGCACCCCAGGGCTACCTGCAATCCGGCACCCCGCTGACCCTGGCCGAAACCGCCAGCGTGTTCGGCGAGATGCTGACCTTCCGTGCCCTGCTCGACGCCGAAACCGACCCGGCGCGCCGCCGCATCATGCTCGCCTCCAAGGTGGAGGACATGCTGAACACGGTGGTACGCCAGACCGCCTTCTACCAGTTCGAAACCCTGCTGCACGACGAACGCCGCAATGGCGAGCTACTGCCGGAGCGGATCGGCGAGATCTGGCGCCAGGTGCAGACCGCCAGCCTCGGCCCGGCATTCGAATTCACGCCCGAATACGACGTGTTCTGGGCCTACGTGCCGCATTTCGTGCATTCGCCCTTCTATGTGTACGCGTATGCATTCGGCGATTGCCTGGTGAACGCGCTATACGGTGTATTCCAGGATGGGCATCCCGGTTTCCAGGCCAAATATCTGGACATGCTGCGTGCCGGCGGCACAAAGCGGCACAAGGAATTGCTCGCCCCATTCGGCCTCGATGCATCCGACCCGGCCTTCTGGCGCCGGGGGTTGGACGTCATTGCCGGGTTCATCGACGAGTTGGAGGGCATTGTTCGTTGAACGAAGACAAGTCGAACATCTTCGGTGAGGTCCGTCGCATGGCGCGGACCTCGGGTGCCGTAGGTGGGATTGCAGCCCGGCTTGCAGGGCAGCGCGTCTTCGGCATCAAAACCAACAAGGAAGCCCATGCCGGCGATCTAAAAGCCATCCTCGGCGGCCTGAAAGGCCCGCTGATGAAGGTGGCGCAGCTTCTGTCCACCATCCCCGATGCGTTGCCCGCCGAATACGCCAGCGAGTTGGCGCAACTGCAGGCCAACGCCCCGCCAATGGGCTGGAGCTTCGTGCGCCGCCGCATGGCCGGGGAGTTGGGCGTGGACTGGCAGTCCAAATTCGCGACCTTCGACCAGGAGGCCGCGGCCGCCGCCAGCCTGGGCCAGGTCCATCGCGGCACCCTGCATGACGGCACCGAAATTGCCGCCAAACTGCAATACCCGGACATGGCCAGCACCGTGGAGGCCGACCTCAAGCAGCTTCGCCTCGCCATGTCGGTCTACAAGCGCATCGAATCCACCATCAACACCGACGACGTCTACACCGAATTGGCCGAGCGGCTGCGCGAGGAACTGGACTACCGGCGCGAGGCCGCGCAGATGCGCCTCTACGGCCAGATGCTCGCCGGCGACGAGTTGGTGAGCGTTCCCAAGCCGATCGAGAGCCACTCCACCGGCCGCCTGCTGACCATGACCTGGCTGGAGGGCCGCGGCCTGCAATCCCGCCTGGACGAAGGCATGGCGCTGGAGGAGCGCAACCGCCTGGCCACCGCGATCTTCCACGCCTGGTATCTGCCGCTCTACCGCTTCGGCGTCATCCACGGCGACCCGCATCTCGGCAACTACCAGGTCCGCGCCGATAACGGGCTCAACCTGCTGGATTACGGCACCATCCGCGTCTTCCCGCCCAAATTCGTCCGCGGCGTCATCGACCTGTACGAGTCGATCCGCGACGAAGACATGGACCGCGCCCACCACGCCTACGAGCAATGGGGCTTTGGCGGCCTGACGCGCGAGAAGATGGAGATCCTGAACCAATGGGCCCGCTTCATCTACGAACCCCTGCTGGATGACCGCGTCCGCCTGATCCAGGAACACGGCAGCCCGGATTACGGCCGCCAGGTCGCCGAGAAGGTGCATGCCGAGCTAAAGCGCACCGGCGGCGTGCGCCCCCCGCGCGAGTTTGTCCTGATGGACCGCTCGGCCGTCGGGCTGGGCAGCGTGTTCCTACGCCTGAAGGCCGAACTCAACTGGGCCCGCATGTTCCAGGAGATGGTGGAGGGCTTCGACGCCGACGAACTGGCCGCCCGCCAATCTGCCGCGTTGATCGAGGCCGGAGTGCCGCCAACCGTGTAACGACCACCCTTGCGTCGGCCCGGCGCCTCACGCATCCTTTATTCCAACGAGGCGGAGCGGCCCGCCCGAAGTCAAGGAATCACGGATGCGCCTAGCGGTGCTTAGGGAGACGGCCGCGGCGGAGACCCGCGTGGCCGCAACGGCGGAAACGGTTAAAAAGCTCATCGCGTTGGGGATGACGGTAGCGGTCCAGGCCGGCGCCGGCGCCCACGCCTCCATTTCCGACGCTGAGTTCGCGTCAGCCGGGGCCGAGATCGCGCCAGATGCGGCCGCCGCCATCCAAGACGCCGGCATCGTGTTCAGCGTGCAGGTGCCGGACGCCTCCGTTCGGGCCTCGATGGCACGCGGCACATTACTCGTGTGCGTGGTGAACGCAGGCGCCGACCCGGCGCTCGCCCCCGCTTTGGCCGCCGCCGGCATCGATGTCGCCGCCATGGAGTTGCTGCCCCGCATCACCCGCGCCCAGTCGATGGACGTGCTGTCCTCTCAGGCCAACCTCGCCGGCTACCGCGGCGTCATCGAGGGCGCTGCGGCGTTTGACCGCGGTTTCGCCATGATGATGACCGCCGCCGGCACCGTGCCGCCCGCCCGCGTCTTCATCGTGGGCGCCGGCGTCGCCGGGCTGCAGGCCATCGCCACCGCCCGCCGCCTCGGCGCCATCGTATCCGCCACCGACGTGCGCCCCGCCGCCAAGGAAGAAATCAAATCCCTCGGCGCCGTCTTCGTCGGGGTCGAGGACGAGGAGACCGCCGGCCAAACCGGCGCCTACGCCCGCACCATGAGCGACGCCTTCCGCGCCAAACAGGCCGAACTGATGAAGGTGACCGTCGCCAAGAACGACCTGGTGATCTGCACCGCCCTGGTCGCCGGCGGCAAAGCCCCCGTGATCGTCACGGCGGAGATGGTGGCCGGCATGCGCCCCGGCAGCGTCGTGGTGGACCTGGCCGCCGACGCCGGCGGCAATTGCGGCGCCACAATGCCCGGCCAGATGATCACGACCGAGAACGGCGTCAAGGTGCTCGGCTGGCGCAACTGGCCCGGCCGCATCTCGGTCGCCGCCAGCAGCCTGTACGCCCGCAACCTGCTGACCTTCCTCACCACCTTCTGGGACAAGGATGCAAAGGCGCCCAAACTGCCGGAGGACGACGCCATCGTCATCGGCACGATGCTGACCCGCGGCGGCGCCGTGGTGCACGAGCGCTACAAATCCGCCCCACCCCCCGCCGGAGCCGCCGCATGAACCCCAATGCCCTGGCCGACCAGGCCAACAGCATCTCCCAACAGGCCGCCAACTTGGCCGGACAACTGCACATGATGGCCGGCAACGCCGTCGTGGCCGCCAACCCGGTGGCCGCCGCGGTCGAGCCATTCGTCTTCCTGTTTGCCGTGTTCATGATGGCCTGCTTCGTCGGCTATTACGTCGTCTGGAACGTCACCCCGGCGCTGCACTCCCCCCTCATGGGCGTCACCAACGCCATTTCCTCCGTCATCGTGGTCGGCGCGATGCTCGCCACCGGCCTGGGCGACAGCGTCGTCGCCCAGATCTTCGGCTTCGTGGCGGTGCTGCTGGCCAGCGTGAACATCTTCGGCGGGTTCACCGTGACGCATCGCATGCTGGCGATGTTCAAGCCGCGTACTCCGGCCAAGAAGTAGAGCGCGCACGATGTCCCCTAGCTTGACCGCGTTCGCCTATCTCGTCGCTGGCGTGCTGTTCGTGCTCGCGTTGCGCGGGCTGTCCAGCCCCACCACGTCCCGCCAGGGCAACCTGTTCGGCATGGTCGGCATGGCCATCGCCATCGTCGCCACGCTGCTGCACCATGGCATGTCCGGCAGCGGCTACATGCTCATCATCCTGGCCATCGTCATCGGCGGCGGCATCGGCGTGACGGTCTCGCGCCGCATCCAGATGACGTCGCTGCCGCAATTGGTGGCGGCCTTCCACTCCCTTGTCGGCCTGGCCGCCGTCTTCGTCGCTGCCGCAGCGATCAACGCCCCGGCCGCCTTCGGCATCGGCACCCCCGGCCACATCCACGGCCAAAGCCTGGTGGAAATGTCGATCGGCCTGGCCATTGGCGCGGTCACCTTCACCGGCTCCCTCATCGCCTTCGCCAAGCTGCAGGCGCTGATGAAGGGCACGCCGATCACCTTCAAATACCAGCACCTGCTGAACGCCGCGCTCGGCATCCTGCTGGTCCTGTTGGTCATCATCTTCTGCCTCACGGCCAGCCAGCCGGTCTTCTGGCTCATCGCCCTGGTCGCCCTGGCGCTCGGCTTCCTGCTCATCATCCCGATCGGCGGCGCCGACATGCCCGTCGTCGTGTCCATGCTGAACAGCTATTCCGGCTGGGCAGCCTGCGGCATCGGCTTCACCATCCAGAACCTGGCGCTGATCATCACCGGCGCCCTGGTCGGCGCATCGGGCGCGATCCTGTCCTACATCATGTGCAAGGGCATGAACCGCTCGATCTTCAACGTGCTGCTGGGCGGCTTCGGCACCGAATCCGGCGGCCCCGCCGCAGCCAGCAGCGGTGAACAGCGCCCGGTCAAATCCGGCAATGCCGACGACGCCGCCTTCATCATGAAGAACGCCTCCAAGGTCATCATCGTCCCCGGCTACGGCATGGCGGTCGCCCAGGCCCAGCACGCCCTGCGCGAAATGGCGGACGTGCTGAAGGCCGAGGGCGTGGTGGTGAAATACGCCATCCACCCCGTCGCCGGCCGCATGCCCGGCCACATGAACGTGCTGCTTGCCGAGGCCAACGTCCCCTACGAGGACGTCTTCGAGTTGGAGGAGATCAATGGCGAGTTTTCCACCGCCGACGTCGTCTACGTGATCGGCGCCAACGACGTCACCAACCCGGCCGCCAAGACGGACAAGACCTCCGCCATCTACGGCATGCCGATCCTGGAGGTGGAGAAGGCTGCGACCGTCCTGTTCATCAAGCGCTCGATGGCATCGGGCTACGCCGGTGTGGAGAACGAGCTGTTCTTCCGCCCGAACACGATGATGTTGTTCGCGGATGCCAAGAAGATGACCGAAGAGATCGTTCAGGCATTGGGGAAGTAGGACATGGAATATCGCGCGCTCGGTCGCTCGGGCTTGCAGGTCTCCCCCATCTGCCTGGGCGCAATGATGTTCGGCGGCGCCACGACCGAGCCGGATTCCGTCCGCATCATGGACAGGGCGCGCGAGCAGGGCGTGAACTTCGTCGACACCGCCGACGCCTATAATGACGGCGCCAGCGAGGAGATTACCGGCCGAGTGATCGCGGCGAACCGTCACTGGTGGGTCATCGCCACCAAGCTTGCCAACCCGACCGGCCCCGGCCCAAACGCCCGCGGCTACTCCCGCCGCCACGTCTTCACCGCGGTCGAAGCCAGCCTGAAGCGCCTGGGTGTCGACACGATCGACATCATCTACCTGCACAAGGAAGACCACATCACCCCGCCGGGCGAGTTGGTGCACGCCATGGCCGACCTCGTCCGCAGCGGCCGCATCCGCTACTTCGGCGTCTCCAACCACCGTGCCTGGCGCGTCGCCGAGATCTGCCGCCTGTGCGACGAGGCCGGCATCGACCGCCCCGTGATCAGCCAGCCCTACTACAACGCCATGAACCGCATGCCGGAGGTGGAGCATCTGCCCGCCTGTGCCAATCTCGGCCTCGGCGTGTTCGCCTACAGCCCGCTGGCCCGCGGCATATTGACCGGCAAATACCGCCCCGACGCCCCGCCCGACCAGGGCACCCGCGCCGGCCGCCAGGACAAGCGCATCCTGGAGACGGAGTGGCGGCCCGAAAGCCTCCAGATCGCCCAAACCCTGGCCGAGCACGCCCGCAGCCGCGGCATCACGCCGGGCCAATTCGCCTTCGCCTGGGTGCTGAACAACAAGCTGATCACGGGCGCGATCGGCGGCCCCCGCACCATGGAACAGTGGGACGACTACATCGGCGCGCTCAGCTACCACTTCACCGGGGAAGACGAGGCGCTGGTGGACCGCTTGGTGACGCCCGGCCACGCCTCTACGCCGGGCTACAACGACCCGGCCTATCCGCTGGAGGGGCGGGTCAGCCGCGCCGGCTAGGACAGGCGATGACCGACCCGGCGCATATCTACAATTGGCGCCGGCTGGATGCGCAACTGACGACATCCGGCCAGCCAACCGAACCCGAACTTGCGGCGCTTGCGGCGCTCGGCGTCCGCCACGTCATCAACCTGGCCCCGCACAGCCACGCCAAGGCGCTGCCGGACGAGGCTGGCAGCGCGGCAGCCTTGGGGATGACCTACCGCAACATCCCCGTCGATTTCAAACACCCGACCGACGCGGATTTCGCTGAGTTCTGCACCGCGCTGGCGACCTGCGGCGATGCGCCGGTTCACATCCACTGCGCGGCCAACTACCGTGTATCGGCGTTTCTATACCGCTACCGCCGCGACGTGCTCGGCATGGAGGACGGCGCAGCCCGCGCGGAGATGGAACAAATCTGGCACCCCGACCCCATCTGGGCCGCCTTCCTGGCCCCATCCACGCCCTAGCGGTGGCTGGGCGGCGCCATCGTGGTGTGCTGCGGATGAACCACCGGCGCGATCGCCACGCCGGCCGGTAGCGGCACGTTGTGCAGCGACGTCGGCGGTTCCTCTATGACCGGGTCGGCTGGCGGATGCATGACCGCCACCGTCCAGGGATCGAGCTTCGCGATCGGCTTGTCGTCCTTGATGTATAGCCCGAACGCCACCCCGACGATCAACGCTGCGAACAGCACGATCGAGGTGGAAATCCAGCCCGCCCGGTTGCGCTTCTTCAGCACTGGGCGCGGCGGCTCGATATAGGCGGGCAGGGCTGCCAAATCGGGAAGGGCGGGGATACCGCCAGCAATGGTGAACTCTGTGCGGGCCTTGGCGAAGCTGCGAACAGGGATCACCGTCAGGCTCGCAGCACCCGATGCATCAACGATCTTTCTGGCCGTTGCGCTCATACTCTTCCTCCAGCACACAGTCCGCTGCCGGCAGTACTATCGTCCGGATCGCCCGAAGGCCATTCCCAGGCGTCGACGTGTACCACACATTCCCGCTACCATACTGATTCTGAAATAGTTGTTAAGGGCGTAACGAGAACACGCGCGTTTCCCCAATACCCAGCGTGGTGAAACCCTCCACACCTGTTGCATTCAAAGCGCGAACTGGCGCGGAGATTGGTTCGTCGGTCAGTTGAAAGGTGCCGAAATGCATACCGACCGACTGCCGGGCGCCCAGATCGCGGTGGGCAAGCGCCGCTTCCTCCGGGTTCATATGAACGGCTGCCATCAGCCAGCGCGGCTCGTAGGCGCCGATCGGCAGCAACGCCAGATCAGGCGGCCCAAGCCGTTCTTGGATCACCCGCCAATGCGGCCCGGTGGCAGAATCGCCGGCGAACAGCAGGTGCCCGTCCGGCCTCTGAAGGCTGAACCCGGACCACAGCGTGGCATTGCCGTCGAACAGCCCACGACGGGCGAAATGGCGGGCCGGGGTCGCCGTGATCCTGGTCGGCCCAAACTCCACCGCCTCCCACCAATCGAGCGCATCGACCGTCGCGAACCCGGCCGCCCGCAGCCGCACATCATTGCCCGCACTGGTGACGACACGGCCCGAATTGTTCGCCGCCAGCCACCGCAGGCTGGGAAGATCCATGTGGTCGTAATGGTTATGCGACACCAGCACGAGGTCGATCGGCGGCAGATCGGCCAGCGCCAAACCCGGCGGATGTGCCCGGCGCGGGCCAGCCCATGACACCGGAGAACAACGCTCGCTGAACACCGGGTCGGTCAGCATGGTGAAGTCGGCGAACCGGATCAGAAAGCTGGCATGTCCGATGAAGGTGATAGCCGCGCTGCCGGGCAACACGCTGGTAGGCGGCGCCGGATAGCGCGGCAGCGCCGGCTGCGGTCCCCAGGCGACCTGCCCGCGGCCCATCTGCCAACGCAGCACCTTGCCCAGGCTGCGCCGGTCGGGCGGCGTGTCGTCTAGGGCCGGGTTGAAGAACCGCTTGCCGTCGAAATGGTCGGAGGGCAATCGGCTCACTGCGTGGGCGGATCCGCGCGAATTTCAGTGCCTGTCGCATCGGGCGTGAAATGCATGGTGACGTCCGCGCGCTTGCCGCAGGCCTGCACGGTCCACACCTCGGTCCAGGGCAGCGGCTGGCTATCGGGGACCGGACGCACGCCTGGCGGCTTGCCCTGCTGGCCAACGAACCGAGTGTCCACGACGGCACCCTGTTCGCATCCTTCCGGCATCTGCCCCAGCCCGTAGGCGGCGTATTGCACGCTGTCCCGCTGCAATTCCGGGTCGGTGATAGTGGTGCCCGGCAGCAACGCATCGGTCTGCAGCGTGCCGTCGGATTGCACGGTGGTGATCGCATTCAGCAGCCGGGTCAGCCCGCAGCCGGCTTGCTGCATCGTCTCCTTCCACGCGCCCCCCGTAATATGACCCGCCGCATCGGTCTGGATCGGCGACAACAGGCCGATATCGCCGGTGGTGGTGACGCTGGCACTCGGACAACTTGGCGTATCGGACCCGTTCACCGATTGCGCCGCATGCAACAGGGCAGCGCGATGGGCCGGCGTGACCAGCAGCGGCGCCAGCGCGGGCGGTAACGGCGACGGGGTTGCGGCGTGGGCTAGCAAGGGCAGGGGGCACGCAAGCGCCATGGCCAGCAACAGGCGTGCGAACCGCATCTACTCGTCCCTTCTCTCATCACACCCATCCCGACTCGGCGGAACGACTCATTCTAAGTCAGAAGGGGTAGCCGCAGTTCTTTAACAAATCACTCCGGCGGGCGGTGTGGCGCTGTCAGCACGGTTCCAGCACGTCTTCCGGCAAGTGGGCCAGGTTGCCAGCCAGGTCCTGCAGAGTATTGCGCAGCTTCTCCAACGCCATGTTGCTCAACCCGGTGCGGTAGACGACGTCACGCTGCGCCTTCAGCAACGAATCCTGCAGCGCGATGCCCTTGGCGGTCAGTTGGTTGTCGATGACCCGTTCATCCTCTGGCCGGCGTGTGCGCTCGATAAGCCCAGCCATGCTCAGCCGCTTCAGCATCGGCGTCAGCGTGCCGGCGTCCAGCTTCAGCGCCCGGGCCAACTCACCGGATGTCATGCTGGGGCGCTGCAGCAGGCTCACCAACACCAGATATTGCGGGTAGGTGAGGCCCAAAGGCTCCAACACACTTCGATAGCTGCGCGTAATCGCGTTCGTTGCGGCATACAGCGCGAAGCAAAGTTGGTTTTCTAGCCATAACGTGTCGGTGTCGGACATACTGTGGCCCCCTTCTAGGCATAACATAAGTTACTCTCGCAACGATTGCTACATCATTGCATCGCGCTACGCTCATTATTGGTAGCCGAACGAATTCCTCTCGCGCCACCAGCGCTTGACAGGCGATGCCCCCGTGGGTGGCATACCCGCATGTCCAGACCTGCATTTCACGCTGCCCGGCACCCATGCATGCAGCGATGACGCCGGGCCGCGCCCGTACCATGGCATTGGTCGTAGCCGGTGCGTTTTTCATGGAATTCCTGGACGGCACGATCATCGCGACGGCGCTACCCGCCATGGCGCGGGACTTCGGCCAGCCCGTGGTGGCGCTGTCCATCGGCATCAGCGCCTATCTGCTGGCCCTGGCCGTGTTCATCCCCGTCAGCGGCTGGGTGGCCGACCGCTACGGCACGCGGGACGTGTTCACCGCCGCCATCGTCGTGTTCACCGGTGCCTCGATGCTATGCGGCCTGTGCAGCGGATTGTGGACCTTCGTCGCGGCCCGGCTGCTGCAGGGGCTGGGGGGCGCCATGATGGTGCCCGTCGGGCGGCTCGCCGTGCTGCGGGTAACCGAGAAATCGGCCCTGGTCGGCGCCATCGCCCTGCTCACCTGGCCCGCTTTGGCCGCCCCGGTGCTAGGGCCGCCAGTCGGCGGGTTCATCACCACCTACGCATCCTGGCGCTGGATCTTTCTGCTGAACGTACCGCTGGGCGTGGCGGCCATCGCCCTGTCCTGGGCACTGATGCCGAACCTGCGCGAGGACATCCGGCGCAAATTCGACCGCATCGGCTTCGTGCTCAGCGGATTGTCCCTCTCGCTGATCATGGAGGGGATGGAACTGGTCAGCGATGACGCCGTCGGCTGGCTGGCGGCCGTGGTGCTGGTGGCGGGGCTGGCGCTGGGCGTGGTCGCCGTGCGTCACTTGCTGCGCACGCCGCAGCCGCTGCTGGACCTGCAGGTGATGCAGGTGCCGACCTTCGCCGTCACCGTCACCGGCGGTACGGTGTTCCGCGTCACCATCGGCACGGTGCCGTTCCTGCTGCCGCTGCTGTTCCAGGTCGGCTTCGGGCTGGACGCGTTCCACGCGGGAATGCTGGTGCTATCGACCTTCCTGGGCAATATTGGCATGAAGCCGTTCACCACCTGGGTGATGCGCCGCTGGGGCTTTCGCACCAGCGGGATCGCCAACGGCATCGCGGCGGCGCTGACCATGGCGGTCTGCGCCTTCCTCACCCCGGCAACGCCGCTGCCCCTGCTGCTGGTCGTGCTGTTCATCAGCGGGCTCACCCGGTCGATGCAGTTCACCGTGCTGAACACGCTGGGCTTCGTCGACGTGCCGCGCCCAAGGATGAGCGGCGCGTCCACCTTGGCGAGCGTGGCCCAGCAAATGTCGATCGGCATGGGCGTGGCGCTCGGCGCTGCCGTGCTCCATCTGGTCACCCTGCGCCACGGCGGCCCGCCGATGCTGGCGGATTTCCACGTCGTGTTCGCGCTGATGGCGGTTCTGATGCTGGCCGGACTGCCGTTCTTCTTCCGCCTGCCGCGCGAGGCCGGCGCGGAAGTCAGCGGCCACCGCCCAGCCTAGGCCGGGCGCCGCGCCTTCAACGCCGCGCCCAATGTGCCGTCATCCAGCACGTCCAACGCACCGCCGATCGGCACACCGTGGCCGACCCGCGTCACCGCGACACCGCTGGGCTGCAGCCGCTCCGCCAGCCAATGCGCCGTGCTCGCCCCCTCCACCGTGGCGCCCAGGGCCAGGATCACCTCGGCCACCGGTTCCTCTACCACGCGGGTCAGCAGCGGGCGCACATTCAGATCGTCCGGCCCGACGCCGCCCAGGGCCGACAGCGTGCCGCCCAGCACGTGATACAGCCCGCGATGCACCCCGGCACGCTCCAGCGCCCAGAGGTCGCCGACGCCCTCCACCACGCAAACCAGCGTGCGGTCACGCGCCGGGTCGTTGCAGATCGCACAGGGGTCGCGACTGTCCAGATTGCCGCAAAGGCTGCACGGCGCCACGGCGGCCGCGGCTTCCGACAACGCCGCGGCCAGCGGCAGCATGCGCGTTTGCGGATGTTGCAGCAGGCGCAGCACGGCGCGCCGGGCACTGCGCGGGCCGAACCCGGGCAGCTTGGCCAGCAGCCCGATCAGCCGATCGATCTCGGGAGAATTCACAGGCCACGAGATAGCGACGGATTGGCTCCGCCGCTAGGGCTCCGGCCTGGACCCGGCAGGGACGGTCGTCCCCTGCACCCCTCGTTAAACCGAGAAATACTTCGCCTTCGGGTTCAACACCACGATCGCGCTCGTGCTCTGCTCCGGGTGCAACTGCCATTCGTCGCTGATCTCGACTCCGATCTTCTCGCCGCCCAGCAATTGCAGCAGCGGCACCTGGTCCTCCAGCTTCGGGCAGGCCGGATAACCAAAACTATACCGGCTGCCGCGATACGATTGCGCCAGCATCTTCTCCATGTCGCGGTCATCCTCCGCCGCGAAGCCGCATTCGGCGCGGATCCGCTTATGCGTGTATTCCGCCATCGCCTCCGCCAACTCCACCGACAGCCCGTGCAGATACAGGTAATCCTGGTAGCGATTATCCTCGAACCACAGCCGCGCCGTGTCGGACGCCTTCTGGCCCACCGTCACCACCTGCAACCCGATCACGTCCCGCTCCGCATCGTCCACGTCACGGAAGAAATCGGCGATGCACTCGCCATCCTCCTTCGGCTGCCGCGGCAGCGAGAACCGAGCCACCTCGGTGGTGCCATCCTGCTCGAACACGATCAGATCGTTGCCTTGCCCGGCGGCCTTCCAATAGCCGTAGACCGCCTGCGGCCGCAGGATGTTCTCCGTCTCGCACAGGGTGAACATGCGCTTCATGATCGGGCGCAATTCCTGCTTGGCCCAGCCCAGGAAATCCTCCAGCGTGCGGCCCTGCTTGCGGAATCCCCACTGGAATTGGTACAGGCTGCGCTCGTTCAGAAACGGCAGCACCGCCTTGGGCGTGCTCTCCAGCACCCGCGGCCCCCAGAACGGCGGCTCCACCACGGGCACGTCCAGCGTCAGCCGGTGGCGGCGCTTACGCACCTCGGCCACATCCACCGGACGGAACGCCGCCTTGTCGGCCTGGCCCAGCGTCCGCTTCGTGTTGCGCGACTTGCCGACCCGTTTGGCCTGGATCGCCGCCAAATAGTCGTCGAACCCGTTGCCGGTCACCCGGTCCATCAGGTGCAGCCCGTCGAACGCATCCCGCGCATAGGCGACCCGGCCGCCGCCATAGGCCTGCACGCAATCATCCTCGACGTAATTCCGCGTCAGCGCCGCCCCGCCCAGCATGACGGGGATTTCCAGGCCCTGCCGGGTCATCTCTTCCAAATTCTCGCGCATCACCACGGTGGACTTCACCAGCAGTCCCGACATCCCGATCGCATGCGCCCGATGCTCTTTCACCGCCGCCACCATGTCGGCCAGCGGCACCTTGATGCCCAGGTTGATCACCCGGTAGCCGTTATTGGTCAGGATGATGTCGACCAGGTTTTTGCCGATATCGTGCACGTCGCCCTTCACGGTCGCCAGCACGATGGTGCCTTTCTCCTGGCCCTCGATCTTCTCCATATGCGGTTCCAGATGCGCCACCGCGGCCTTCATGGTCTCCGCCGATTGCAGCACGAACGGCAACTGCATCTTGCCCGAGCCGAATAGCTCGCCCACCACCTTCATCCCGTCCAGCAGGATCTCGTTGATGATGGTCAGCGGCGGCAGCGTCTTCATCGCCTCGTCCAACTCGTCGCCCAGCCCTTTGCGGTCGCCGTCGACGATGCGATCCTTCAGCCGGCCCTCCACCGTCTCGGACCGCACTTTCTTCGTCGCGTCCGCCAGCTTGCGGTCGGCAAAGATCTCCAACAGCTTCTGCAGCGGGTCATAACCCTCGCGCCGCCGATCGAAGATCAGGTCCTCGCACACCTGCACCTCCTCCGGCGCAATCAGGTGCAGCGGCCGGATCTTGGACACGTGCACGATCGCCCCCGTCATCCCCGCCTTCACCGCATGGTCCAGGAACACGCTGTTCAGCACCGCCCGCGCCGCCGCGTTCAGCCCGAATGAGATGTTGGACAGCCCCAGGATGATCTGGATGTCCGGATACGCTTGGCTGATCGCCGCAATGCCCTCCAGCGTCCACTGCCCCAGCTTGCGATCATCCTCATTGCCGGTGGCGATCGTGAAGGTCAGCGGGTCGATCATCAGATCGCTCTGCGGCAGCCCGTACTTGTCGCAGGCGAACTCCACCAGCCGCTTGGCGACCGCCAACTTCTCCTCCGGCTTCTTCGCCATGCCCACTTCGTCGATCGTCAGCGCGATCACCGCGGCGCCGAACTTCTTGGCCAGGATCAGCCGATCCTCTGCCGCCTTCTCGCCATCCTCGAAGTTGATCGAGTTGATGATCGGCTTGCCGCCATGCAGCTTCAGGGCCGCCTCGATCACGTTGGTTTCCGTGCTGTCGATCACCAGCGGCGCATTCACGCTGGAGGTGAACCGGGTGATGACCTCGTTCATCTCCGCCACTTCGTCGCGGCCAACGAACGCGGTGCAGATATCCAGGCTGTTGGAGCCTTCGCCCACCTGCTCGCGCCCCACGGACACGCAGCCATCCCAGTCCGCCTTCTCCTGCAACTCGCGCCATTTCTTCGACCCATTGGCGTTGCAGCGCTCGCCGATGGAGAAATAGCTGTTCTCCTGCCGCAGCGGCGTCTGGCCGTACAGGCTGGCGACCGACGGCACCCAGTGATGCGTGCGGGCCACCGGCGCCGGCCGCCACGCCGCATGCTTGCGCAGCATCTGGTCCAGCCCGGCGATGTGCTCGATGGACGTGCCGCAGCAGCCGCCCACCAGGTTCAGCCCGTCTTCCAGCACGAACCGCTCCACCCAACTCGCCATCTCCGGCGCGCCGAGCGGGTAGTGCGTGGCGCCGTTCACCAACTCCGGCAGCCCGGCATTCGGCTGGATCGACAGCAGCCCCGGCCAGTTCGCCGCCAGCCACCGCACATGCTCGCTCATTTCCTGCGGCCCGGTGGCGCAGTTCAACCCGATCAGCGGCACGTCCAACGCGTGGATCACCGTCGCCGCAGCCGCGATATCCGGCCCCACCAGCAACGTCCCCGTCGTCTCAACCGTCACCTGCACGAAGATCGGCGTATCCGTGCCCGCCGCTGCCCGAGCGATCTTCGCCCCGTTCACCGCCGCCTTGATTTGCAGCGTGTCCTGGCACGTCTCGATCAGGATCGCATCCACCCCGCCATCGATCAGCCCGGCGCATTGCTGCGCCAGCGCCGCCTCCAGCGGATCGTATGCAATATTCCCCAGCGACGGCAGCTTCGTTCCCGGCCCGACCGACCCGATCACCCAGCGATCCCGCCCATCGGCAAAACTATCCGCCGCCTCACGCGCCAACTCGGCAGCGACCTTGTTGATCTCGTGCGTGCGGTCCTCCAGCTCGAACTCGGCCAACGTGATCGGGCTGCCGCCGAAGCTGTTGGTTTCCACCATGTCGGCGCCGGCCAGGTAATAGCCGCGGTGGATTTCCCGCACCATGTCCGGCCGCGACAGGTTCAGCACCTCGGTGCAGTTCTCGCGGTTCCAGTAATCCTTCTCGACATCCAGGGTCAGCGCCTGCACGCGGCTGCCCATGCCGCCGTCGCACAGCAGCACGCGGTCGCGCAGGGCATCGAGCAAATGGGGACGACGGGTCATGCGAATTCCTTGAGGGATGGCACGGGATATTCAATGGTCGGAATTTCGGCCGGGGTAGCCGGCCAGATGCGGACCGGCAGCGGCCCCGGCACCGTAATCGGCGTGCCCGGCGTCAACCCGACCTGCTGCATCAGCGATACGAGGGTAGCGTCATCGAAACCCGGCCAGCGATGCGCCAGCCGTTCCGTCAACTCGGTGCGGTCGTGCTGCAGCAGGTCCACCACCAGCAGCAATCCGCCGGGCCGCAGCACGCGCCGCGCCTCGGCCAGCGCGGCGGCCGGGTCCTCGGCATAATGCAGCACCATCTGCAGCACTGCCGTGTCGAACGAGCCGTCGGTCAGCGGCAGGCGATACATGTCCGCCTGGCGCACCGCGCAATGCGCCAATTCCGGCTTCGACAGCCGCGACCGGGCCAGGGCGAGCATGGCCCGGCTGGCATCCACCCCCAATCCACGGTCGACCCGCGGGGCCAACCGCTCCAGCAGCAGCCCGGTGCCGGTACCGATATCCAGCAGCCGCCCGGGCTTCTCCCCCACCGCCTCCGCCACCGCGGTCTCGATCGCGTCGACGGGCAGGGCCATCGCCCGCGCCTCGTCCCAATCGGCCCCCTGCTTGCGGAAGCTTTCGGAGGCAATCCGCGCCCGCTCCGCCAGCACCCGGGCGGCCTGGCGGCGGTCCGCCTCCAACACCGGGTCTTCGGCGGGCAGGCGGGCCAGCAAGTCGCGCGTGATGCCAGGGTTGTGCGGCAGGGTGAACCAGACATTGGCGCCCTCACGCACCCGCTCCATCACCCCAGCCTCCACCAGCAGGCGCAGATGGCGGGATAGGCGCGGCTGCGACTGGCCCAATATCTCGGTAAACTCCATCACGCAGAACGCGCCGCGGCCAGCCAGGGCCAGCAAACGCAGCCGGGTCGGTTCGGCGCAGGCGCGTAAAGCGAGGAGAAGTGCGTCCATAGCGCTTGATGTGACATAAAGATATCCTTATGTCTAGGCGCATGACCATATTCGTTGATGCCCGCATCCCAGTGGTCTTCGGCGTCGAGCCCGGCGAGGGCGACGTGTTGCTGGTGACCGAAGCCGACGGCCCGGCAGTGCATCCCAATGGCTGCACGTGCTGCGTCGCCCGCTCGCCAGATGCGGCCGGGTTCGACCGGCTGTTCCTGGATCGGGTGCGTGGCACCATACCATGGTTCCGCCGCGTCGTGGTGGCAGCGGACCATGCCGGTCTCCGCCAGGCGCTCCAGACCGACCCGGTGCTGACCGCCCGCTTCCGCCTAGGCTGAAACCGTCCTCACGGTCCGGGCGGCGGCTCCAAGGCGCTCCGATGCAAAATGACCTTGCGCGGTTGGTAAGGCTGCATTCCCGGCAGCCTTGCCCGCAGGGCGTCAACCGCCCGCTCGATCTGCGCGAATGGCGTGCCGTGCAACTGGCTGGGCGCGAACCGCCACCAGGCAAGCTCCTGCAACGCGGTGCAGATCTCCGGCGCGAACCGCATGCGGATCACTGCCGCCGGGTTGCCGCCGACGATGGCGTAGGCCGGCACGTCCTTCGTCACCACCGCATGCGCCGCCACCACCGCGCCATCCCCGATCGTCACGCCTGGCGAAATGAAGGCGCCGTGCCCGACATAGACATCGTTGCCGATAATGGTCTGCTGCAAGAAGTCGTTGATCGTGCGCGCAGTCTTCACCGGAATGTCCCCCGGCGGCCCAGGCCGATACGCGGCATAATCCGGCCCGCCATCGAACCCCGTACCCACATCGAACAGCGTCTGAGGATAGGTGTAGAACACCGGGCTCGTGCTCATCCACGCCACCGGGTGACTGCCGCGGCCGATCTGCACCGCTTCCCCCATTGAGCAATACCGCCCGATCGTGACCGCGGAGCAAAACCCGCTGACGCCGTAGCTATAGGCGCCCAGGTGGAACGCATGCGCCGTATCCAGGAATTTCAGCCCACATGGCGGCTCGAACACTGCGCGGTCGGTGATCACCGACCCATCCGGCAGCAGGCATTCGACCCCACTCTGCCGCAAATGCTCCCGCAACCCGGCATTCACGATCGCCATGACGAGCCTAGTCCTCGCCCTTGCGATACGGGGAGAACTCCGCCTCCAACTCCATCATGCCCGCCAGCATCGCCGGGCGCTCGCGCTGCAGGAAGTCGTCCACCGCATTGCGCAGCCCGCTATGGGTCAGCCAATGGGCGGAGTAGGTGGGTTTCGGCAGGTAGCCGCGCTGGATCTTGTGCTGGCCCTGGGCGCCCGCTTCCACCCGCGCCAGCTTGTGCTCGATCGCGAATTCGATGGCGCGGTAGTAGCAAAGTTCGAAATGCAGGAACGGCCAGTCGCCCTTGCAGCCCCAGTTGCGGCCATACAGCGCGTCGCGGCCCATCAGGTTCAGCGCACCGGCCACGGGCTCCCCGTCATGCTCGGCCAACATCAGCACCACCCGGTCGCCCAGCCGATCCCCCAGCATCGGGAAGAACCGCTTGGTCAGGTAGGCGCTGCCCCATTTGCGATCCACGGTGGACTGATAGAAGCGGTAGAACGCGTCCCATTCCCGCCGCCCGATCTCGTGCCCGCGCAGGGTGCGGAATTCCAGACCGGCGGCATTGGCGTCCCGCCGCTCCCGCCGCAGCACCTTGCGCTTGCGGGACGACAGCGCGCCGAGGAAATCCTCGAACGTCGCGTAACCATTGTTTTCCCAATGGTATTGCTGCCCCAACCGCTGCAGCCACCCGGCGCGGCCCAGCGCCTCATACTCCGCCTCGGTGCAGAAGGTCGCGTGCACGCCCGATAGCTTCAGCTCCTCGCAAGCCTGCACCAGCGCTTGCGCCACAGCCTCCGCCGGAACCCCGCCCTTGGGGTGCAGCAACAGCCGCGGCCCGGGCACGGGGGAGAATGGGATCGCCACCTGCAGCTTCGGGTAATAATCCCCGCCCGCCTGCTCGAACGCATTCGCCCAGCCGTGGTCGAACACGTATTCGCCGTAGCTGTTGGATTTCGCGTACATCGGCACCGCGGCCACCAGCATCCCCGTCTCGTCCCGCAACGCCGCGTGCTGCGGCAGCCACCCGGTGCGCGCCCCCGCCGATCCGCTATCCTCGACCGCGGACAGGAAGGCGTGGCTGACGAAGGGATTGTCGTCCCCCGCGCACGCATCCCACTCCGCCTTGTCGATGGTTGCGATGGAGGGGTGCAGCGAGAGGGTCAGGGAGCCACAGGGCATGCCAAAGCATATGGCAGTGCAGCATGGGGCCGCCAGCCCAGATAATGCGGCCCCGATCACAGCATGCGTTTAGCGGATGGCAAACATACCCTCGACCTCGACCGCGGCATCGCCCGGCAGCGCCGGCACGCCGATGGTGGAGCGTGCATGGCGCCCGGCATCGCCGAACACCGCGACCGCCAGGTCCGACGCGCCATTCATCACCAGCGCATGCTGGCTGAAGCTGGCCGGGCTGGCAATGAAACCACCCAGGCGCACGACGCGCACCACCCGGTCCAGATCGCCCTCGCAGGCGGCACGCAGATGCACCAGCACGTTGATGAGGCACAGCTTGGCGGCTTCCTGCCCTTGTTCGACCGTCACGGTGTCGCCAACCTTGCCGGTCACGGCAATCTTGCCGTCCTTCGCCGGCACCTGGCCAGACACGACCACCAGGTCACCCGTGCGAACGAACGGCACGTAATTCGCCATTGGGGCCATCGGGGTCGGCAACTCGATGCCGAGTTCCTTCAGCCGGGCTTCGACGATCCCCATCAGCCGGCGACCAGGCGCAGGGCGACACGGGCACGGCGGCGGGGCAGATCCAACGGCAGCAAGGGCGTTTCCTCCGGTTCGGGCGGCAAAGCGGCGCCGTCCGCAGGGACGACCCGGCCAAGATAGCTCGCGGCCAGCGATCGGGCCACATAATCGGGAATGGAACTGGCGCGGTCGATCGCCGCGTCACCCTCCACCGCGCCGGCAGGGGCGAAGCGGGCATGCGCCAGGGCGTCGACATAGGCGTCCAGCGGCGTGCCGTGCTGCAGGCCAACCGACAAGGCGGCCGCGAACGCATCCGCCAGGCCGCGCACCGCCGCACTTTCCCGCGGTAAGGCCAGCCCGATCTCGCCCAACCGGCCATCGGCATATTCCCCGGTCCGCAGGAACACACGATGCCCGCCGATGGCCGCCTTCTGGGTGTAGCCACGACGGCGGGAGGGCAGTTCCTCCCGCTTCGTGTCATTCGCCGGGGAGGGCGAGGCGGTCGGCCGCGCCGGCATCGTGTTCAGCAGCGGCGCCACCGCATCATGCATGGCCGCGTGATCGGACACGGCGGCAATCGGCACCACCGGCTCCCCCGCCAGCGCCGCTGCCAAGGCTGCATCCTGCGAAATGCCGCGCGCCGTCATCCAGGCACGGGTGGCGCGCAGCAATCCATTCGGTCCCACGGGCGCAAAGGCCGGCGCGATGCCGCCAGTTTCTACGCCCAGCAGCGCATCGGTCGCGCTGGGCGCCAGAATGGCGGTGCCCGGCCGCACGCTGCCACTGCGCAGCGCCGCCGCGCGGGCGGTCGCTGCCGCAACCGCCAACCCCGGCACCACGCATTGCGATGGCGCAGCCGGCCAGGATGGGATCGCCGCCAGCAGATCCGGCTGCGGCCCGGCCAGCACCGCGTCGACCCGGCCGCGCAGCAGCCCCGCCAGGCAGGCTGCAACATCCCGCGCCGGCTTGCTCGAATATTCCAGACCCAACGCCGCCAGCAGCCCGGCCAGATCGGCCATGCTGACGGCATATTGCGTCGCGTGCGGCGCCAGCAGGTGCAATGCCTCCGCCGCAGTGGCAACGGCGTCGCCAAACGCCTCCACATCGAAGCCGGCGGCGGTGTCGTGGAAGGCGGGCAGGTTCAGCACGAAGCCCGGCGTATCGCCCGGCGAGCCGCGCCACACGCCCTCGGTTGGCGCACCCTGGCGCAGCAGCAGCAGCGTATGCAGCCGGTCCGCCAAGCCGGCGACGCCAGCCTCCTTGGCTCGGGCCGACAGCGGAAGGATCCACGATTGCGCCAGCGCGGGCAGCGACACGCGCCCCGTGCCCGGCGCCAACTCACACACCGCAGCCGCCGCAGCGTCATCCCACGAGGCGGGGAGGCGCACCGGGCGCGTTGGCGAATCCGGGTCGACCGCCGCATCGATCTGCCGCAGCCGCACGCCTTGCCAAGTCCGGTCGGTTTTCATGCCCCTAGGCTAGCCCGCACAACTGCAGCAGGAAAGCCGGATTTTGCGTCTAGTCGCCTTCACACCACAAAATGCTGTGGGTAACCTCGCCGTGCTCACATCTGTCGTGCTGCGCTGCACCTGCCCAGTGGACCCGCCTGCCGACGCTGCTATAACCCTCGCATGACCCTGATGATGCGCCTCGTCACCTCCCTCACCGGCCGGATGGTCGGCAAGGATGCAATCGGTAATATTTACTATGAGAAGAAGAAGATCAGCGGGGGTGATCTGCGTCGCCGTCGCTGGGTGATGTACGCCGGCGAGTTGGAGGCCAGCACCATTCCGCCCGAATGGCACGCCTGGCTGCACTACACCACCGACGCTCCCCTGCCGGAAAACGTCCGCCGTGCCTGGCAGAAGCCGCACGAGCCGAACCTGACCGGCACCCCGCTCGGCTATCGCCCGCCGGGCAGCGACTATCTGGGTGGCAAGCGTCCTCCCGCCCCCGGTGACTACGAATCTTGGACACCAGGCAGCTAGCATGGCGCGTCGTTCTGCGGCGGAAATCGCCGCCGGTGCCGTCGTGCTGCTCGTCGCAGTGGGGTTCCTGAGCTACGCGGTCGCCAATACCGGGCGCACTGGGCTGGGCGGCTACAGCCTGCATGCCGCGTTCGACAATGTGGGCGGCATCTCCAGCGGCGCCGATGTGCGCATCGCCGGATTGAAGGTCGGCAGCGTCACCAACCTCCAGATCGATCCGAAATCCTATCAGGCAGTCGCCACCTTCACGGTGCAGAGCGATATCAAGCTGTCATCCGACAGCAGCGCCACCATCGCAACTGGCGGCCTGCTCGGCGGCAACTTCATCTCCCTGGCGACCGGCGGGGACGAGAAGATGCTGGCCGATGGCGGCACGATCACCGTGACTCAATCCGCCGTGAACCTTGAAGACCTGTTGGGCAAGTTCATCTTCAACGTAGGCAACCTTGCAGAAGCGGCGCAGAAGCAGATGGACACGCTGAAGAAGACCACCCCGTGACCCAAGCGGTGCTGACCTGGCCCGGCGTCGATGGTGCGCCGGTCAGTTGTCGCGAAAAGCTGCGCACCCTCACCGAGAATCACACCGAACTGCGCCAGGTGATGCAGGATGCGTTCGAGGACGCGGTGCTGATGGGCGTGGACGAGGCGGCCATGCGCCGCATCCTGGCCGAGCTGGTGACGGAGCTTCGCAGCCCGAAGCGGTTCTGATGCGCGTTGCGATGCTGGCCGCCTTTGTGTTGGCCGCGACCGCCGCCGTCGCGCAAACCCCGGCACCGACCCCTTCCGCACCCTCCGGTCCCGGTTCCTGGCTATCCCGCGACACCGCCGATCTGTTGGTGCTGGACAAGGTGAACGCCAAGTCCACCGCGGTGACGCTGAAGGTCGGGCAGGCGGCAGATAACGCCTCGCTGTCGATCAGCCTGCGCGCCTGCTCGGTTCGCCCGCCAGACCAGCCGATCGATTCCGCGGCCTATCTCGACATCAAGGACAGCCGCGCCGGCGCCCCGGGCTTCCACGGCTGGATGTTCGCCAACGAACCGGCGGTGAACATGCTGGAACACCCCGTCTACGATGTTCGGCTGGTGGCCTGCCACTGATGCCCGCTGGCTTGCCGCCCTTCGCCGAGACGGCGCTGCTGCTGGATCTGGACGGCACCCTGCTCGACTTCGCCCCCACCCCCGACAGCGTCATCGTGCCGCCAAACCTGCCGCTCGCCTTGGGCCGCCTGCGGGATGAACTCAACGGCGCCCTGGCCGTCATCACCGGCCGGCCCGTCGAACAGATCGACGCCCTGCTGCCCGGCCTCATCCCCGCCGTCGCCGGCGAACACGGCGGCGCCCTTCGCCCCGCCCTCGGCGCCCCGCTGCAACGCCCCAACCTCGCCGCTATGCCGCCCGAACTACTAGCCGCCGGCGAGGCCCTGGCCGCCCGCCACCCAGGCGTGCTTGTGGAACGTAAGGCGCGCGGCTTCTGCCTGCATTTCCGCAAGGCCCCCGACGCCGGCCCCGACCTGCACGCCGGCCTCATCGACCTGCTGCTCCCATTGACCGAGCAATTCCAACTCCTCGCCGCCCACATGGCCTGGGAAGTCCGCCCCCGCGGCGCCGACAAGGGCCTGGCGGTCGAAGCAGTGATGGCGCTGCCCGGCTTCGCGGGACGCCGCCCCGTCTTCATCGGCGACGACGTGACGGATGAGGATGGCATGGTGGTCGCCCGCCGCATGGGCGGCGCCGGATTGTTCGTGCCAACCGTCTTCGGCTCGCCTGGCGCGGTGCGAGATTGGCTGGATCGCTGCCGCGGAGACTGGGCGGCGTTTACGCACGGCTAAGCAGCCTGCGTCTCACGACCCTTCGAAGCTCGGTGCCTCGCGGCCGGGTGTGCCTTCCCCAATGCCGCCCGACCACTCTTCAGCGGGTCCCTGACATCGCTGCCAGCATCGGGTCGATTTGCAGGTCCTGTTCCGGGTGCGTCACACAACCGCCTAGCCCGCCCACTGCACCAACCCAATCCGGTCCGCCCCGCCAGCGATCATCGCCAGCCGATCGAACCCTAGCGCGATCCCGCTTCCCGCCGGCATGCCGAACTCCAGCGCCGCCAGGAACCGTTCATCCGTTCCCCAACCCGGCCCGTACAGCGCCTCCCGCCGCGCCCGATCGGCGGCGAACCGCGCGCGCTGCTCCGTCGCATCGGTCAATTCCTCGAACGCGTTCGCCAACTCCATGCCACACACGAACAGCTCGAACCGCAGCGCGGCCCGGGGGTCCGCCGGGTCGCGACAGGCGAGCGCGGCCTGGTCCGCAGGCCAATGCGTCAGGAACGTCGGCCGCTCGCGCCCAAGGTTCGGTTCCACCCGGTCCAACAACAGGCGGAAGAACAGATCCTCCCACCCCTCGCCATCCCGCAGCCGCACCCCCGCCTGGGCGGCCAAACCCTGCGCGTCGCCAGCCGTGCCCAGCACATCCGCCCCAACCCAGCGTGTGAACGCCTCCGCCACACTCACCCGGTCGAACGCCGCCAGCGACGTCTCCACCCCACGACACCGCACTACCGGCGGCAGCACCGCGCGCAGCAGCGCCTCCGTCTCGTCCATCAGCCCGGCCAGCGAGGCACCGGGCCGATACCATTCCAGCATGGTGAACTCGGGCGCATGGGTGTCGCTGCCTTCCTCGTTTCGCCAAACGCGCGCCACCTGGAAAATCGGCCCGGCGCCCGCCACCAGCAGGGTTTTCATCGCAAATTCCGGGCTGGTGTGCAGCCATAACGGCGTTCGGGTGCCGTCCGTGCCCACATGCTCAGTGCGGAAGGCGCGCAAATGCACCTCCTCGCCGGGCACGGGCACGGCGTAAGGCGTCTCCACCTCCAAATACCCCCGCGCATCGAAGAACGCGCGCGTCGCCTGGGTCAGTCTGGCCCGGCGCCGCAGGAAGGGCAGGCGGGCGGCGAACTGCTCGGGATGCCAAGATGGTTGCGGCATTCAGCCTCCGGGACTACACGCCCGCCACCATGCCGGATGGCTCCCTCCCTGCCCACACACTGCGCGACGCCGCCGCCCTCATCGCCGCCGGGCTGGCCGCGCCGCAGGACCGCGCCCTGCTGGACCAGGTGGGCGAGCGCTACGCCGTCGCCATCCCACCCGCCTTGGCAGCCCTCATCACCCACCCCGGCGACCCGATCGCCCGCCAGTTTGTCCCACACCCCGACGAACTCGCCACCGCCCCCCACGAACGCGCCGACCCCATCGGCGACGACGCGCTCTCCCCCGTGCCCGGCATCGTCCACCGCTACGCCGACCGCGCCCTGCTGAAGCCGCTGCTGATCTGTCCCGTATACTGCCGCTTTTGCTTCCGGCGGGAGCATGTCGGCCCCGATGGCGGCCTGCTCACCGACGCCCAACTCGCCACCGCTCTGGACTGGCTGCGCACCCACGAGGCGATCACCGAGGTCATCCTCACCGGCGGCGACCCGTTGCTGCTCTCCCCCCGCCGCCTCGCCGCGATCCTGGACGCGCTGGGCGCCATCCCGCACATCCAAACCCTGCGCATCCACAGCCGCGTCCCCGTCGCCGACCCGGCGCGAATGCGCGCCATCGCCCCAGTGCTGGAAACCGAAAAGCCGCTCTGGCTCGTCGTCCACGCCAACCACGCCACCGAGTTCACCCCCGACGCCCGCGCCGCCCTGCGCGAGGTCAACCGCCTCGGCGTCCCGCTCCTCGGTCAATCCGTGCTTCTCCGCGGCGTAAACGACACCCCCGACGCGCTGGAAGCGCTGTTCCGCGCCATGCTTGCCACCCGGATCAAGCCGTACTACCTGCACCAACTCGACCCGGCGCCCGGCACCGCCCGCTTCCACGTCCCGATCGCCGAAGGCCGCGCCATCCTCGCCAGCCTGCGCGGCCGCGTCACCGGGCTCGCCTGGCCGACATACGTGCTGGACATTCCCGGCGGGCACGGCAAAGTGCCCATCGGACCCGATTATCTGGACGCCGATACGGTTCGTGACCCGGCGGGACGCAGTCATGCGCTTGCCGCACCGACCGTCACCGGCTAGACCACCGCGTTCCCAAATACCGTAAGAGCCCGAGAGACCATGAAGCAGCAGGCCAACCTGATCCGCGCCGGCCAGGTGATCGAGCACGAAGGCAATCGCTGGACCGTGCTCAAGCAGCAGATCATCACTCCTGGGAAGGGCGGCGCCTTCATCCAGGTCGAGATGCGCAACATGAAGACCGGCAACAAGACCAACGAGCGGTGGCGCACCGCCGACACGGTCGAGCGGCTGATGACCGACACCAAGGACTACACCTACTCCTACACGGACGGCGACAACCTCGTCCTGATGGATCCGGAAACGTTCGAGCAGGCGATGATCCCGTCCGTGATTCTGGGCGACCAGGTCGCCTTCCTGCAGGACAATATGGAGGTCGAGGTCGACACGGTCGAAGGCGATCCGGTCGGCATCCATCTCCCCGCCACCGTCATCCTCACCGTCGAGGAAGCCGACCCCGTGGTGAAGGGCCAGACCGCCGCCAGCTCCTACAAGCCGGCCAAGCTGTCCAACGGCGTGAAGACCCTGGTGCCGCCGTTCATCGAGACGGGGGAGCGCATCGTGGTCAAGACCGAGGACGGCAGCTACGTGGAGCGTGCGAAGGGCTGAGCAGCCCCAAGCACTCTTCAGGACAGTAGAACGCCATGGCCCTCCAACTCTCCCCCCACATGACGGTGATGCAGAACGCCGTGCAAAAGGCGTCCCGTCGCCTGGTGCGCGACTTCGCCGAGGTGGAGCAGCTGCAGGTCAGCGTCAAAGGCCCCGGCGATTTCGTCAGCCAGGCCGACATCCGGTCCGAACAGACCATCCGGACCGAGTTGGAGCGCGCCCGCCCCGGCTATGCCTTCATGCTGGAGGAGGGCGGGATGGTCGGCAGCCCCAACTGGTCGTGGCGCTGGATCGTCGACCCGCTGGACGGCACCACAAACTACCTGCACGGCGTGCCCCATTGGTGCATCAGCGTCGCCCTGGAACGCCGGACTGACACGGGCAGCGAGATCGTCGCCGGCTGCGTCTACAACCCCGTGAACGACGAGATGTTTTGGGCCGAGAAGGGCGCCGGCGCCTTCCTGAACGAGCGTCGTCTCCGCGTCTCAGGCCGCAAGGACATGAAGGACGCCCTGCTCGCCACCGGCATCCCCTTCGCCTCCGTCTCCGCCCCCCGCCGCCTGGCCTTCGCCCGCACCCTCGGCACGCTGATGCCCGTCGTCGCCGGAATCCGCCGCTTCGGTGCCGCCGCGTTGGACCTCGCCTGGGTCGCCGCCGGCCGCTACGATGGCTACTGGGAATTGGGCCCGAAGCCATGGGACGTCGCGGCCGGTGCGCTGATCGTGCGCGAGGCCGGTGGATACGCCACCGACACCATGGGCGGCGAACTGGTGATGGACCCGGCCGGTATCGACATCGTCGCCGCCAACTCGCATCTGCACCCGAAGCTGCTGGAGGTTGTCGCCGAGGGCGTCGCCGCATCGCGTGCAGCCTGAACGTTTGGCTGAGGCGGTAGCTGGCATGGATGGACCGCGCTATCATACCGGCGTGACTCGCACGTTATTGCTCGCTGCCATGCTGGTGCCCGGGGTCGTCCTCGCGCCTGCCATGGCCCAGGTCAGCGTCAACCAGGGCGCGTTGGATCATTTAAGCCCCACCGCACCCGCGACCCATGCGTCGCCCGCGGCCAAACCGGCCAGCCATCCGCCCGCGCATCACCCGCCGGCCCGCGAAGCCCACCCGGCGCCCAAGCCCGTCACCCACGGCTCGCCGCG
>NZ_LMUY01000028.1 GCF_009765685.1 Acidisphaera sp. L21 | reverse complement strand
GGGGTAGTCGGTCGAGAACAGCAGCAACTCGTCCGACTGCATGTGATCGATGATCCGCAGCAATCCAGCAGTATCGGGCGGCGCGTCAATCGGGGTCAGCGACAGGCGCACGTTGCTGCGCACGATCTCCGTTGGGGAGCGGTCGACCCAGGGGATCTCGATCCGCAAGCCGCGCCAGTATTTGGTCAAACGCCACAGATGGGCGGGCAGCCAGGTCCAGCCGGATTCTAGCAGCACGACCTTGAGCGTTGGGTACTTCGAAAAAACACCTTCACAAATCATGCTGGTAAGCTGCGTCTGGAAGGCCTGCGCCTGGGCGACATAGTCCTCCGTGTAGTAGCTGGGCCAGCCGACCGCGGTCGGCGGGTTGTGGTAGTTACTGCCCGCGTGAATGCCGATCGTGAGCCCCAGACGCTCTGCCGCGGCGTAGATCGGCCAGTAATGCCGCTTGCCCAAGGGTTGGTCGCCGCTCGCCAGCAGCAGCACCTGCACGAAGCGCTGATCCTGGGCGCAGCGCACGATCTCGTCGACGGCCAGTTCGATGTTCTGCACGGGCACCACGATGCTGGCACGCAGCCGGGGGTCTTTGTCCAACCATTCGGCGGCGATCCAGTCGTTGACCGCCCGGGCATAGGCGGCCGCCATGTCCTCCCCAAATAGGAGTTGCACGCCGTATAGACAGTTGCAGATTGCGATCGAGGTCCCGAATGCGTCCAGGCACTCGCTACGAACTTGCGCCAGCGTCGCTGCCGGCTTGCCCTCTTCTGGGCGCCAATCGGCCCGCGCGGTCAGCGGCGAGCGGGCTGGGTAGCTGATGGAATTCAGCTCATCCATGCCGCGGGTCTGCACCACATGGCGCCAATGGTCTTCCAGATAGGGCAACAACGCCTTCAGGCTGGGAACGGTTGGATGGATATCGCAGTCAATGATGTCGTGGACCATGACCGGTCCTCCCCCTCAAGACCGCGTCTTTCGCGCGGGAGCCGGCATTCTAGCGAAGATTGGGCGCGTGGGATGTCGTAATGCGCGAAGCTTGCTTGGCCAACGGCGTAGGTTGGGGTGAGCCGATTAGTCCACCGTCGCGCGCATGTGCGCCAGCAACCGGCGCCCGGCCGGGCTGAGGCTTTCCAACGGCCCCGTGCACAAATTGATCTGCCGCACGCTCCAAGGGGATTCGAAGGGGCGTGCCACGATCTTCAGGTAATGACTGTATCGTTGCGCCGATTTTTCCGGCACCAGACCGATACCCAGCCCTGCTTCCGCCATGCAGCAAACGGCTTCGGCCCCGGCGACGCGAATGCGCGGCTTCAGGTTGAGCCCGGCGCCGGCCTGGGCGAACAGCGCGTCGATACCGCTGCCCAGTTTGGGGCCGATCACGTGGTATGGCACCATATCTGCCGGCCGCACCGCCTCCCGGACGGCAAGGTCGTGATCGGCGGCCATCACCACCACCAGCCGGTCGTAACGATAGGGCTCCACATGCAGCCCCGGCGCTGGCACATTCCCGGCAAAAATGCCGATATCTGCCGCGTTGTCCGCCACACCCTGGATGATGACCGGCGTCAAATTCTCCTGCAGTTCGATCTGCACCAGAGGGTTGTCGGCCATGAACGACGCCAAATCCTTCGGAAGCGATTGGATGATCGCCCAGCTGTTCGACCAGATGCGAACACGGCCCTTGAGCCCTTGGGCAAAATCCCGGAACTCGCCCTGCAGTTCGTCCAGTTCGGACAGCACCCGGCGCGCATGACGGGCCAAGGTTTGTGCCGTTGGCAGCGGCTCCAGCCGGTTCTTCGTGCGCCGGAACAGCACCGTCCGCAGCGCTTTCTCCAAATCGGAAATGCGCTTGCTGACGGCAGATAGCGACATATGCTCCCGCTCGGCGGCGCGCGTCAGGCTGCACTCCTCATGCACGGCGATGAACAGGCGCAAGGTCACCAGGTCGAGCTGCATCGGACGCTCCGCGACGCCCATTCTGGCGTCTTGTCCACCAGACTGCCCGCGTCCGCAGAGTCTGGCGAGTGTCTATTCATTGCGTAGCAGACACCGTAAGGCTGGCGCCCTGAACCGCCGCGATGACAGCGGCAAGCGAGCAAGGAGACCAAGATGGACGAAAGCTGGACCCGTATCGCCGGCGTGGGGGACTTGGCGGATGGCGAGGCGATCCCGGTCGAACTGATGGGCGTGAACCTGGCTTTATACCATGTCGAGGATGGTTGGTTTTGCACCGAGAACGTCTGCAGCCACGCCTACGCGCTGTTGACGGATGGATGGTTGGAGGGTCATTTGATCGAGTGTCCGCTCCATAACGGCCAATTCGACATCCGAACCGGCAAGGGAATGGGACCGCCGATTTTCGAGGATATCCGCACCTTTCCGGTCTGCGTCGAAGGCGAGGACGTGTTCGTTCAACTCAATTGAACAGCATCGCGTGGGACGAAGCTAGGTTGCCGAAACACGGTTTGGGCACATAGTGGGCTCACTGCTAGCGTTCCACCGATGTGCCGCCAACGATGCGGCGCCGAGGAAATGTCAGGTGCAGCAAAAACAAGCCACGCCAAAGTTCCGCCGTAAGCAATGGCTCGCCGTCGGCTTGTGCACAATGGCGATCATCTTGAACTACATCGACCGCTCGACACTGGCGATAAGCACGCTGAGCATTCGGCAGGAATTCGGTATTTCCGCCACGGCCATCGGCCTACTGAACTCCACATTCGCCATCACCTTCGCGTTGTCGCAGCTTCCAGTCGGCTTGGTCGTGGACCGCGTGGGCCCGCGGCGGCTAATGGGGGCGTCGATCGTGCTCTGGTCGCTGACCATTGCAGCGGGTGGGTTGGTAACCAGCTTTACCCATCTGCTATGGTCCCGCGCCGGGTTGGCGTTGTTTGAGTCGCCCGCCTTTGCCGCAACGACACGAACCGTCTCGAACTGGTTTAATATCCGCGACCGTGGTCGTCCGACCGGCGTCTACACGCTCGGCGCAGATCTAGGTCGCATCATTGGCACGCCGGTCCTCACGCTGCTGCTGGTCACCTTCAATTGGCGAACGATGTTCGTCGTCATGGGCGTACTGGGCCTGGTCATCGCCGTGGTTTGGTTCGTCCTGTACCGCGATCCGGAGGCAAGCAGCCTCGACAAGGAAGATCTCGACTACCTGGGCGTGACCAGCGTAGCACCGCAGGCTCCCGTCACCTTCGCCCATTGGCGCCGGCTATTCGCCTTCCGGTCGACCTGGGGGATGATCCTGGGCGCCTTCTTTTCCGGCTACGCGATCTGGCTGTATGGCGCCTGGCTTCCGTCGTATCTCGAGATGCAGCACCATGTGAGCATCGCCAAGACGGGCGTGCTAGCCATGATCCCGCTCGCCTGTTCGATTGCCGGATCGCTGGCTGGAGGCTGGTTCACCGACTGGCTGGCGCACGGGGGCATCGCGATCATTCGCAGTCGCAAAATCCCTGCCGGCATCGGTTACCCAGGTGCGGCGCTGTTTTGTGTGCTGGCAGCCTGCACGACCGATCTCACGCTGGCCCTGGGGAGTATTTCGGCCTCGTTGTTCTTCCTATCGTTCGGCCAGTCCGGCAAGTGGACGCTGGTGACGGCAGTCGCGCCGGATAGCTACGCTGCATCGTTATCATCGATCCAAAATTTCGGCGCGTTTGCAGGTGGTACTATCTCGCCGATCGTCACCGGCATGGTGGTCGACGCCACCGGGTCCTTCGTGTTGGCGCTGGTGATCGGCTCGGTGATCATGTTGGCGGCCGCGGTTTGCTACACCGGCGTCGTCGCTGGGCCGATCTCGCTGTCTGCGATTGAAACGCGCTATCCATTGCCCAACCCCGCGATGGGGCCGGCGTAAATGGCGACGACATTTCGCGTTGGCGACATGACCATACATCGTATCGTGGAAATGGAGCAAAGTAATCGGCCGGCGTTGGAATTTCTGCCGAACCTTACCCGAGAATGCCTCGACGAGAACCGATCCTGGCTGCAACCGGCGGCGCTCGATGCGCACGACAACATCGTGCTCTGCTTCCAATCCTATGTCGTCGTTACGCCGAACCACACCGTTCTAATCGACACCTGTATCGGCAACGACAAGTCGCGCCCACTGCGTCCGCACTGGCATCAGAAATCAGACCGGCGCTACATGGACGGGCTGGCTGCAATCGGGCTATGTGTCAAAGACATCGACTACGTGATGTGCACCCATTTGCATGTTGACCATGTCGGCTGGAACACGCGGCTAGAAAACGGGCACTGGGTGCCAACCTTTCCGAACGCGCGCTATGTGCTTTCGCGTAAAGAACTCGATTTCTGGACGGCGCGGAACCTCGAAACCGCCGTACCCTGGATCGAGGACAGTGTTCTACCGATCGTGCATGCCGCGCGTGCCGAATTGGTGACGAGCGATCACATCCTGACCGATCATGTCCGCCTGTTGCCGACACCAGGCCACACGGTCGACCATTTTGCAGTGGCACTTGGTCGTGGCACACCTGGGGCGTTTGTCACCGGCGACCTCATCCACTCGCTCCTGCAGGCACGGTACCCCGAACTACACATGCGCCTGGACCACGACCCGGCGCTGGCTGTGGCAACCCGGCGGAGCTTCCTCGAGTCATGCTGTGCCAGCGGCACATTGACATGCTTTGCACACTTCCCCTCGCCATCCGTAGGCCTGGTGAAACGCTGGGGCGACGGCTTCCGGTGCCAGCCGGTGTTCTAGTGCGCAAGTGCGCTAACGCCTCTGAATGACCGATTTGGGTCGGCTTTGAGTTCGCAGGCGGATCGCCTGGCGTTCCTGGCAGGGCCTGCCATCGGAAGACCCCCGGTTGTAGAGCCAAGGACCATGTCGAGGTGGGGCGGAGTGGCATCAAATGCTATCTTAAATCGTGTTCATCATGGAACATGTCCGGACATCCGTCGTTGCTGTGACGTAGTCCAACAGGCCCGCTGGTTGGCAAAACGATCGCAAAGGAGAACATGGTGCATATTAAGTTAGCCGGACTGCTTGGATTGGGGGTGCTGGCGCTTGCTAGCCCATCGCATGCGGCGACGCGGGATACTGCGCCTGCGGCGGGTTATGCCGACGTGCTCGTGCCCGGGCCGAACGGGCACGTGGTTGCCCCAGCCCCTGGGAATATGCACGTCCAGCGCACTCCAACGATTCATGCGATGACGGTACAGTATTACTATGACCGGTATCATCACCGGCATTGGCATGGCCCAAATCGTCATTACTACCACCGCCGGCATAGTGTCCGGATTGGTCCAGTCGTCATTCGCTAACCGATGCGGTGACGTCTTGATACTTGGCTTACTGCCCCCGAGGGCGTTGGACGCTCCTCGGGCGGCCAGTTTAGGCAAGTCGTTTTTTCGCCGCAAGCGAGGCGGAGAATAGGCGGAAACCCGGGCGGCACACAGATGAACCGGGCGAACCTCAGGTCGAGATCAGGGCAAGTATCCGGTTTGATCTCGACCCAATGTCTCGGACCGGCCAAGTCACAATCGTGACTCTGAGACATGAGTTGACGCGCGCTTAGTTACGTGTGTCCCAGCAAACCTATAAGATACGCCGCCGCAAGTATGGGAATAGCAGCGGTTTTTGACAAACCAGGCTTGCAACAAGCGCCAGCCAGCCCGCGGATGCACGGCCATCGGCGGGATCAGTCGCCAAATGGCCGTGATCGGCGTCAGCGATTCCTGCATCGCCACCTATCCAGGTGACGTGGCCGTCGCAATTCGCGCTTTGGATGCAACGGTCGACACCGTCAAGCCCGACGGCACAACTCGGGCTATTCCCATAGCCGACTTCCATCAACTTCCGGGGAACACTCCAGACGTCGAGACCGCGTTGCTCCCTGGCGAACTGATTACCACGGTGACGCTGCCGAAACCCGCTGGCGGCACGCAGATTTACCAAAAGGTCCGCGATCGGGCATCCTATGCGTTCGCGCTCGTCTCGGTTGCAACCATCATCCAGAAGGATGGGACGGGACGCGTGGCGCTCGGCGGCGTGTCCCATAAACCCTGGCGCGTCGAATCGGCCGAGGCGGAAATGCCCCGCGGTGCGCGAGCCGTGACGGCGCAACTGCTCGCTGGGGCAAAGCCGACCGACCAGAACAGGTTCAAGCTACTGCTGGTCGAGCGCACGCTCGATGCCGTCCTCACCGAAGCGAGGGCTTGAGCCATGAAGTTCGACACCCCCGCCACCACAAATCCCATCGACCAGATGAAGGTCGTAGGCCAGCCGCTTGATCGCATCGAGGGGCGCTTCAAGGTCACCGGGACCGCCCCCTATGCCTACGAACGACATGACGAGGTGCCGAACCCCGCCTACGGGTTTGTCGTCGGCGCTGCCATCGCGAAGGGCCAGATTGCGTCCATGGAGTTGACGGCGGCGAAGGCTGTAGCCGGCGTGCTCGCCATCGTCACGGCCGACAATGCGGGCAAGCTCGGCAAAGGCAAATTCAACACTGCCAAGCTGCTCGCGGGGCCGGAGGTGGAGCACTATCATCAGGCCGTGGCCATGGTGGTTGCGGAAACGTTTGAACAAGCGCGCGCCGCCGCTTCCCTGGTCCACCTTGAGTACGTTACAAAAGACGGCGCCTACGAACTCTCCAAGACGATGAGCGGGGGCAAACCCCATCCCGTGAACGGAGACCCGTCCGACACCGCTGTCGGCGACTTCGAAGGGGCTTTTAGGGAGGCGCCAGTCCAGCTCGACGAAACCTACAAGACGCCCGATCAAGCCCATTCGATGATGGAGCCACTTGCGTCCATGGCCGTGTGGACCGGCGACAAGCTGACACTTTGGACCTCGAACCAGATGATCGCTCGGGGCGCGGCGGACATTGCCACGACGCTTGGTCTCCCCCAGGAGGACGTTCGCGTGCTGTCCCCCTTCGTTGGCGGCGGCTTCGGCGGAAAACTATGGGTGCGAGCCGACGCAATCATGGCCGCCCTTGGCGCCCGTGCTGCCGGGCGACCGGTCAAAGTAGCGCTCACACGCCCGATGATGTTCAACAACACGGTTCACCGTCCCGCCACGCAGCAGCGGATCCGGATCGGCGCCACCAAGGATGGCAAGATCACGGCAATTGCCCACGAGGGCTGGTCGGGTGATCTCCCAGGCGGGAAGCCTGAGGCAGCCGTCTCGCAAACACGCCTGCTTTACGCCGGTGCCAACCGCATGACTGCAACCCGGCTGTCGGTTCTCGACCTGCCAGAGGGCAATTCGATGCGCGCGCCGGGCGAGGCGCCCGGGTTGATGGCGCTGGAAATCGCCGTGGACGAGATGGCGGAGAAGCTGGAATTGGACCCGATCGTTCTTCGCAGCATCAATGACACGAATGTGGATCCAGAACACCCAGATCGGCCGTTCGCGCAACGCCAACTGTCCGAATGTATGCGGGTAGGCGCCGAACGATTCGGGTGGGACAAGCGCAATTCCACACCGGGCACCATGCGCGAGGGACGCTGGCTCATCGGCATGGGCGTGTCTTCCGCCTTCCGCAACAACATGCTGGTGAAGTCGGGCGCCCGCGTCCGTCTGGACGGCGAGGGCCTTGTCACCGTCGAGACCGATATGACGGATATTGGCAACGGCAGCTACACGATCATCGCGCAAACCGCCGCCGAGATGATGGGCCTACCCGTTCATCAGGTCGTCGTCCGGCTTGCTGACTCATCCTATCCCGTGTCGTCGGGGTCGGGTGGCCAGTTCGGTGCCAACAATTCTACCTCTGGAGTCGATGCCGCCTGTGTCAGACTACGCGAGACAGTTGCGCAGAAGCTTGGCTTCAACTCGGCTGACGCGACGTTCGCCGATGGCCAGGTCCGCGCTGGCGATCGGATGATGCCTCTGGCCGCGGCCGCTCGGGACGGTGAATTGGTTGGGGAGGACTCGATCGAATACGGCGATCTTGCCAAGAAATACCAATCATCGACCTTCGGTGCGCATTTCGTGGAAGTCGCAGCGGACTCTGCGACGGCGGAGATCCGCGTGCGCCGGATGACCGCCGTTTGCGCGTCCGGTCGCATCCTGAACCCCAAGACAGCGCGCAGCCAGGTGATTGGCGCGACGACCATGGGAGTAGGCGGCGCCTTGATGGAGGAATTGGCGGTCGATACGCGGCATGGGTTCTTCGTCAACCATGACCTCGCTGGGTATGAAGTCCCCGTACACGCCGATATCCCGCATCAAGAGGTCGTCTTCCTTGACGACCCGGACCCGATGTCGTCGCCGATGAAGGCAGAGGGGATCGGCGAACTCGGCCTGTGCGGCGTGGGCGCGGCAGTGGCGAACGCTATTCACAACGCTACCGGGCTACGGGTCCGTGACTATCCCATCACGCTCGACAAACTGCTTGATCGTCTGCCCGGGGTGGCGTGACGATCCATTGGCAATGCAGTCAATACTCGAGACCTTTTTAAGGACAGGATGCCACCCCAAATAGGGCGCCTGATTGCCCTTTTACACAGACTCCGAACTTTTGATGACTCGCCTCTTTGAAGATGCGTGTCTGTCAGTGAATGTCTGCGGTTACTGGTCCCGATACGTGAATAGAAGGATAGGAGCGCTGCTAGCTTGGCAGATTCATGTCGCGACGCCGTGATCCATCTGCGGTGGGAGCACATCGCGGCCGGTGATGTGACTGCCGCTGCTGGTCGCATGGTGAGACTGGACGGCTGGCTGACTGGCATGGACTTGAATGGATGTCACCTGCTGCTGATCGAACCGCCGTGCTGCCCGGGCTGCCGGCCCGGACCAGCCTCCTCCCGTGTGTTCGTAACGGGCGCGGCTCCGCTGCAGAGCGGGCCGGCGTCGTTGATCGGGGTGCTTGGCCAGACCGCCGAAGGCCATACCCTGACAGCCGCTCGGCCATTCGGCGGCGGTATCGGGCGGCGCCGATTACTCGCAAGCGCACCACTTGTGTGCCTTGCCGCCGCGGCTCCAGCCGTAGAACCGCTTAAGCTTCTGCAAGAATCGGTCACCATTGACGTCCACTCCCATGCTGGCCGGCTATTGAGCGTTCGCACAAATCGTACCTTCACGCCCGTCGCTGACTCGATGCGGGACGGCGGCCTTGCCGTGGTGTGCCTGGCCATCGTGTCCGACGCTCCGACCCATCGGCTCATGACCGATCACCGCATTCATCCCTTCCGTAACCCAGCCCCTGGCGAGCTATACGCCTACTCGCACCGCGCATTCGCCCGTCTACACGCCCTGGCAACGCAGCAGGGCATGACAATTTTGACAGATGTGGCCAGCTTACAGCGCGCCCGCTCCGACCAACCCTGCGTCATAGTGGCCGCTGAGGGTGGCGATTTCCTCGAGGGCAATCCGGAACGAGTGGAAGAAGCCTACGGCCAGTGGCAACTCCGGCATCTTCAACTGACGCATTATCGGGTCAACGAACTTGGCGACATCCAGACGGAAGAGCCTGTCCATGGAGGGCTCACCGATTTCGGTGCGGAGGTCATTCGGCGTTGTAACCAGCTTGGGGTTATCGTCGATGTGGCCCATGGCACGCTGTCTCTGGTCCGCCGTGCTGCCGCCGTGACGACCAAGCCACTCGTGCTGTCGCACACGTCGTTAACCAATCGCCCGCGCCCTTTCACTCGGCTGATCACGCCTGAGCACGCGAAACTGGTCGCGGGAACGGGTGGAATGATTGGGATATGGCCGGTAGCGTCGCTCTTCCCCAACATGGCGGCACTAGCGGCAGGTATGGCGCGAATGGTTGCCGAGGTTGGGGTTGACCACGTGGGGCTTGGTACGGACAGTATGGGGTTGGTCGGCCCCGCGACGTTCGATAGCTATGCCGCGTTGCCGGGCCTTGCTGCTGCTTTGCTCGCTGCCGGGTTCGGGGTGGCGGACGTGCGCAAACTGATGGGCGGAAACTATGCTCGCGTGTTTGCAGCCAGCATGGACGGATAATTCCAGACCAGGTCGTTGATCCGGCTCGCCAGGGCTTCCATCGCGAAACGAGGGTGGCATAGTGGTCGATGGCAGCAAGGGGCTTGGAGTCTGCCCCGCGATGCTCCGCATTCTGCTCGTTCAAAAGGGTCAAACCCTCTTGACCGGCTGCCTAGGCCGGTTAGTCGGCGCTGATCGGCCCTCGTCGATCTGGAAGGACGTGCAGGCTGGCTCAAAAGAGCATTTGCCAAACCTACCCGACCAGTTCCCACCTTACTCCGCTGCGGTTGATACGCTTGGCTCATCGGGGATCGACCCGCCTGCCATGGATTGAAACACGCCGTCCCGCCGCACAAGCGCATGAAATAGCCCCGCCGCAATGTGCAGCAGGATCACGGCGAAGAACACGAATGCCAGGGCACGATGCAAATTCCAAAGCAGCGTATGCAGGCTGTCGCTCTGCGGCAGAATTGCCGGCAGGAATACGCCAGGAAATAGCTCGATCGGATAAGCAGCAGCCGATAGCATGCCCCAGCCGAGCAGCGGCATCGCGATCATCAACAGATACAGCACGTAGTGCGACAGCGTCGCCCCAAGCTTCACCGGGGCCGGTAGATCAACTGGCAGCGGTGGGGTGCCGGAGCGCAGCCGAACGGCAATGCGTAGCACCACAAGGACCAAGATGGCGACGCCCAATGGTTTGTGGATCGAGACCAGCGCCAGGTAACTCGTCGTCACCGTCGACACCATGCCAACGCCAATGAACAGCATCGCCAGGATGCCCACGGCCATCCCCCAATGCAGCACGCGCTGAGTGCCCGTAAAGCGGCCACCGATGCGGTTCATTGCGGTGCTCCCCCATGAGTCGGATAGGCAGCGGCCTCCGCCGTGCGCCGGTCATATGACACCGCATAGGCGGCGGAGCGCGCCGATGGGAATGGGTCATCTGACGTGTGGATACCGCTAGGCAGCACGGTCGGATCGTAATTGATCTCGCGGCAAGGGCCGTCCGGCTCGGCCACGATCTTGCTCGCCACCAGCGTGCCGACATCCACGGTGCGTCGCCCGTCCGGCCAGGCCTTGCTAGGGTCGGCGGTTGGATCCCCCTGCTCGGCGACGGTGACGGTCATCGTCCAGCGCTGCGGGCCGGCAGCAACTCGCTGCGTGATCTCCTGCTCCAGGAAGTCGTTTGACCGCTTGGCAAGATCATCTTTCGACACGCTCACGGCCTGGGCCGCCGGCACGAGCGACCATCGCACCACATGGTCTGCGCCCAAGCCATCGGTGAACGTGAAGCTGTCCAGGCTGTTGAACCGTTCCTCCGCATAGCTCTCGGTGAAGGGCGCGCTGCCAGCCCACGCACCGAAGGCACCGATCTCGGGATGAACGGCAGCAAAATTCTTCATGGCGTTCGGATCGTCCTTCTTACCCGATGCGACGAGCAACGCATAGAAAGCCTGTGGGCTTGCGACCGGGAAAAACGGCGGATTGATCATCGCCATCCGCCACTCCTGCCCGTCCGGCGTTGCAATCTGCACGCCGATGCCTCTCACGCGGGCCGCCCCATCCACCGCCATCGGATCCGGGACGCCCAGATTGAACCGGCCAATCACGGGGTAACTCCCCTTTTGGAACACTTGCGCCTTCGACAGCGCCAACCCGGCACCATTCGCTTCGAAGCTACCGGTGAAGCAAATGCCCTTGGCGTGGTTGCGGCGATGCCCAGCGACCGGGCCACTTGGCGGCGCTAGCGCCGCTACCAGCCGCGTAGGGGTCAGCTGATCCGGCGACAGCCACCCTGCCGTGTAGGCAAAGGAGGCGCCGGAGCCGCCGATCACGACAGCAATCAGTACCAGGGATCCAAGTGTCGAGGACGAAGTGGGACGGGGCACGGCGTTCTCACGGTGGTTGGAAGAAGAGTGAAGGGGGTGCCGGCGACGAAAGCAAGCCGCCTCGAAACACCCAATAGAGCGCGGTTAGGGACCACTGACGTGTCAAGAGCCCGTCGGCTCCGGTCCGGCAATCACAAATCCGCGAGCGGACACATTGCGGTCGATGGTGAAGCCTGTAAAAGAATTTCCAACTCTGCGTCCAAATAGCCCAAAGATTGCACCGCGATTTGTCGACGCTATGCTTATTCAACGACTTTTCTCAATTCGGATCACCATCGTACGTGCTGTCAGATAATAGGATGGCTGTGGTCCTAACCTGACTGACTAATTCGAGTCGTGCGGCTAGAGCATTTTCCCACCGCCCCGAATCGAAATCTCTTCCCGCGACGCGGAGCGGTGTGATTCATCATGCCGGCTGAGTAGGAGGCCAGCGCGCATGGCAGGAGCACTTTCTCAAGACCTACGATCGCGCGTGATCGCGGCCGTCGACGGTGGCATGTCACGCAACTCTGCAGCCGCTCGGTTCGGCGTGGCCGTCTCGACCGCCGTGCGGTGGCTGCGGACCTGGCGCGAGCACGATCGCCCCACCGCTCTGCCGGTGGGCGGTGACAAGCGCTCTCACCGGATCGAGGCGTTCGGAGCCGTGATCCTGGCCGCCATCGAGGCACAGAAGGACATTACCCTGGCAGAGTTGGCCGAACTGCTGCACGGCGATTACGGCGCGTCATTCGCAATCAGCACGATCTGGCGCTTCTTGGACCGCCACGACGTCACCTTCAAAAAAAACGGCACACGCCAGCGAGCAGGAACGCCCCGATGTCCTGGCCCGGCGCCACGCCTGGTTCGACGCTCAACCTG
>NZ_LMUY01000091.1 GCF_009765685.1 Acidisphaera sp. L21 | reverse complement strand
CGTTCCGAGCGACGTGCCGCCCAACTTATCCGGAGACGATCCCGCCGGTCCCAACGAAGCACCCTCCTACGCCTCCGACTTCGTCGCCTACAAACCCCGTGGCGATTTCCTGGTTGCGGCCACCGCCCATGCTCAGGGTGGCTCCCCGGTCCAGGCCTGTTTGGTCTCCATTGGCATCGGCTCCCGTAAAACCCTTGCCGTAACGGGAGACCGGCACTGGATCACCAGCCCGCTCGGCTCACAGCCCAGCAAGCCGATCCCTTTCCTTACCATGCCGATCGGCTACGACCGCGCGTTTGGGGGTCCACGCGACCGGCGCAATCCAGCCGGGTGCGGCACCGATCTGGTCCTGCCCAATGTCGAACGCCCAGACCAGCGCATTACGACAACGTTCGCTCGGCCCGACCCGGCGGGGTTCGGGCCGCTTGGCTCCACCTGGCAGACCCGCATCAGCCGCGCCGGGACTTACGACAACCGCTGGTTGGAGCAGCGTTGGCCCTGGTTCCCCACCGATTTCGATTGGGCGTTCTTCAACGCTGCGCCGCCCGACCAGCAATTCCCGCATTTCCGCGGGGATGAAGAACTGTGGTTCGAGAATCTCCATCCGAAGCACCCGCGCCTGCGCTGCCAGTTACCCGGCGTCGTCGCGCGCATCTTCGTCGAACGGCCGGAATCGTTTGACGATGTTGCCGCCCGGCTCGATACGATCTGGGTGGACCCCGCCTCGGAACGCCTGGTGCTGGTGTGGCGGGGCACCGCCGCTGTCGACTCACCTCGGCTCCGCCCGCTCAGCGCCCTCTGCGCGACGCTGGAGCCGCTGAGCACACCCGCCGACCTCGCAGTCCACTACGCGACCTTCATGGCCCTGAAGGACGAAGTAGTGGAAGCTAGCACGGCTGCCGCAGCAGCCGCACGCGCGGCTGCCGACCAGCACCGGACAGCGGCCGAACAGCGAATTGCCGCCGCACGCGCCCAGGTCGACGTCGCCAGGGAGGAGGTTCAGGCGCGGATCCAGGCGCCGAATGTCGCGGTTTGGTCCGCTCGGAAAAAGCCGCGGCCCAGCGACCCGGCGGCCGCACTCGCCACGGCTGTCGATGCCCTCCGCGCCCGCGACCCAATCCGCGCAAAGGCGATGGAGGATCGCATCGC
>NZ_LMUY01000161.1:777-2219 GCF_009765685.1 Acidisphaera sp. L21 | reverse complement strand
GAGCCGGAATCCGTTACGGAGCAGATTTCACACGGTCTGCAAGACTTCTGCGCCGAAGCTCTGGAACTGTTCGACGCACGGTTGGGACGAGAGGCCGCGGCGAGCAAGGCCAAAGCGCCTTCTATGGCCTGGCTGAACAAAGCCTCGTCCTTGAACGATCGAGCGATGACGTAGCCGCCCTGGATCAAAGCAATCAGCGAGACTGCCAAACTTTCAGGGTCGATACCCGCAGAGAGCGTTTCGTCCGATTGCGCCTGCTTGAGACATCGCGCGAGGTGGGTGCGCACTGCATCGAAGTAAGCCGCGACGGGCCGCCGGAGTTGTTCGTGTTCGATCGAGGCTTCATGGACCAACCGTCCGAAACGGCAGCCGCGGAAGGCCTCGCGCTTGAGGAGGAGATAGTTCCGGACAATTTCTAGCGGCGGCGCGCTCTGCGAGAAAACCTGTTCAAGACCTGCAATGTCCTCGGCTGCGGCTTCGTCGAGCGCCGCCTCGGCGATCGCGAGTTTCGATGTGAAGTGGTGATACAGGCTTCCAGGCCTGGCATCGCTCCTCTCCTGGATATCACGAGGCGACATGGCCTCGTACCCCACCTCCCAGAGAAGGTCCTTTGTCGCTTCGACGAGTTGATCGCGCTTCGACGCCTTAGGCATGACCCGGCCCACCATTCGACTGTCCCGGGAAACGTGGCGATGTCGGGTCATTGCCTTGGAACAAGAACAGGATGTCCTGCGGTGCCAGGCCCAGTCGCTCGCCGAGCAATCTGACCGCTTCATCGGCCATCGTTTTCGCGACGGCAGGTGGCCTGTCTGCAGAGATGATCACTTCGACCAGGACGAACCGCTCCGTCCGATCCGCCTCGTAGGCGGGGTAGCGGGCGTCCACCAAGAGATCGCCCGGCGCCACTTCGAGGAATCGATGGAAGAGGTCGTTTTTCGCGAACCCGGCCGCCACCTGAGCTTCCAACATGGCTTGCGACAAAGTGGTTTTCTCGGAAGCGCTGAGGCCGCGGCGGACGGTGAAGGTGACGACAGGCATGGGACACTCCGCAGTTGAGGATGATGACCGGCGGCTGACGCCGAGGACGTGACCTTACAATTTGAGCTACTGGTATGTCAAATAAATGAACGGCTCGATCTCAGCACCGGCTGAAGGGTTCGGACGATCGCGTGATCCTGTCGAAGGCCAGACGGGCCTTGATGCTGCTTGAAACCCGGGCTGGGCGTGTGGTTCTTGCCAGGGGCCATGACCCCGACCCCGATCCCCGCCCCTTCCCATGAGACTGCCTGCGCGCCCGCATCGTTTCGGGCGGCGTTGGCGGATTTGGTGGAGGTCGGGATGCGGGTGGCCACTATGATCGGGCTTGCGGCCGATGCGGAAGCGGCGTTGGCGCAGGCGACGATGGTCGAGGTGGCGGCTGGGGGTTCAGCGATTGCGACCTC
>NZ_LMUY01000161.1:0-701 GCF_009765685.1 Acidisphaera sp. L21 | reverse complement strand
GGCGGCGGCGGCGGCGGAGGCCCGGCGGGATTTCGTGGGGCGGACCGCGATCGTCGCGGCGGCGTTTGGCCAGGTGTCGCGTGCCATTCGGCGGACGGTGTTGTTGGCCGAGCGGCTGGAGACGGGGTGGGCGCGGCCCATTCGTGTCGATGACCGGCAGGCGATGGCGCGGCGGCAGATTGGCCGTGCCGTGCAGGATGCCATTGCGCGCAACGCGGATGCCGGGGAGGCCGAGCGGCTGACCGAGGCGTTGCGGGAGCGGTTGGATTCGTTGGATGCGCTGGAGGATATCGGCGACCGGCCGGCGGAACAGCTCATCCGCGAGATCTGCCGCGACCTGGGGCTGGATCCGGTGGGGAAGTGGAATTTACCTGCCAGCGAGCATCCGAAAGGGGCGTCGCCTGCGACGATATTCCGCTCGACCGAGCGACCGCTTCGGCGATCTTCGCCCCGCGCCCCGCCCGAGGATGACTGTCCGCCAGATACCTAGCCCAGGCGCAGGGGGTGCAGGGGGCGACTGCCCCATGCCGGGTGCAGGGCAGCGCCCTGCGACTAGGGCCATATGACTGGCCTTTCGGTTAATGCTGTTCCTGATACCAGTCGTGATCGCGCTCCCACGAGGCCGTGGAATTGCGCATAAGCTCGTTGCCCAGTCCGGTGTAAGCGCTGCTCTGAGACCCTTTTCCGTCGATCAGGTGGCG
>NZ_LMUY01000003.1:37273-43619 GCF_009765685.1 Acidisphaera sp. L21 | reverse complement strand
GCAGATCTGGACGCGTTCCTGACAGCGAAGGCCGCGACACGGCCGGCGCCGCGCCCGGTGGACGATGCCGATGCGGCGACAACCGCGCCCGCCCCGGCAGCGCAGGCGCGCGGGCGTGGCACGCAGGATAGCGGCGCCGCCGCACCCCTGCGCCTGGCGCATACGGATTGGCTGCACCACCAACTCGCCATCACCGGCGCGGAGGATGCCGTCACTGCGTTCCGCATGGCTGCGGCCGGGGCGGGCACGATCCCCTGGCACCTCGACATGGACCAGTTGGAGGAAGACTGGTTCCATCGCCTGGTGGCGCCCGGCGCACGAGGGCTGAGCCTGGCGGGGGCGCGCATGCTGTCCAGCCAGTTGCGCGACGCAGTGGAGCAGCGGCACGGCCTGGCCGTCTCACGCGTGGGGCGCAGCCCGGTCTGCCCGTTGGATTTGCATTCGCTGGTGCCGGTGCCACCGCAGATCCTGCGGCTGGGTCCGGATCATCCCGACGCGTTGGAATGGCTGTGGCAGCACTGGGGCACCACCGAAGGGCTGCGGCACGTCGCCGAAGAACTGAGCGATGCGCGACGCCGGGCCGTGTCGCCAGACGGGGAGGCCGGGTATCACCTGACGTTCTGGTCGGCCGATTGGACGCCCTGGCGCGCCATGGCGCGGATCCGGGAGGCCTGGCCGGCCGTGACATTCGATCTGCGCCCGACCTATCAGGTGGCATGACGATGGCGAAGATTGCCGAAGACGGTGCGGCAGAGTGGGGCGACGCGGCGCGTGGTCAGCCCGGGCGGGGCGCCGCGCCGGTCCTGTCGGTCGAGGGGTTCGAGGGTCCGCTGGACTGGCTGCTGGAAATGGTGCGCACCCGGCAGGTCGACCTGCTGCGCCTGTCCATCGCGGCGTTGATCGACGAGTTCGCGCAGGCGCTGGAACTGGCGCTGTCGCAGCCTGGGCTGGGGTCGGCGGCGCTGGGACGGTGGGGCGACTGGCTGGTCATGGCAGCCGATCTGGCGCTGTTGCGGTCGCGCCTGCTGGTGCCCGCCGATGTGGCCGAGGCGCAGTCGGCACAGGAGGCGGCCGAGGCGTTGCGCGCCCTGTTGGTTGGCCGTGCGGAGATCGCCACCGTGGTGGATTGGCTGGAACAGCGGCCGCAACTGGGGCGGGACGTGTTCGCGCCGGGTCGCGCGGGGGAGACGGGGCCGGTGAAGGTGGCCGGGCGCAGCGGGGACGTGACGGCGCTGCTGCGGGCTTGCCTGGCGGCAATCCGCCTGCCGCCGGACGCGAGCGCGCGCTACCGCGTGCCCGGCGCCCCGTTCTGGAGCGTGTCGAACGCGATCGACCGGTTTCGCCAGGTCCTGCCGGGGCTGGGCGAGGCGCGGGCGGGCTTGCAGGATTTCCTGCCGCCGGTTCCGGCGGAATCACCCGACCGGGACCTTCGGTGCCGTGCGGCGCTTGCCAGCACCTTTCTCGGCGGTCTGGAACTGGCGCGGGATGAAACGCTTGTGCTGGAGCAGGACGCGCCGTTCTCGGCCGTCGCGATTGGGCGGGTCGCAGCCTAGCGCTCTTTGTATTGGGAGTGGCCATGTCACCTGACGAGTACCGCCTCAGCCTGGCCAACGCGGCGCCGCCGGAGTCCGGTCTGGCGCTGCAGTCGCTGTGGTGGGTTGCGAAGGGCGAATGGGAGCGCGCCCATGAATGCGCCCAGCAGCGCGAGGGCGATCCGGGCTGCGATTGGGTGCACGCCCATCTGCACCGTGTCGAGGGCGACCAGAGCAATGCTGGCTACTGGTATCGGCGCGCCGGCCGCCCCGTGTCGACGGCGTCGCTGGACCAGGAATGGACCGAGATCGTGACGGCGCTGCTGCCGAAGGGCTAACCGGCGATGGGCTGGGCGCCGAGGGCGCAGGCATGGTCCTGAACATCCTCGCCATGGCCCTGGCCATCCGGACCGACCCGGCCGGCGAGGAGGATGAAGCCGGGCTCGGCGCCGACCACGATCAGCGTGTAACGGTCCATCGCGTCGCGCGCGCCCGGCAGCGTGCCGGCGACGAGGCGGAACGGGTTTGCGGTGAGTTCATCACCGGAGAGACGGATCGCGCTGTAGCGCTGGCCGGCCAGGGGGGTCGGCAGCATCGTCCAGGTGTCGCCGATGGTCTGCGTCTTCAGGGTGTCGCGGATGTCCGGTCGGATGCAGTCGATGTGGATGTGGAGTTGCTCCTGCGAGCGGGCGCTGGGTGGGTTGATGACCAGGGTGATGGTGTCGCGCGGCATGGGATGTCCCACTCGGGAGTCTACGTCACCATGGGCGCGCCAGGCGTCGGCGAAATAGTTCGGCGTCGCCGGGTCGAGCAGGGCCGGGCTTTCGATGCCGGTGATGCGCGCGGTGGGGATCAGCAGGAACTGGGTGGCGCCGACGATGTCCTTCAGGACGGCGTCGTTCGGTCCCACGACGACGCAGGGGCCGGGGTTGCCGGTCGCGGCGCCGGGCACGCAGCGGTCGTGCACGATCTTCCATAGGGCGTTCGGGTCGGCTGCGTATACGGCCAGCCGGGCGGTCGCCAGTAGCGCCAGGGCGGCAAACCCCACGAGCCCGGCCATTCGTAGGCGATGGTGGAACCAGCGTTTCGGCATCGGTCTGCCCCCGAATTTGGCCGCCTTTTGGCACACATGCGGCACGGCTTCCATCCCGGGTGCGCCGATGCCGGGTGGGAGCAACGATCACGCCGCCGGAGATGTCGCCTGATCGTGTTCGACGGGTTTGCAGCGGGAACGTGCGGCGACGAATTGATTTTCGGGCCGGGGCAACCCCAAAGTTTCCCGTAGTGTCGTGCCCGGGTATTCGCGGCGCAGGAGCCCACGCTCCCGGAGGAGCGGCGCGACGAAATCGGCGAACATGCGCAACTGGCCCGGCTGCGATTCGATGAGCATGAAGCCGTCGCACGCCTGCTGGTCGATCCATTGCTGCATTTCGTCGGCGACGTCCTCGGCCGTACCGACGAAGTGGTCTTTGGGGAATCCGAAACGCATGACGAACTGCCGGACCGTGAGCGCCTCGTCACGGGCCACGCGGAGCATCTGCATCATGTTGCCCTTGAAGCCTTCGGCGAGGCTCTCGATGACGCTCAGCGGGAAGGGGTCGTCCAGGCCATATTTCCGCAGATCGAAGCCGTGGAACGAACCGCTGAGGTAATTGATGGCACCCTGCAGCCCGATGGTCTGGCGGCGGCCGGCCTGGATTGCCTGAGCAGCCTCGCGCGTTGGCGCGATAAGCGGGGCGCAGGAGGGGAGGAGGGAAACCGAGTTTGGATCCCGGCCGTACTCCAGCGCCTTCGCCTTCAGCTTGCGGTAGGAAGCCTGGTTCACCTCCATGGCGTAGGCGGTGGTGAAGACGCAATCGGCATAGCGCGCGGCGAAGGCCAAGCCTTCGTCGGAGGCCGTGGCGGTGAATATGATCGGCCGGCCTTGCGGCGAGCGATGCAGGTTGAGAGGCCCCTTCGATTCGAAATACTTGCCCTTGTGGTCTAGCGTGTGGAGCTTGTCCGGGAGGAGGAAAACGCCGCTTTCCTTGTCTTGCGGCAGCGCATCGTCCTCGAAGCTGTCCCATAAGCCGGTGACGACGTGGTAGGCCTCCGCCCCGATCTCGTAGCGTTCCCGGTGAGAGATGCCGTGGAAACGACCGTAATTGTCGGACGAGCCCTTGGGGTCGGTGGTGACGAGGTTCCAGCCGGCACGGCCGTTGCTGAGATGATCCAAGGACAGGATTTGCCGGGCGATGTTGAACGGCTCGCAGAAGGTGGTGGACATGGTGCCGACGAGACCGATGTTCGTGGTGACAGCGGCGAGGGCGGCCAGAAGCGTCGTCGCCTCGAACCGGTCGAGCCGATGCGGCGGCGAGCCCTCGTCGGCCCACAGCGTATCGGCGACGAAGAAGAAATCCGCCTTGAATTCCTCGGCGATGAGCGCCTGTTGCTTGTGCTTTTCGAAGTTGGTGCCGGGGTAGGATGGCATTCCCGGGTTCAACCAGTCCGACCCGGTCCGGCCCGCACCCTCCGGCATGAGGCCAAGCTTCATGTAGCCATTCTTCATCGTGTTTCCTTCGGGTTGTCTCGGCGGCCCGAGACCGGAAGATTTTCTCGGGTGGCCCGATCGGCGCATGGCGACTATAGATGACTGTTCAAGAGGTTGTCTCCGATCGATGTCGGGACGGCGAGGTTTCGTGGTTTGCGGGCAGTCCGCACCTATCGTTCTAGACCGGCGTCAAACCCAGAAACACCTTCGCCGCCGCCCACACGGCCGCCAGGTCGAACTGGCCCTGATAGACATTTGGAGGGGCAGGACCGCGCTTGAGCAGACGATAAACCGCTTCCCAGGCCGTGCGTGTGGAGTATTCGAAGGTGAACGCAATATCGCGTTCAAGCTCGACGTACTGACCGAGCAGGCCGAGATTGGTGACGCCATCCGGAACCACAGGCGGCCTGTCGCCACGCTGACGGCGCAGCCAGATGTTGTTGACGTACGGCATGTTGCAGGGGATGCAGATCGACGTCGCGACGATCTTCTCGGTTTTCGGCTCCCCTTGCTTGAGCCCGAGATGTTGCAGCACTTCGCGCAATATCTCCTCGCCTGTGCATCGATGCATGGGCTTCGGATGGAAATTGCCGGGTTTTTCCGGAAAGAGCCCATAGCCCCACCAGATGGATGTACCTGGTGGCTGGTTGAGAACTTCGGGCTGCTCGAAGATCGATAACGAGATCACCCAGTTCGAATCTTTCAAGGTCAGCAGGCCGCCGCTTCCAGCGCCGCTATGGGTCAATCCAGTCAACTCATCGAGGAATTCGGAGCCGGTCGTCGTGACGGTGAACGTCACCCATCGCGAATCGGCGATCCGGTCGTCGCCAAAGAATGCGTCCGGATTGCCGAAGCCTGCGTGCTTCGCGGCCAGTTTCTTCCACAGCGCCCATGACCGCCCGGGGTTGAGCGGCGGGCCTGGTGGCGTAGCCATCGTTCCGGCCGAGAGATCGGCGGCTTGCGACCCGGTGGTCACGAACACGATATCGTCCGAGGCGATGTCGACCGACACCGAAGCCCCTCCGCGAACGCATTCAAGGCGACTGACGGTCATGTCGCCATCGGATCCAGTGAACTCGATATCGCTGACGAAGACGTCCTTCACGACGTTCACCTGCGCCGTGTCAAGCCAAGCGACCAGCGGTTGGACGAAGGCTTCGTGCTGGTTGAATTGCGACCGCAGGACATTGGCCATGGTCGATAGATCGGGAAACAAATAGACGAAGCGGTTCAGGTATCGCCGGAACTCGATGATGGTGTGTTGCGGCAGGGAGCCCATCTGCGTCGACCAGAGCAACCAAAATTCCGTTCCGAAGAATTTTGGGGAAAACCAGTCTTCGATGAGCTGACCGTCCAATGACGCTTCGCGGGTGAGCGAAAGTTTCGCCAGACGGAGGCCGTCGCCAAGGGTCAGCCCATACCGCTGGTCATGGACGCGTCGAAGGTTGTGATCGAGGATATGCGTTCGGTCGTCAAACGGGTGTTCTCGATTGAACGTGAGGAATTGCTCGGCGACATCGATATCGGGGTTCGCTTGCGTGGGGATCTTTCCCAGCAGATCCAACGCGCAGCGGAACTCCTTATCGAAGATCGAACCGGGCAGGTTGTAGCCACTGTTTGCATCGCCGGTTAAAAAGAATCCGCCGCCAAGCGTCTCGTCTGCCTCGTAGATCGTGATGTCCGGACCGGACATGCCGGCGTTCCGGATGAGTAACGCCGCCGCTGCCAAGCCGCCGAATCCGCCCCCGACAATATGCGCCTTCATCTTGTCCCTCCCGGAAACACCGGGTCGAGAGCGTCTCCCGACCCGTTTCTGCCCTGGCAATCGGCGAGGCCGGCGCATAGATCAGCGGCGGCGGACACCGATGCTGCTGAGTGTTATCGCGCCGCCGTGGTCGTTTTGACAACGATCAGAGATGGGCTCTGCGCTAATCTCCGGCGATCACTGGGTGCTTGCAACCCGGGCGGGCCGTGTGGTCCTTGCTGCACCCATGCAGATCTCCGCCCTCGATCCCACCCAGCCGACACAAGGGCCTGCCCCGTTTCGCGAGGCTTTGGGCGAATTGGTGCAGATCGGAATGGTCGTTGCGCGCATGATCGGGCGGGTGGCCGAGGCTGAAACGGCGGTTGCGGAGGCCGCGGCCGTGAGCGTGCCCGAAGGGATGTTGCCGGTTGCGGCATCGTTGGCAGAGGCGATCGAGGCCGACCAGGCGGCGAGCGCTGCCGGGGAAGCCCGGCGGGATGCCGTAGGGCGGGCCGAAGCGGTGGCCGCGGTATTTTCGCA
>NZ_LMUY01000003.1:35151-37178 GCF_009765685.1 Acidisphaera sp. L21 | reverse complement strand
GGATCGGGGGTGGGCGCGGCCGGGAGGCTTCGATGGTCGACAGGTCATGGTGCGGCCGCCGCATGCGCGCACCGCGGCTGACGCCGGTGGGCGCGACGCGGATGAGACGCGGGCCGGCCGCCTGACCGATGCGGTCCGGGAGCGACTGGATGGGCTGGATACGATCGAGGACATCGCGACGCGGCCGACCGAGGAGGTCATTCGCGGTATTTGCCGCGACCTTGGCGTCGACCCGGCGCGGATGTCGTCTCGCCTCGATGACGAGGCCGATCCTATGCCTGGAAGGCCAGGCCCGCGACCATCACCGGGACGACCGCCTGGCATTCCGTGGTGGTTCAGATTGGGCAAACGGCGTGGGCGCAGGCTGTTTTCCTGGCGTTTGGCAACGCGATCTACGTGACGGGGACGGCGTCGCTCATGGCGCCGATCCCGACGTTTTCGGGGGGCCGGCCATTCGCCGCCGGCTCAATCCGTTGGGTTGCCTGGTAGGCTGCGTACCTGGTCGATCCAGGGTAGAGCGGAGCGGCACCAGATCTGCCGCTTCGGCGACAGCGTATCGCGCTGGCGGATGCTGCCCCAGCGGATGCCGATTTCCGCCGCGTCCACGCCCTCGCCACCGGTGAAGAGCGGGCTGCCGCAATCGGGGCAGAAATGCTGGAACCGCCTGCGGCCGTTATCGCCGGTCTTGACGTAGATCTTCGGTGGCGCGCCGGTCAGCCGCAACTTGGTGCAGTCGGTGGCGATGGTCACGCGGTAGGGCGACCCGGTGAGGTTCTGGCAATCCGTGCAATGACAGATCGACACCAGGTCCGGATCGATGTCCGCCTCGTAGGTCACGCGGCCGCAATGGCATTGGCCGTCGATGTGCATTAGGCGGCGAACCGTTCGGGCGCATAGGGCGCCGGGTCGACGAAGGGGGCATCGCCGGTCATCATTTCCGCGATCAGGCGGCCGGAGCTTGGGCCCAGCGTGAGGCCCTGATGCGCATGGCCGAAGCAGAGCCAGAGATTGTCCTGCCGGGGCGCCTTGCCGATGATCGGCACCATGTCCGGCGTGGTGGGGCGCACGCCCATCCAGGGGGCCTCGTCCACCCGGTCGGCCAGCGGGATCAGGCTGCGCGCGACGGGCTCGGCACGCTGCAACTGCACGGGGGTGGGGTCGGCGCCGGTCTTGGCGAACTCGGCGCCCGTGGTCAGGCGGATGCCGTAGCGCATGGGGATGAGCATGAAGCCGCTATCGCCATCCAGCAGGGGCCGGTTCAGCACCGCGTTGCCGCGCAGATTGTAGTGCATGTGGTAGCCGCGCTTGCCGAAGAGTGGCGGCTTGTAGCCGAGCGGCGCGGTCACCTGCGTCGAGGCGGCGCCCAGGGCGATCACGGCGGAGGCGGCTTCGACCGGGCCATCCTGCGTCATGACCTGCCAGCCATGGCCGACCCGGTGCAGCGTGGTGGCGTCGCCGAGCGCCAGCTTGCCGCCGAGTTCCAGGAACAGCCTGGCGTAGGCGTTGACCAGGCCGTTCGGGTCGCTGCAGGAGAGCGGGTCGGTCCAATGGATGGCGCCAATTTTTTCGACCTGCAAAGACGGCTCGGCCGCGGCCAGTGCGGCGCCATCCAGCAGGGCGTAGTTGACGCCGTATTCGCGATGCGCGCGCTCGGCCTCGGCGGCGGCGGCGGCCAGTTTGGCGGCGTTGCCGAACATCCGGTGATAGCCGATGGGCCGCAGCAGATCCGTGGCCTTGGCCTCCGTCGCGACGGCCATATGCTCGTCGATGCAGGTGGCGATGAGTTGGGCGTGGCCCTTCACTGCGAGGGCGTAGCGGTCGGGGTGGGAGTTCCACCAGTATTGCAGGAGCGGGGAGGCAAGCTGCGGCATTGCGCCCAGGTGATATGACGCATCGATCGATCGATTGCGCCCGATGCGGCTCAGCTCCGCGAGGGAGCGGGGAAAGGGGTGGGGGAACACGGCCTCCCGCTGGATCAACCCGGCATTGCCGAAGGATGCGCCTTCGCCGGGCGCCTGACGGTCCAC
>NZ_LMUY01000003.1:32940-35040 GCF_009765685.1 Acidisphaera sp. L21 | reverse complement strand
CTTATCAGTCCGCGACCCGCCCCGGCAATCGGGCGGGGACGGACGCCTCGCCGCGGAGGGAGAGAAAGGCGCCGGCAAGCATGGTGAGCATGCCCAGGGCGTCGGTGAGGGTGGCGTGTTCGCCGAAGACGATGATGCCGAGCAGGACGGCGAAGATGGGGGAGACGAAGGCGTAGGCTCCAGCGCGGGCGGCGCCCCATTCGCGGACGAGCAGGAGGTAGGCCGGGTAGGCGGCGAGGGAGCCGAACAGCACCAGGAACCACCATCCGGCCCAGGCGGGGGCGCCCCATTGGCCGTCGAGGGCTGCGATGGCGCCGGGTTCGAAGGCCAGCGAGATTGCCAGCAGGGCGAGGCCGCCGAGCGTGGTGGTGAGGCCCGAGACCTGGACCGGGGAGTAGCGGCGCAGGAGCGGGCGGGCCATGACGGAGCCGCAACTATACAGCAACGCGCTGGCGACGATGGCGAGGGATCCGGCCAGTTCCATCGATCCGCCGGCGCCGTGGCCAGACATGGCCTTTGGGCCGAACAGGAGCAGGAGCCCCGCGATTCCGATTGCAACGCCCAGGCCGCGAATGGGAGTGATGCGGTCCTCCCGCAGCGCCGTGCCGATGAGCAGCAGGGCGACGGGCATGAAGGCGAGGTTGAGGATGGAGGCGAGGCCGGAGCTGACGAATTTGGCGCCCCAGAACAGGGGGGCGTAGGTGCCGATCACCATCAGCAGCGTGACGATGCCGAAGCGCGGCAGGTCGGCCCTGGCGGGGAGCAGCGGTGCCCCGTTGGCCCGGGTGAACAGCATGAGGACTGCGCCGGCCAGAACGAAGCGGGTGCCGACGAATAGCAGGGGCGGCACGGCGGAAATGCCAATTTTGGCGGCGATCCACGTCGTGCCCCATACCACGCAGATCACCGCAAACAGGATGTGTGCGCGCTCGATCTTCAACCGACTCTCCCCGGGTTTGCCCCCCGCTGTAGCACGGCGCGTGCGTTGCGCCGCTGGCGGAACTGGGGCTTGCTGGCCGGACAGGCAGGAGGCGCATGCATGACCACCACCGCCATCTTCGGCAGCTACGTCCTGGCCCGGCGCGATGGCGAGCAGGATGTGCTGCGGGACCATTGGGTGCTGCTGGAGGGCAAGCGCATCGCCGCCGTGCAGCCCAATCGGCCGATGGCGGACCAGGTGTTCGACCGGCCGGGCCGGTTCGTGCTGCCGGGGTTGATGAACCTGCACAACCATTGCTTCAGCGAGGCCGTGGCCCGCACCCATACCGAGGACGGGAACGGCCGCAAGAATAACCAGAGCATCGTCTACACCGTGCTGCTGCCGCTGACGAAGCGGGGCGCCGATATCCTGAGCCCGGCGGAACGGATGGACGTGGCCCGGCTGGGCATCCTGCAATTGCTGAAGGGGGGCGCCACGACGGTGATGGAGCCGTTCCGGAATGGCATTCCCGAGATGTTCGATGCGGCGGAGGAGATGGGCATTCGCTTCTACGGCGCGCCCTATTTGTTCTCCACCTCGGACGCGCGGGCCGGGGCGGACGGCGTGGTGCGTTACGCAGGCGATGACGGGCAGGCGGACATGGATATTTGGAACGCGCTGTACGAGCGCTGGCATGGCAAGGCCGATGGCCGCCTGCGCCTGGCGATGAGCCCGCATGCCACCGACACCTGCGGGCCGGAGCTGCTACGCGCCTGTGCCGAGCGGGCTCGCGCGCTGGACGTGCCGATCACCACGCATGTCGCCCAAAGTGCGGCGGAGGTTGCGACCATCGGCGCGCGCTATGACGGCCGCACGCCAGCGGAATACCTGGATTGGCTGGGCCTGTTGGCGCCGGATCTGATGGCGGCGCATTGCATCAACAGCACGGATGACGATTTGCGGCTGATGGCGGCACGGGGCGCGACCGTGCTCAACTGCCCCCGCGTTTTCGCCCGCACCGGGACCATTGCTGCGTTCGGGCGGTTTGCCGGGCATGGCGTGCGCACGGTAGTGGGCACGGATGGCTACAACATGGATCTGCTGGGCGAGTTGAACGCGGCGTCGATGATCTCCAAACTGGCGGCTGGGCGACCGGATGTGGCCAATGCCCCGGCGTTGAT
>NZ_LMUY01000003.1:14309-32930 GCF_009765685.1 Acidisphaera sp. L21 | reverse complement strand
CGGTAGTGGACCTGACGCACCCGCATCTGCAGCCGCTATTCGATCCGCGCCGTGGCCTGATCGCGTTGGCCAATCGCGCCAATATCGACCAGGTGATCGTGGATGGTGCGGTGCTGGTGATGGATGGGCGCTATACGCGGCACGACGAGGCGGCGATCGTTGCGGCTGGATCGGCAGCGATCGGCAAGATCTGGGACCTGCCGGACGCGCAGGCAGCATTCGCCGGCTAGCGGCGGGTTGGCGCGCTACACGCAGCACGGGTAGCGTGTTAACGGTGCACGAGAACACGTAGCGCAGGGGTTTGGGTTGTATGTCTAACGTTGACCTCATCCGGGCGATGCGTCCCGTCGATAAGTATAAAGATCACAAGAGCGGCGTGACGGAACATGAGTTTCGGTTGATGTGCCGTGGGTCGCCGATCTGGCACTCGGTTGATCTTGGCGATCTGTTCATCGAAGGCGCCAGGAAGTCATCGGGGATTTCCCTGCAGGAATTGGAGCGGGCGAGACTGCCGGATTTCACCGGCAAGACGGTCCTCGACATCGGGGCATTCGGCGGTTGGTATTCGTTCGAAGCAGAGCGCCGCGGCGCCTCCCGGGTGGTGGCATTGGACTATCATTCCTGGGCGATCGATTGGTCTGCCTTGGGGAAGTACATGCAGGGCGAGCGGGATGCGGGGCGTGTCGGCAATCCGTATGCGCCACCTGCGGAGCTTATCGACGAGGTCAATCAGCCTGGCCGCAGGGCATTCGACGCGACCAAGAAAGTCTTGGGCAGCCATGTCGAGCCGGTGTTGTCCCGGGTCGAGGATTACACGCCCGGTCACACGTTCGATATCGTGATGTATCTGGGGGTTCTGTATCACTGCGAAGATCCGCTGTTTTCGCTGAAGAAGGTGGCGGCGCTGGCCAGGGAAACGCTGATCGTCGAGACGTTGGGCGTGTATCTGCCGGGCCTCGAGAACAGGGCGGTGTGGGATTTCTTCGGCGATGACAGCGTGAATAGCGACGTCACGACCTGGTGGGCGCCCAATGACAAGGGGTTGGTCGACATGCTGCGGTCCGTCGGCTTCTCCCGCATCGACATCACGTCGAGCTACGAACATCTCGACACGGCCGGCAAGACGAAACCGACGCCCATCCGCATCTGGGCGACCGCTCATCGATAGGCGGCGGCGCGTCCGGCACGCGTCAGGATGATGGACCAGGTCGCTGTCGACGCCGGGCTGTGGACCGTGCGAGGGTCGCCTGAGTACCGCCGGATCAGCCTGGCGCTGTTCCTGGCTGGGTTTGCGACTTTCTCGCTGCTGTATTGCGTGCAGCCGCTGTTGCCGTCGCTGGCGGCGGATTTCCACATCGCCGCGGGCGAAAGCTCACTGGCACTGTCGCTGACCACCGGCTTCCTCGCCATCGCCATCATGGGCGCAGGGATGGTGTCGGAATCGGTGGGGCGGCGCGGGCTGATGTTCGGCTCCATCGCGGGGGCCGCCCTGCTGAACATCGCGGCCGCCTTCGTGCCGGGTTGGCATGGTCTGCTGGTGACGCGCGCGGTGGAGGGATTGGTGTTGGGCGGGGTGCCGGCGGTCGCGATGGCGTATTTGTCGGAAGAGATCCATCCGCGCGGCCTAGGCCTGGCGATGGGGTTGTATGTCGGTGGGACCGCTTTCGGGGGCATGGCGGGGCGCGTGGGCATTGGCGTGGTCAGCGAGTTGACGAATTGGCACGTGGCGCTGGCGGCGCTGGGCGTGTTGGATCTAGGGGTGGCGGCCGGGTTCGTTCTGCTACTACCGCCATCGCGCAATTTCACACGGCGAGCGGGGTTTCAGCCGCGCTACCATCTGCGTGCCTGGGCCAGTCACCTCGGGCATGGCGGATTGCGGCTGGTATTTCTGATCGGCTTCCTGGCGATGGGGGCCTTCGTGACGATCTACAACTATGCCGGGTTCCGCCTGATGGCGCCGCCTTATGGGCTTGGCGAGACGGGGAGCAGCCTCATCTTCATCGTGTATCTGCTCGGGATGGTGGCCTCGTCCCTGGCTGGGGCGATGGCGGACCGGCTGGGCCGCGGACCGGTGCTGATAACGGGGATCGTGGTGTTTGCTGGCGGGGTGGCGATGACGCTGCTGACGGCGTTACCGGGCATCATCGCGGGCATCGCGGTGATCACCATCGGGTTCTTCATCGCCCACTCCGTTGCCAGTGGCTGGGTCGGACGCATGGCGCTGGCGAATAAGGGACATGCCTCGTCGCTGTATCTGTTGTCGTATTACCTGGGGTCCAGCGTGTTGGGTTCGGCGGGCGGCTGGTTCTGGACGGCGGCCGGGTGGCACGCCGTGGTGGGTTTCACTGCCGCCTTGCTTGCCGCGGCGCTCGTGGCTGCGGTGTGGTTGCTGCGCCCAGGTATGATTGCGAAGCCGTGATCACGGCTGCCTTGCACGGCGTGGGTTGTGCAGACATGGTCGCCCAAGCCGGAGATCATTGCGATGCACGCCTATATCTGCACCACCTGCGGAACGCAGTACGAGCGGTCCGCCGATCCACCGGTCAGTTGCGCCATTTGCGATGACGAGCGGCAGTATATCGGCGCCGGCGGCCAGCGCTGGACCACGGTTGCAGCGCTTCGGGCCAGCCATTTCACCACCTGGCGGCAGAAGGAACCGGGGCTGATCGGGCTGGGAACCTCGCCCGGCTTCGGCATCGGGCAACGCGCGTTGCTGGTGCGGACGCCGGCCGGCAATATCCTGTGGGATTGTATCTCGCTGCTGGACCAGTCGACCGTGGAGGCGATCCGTGCGCTGGGCGGGTTGGCGGGCATCGCGATCTCCCACCCGCATTACTACACCACCATGGTGGATTGGGCGGAGGCGTTCGACTGCCCGATCCACCTGCACGAGGCCGACCGGCAATGGCAGATGCGCCGCTCGCCGCATATCCAGTGTTGGGGCGGCGACACGAAACCCCTGCTGGACGGGCTGACGCTGATCCGTGCCGGCGGCCACTATCCCGGCGGCACTGTGTTGCATTGGGGCGACGGTGCGGACGGGAAGGGCGCGTTGCTGACTGGCGATATCCTGCAGGTGGTGCCGAGCGGCTGGGTCAGCTTCATGTGGAGCTTTCCGAACTTCATTCCGCTGTCTGCCGGGTCGGTGCGGCGGGTGGCGGCTGCGGTGGCGCCTTATCGATTCGATCGCATCTACGGCGCGTTCTTTGGCCGGGTGGTGCCGACCGACGCCGCCGCCATCGCTGCCCGGTCTGCCGAGCGTTACGTCGCCTCGCTACAGACGGAGCGGGAGTGACCCGGCGTGGCTGGTGGCTTACCGCCATCGCAGCCATCATCGGCAGCCCGATCGGCGCGGCTGCCATCGCCGTGGCGGTGGTCGACCCGAACGTCTTCAAGCCGCAACTGATCGCCGCGCTGGAGGACGCAACCGGCCGCGACGTGACCCTGAACGGGCCGTTGCGGATCAAACGCTCGCTATGGCCCACGATCGAGGTGAGCGACGTGAAGCTCGCCAACCTGCCCGGCGGCAGCCGCCCCGACATGGCGCGGGCGGAGCGGATCGAAGCGCAGTTATCCCTGTGGCCGCTGCTGTCGCGGGAGATCGAGGTGGTTCGGCTGGTCCTGGTCGGGCCGAACATCCTCTTCGAAGACGTGAACGGCACGCCGAACTGGACCTTCGACACCGGCTCGCCGCATCCGGGCGATGCCCCGGTGGCGCTGCGGATCCGCAACGTGCATGTGCAGAACGGCATCGTCACGCTGCTGCTGCCGGGTCGGTCGCGGGTGGTGGGCATCCGGTCGCTGGATCTGCATCACAGGGTGGATGGTGGTCCGCTCGACCTCGATACGGTCCTTGTCTACTCGGACAACAAGCCATTTCACCTGCGGGCATCCGCCACACCGACCGGTGGGGTGACGGCGCCGTGGCAGACGCAGTTGCAGTTCGATGCCTTCGACACGCAGGCCGCGGCGAAGGGGACGATGACGCTGGCTGGTGAGTATGACCTGCAGATCGACGCGAAATCCCCGGCGCTGGATGCGCTGAACGCGCTGCTGCCGGCAATGCAGTTGCCGCCGCTGCGCCGGATGACACTGGCGACGCATCTGACGAACGGCGCCAAGCATGGCGACCTACCGGTGATCGGCACGACGCAACTGCATATCGGCAGCGCGGACTTGTCGTCGCTCGTCCAGGGCCTGGTTCTGGGCGCCACAGATGTCGCGTTGCCGGGTGTGGGGGGCGCCGCGACGATCGAGGGCCAGGGCTCACTGCGCAAAGTCGCGTTCACGCTGCGTGGCACTGCCGGGGTGCCGCCGCGCTTGGATGACGCCAGCAGCATTCCACTCGATCTGGCGGTGGCGACGACGACCAAGGACAGCCTCGGTGTGAAGGGGAAATTGGCGCTGAAGGCGGGCGGGTTCGATGGACTGGATGCCACGATCGCCATGCGCAGCCCGGCGCTGGCCAAGCTGGGCCCGATGGTAGCCCGGGCACTGCCGGCACTGACCGATATGTCGTGGGACGGCCACCTGAACGTGGCATCGTCAGGCACATCCTGGCGATGGCAGGGCGCGAAACTCAACTCGCATCAGGGCGATGCGGCGGGTGATCTGGCGATCGACGTGACGCCGGCGCTGGGCGTGTCGGGCAAGCTGCGGTCCACCAATTTGGATTTGGACGCGATGCTGGCGGCGTTCGGCATCGATCTTGGCAGTTCCACCGGCAAGCGCGGCGCGACGGTGATTTCGGATGCCGACCTGCCCTGGGCCGCGTTGCGTGGCACAACGATCGACGTTGCGGCAACGATGGCCAGCGTGCACTTCCAGGACGAGGTTTGGCACAATGTCGACCTGGCGGTGGAACTGAAGGGCGGCCGGTTGGAAGTGCCGCGCCTGCAGATGTCGCTGCCCGCCGGGCCGTTGAGCGTTTCTTTCGGTGCCGACGCATCGAGGACCGAGGTGCCGGCGAGCCTGTCGGTGCACGGCCCGGGCATTCCGCTCGCCTTGCTGGCGCATTACGCCGGGCTGCCCGGCGCCGCGAGCGGCACGGTGCGGATCGAGGCGGATCTGCACGCCACCGGCCGCAGCCCGCACGATCTGGTGTCGACGCTGGACGGTAGCCTCACCGCAGCGATGACCGGCGGCAGTGTGAGCAATGCGGCGTTGCTGGCGCTCACCGGGTCGGCGCTGCAGACGATGAACATCACGGTGCCTGCCGGCGGGGAGACCAAGATCGCCTGCCTGGGCGTGGCGGGCGCATTCAAGAACGGCGTCGGCCGCTTCCCGACCTTGGCGATCAACACGACCTATTTGGAGTTGGATGGGGCTGGGGAGATCGATCTGGGCAAGGAGACCGTCGCCCTGAAGCTGCACCCGCTGGTGCAGGTCTCCGGCTCCCCCGTATCGGTGCCGGTGCTGGTGGAGGGGCCGTTTCGTGCCATCACTGGGCGGCTCGATGCGTCCGGCCTCGATAAATTGGGGTTCCTGATCGACGCCTGGTTCGGTGGCGACCAGCCGGAAACCTGCGCCAAGGCCGGGTTGGCCCCGCGTGCCAAGTGATGGCGACGTGTTCACCTTGGGTGTTCACCTTGGTTGTCCATGCCACTACGAGGGTGTAGTGTGAGCGTGCACTACACGGAGAGGCGGAGATGGGCGTTCCGATTTCGATCCGGCTCGATGATGAAACCCGAGAGGAGTTGGAGGCTCAGGCACGCAGCCAGGGAGTGGGGCTTGCGACCCTGCTGCGGGACATGGCAACGCGCGCTGCCCGCGAGGCGCGGCGGGCCCGGATCCGGGCAGCCAGCGAGACGGTCGGGGCGACCCTCGCAGGGTCGGCAGAGGGCAGGGCGTTCTACGAGGATTGGGGCACGCCGCGGGCCGATGCCGGCTGACCAGAGCCATTTCGCTCTACGTGCCGGCGACATCGTTCTGGCGGATTGGCGTGGCGACGCGCGGCCGAAAGAGCCGAACAAAACTCGCCCTGCGGTCGTCGTCGAAGATACCGGGTTGTTCGCGCCGAGTTATCCCAACGTCATCCTGGTACCACTGACCGATGATGCAGGGCTCGTGATCGAAGACCTTGCCGTGCGGATCGAGCCGACACCGGAGAATGGCTGCCGCAAGCCTTGCTACGCAGCGTCCCACCTGGTGACGACGACGTCGAAGCAGCGGCTGCGCCCGACCGCGTCCCGAATCACGGCGGACCAGCTCCGCGGCATCAGGCGGCAGATCGCGCTTTCGATCGGGGTCGAGTGAGTTGCAGGCGCTATTTCGCCGGCGGTTTGCCCGGTGGCTTGCGAAGGTCGCCCTGGGGCTTCAGGAACGTCGTTGACGGTGGTGCGAGTTTCTTATCGGCCTTCGGCTTCTTCGCCTCGCGATTGCCGTGCTGCTTGTCGCCTTTACCCATGGTCGTTCACCTTGTTGCCTGATTTCGCTGCCCGCACATCAGGTCCAACCGGGACGGATCGCTCCCTTCGCGAAGGGGCCGGTTCTGCTGCTTTGGCGGAGCGATCTCGTGGCTGATGGTGACACTGGGCTTCGCGGATGGGCGTGTCAAAGCATTGGGGCAGCGATTGGGACAGCCCTGTGATAGCGTACCGCCACGCAAACCGTGGAGACTTACCGATGCGTCGTCGTACCCTGCTGGCAACCGGCGCCGCCGTGCTGGCTGCGCCCCATATCGGCCGCGCCGCCGACGCCAAGACGTTGAAGTTCATTCCGGAATCGGACGCCACGATCGTCGACCCGATCTGGACCACTGCCACCGTCACCCGCAACCACGGCTACCTCGTGTTCGACACGCTGTATGGGCAGAACGATGCCTTCGCCATGGAGCCGCAGATGGTGGAGGGCCACACCGTCGAGAATGACGGCAAGCTGTGGCGGCTGACCTTGCGCGAGGGCCTGCGCTTCCACGATGGCGAGCCGGTGCGGGCGCAAGATGTGGTGCCGAGCATCAAGCGGTTTGCAGCACGCGATGCGTTCGGCCGGGCGCTGATGGACACGACGGATGAAATGCGCGCCGCGTCGGATCGCGTGATCGAGTTCCGGCTGAAGAAGCCATTTCCGCTGCTGCCGAACGCGCTGGGCAAAAGCGGCACCATCATGCCCGCCATCATGCCCGAGCGCCTGGCCATCACCGACCCGAACAAGCAGGTGACGGAGATGGTGGGCAGCGGCCCGTTCACCTACGCCGCCGACGAGCACGTCTCTGGCTCCCGCGTGGTGTATAAGAAGTTTGCCGGCTATGTGCCGCGACCGGATGGGGTCGGCAGTTTCACCGCCGGGCCGAAAGTGGTGCATATCGATCGGGTGGAATGGCAGGTCGTCCCGGATCCGAGCACCGCGCTATCCGCCTTGATGCAGGGCGAGGTCGATTGGTGGCAAGAAATCACGCCCGACCAATTGCCGCTGCTGCGTCGGGGCAAGACCATGCAATCCCGCCAGTTGGACCCGGGTGGCGGCATCGGCGTGCTGCGGTTCAATGCGCTGTATCCACCGTTCGACAACCCCGCCATCCGCCGCGCGCTGCTGGGCGCCATCAACCAGGCGGATTTCATGACCGCGATTGCCGGCGATGACCACAATTTGTGGAAGGACCGCGTCGGGGTGTTCAGCCCGGGCACCCCGATGGCGTCCCAGGCAGGGATCGAGGTACTGACCAAAGCGCGGGACCTGGACCGCGTGCGCAAGGAGATTATCGACGCCGGCTACAAGGGCGAAACCGTCGTGGTGCTGACGCCCGCGGATTACCCCGGCATCAACCCGTTGGGTATCGTTGCGGCCGATGTCATGACCCGCGTGGGATTGAAGGTCGACGTGCAATCGGTGGATTGGGGGACCGTCGTGCAGCGCCGGTCCAGCCGAAAGCCAATCGACCAGGGCGGGTGGTCGGCCTTCGTGACGTTCCTCAACGGCACCAACAATTTTGATCCCGCCGGCCAATTGGGCATTCGTGGCAATGGCGACCAGGCCTGGTTCGGCTGGCCCAAAGCCCCAAAACTGGAGGAGGCACGCGACGCCTGGTTCGCCGCACCCGACCTCGCCGGGCAGAAGGCGGCCTGTGAGCGGCTGCAACTGCAATTCTGGCAGGATGCGACCTACCTGCCGCTCGGCGCCTTTTACGCAACCACCGCCTATCGCCGCGACGTCACGGGGATGCGCAGTGGATTTCCGCAATTCTACGACATCAAGCTGGACTAGAACCGCAGCGCGACCCGGCTCGCCGGGGTAGGCGCCCGCTTAACCTGGTGGCGGCGACGTGCCGCCAGCAGGTTAAGGCTTTCCACCAGAACGGCGAAACCCATCGCCGCGTAGATGGTGCCGCGCGGGATGTGCAGTCCGGCACCATCCGCCACCAACACGCAGCCGATCAGCAGAATGAAGGCCAGCGCCAGCATCTTCACCGAGGCATGATGCTCGATGAACGCGGCCAGGCGCGTGGATGCCAGCAGCATCACGAACATCGCCAGGACGATGGCCGCCACCATCACCCAGATATCCTGTGCGATGCCCACGGCGGTGATCACGCTGTCCAAGGAGAACACGATGTCCAGCAACGCGATCTGCACGATCGTGCTGAAGAAGCCGGGGGTGGCAGCGCCCGCGTCGCTCGGCTTGGCCTCCCCCTCGATCGTGGACAGGATTTCGCGCGTGCCCTTGACCAGCAGGAACAACCCGCCGCCCAGTAGGATCAGGTCCCGCAGGGAGATGTCGTGGCCTGCGGCCGCAATCACCGGCTGCGTCAGGTTGGCAAGCCACGAGATCGATCCGAGTAGCGCCAGCCGGGTCAGCAAGGCCAGGCCTAAGCCGACCCGGCGCCCCGCCGCGCGCTGCAGCGGGGGCAGTCGCCCGGCCAGGAGCGAGAGGAACACCAGGTTATCGACGCCCAGCACGATCTCGAGCGTCGATAGCGTCACGAAGCTGGCCCAAATATGGGGATCCGCCAACCATGCCATGGCCGGGCTACCCGCGCCTGGCGGTGCCGGGCAGGCCCATCCAGTGCGGGCGCCGATGCTCGATCCAATGCAGCCAGCGATCGGTCAGCCGGCGTAGGGGCGCGACGTCTTCGGCCAGCAGGATCAGGCCGAACGGCAGCATCCATAAGCCGAACACGGGCAGGATGAACAGGACGCTACCGAGAATGAGGAGAATGCCCGCGGGGATGCGCACCCATCGCGCGGAGGGTCGCCGCAGCCAATGCACGATGCCCTGCACACGGTGCGGCAGCCGGCGGATCAGCAGGGCCAGCCGTCGCTCGCGGTGCTGGCTGTGGGGTTCGGGCGCGGGGTGATCGTAATCCAACAGGCGGCTCCTTTGCGTTGCGTGACGCAGCTGGAACCGGGTCGGTCTGTCGCGGGGGGTCGTCTAGTCGTGTCGGGCCCGCGTGTCGACCGAACCCAAACGCATTCCAGCGTGGGTCACGGCGATCCGACATCACGCGGTTGGATGGCTTGTGCCATCGTCCACGTCAGAGGGGCCCGGATCAAGTTGTCGGTGACATGGTTCGGCTGCGCCAGGACATCAAGGGCACCGTTGCGAAACCGCGTGGCATACCGCCTGCATGGCGGGGTCATGTTCACCGCAGATCTGTCCGACAGGAGCACGCCATGACACTGACCCGCCGCGCGGCAATCGGGGCCGCCATCGGGAGTGTGGTGGCGTTACCGGCCATCCGGCCCGCCCGCGCCGCCAGCAACGTGCTGCGCGTCGGCATCGGCACCTCGCTCAGCCGGCTGGACCCGCTGCTGACCACGATCGGCGACGAATACATCTACGACAACCTGGTCTTCAACGGGCTGACCCGCATGGCGGAAGACCTGACCACCCAGCCCGATTTGGCGGAGAAATGGGAGTACGGCACCGACCTGAAATCTTGGACATTTCATCTGCGTCAGGGCGTGAAATACCATGACGGGTCGATCATGGTGGCGGCCGACGTGGTTGCCATGTTCAAGCGGCTGATGGACCCGGCGACGACAGCACCGTCCCGCAGCAATTACGACATGATCACGGGCGTGGAGGCGCCGGACGACCACACGGTGGTGTTCACGCTCAGCTACCCCTATGGCGGGTTTGCCGACATCATGACCGACCGCCAGGTCAAGATCGTGCCGCGCGGCAAGGTGGACCAGCTTGCCACCAAGCCGATCGGCACCGGGCCGTTCAAGTTCGTGTCCTACACGCCGGGCGACCGGCTGATCCTGGCCAAGCACACCGAGTATTTCGAGCCCGGCATGCCCAAGTTGGAGGGTGTAGAACTGCGGATCATCCCGGAAATGAGCAGCAAGCTGGCAGCCCTGCAGTCCGGCGAGTTGGACGTGGTGTGGGATCTGCCGCTGGAGCAGGTGAAGACGCTAGCCGCCCGCAACGATCTGCGGGTCGAAAGCGTGCCGAGCGGTTCGTGGGACGCGGCGATCATGAACAATCTGATCCCGCCCTTCAACAACCCGCTGGTGCGCGCCGCCTTCCAATTGGGCGTCGATAAGGCGGACGTGGTGGAACTGACGCTGTTCGGCCAGGGTGCCCCCACGATCAGCATGATCCCGCCGACCCACCCGTTCTACGCCAAGACCGTGAAGATCGCCGCCACCGACCCGGCCGCCGCAAAGAAGATGCTGGCGCAAGCGGGTTACCCGAACGGTGTGTCCGTTCCCATCATCGTGCCCGTCGGTCGCCCGGTGCGGGAGCGGTTGGGCGTGACGCTGCAACAGCTTGCCAAGCCGGCCGGGTTCGATCTGCAAGTGCAGCGCGTGTCGTACAGCAGCTTCGATGCCGAGGTGTCGGGCAAGGCGCCGCTGTACATCGACGGGTATTTCGCCCGCCCCACCATCGACACCAGCACCTTCCCCTTCCTGCACACCACCGGAAGCTGGAACAGCCGCCTGTGGCACTACAAGAACGCCAAGGTGGACGAGGCATTGGCTGCCGGCCGCCTGGCGGGTGACCCGGCGGAGCAGAGCAAGCATTACATTGCCATGCAGGAAGCGTTGAATGCCGACCCGGCGGGCTACATCGCCTACTCGGTGAACTTCGCCTGCGCCTATCGCAAGTCGGTGACGGGGGTGAAGACGCATCCGATGCGCTGGTTCGACCTGCGCACGACGGTCGTCGCCTGACGCATCCGGGGTGACTGCCTACATCCTGCGGCGTCTGTTGGGCGTGGTTGCGGTGGTCGCCGCGACCACGGTGCTCATCTTCGGCATCGTCCACATCCTGCCGGGCAACGTCGCGTACGCCATATTGGGCGAGTTTGCGACGCCATCTGCGGTCGCGGCGCTTGAAGTCAAGCTCGGCCTGCACGATCCGCTCTGGCTGCAATATTGGCACTGGCTGTCCGGCCTGTTGCATGGCGATCTAGGCCAGTCGCTGACGATGGATCGCCCGGCGGGGCCGGTGATTGCGGAAGCGGTTGGTCGGTCCGCCATCCTGGCGGGGTTCGCGTTCGCCCTCGTCGCGGTGGGCGGCATCGGCCTGGGCGTGCATGCCGCGACGCATGCCGGTCGGCCAGCAGACCATGTGCTGGGGCTGGCGCAACTGATCTTCATCGGCGTGCCGGATTTCTTCTGGGCGATCCTGGTGATCCTGGTGTTCGCCTCGATGCTCGGCTGGCTGCCGGCAACCGGGTATTCTCCCATCAGCGACGGGTTCGGCGCCTGGGTGTCGCATTTGGTGCTGCCAGTGCTGGTGCTGGCGGTGGGGCTGATCGCCCACGTGTCTCGCCTGACGCGGGCCGCCATGCTGGAGGCGTTGCGCAGCCGCTACGTGCTGATGGCGCGGGCCAAGGGCCTGAGCGAACGCCGGGTGCTGTGGCGGCATGCGGCGCCCAACGCGATGCTGCCGGCCATCACCATTCTGGCGATCGATTTCGGGCTGCTGATCGGCGGCGTGGTCGTGATCGAAACGGTGTTCGCCATTCCCGGCCTTGGCCGCCTGCTGGTGTTCGCGATCGAGCATCACGATCTGCCGCTACTGCAGGCAGGAATGCTGGTGTTGACCACGATCTACGCACTGGCGAATTTGGCGGCCGATTTGGCCTACGCCGCGCTGAACCCGCGCATCCGCTACACCGCATCGGCGTGACGCCCCGTTCATGAAGCTGTTTTGGCCGGGCATTGCCGCCCTATCGTTGATCGTGCTGGCTGCCATCATCGGCACCTGGCTGACCCCGTATGACCCGGCGGGGTTCGCCGTGCGGTTACGCTTCGCCGCGCCGACCTTCCTGCACCCCTTCGGCACCGACGAGTTCGGGCGGGACGTGCTGTCCCGCGTGCTGTCGGGCGCACATCTGTCGCTGCTGATCGGGTTTGGCGCCATGCTGGTGAGCCTGGTAGGCGGCGTCCCGCTGGGGCTGTTCACCGCGTTCAACCGCGGTTGGGGCGGCACACTGGTGCTGCGCGTGGCTGATTTGCTGCTGTCGCTACCGCCGATTCTGCTGGGCCTGCTGATCCTTGCGGTGACACCGCCGAGCACGCTGAAGACGATCATCGCCGTCGGCCTGGTCTACATCCCGATCATGCTGCGGCTGACCCGGGCCGTGGCGATGGAGCTGCTGGAAGAGGATTTCGTCCAGGCCGCGCGCGCTCGCGGGGAAAGCGCTGCCTCCATCCTGGCGCGGGAGATCCTGCCCAATGCCTGGCCGCCGATCATTGTGGAATGTGGGTTGCGGGTGACGTTCGCAATCCTGCTCGGCTCCGCCCTGTCGTTCCTGGGGCTGGGGCCGCAGCCGCCGGCCAGCGAGTGGGGGGTGATGATTGCGGAAAGCCGGGAGTTTCTGGACCAGGCGCCGTGGATCGGTTTGGCGCCGGGCCTGTGCCTGTGCGTGCTGCTGGTGACGGTGAACCTGGTGGGCGAGGGGCTGCGTGCCCGGTTGGACCCATCGCATGGCTGAGCCGTTGCTGGCGATCGAACGCCTGTCGGTCGCCTTTCCAACCCGGCGGGGCCTGGTGCAGGCGCTGCAATCGGTGGATCTGTCCGTGCCGGCCGGTGGCGCCCTGGCGTTGGTGGGCGAGTCCGGGTCGGGCAAATCCACCGTCGTGTTGGCGCTGCTGGGGCTGCTGGGTCGCGCCCGGGTGGACGCCGCGCGCATGAGCTTCGACGGGATCGACCTACGCACCCGGGCCGCCGAGGTTCGGGGACGGCGGCTGGCCGTCGTGTTCCAGGATCCGTCGTCCTCGCTCAATCCGGCGCTGGCCATCGGGCGGCAGGTGGCCGAGCCGCTGGTGATTCATGGCAAACTGCCTGCCGCCACCGCCCGGGTTCAGGCGACGGAGTTGCTGGCGGAGGTCGGGCTACCGCGGCCCAGTGCGCTGATGGATTGCTACCCGCACCAGCTTTCCGGCGGCATGAAGCAGCGTGTGGCGATCGCCATGGCCTTGGCGGCCCACCCGGACCTTTTGCTGCTCGACGAGCCAACGACCGCACTCGACGTGACGGTGGAAGCGGGCATCCTGGACCTGCTGGCCGACCTGCGAGCCCGACGCGGCCTGTCGCTGCTGCTGGTGAGCCATAATCTGGGCATCGTCGATCGGCTGTGCGACCGCGCGGCGGTGCTGTATGCGGGCCGGGTGGTGGAGGACGGGCCGGTGCCCGGCGTGCTCGGCCGATCCCGCCATCCTTATACGCGCGGGCTGCTGGCCGCCTTGCCGCGGCCGGACGAGACCGGGCTGCTGTCACCTATCCCTGGCAATTTGCCCGACCTGACCGCACCGGTGGCGGGCTGCAACTTCCAGCCCCGCTGCGCCTTCGCCGCCGCCGGGTGCGAGGCACCGCAGATGCTGACCGGCGCCGACCACCTCGTCCGCTGCCACCGCGCCGTTGCCCTGGAGGGCGCCAGTTGGCCCGCGCCTGCGCCGTTGCCGCCACCACCCGTGCGTGACGGCGCCTTGCTGGTGGCGGAGGGTCTGAGCCGGCGGTTCGGGGCGGTGCAGGCCGTGGACGCGGTGTCGCTGACCATCGCGCCGGGTGAGGTGCTTGGCCTGGTTGGCGAATCCGGTTGCGGAAAGTCGACGCTCGGCCGGCTGTTGTTGCGTCTTATTGCGTCCCACGCAGGCTCGCTGGCGTTTGGCGGCGAGGCGATCCCCAACGATCCGACACGCAGCTTCCGTCGCCGTGCCCAGATCGTCTTCCAGAATCCTGATACTGCATTAAACCCTCGCCAAACCGTCGGCACCATCCTTCGCCGGCCGCTGGAGCATTTCGGCATCGCCCGGGGAGCGGCAGCCCGGACCGAGATCGCAAGGTTGCTGGAGCTGGTGCGCCTACCCGCCAGTTATGCCAGCCGTTACCCGCACCAGCTATCGGGCGGTGAGAAGCAACGCGTCGGCATTGCCCGCGCGCTCGCCAGCCGGCCGGAGTTCATCGTGTGCGACGAGGCAGTGTCCGCGTTAGACGTGTCGGTTCAGGCCGCGGTGCTGAATCTGCTGGCGGAGTTGCGGCAATCGCTCGGCCTGGCGCTTTTGTTCGTCAGCCACGACATCAGTGTCATCGCCCATGTCGCTGATCGTGTGGCCGTGATGTATGGCGGCGCGCTGATGGAGGTGGGGCCGGCCGCGATCGTGCTGCACCCGCCATTCCACCCCTATACCCAGGCCCTGCTGTCCGCCGTGCCCGTCATCGGCCGCCGCGCCAGGGACCGTCTGCGCCTGCCTGGCGAGCCCGGCGCGGTGCACCCGGGAGAGGGCTGCCGCTTTGCCCTGCGCTGCCACCGCCAGCTTGGGCAGGTTTGTCTGGAACAGGCGCCGCCATGGCGGGATCTGGGTGATGGACACCAGATCCGCTGCCACATTTCGATCGAGGCCTTGCAAGAACTTAGCCAGGGTTCCTGATATTGTCCCGCAGGGTTTTGCCGGCGTATTCGCGGCGGAAGATGCCTCGGCGCTGCAGTTCCGGCACCACCATGCGGCCGAATTCCTCGTAGGTGCCGGGGAAGACCGTAGGTGGCAACACGAAGCCGTCGCAGGCGCCGCTGCGGAACCAGTCCTCCATGTGGTCGGCGATCATCTTCGGCGTGCCGTGGAACAGCTTGCGCGCCTTGCGCACGGCCTGGCCGAAGCTGATGCCCTGCGCCTTCGCCACCTGGCTCATCCGGTCGCGTGACCCGGCGATCCCCTGGTTGCCCGCCTCCGCCTCCGCCTGCTCGGCGGTTTCCACCCGGCTGAGGTCGACGCCCAATAGGCCTGAGCTGGACGCGAGCACCAGTTCGGGGTCAAGCCGTGAGTCCAGATATTCGGCCTTTTCCCGCGCGATGGACTCGGTTTCTCCCACCACGACGGAGAAGGATGGCAGGATCCGGCATTCCTCCGGCTTGCGCCCGAGCGCCGCAACGCGGGCGAGGATATCGTCCCTGTAGGCGATGGCGTCCTCCTTGGTGGCGTGCGAGCAGAACACCAGTTCCGCCCAGCGCGCCGCAAATTCCCGTCCGCGTGGGGAGGCGCCGGCCTGCATGATCACCGGGCGGCCTTGCGGCGTGCGCGGAATCGTCATCGGGCCGCGGACCTGCACGTAACGCCCTGAATAATTCGCGTACCGCACCTTGGACGTGTCGACGAACACACCGCTTTCCCGGTCGAACACCACGGCGTCCTCGTCCCAGCAATCCCACAGGGCGAAGCACGCCTCCAGCACCTCGTCTGCCCGGTCGTAGCGTTCTTCTTTGGGGGGCAGGTTTTGTAGGCCGTGGTTACGCGCTTCGTAGTCGGTGGCGGAGGTCACGACGTTCCAGGCGGCCCGGCCGCCGCTGATCAGGTCCAGCGAGCCAATGCGGCGGGCGAGCTGATACGGTTCATTAAAGGTGGTGGATAACGTGCTGGCGAGGCCCAAATGTTTCGTGACCCGGGCCATCAGCGGCAGCACGATCATCGGGTCGATCAGGCTCATTTGGCCGCCTCGGCCGAGATAGTCGTCGTAGCTGTTCTTGTAGATGTCGGTGACGCCCTGGCTGTCGGCGAAAAACCCGGCGTCGAACTTGGCGTATTCCAGCGCCCGGGCCAGGCCCTCGTACCGCTCCGGCGTCCAGATGTCGTCCAGCGGGGCACCGGGGTAGCGCCACGCGCTGGCATAGCTGGCGGTCGGCCCGGCCTTCAGATAGGCGACCAGGGGCATCTTACGGGCGGCTGGCAACTTCATTCTCCTACAGGCAGCGCGATGGTCGCAACGCCGGGGCAGGCAATGTGCGTGCCAGCCGCTCGGGCGCTAGGCCTTATGGATCGGGTCGATCCACGGCACCGTCTGCGGCGTCTCCACCGGCGCGATGTCCAGATTCACCACCACGGCCTCGTTATCGCTGCGCACCAACACGCATTCCAGCACCTCATCTGGGCTGGCATTGATCTCCTGGTGGGGCACGAAGGGGGGCACGAAGATGAAATCGCCGGGTCCGGCCTCGGCCGTGAACTCCAGCGCCTCGCCCCAGCGCATACGGGCGCGGCCTTTCACGACGAAGATCACGCTCTCCAACTCGCCATGATGATGCGCGCCGGTCTTGGCGTCGGGATGGATATGCACCGTGCCCGCCCAAAGCTTCTGCGCGCCGACGCGGGCGAAGTTGATGGCGGCGGCGCGGTTCATGCCCTTGGTTTGGGCCGTGTTCACATCCAACTGGTCCCCCGGGATCACCCGGACGCCGTCATGCTTCCAATCGGTCATAGGCCGCATCTCCAGACATTGAATTGGTTCGTGGGTGACAGAATGAAGATCCGAGCGTAGCGTCGCTGCAACATCAGCGTAAGTTCAGAAGGAGCAAAGCACCCATGAGCGCAGCCCTGCAAACCCCGGCCTTGCAAACCCCGGCCCTCAAGATCGTCAAGTCGGTTCGCGAGAGCGTGAGCCCCGCCGAGTGGGAGGCCCGCGTGCAGCTAGCCGCCGCCTACCGGCTGACCGAGATGTACGGCATGACGGAAATGACCGCCAACCACATCTCCTGCCGGGCGCCCGGCGAGGAGGGGCATTTCCTGATCAACCCATACGGCATGCTGTATGAGGAGATCACTGCCTCCAGCCTGCTAAAGATCGATCTGGACGGCAACATCCTGTTCAACGCCACGGAGTATGGCGTCAACCGCGCCGGGTTCGTGATCCACAGCGCTATCCACGCTGCCCGGCATGACGTGGATTGTGTGGCCCACACCCATACGCAGGCCGGCATGGCGGTGTCCGCGATGGAATGCGGCCTGCTGCCGATCGCGCAGACGACGATGCGCTTCCTGCACGTCGCCTACCACGATTTCGAAGGCATCGCCGATGACGAGGGCGAGCGCGAACGCCTGGTCGCCGACCTCGGCATGGAAAACGCGATGATCCTGCGCAACCACGGCCTGCTGGTGTGCGGCCAGTCGGTGGGGGAGGCGTTCAACCTGCTGTGGCGGATGGAGCGGTCGTGCCAGACGCAGGTGATGGCGCTGTCCGCCAACACCAAGCTGCGCTTCCCGCCGACCGAAGTGTCGGAGAAGACCTACGAAAAGATGTCGTCCCGCCGGGAGCGCAAGCCGGGTGAGATCAAGGTGGTGTCCGCCTGGCCCGCGCTGCTGCGCAAGCTGGACAAGGTCGACCCGTCCTACAAGGACTGAGTGCTACGGGGGCGGGATCAAACCCGCCCCACTCGCCTAGAACGCCAACTGCACCTTCACGGCTTTCGACCGATCCTGTGCCAGGGCGAAGGCCTCCGTCGCGTTCTGGAACGGCACGGTGCGCGATAGCAGCGGTTTGACGTCGATCGCGCCACTGCCCATCAGTTCCACCGCCAGCGCGAACTCCCGATCGAAGCGGAAGGTGCCGCGGAGTTGGATCTCGCGCGCCACGATCAGGTTGATCGGCAGCTTCATGTCGCCGCCCAGGCCAACCTGCACCACGATGCCGCCGGGTCGCATCGACTCCAACGCGCCGACCAGGGCCGCCTCGTTGCCGGATGCCTCGAACAGCACGTCGAAGGTGCCCTTGTCCGCCTTGTAGGGTGTGAGTGCATCCGGCTCGGCCAAGATGTTGATGGCGCTGTTGGCGCCGACCTGCCGGGCGACCGAGAGAGGGTAGTCGGCGACGTCGGTGGCGATCACCTCCGCAGCACCGCCATGCCGGGCGACCAGCAGGCACAGCATTCCGATCGGGCCCAGCCCTGTGACGAGTACGCGCTTGCCCTGCAACGGCCCGGCGTGGCTGGCGGCGTGCAGGCACACGGCCAGCGGCTCGGCAAAGGCGGCTTCGCCCATGGTCATGCCGTCGGCGATGGGAATGGCTTGCGCCGCGGCGAAGGTGAGGCTTTGGCGGAACCCGCCCTGGGCGTGCGGGAAGCGCATGGCGCTGCCCATGAAGTGCATTTCCAGGCACTGATGGCGATTGCCCTCGAGGCAGTATTTGCAATGCCCGCACGGCCGGCTGGGGTTCACCGCGACCCGGGTGCCAGGTTTGACGTTGGTGACGCCGCTGCCCACCTCCAGCACCGTGCCAGCGATCTCGTGCCCCAGCACCATCGGCTGCTTGACGCGCACGGTGCCGAAGCCGCCATGGCTGTAATAATGCATGTCCGAGCCGCAGATGCCGCCGGCCTGGATGCCGACGCGCACCTCCCCTGGCCCGGGGGAGATTGCGGGCACTTCCTCCACCCGCAAATCTTTGGCGGCGTGGATCACC
>NZ_LMUY01000003.1:6430-14277 GCF_009765685.1 Acidisphaera sp. L21 | reverse complement strand
AGACCGCCGTGCCGATCAACTCGTCCGGGCGGCCCCAGCGCCCGGCGGGCGTGCGACCCTTTACCCAGGCGTCGAAGGCCGGGTTTTCGACCAATGCGGTGTTCATCTCCGTCAGCATATAGCCGGGGCCGATGGCATTGGCCTGCAGGCCATCCTTCGCCCATTCGGCCGCCATCGCCCGGGTCAGCATTTTGATGCCGCCTTTGGCCACGGTGTAGGGGGCAACGGTGGCGCGGGCCAGTTCGCTGGTGAGCGACCCGATATTGATGATCTTGCCCCGGCCGCGTGGGATCATGCGTCGCGCAGCTTCCCGCCCGATGACGAAGGCGCTGGTGAGGTTCGTGTCGATCACCCGGCGCCAATCCGCCGTCTCCAGCTCGATCATCGGCTTGCGGAACTGGATGCCGGCATTGTTGACCAGGATATCGACCGCGATGCCCTTCGCATCCAGCGCCTCGAACGCGGCGACCACGGCGGCTTCATCCGTCACGTTGAACTGCGCCGCGTGGACGGTGTGGCCGGCTGCCATCATCTCCGCCACCGCACTGGCCAGGCGAGCTTCGTCGGAGCCGTTCAGCACCACGGCCGCGCCGGACGCGGCAAACCCCTCCGCCATGGCACGGCCCAGGCCACGGGACGAGCCGGTCACCAACGCGGTGCGGCCGGTCAAATCGAACATTGACGGCATGATGGTCCTTCTAGGGTTGGCAACTTGGCCGGCGCGCCAGAAAAATGATGCATCGCAGCATGGCTTTGCGTGTTCGGTTTAGCCTTGTCGTCATCGCCTTATGTTGTCAGATGTGCGCCGGGTGCGAAACCACCGAGTGACGACGTACCCGCGTGTGCCAGCGCTAGGCGCACCAACAAATCGTCTGCCCGGGCCTTGACACTCGTGAAATATCACGAAAGATTTAACGTGCTCTGATGCGTTGGCGCAATAAGCGCCTGGCTCAATAACAGTTCGGGTGGAGGATACGGCGTGTCGATCGCGATGTCGCAACAATCAGCCATGGATGGCGCCGTTCGCCACCTGGTTACGCACTACAATCCCAAGGGTAATCGCGTCGGCTGGCTGATGATGTCCTCCATCCTGGTGGAGGCCTGGGACCTTTATTCCATCGCCTTCGTCCTGGTGTTCATCCGCGACCAGTATCATCCCGACCCGCTGCTGCTGGGCTTGGCCGCGGCCGGGACGCAGGGCGGCGCATTGGTTGGCGCGCTGCTGGGCGGCTGGCTGTCGGACAAGATCGGGCGGCGGATCATGTTCCTGTCGACGATGATCATGTTCATCGTGCTGGCGCTGCTACAGGCCTTCGTCACCAGCGTCGGCTGGCTGGTCGTGGTGCGCTTCCTGCTGGGCGTGCCATTGGGAAGCGACATCTCCAACGGCTACACCTACATCATGGAGTCGATGCCCAAGGGCAAGCGCGAGGTGATGGGCAACCGCTGGCAGTTCATGTTCGCGGTGGGTGAAGTCGCCACCCTGGCGGTGATCGCCGTCTTCATCGCGGCCAATTTGGACCACGAGATGATCTGGCGGGTGACGCTGGGCCTGGGTGCGGTGCCTGCGCTGGTCATCCTGCTGATGCGGCACGACCTGCCGGAAACCGCGGTATGGTTGATCCGGCATGGCCGGTTCCGCGAGGCCAAGGCCACCGCACGCAAGATGTACAACGATGATCTCGACATGCTGCCGAACGAGGACATCGTCGTGCCGAAGCCCCGGCCAAGCGCCTTTCTGGCCGACATCCGCAAGGACCCGATCCGCTGGCGCGCCACGCTGTATGGCTGGATCGCGTGCTTCTGCCAGGGAAGTGAGTTTTCGACCTTCGCGTTCTACCTGCCGGTATTGTTCGTCATGGTTGGCGTGTCGTCGCTGCTGGGCATCGATTTGGTGACGATGGCGCTCTACTGCGTTGCCGCCGTGGCCGGCTGGGTTGGCCCGCTGCTGACGCCGAAGATCGGGCAACGCGGGATCAGCATCGCCGGGTTCGCGATCGTGTTGGTCTCGCTGATCGTGGCCGCCGGGGCGCTGTATACGGGCGCGACGATCATCCTCCCCTTCGCTGCAGCAGCCATGCTGTGGGGCCATTACTGGGATGCGTCGAACTGCATGACGATCCCGACCGTGGTGGCCAAGCCGGAGTATCGCGGCACCGCCAGCGGCTTCGCCTACATGTTCGTCAAGCTGCCATCCTTCCTGGCGATCTTCCTGTTCCCGTCGCTATTCGCGGCGGTGGGGCAGGCGACGGCGACGCTTCTGGTGGCGATCTTCCCGTTGATCGGGTTGCTGTCCGCGATCTTCATCCTGCCGGAAATCTACGGCTACGAGCACGACTGATCATGACGTCCCGTATCGCCTGCATTGGCGAGTGCATGGTGGAATTGCGGGAAATGCCGGACGGGACGCTGCAACGGGGATGGGGCGGTGATACGCTGAACACCGCCCTATACCTGGCCCGGCTCGGCATGGCGGTCGACTACGTGACCGCGCTGGGCGATGACGGGTGGAGCGACGAGATGCTGACCCGGTGGCGCGAGGAAGGGATCGGCACCGGGCTGGTGCAACAGCTCCCCGGTCGCCTCCCTGGCCTCTACATCATCCAGACCGACGCAAACGGTGAACGGCGCTTCCTATACTGGCGAGACAGTGCCGCGGCCCGGGGGCTGTTCGACCATCTGGACCCGCGAAGCCTGGATGTCTTCGACGTGCTTTACCTGTCGGGAATCACGCTTTCGATCTACGACGAGCATGCTCGTGCTGCGTTGTTCCAGGCTTTGGCGGATGCCAGCAAGCGCGGCGCGCGTATCGTGTTCGACACCAATTTCCGGCCCCGCGGCTGGCCAGACCGAACGGTCGCCCGGCAGCTTTACGAGCGGATGTTCCGCGCCGCCGATATCGTCATAGCCTCGGTCGAGGATCTGGCACTGCTGTATGACGAGGATGGGGAGGCGGCTCTGTTGCGGCATACCGCCGACACGGAAATCGTGCTGAAACAGCTGCATCCCGCAACCCGGCTGTTTCATAGCAATGGTGAGGACGGGTCCCGCGCCGCCCCCGTCGATCGCGTGGTGGATACGACAGCCGCCGGGGACAGCTTCGCCGCCGCCTACCTGGCCGCCCGGCTGCACGGTGCCACGCCTGCTGCCGCGGCCAGCGCCGGCCACGCCCTGGCGGGCGTCGTGGTCGGCCACCCCGGCGCGATCATTCCCCGGTCCGCCATGCAGGAGTTTTTGGCATGACCCGCAAAGACCAACTTGCCGCCTTGCTTGCCATCGGGCGCGTCGTCCCCGTCATCACCATCCACCGGCTGGTGGATGCCGTGCCGCTGGCGCGGGCGCTGGTAGAGGGCGGCATCCGTCTGCTGGAGATTACGCTGCGGACGGAGGCCGGGCTGGCTGGCGCGCAGGCGATCATCCGCGAGGTGCCGGGCGCCGTGGTGGGCATCGGCACCGTGCTGACGCCAGATGATCTGAAGCGCGCGATCGATATCGGCGCGCAATTCGCGCTCAGCCCTGGTGCCACACCCGCCCTGCTGGATGCGGCGGCTGGCGCCAGCATTCCGTTCCTGCCCGGCATCGCGACGGCGTCGGAGCTGATGGAGGCTATGGCGCGCGGCTTCGACACCGCGAAGTTTTTCCCCGCCACGTCCGCCGGCGGCATTCCGGGATTGAAGGCGCTGGCCGGCCCGTTTCCACAGGCCCGCTTCTGTCCAACTGGCGGCGTGACCGAGGATAATGCCGCCGAGTGGTTGGTGCAGCCGAACGTGGTGGCCGTTGGCGGCTCGTGGCTGACCCCGGCGGCAGAGATCGCGGCCGGGCAGTGGGATGTGATTCGCGACCGCGCCCAGCGGACGCAGGCAAATCTGGGTGCGCCCGCCTAACCCGCCGCCCGCATTTCCAGGTTGCAGTCGAGCAATGACGGCTCGATCCCGCGGCCCAGCACGTCGAACATGCTATCGCTGAAGGTGATGAGCCGGTCGGACGCGGTGACGGCCTCGGTCATGCGCTTGGCGACGACGGCATCCAAAATCGCCAAATGGCATTCCCGCGTGCGGGCAAACCCCTCGGTGGGGCGCACCCAGCGATGATAGATCCAGCCGATGCGACGAAAGATCGTGTGCAGGGGGCGCAACGTGTGTTCCAGGAACGCCTCCCCCGTTGCGGCAATCAGCAGGTGGTCGATCTGCCGGTCGAATTGGTTGAACTCCCCGATTGGCATCCGATCCGCCCGGCGACGCAGCGTGGCGGCAATCTGCGCCAACTGAGCCCGCTGCGCGGCGCTGGCCCGTTCGGTTGCCAGGCGCACGACAAATCGTTCCATATCGCGCCGTAGCCGCAACAAGGTACGTTCCCGCGGCAGCTCCACGGGGGCGATCTGCAACCCGTGCCGCGGCCGGATGATGATGAGCGTGTCGGACGCCAGGCGGCTGACGGCCTGGTGGATTGGCGTGCGGCCAACCCCGGTATGGTCCTGCAAATCCTGGATGGAGAGGAACAGACCAGGGCGCAGTGCACAGGTCACGATGAGTTCCTCCAACCGATCATAGGCGACGTCGGACAGGTTCACGCGGCTTGTGGCGGCAGCGGCCCGTTCGGCCACCGGGCGCGGCCCCAGCTTCGGCTGTTTCGTCATCGTATCTCTGACAGCTCCATCCCCGCGTCAAAACTATGCGATGTGGAAGCACCGCAAAAGGGAAATCGGATTGTGATATTTCACCGGACGGCTTATTCTTGCGCCACTAGGGGAGGGACCGATGAAAATTACCGCGATCGAGACACTGCGGACGCAGGAGTTCGCCAACGTCATATGGGTGCGCGTCCACACCGATGCCGGCTTCATCGGCCTGGGTGAAACCTTTTACGGCGCGGGCGCTGTGGAGGCGCATATTCACGACACGCTGGCCGGCCGCCTGCTAGGCCGCAATCCACTGCATATCGAGGCGCTGCATCGCGAAATGCTGAACCTGCCGATGGCGCAGTCCAGCACCGGCGCGGAATACCGGTCCGCCTCCGCCGTCGATATCGCGTTGTGGGATGTGTTCGGCAAGGTTTGTAACCAGCCGGTGCACCAGATGCTGGGCGGCCTGTGCCGGCCGAAGCAGCGAGTGTACAACACCTGCGCCGGCTACGGCTACGTTCGGTCCAACAATATCAAGCCCGTGTCGAACTGGAATCGCAGCGACATAGGTGGGCCCTACGAAGATCTGACCGGGTTCATGACGCGTGCCGATGCCGTGGCGGAGAGCCTGCTTGAATCCGGCATCACCGCGATGAAGATCTGGCCGTTCGACCCGGCAGCCATCGAAAATGACGGAATGTCCATCACGCCGACCCAGTTGAAGGCCGCGATCGAACCGTTCGAGAAGATCCGCAAGGCCGTCGGTGACAAAATGGAAATCATGGTTGAGTTTCACTCGCTGTGGAACCTGCCCATGGCCAAGAAGATCGCCCGGTGGTTGGAGCCGTATAATCCTACCTGGTACGAAGACCCGATCCGCATGAATTCCCCCCAGGCACTGGCGGAATATGCACGGTCCACCGACGTGTGGGTTTGTGCCAGTGAGACGCTGGGCAGCCGCTTCCCTTACAAGGAGATGCTGGACCGGGACGCCATGCATGTGGTGATGGCCGACCTCTGCTGGACCGGCGGGTTGACGGAGGGGCGCAAGATCGCCGCGATGGCCGAGACGTATCACCGTCCCTTCGCGCCGCATGATTGTATCGGCCCGGTCGGGTTTATCGCCGGCATCCATGCCTCGTTCAGCCAGCCAAACACGCTCATCCAGGAAAGCGTACGCGCATTCTATACCGGCTGGTACAATGAACTCGTCACTACCATGCCGGTCATCAAGGACGGTTATGTGCTGCCGATGGAAGGGCCCGGCCTAGGCACGGAACTGCTGCCCGCGGTGTTCGAACGCTCCGACCTGATCGTACGCCGCTCCGCCGCATAAGCCCGACACCCAAGCGGCTTTACAAGCCGCGCCCGGCAGCGAATACTGTGAACGTTGATTTCACGCAGTGAAACGGCGAAAGCGGGGCAACCGCTCGGGGTTGGGGGAGTGCAGCGGATGTCCAACATCACGCGTAGGGCTTTTTTACCGGCGGCGGCCATGGCGCCGGTGCTGCTGCGTGGACGCCGGGCACGCGCGGCGGACAAAGCGGTCAAGATCGGCGTGCTCAGCGACCTCTCGTCTTCGTATGCCGACGTCGCCGGGAAGGGCAGCGTCGAGGCGACGCGCATGGCGATAGAGGATTTCGGCGGCAAGGCGCTGGGCCGCCCGATCGAGATGGTGTTCGCCGACGGGCTGAACAAACCCGACGTCGCACTGTCCATCGGCCGGCAATGGTGGGACACGGATGGGGTGGACGCGATTGCCGACGTGCCGACGTCCAACATCGCCTTCGCGCTGATGGGGCTGTCGGCGGAGAAGCGCAAAACGCTGCTGATTTCCAGCGCTGCGAGTTCGGACATCAGCGGCAAGGCGTGTTCGCCGTTCACCACGCAATGGGTGTACGATTCCTACGCCATGGCCAACAGCACGGGGAATGCGCTGTTCGACCAGGGGGCGAAGACTTGGTATTTCATTGCCGCAGATAATGCGTTCGGTGAGTCGCTGGTGGCCGATGCCTCCGCCGTGGTGAAGGCGCGGGGCGGCAAGATCGTCGGGCTGGTGCGTGCGGCGATGGGCACGCCGGATTACTCCACCTATTTGCTGGAGGCACAGTCGGCCAAGGCGGATGTGATCTGCCTGGCCAATGGTGGGCTGGACATGATCGCCACCATGAAACAGGCGGCCGAATTCGGTGTCACCCGGAAGGGCGAGCGGATGGCCGGGCTGGTGATCCAGGAAACCGATATTCGTAGCCTGGGGCTGGACGCTGGGCAGGGGCTGATCCTGACGACGGCGTTCTACTGGGATCGCAATGACGAAACCCGCGCCTTCTCCAAACGATTTTTGCCCCGGGTCGGCCACATGCCGACGATGCTGCAGGCCGGCGCCTACAGCCAGGCGCTGCACTACCTGAAGGCGGTGGAGAAATCCGGCACCACGGATGCGGTTGTCGTGGCCCGGGCGATGCAGGCGATGCCGGTGGACGACATGTTTGCCCGCGGCGGCAAGGTTCTGCCGAACGGTCGGATGGTGCACGACATGTATCTGATGCAGGTGAAATCCCCCGCGGAATCCAAGAGCGAGTGGGACATCTTCAAGCCGCTGGCGACCGTGCCCGGCGAACACGCCTTCCGCACCGTCGCCGAAAGCGGCTGCAGGGTCGCCGCCCTGTGACCGGTCGTCCTATCCCCTATACCAGGGCCGAAATGGCGCGGCTGATGAGCCCGCGCAGCGTCGCCATTATCGGCGCGTCGGAACGCAAGGGGTCCTTCGGCAACCGCGCGATGGAGAATTTGGCGAGCTTCGATGGCCCGGTCTACCTGGTCAACGCCCGCTATCAGCAGATCGAGGGCAAGCCCTGCTATCCGGATGTCGCCTCGTTGCCGGAGGTGCCGGATTGCGTCTTTATCGCGGTCGGACGGGAGGCGGTGGAGCCGATCGTCAGCCAATGCGCCGATCTCGGTGTCGGCGGCGCGATCGTCGTGGCCTCCGGCTACGTGGAAACGGCACGGCCGGAACGGGCGGCCGAGCAGCAGCGCCTGACGGCGATCGCCCGGCGCAGCGGCATGCGTTTGGTGGGGCCTAACACGATCGGCATCGTCAACTATGCCGTGGGCGCCGGGCTGACGTTCTCCGCCATGCCGGATCGGCGGGCTTTGCTGCCGCATGCCATCGGGATCATCAGCCAATCCGGGTCGCTCGGCTTTTCCCTGGCGCAGGCGGTCGAGC
>NZ_LMUY01000003.1:0-6326 GCF_009765685.1 Acidisphaera sp. L21 | reverse complement strand
ACGTGGATGTGGCGGATTATGTTGCCGCGCTGGCGGAGGAGCCGGCCTGCCGCGCCATTGCTTGCGTGTTCGAGGGCATGGCCGATCCTGGCCGCATGATCCGCGCGGCGGAGATCGCGTGGCAGGCGGGCAAGCCGCTGATCCTGTACAAGATGGCCACGGGCAAAGCGGGCGCGCAGGCGGCGATGTCGCATACCGGGTCGCTTGCCGGGTCGAACGAGGCGTATGCTGCCGCGTTTGCCCGGGCCGGCGTGGTGCAGGTGGACAAGTTGGAGGCGGTGGTGGAAACCGCTGCCTTCTTCGCGAAGGCGCCGCGCCCATCCACCACGGGTGTGGCGATGATCGCCACCAGCGGGGGCGCTACCATCATGGCGGCGGACAAGGCGGAATTGCACGGTGTTCCGCTGCCGCAGCCCGGCCCGTTCGCCGCCGGCGTGTTGGCGGAGCGGGTGCCGGAATTCGGCTCCCCGCGAAACCCGTGCGACGTGACGGCCCAGGTGCTCACCGATCCCGGCGCCTTGCTCGCCTGCACCGATGCGCTGTTGGCCGACCCGGCGTTCGCGGCGTTGGTGACGTCGCACGCCTACGCCTATGCGTCCGCCACATCGCGGCTGGCGGTGTTCAGTGCCTGCGCGGCCAAGCACGACAAGATCGTCTGTAGCCTGTGGGCGCCGGAATGGCTGGGTGGGCCAGGTTCGCGCGAGACGGAGGAAGATCCGCATCTGGCACTCTTCCACTCCACCGACCGGTGTTTCGCCACGCTGGCTGCCTGGCAACGCCGCGACGCACTGGCCCGGCAGGCACCGCGTGACCCGGCGGCGCGCGTCACCGGCCCAGGCTTGGCCGCCCAGGCGCGCGCGCTGTTGGAGGCCGCGCCCGCGCAGGCTTTGACGGAGAGCGAGGCCAAACGAGTGATGGCGCTTTATGGCATCCCCGTGGTGGAGGACCGCCTGGTGCAAACGCCAGACGAAGCGGCCAGCACAGCAGAGGCGCTTGGTTTTCCAGTGGTGCTGAAGGTCGAAAGCCCCGACATCCTGCATAAGACGGAGGCTGGGGTCGTAAGGCTGAACCTATCGGATGCCGCAGCTGTGCGCACCGCGTGCCACGAAGTCCTTGCGGCAGCGGCCAAGGTGCAGCCGGCGCCGCACATCAACGGCGTGTTGGTTCAGCCGATGCTGCCAAAGGGTGTCGAGGTGCTGATCGGCGGCCGAACCGACCCGCAATTCGGTCCGTTGATCGTGGTCGGGCTGGGGGGCGTGTTCGTCGAATTGCTGAAGGACGCTGCCCTGGCCCTGGCGCCGGTGCAGCACGGCGAAGCATTGGCGATGTTGCGTGGCCTGAAGGGTGCGGCCTTGCTGACGGGGTTTCGCGGATCGGAACCGGTCGATTTGGACAAATTGGCCGACATCGTCTGCCGCGCCTCCGAACTGATCGCCGATGCGGGCGGCGTAGTGGCGGAGATGGACATCAACCCGCTGATCTGCGCCGGGTCGCGCATCACGGCGGTCGATGGATTGATCGTGAAGGCAGCGCCGTGACCTACGACACCATCCTCTATGAAATCGACCGTCACGTCCTGACGATTACGCTCAACCGAGCGGACCGGCTGAACGCATTCAACACACAGATGCGGGCCGAGCTGATCGACGCGTTCGATCATGCCGATGCCGACGATGCCGTGCGCGCGATCATCGTTACCGGCGCCGGGCGAGGCTTCTGCGCCGGGGCAGATTTGGCGGAGGGGGCCAAGCGGTTCGACTACTCCGATCGCGCCGGCGCCATCAATGCGGATGGCTCGGTGGATTGGAGCAACGAGGCCGTGCGGGATTCCGGCGGGTTGCTGACGCTGCGGATCTTCGAATGCCTGAAACCGGTGATCGCAGCGGTGAACGGTGCGGCCGTTGGCGTGGGCGCCACGATGCAACTGCCGATGGACATCCGCCTCGCGTCGGAGGATGCGAAGTTCGGGTTCGTCTTCGCCCGGCGCGGCCTGGTGCCGGAGGCGTGTTCCAGTTGGTTCCTCCCCCGCATGGTCGGCATATCCCGCGCGATGGAATGGGTCGCGACCGGCCGCGTCTTCTCCGCCGCGGAGGCGATGGAGGCCGGGCTGGTGCGCAGCGTCCACAAACCGGCAGATCTGCTGCCGGCGGCGCGGGCATTGGCGGAGGAGATTGCGGCCAACACATCTCCGGTGGCCGTCGCGCTCAGCCGCCAGATGATGTGGCGGATGCTGGGGGCCAGCCACCCGATGGAGGCGCATAAGATCGACAGCCGCGGTGTGTTCGCCCAAGGGCGGGGCGGCGACGTGAAGGAGGGCGTGGCGTCTTTCCTGGAAAAGCGGCCGGCGGATTTCCCGGGCAAGGTGTCGACCGACATGCCAGCCTTCTTCCCCTGGTGGACCGACCGGCCCTACGAGTGAATCGTGCCGGGGCTTCGGCTCATTCGCCGGGCGGCGCTCAACGCATCGGCAATTTCGGCAGCGGCCTGCACCAAAGGTGCGGCGAACCGGCCGATCGCGGTCGGCTCGTCCATCGCGTCGCGCAGATACATGACGTTCAGGCTGCCCACCGCCACGCCAGCGATCAACACCGGCACGCCGACGGCGGAGGCAACGCCGTCATACGCGGCCTCGGAATAGGCGGGGTGCATGGTGGCAAAGCCGTCTTCCCGCAGTTTGGCGACCAGGCGGCGCAGGGCGGCCGGGTTACGTGCCGGGGCGTTCCATGGCTCCGCCGCGGTGCGCAAGGCGGCTAGCCCGCTCTGCCGTTCCGCATCGGGGCAGAACGCGACATAGGCCAGCCCTATGGAACTGCCTAGCAACGGGGCGCGATAGCCGGGCTGGCGGTTGAAATGCAGCCGCCCGGCGCTGCGGCTAGTCTGCGCCACCACCATTGCATCGCCATCGAACACGGCCACGTCGGACGGCCATTGCAACCGTTGATGCAGGGCAGCGAGGATCGGCGCCGCCACCAGGCCCATTTCCTCGTGACGTTGGTAGCCGCGACTGAGTTCCAGGGTGCGGCCCGTCGGCAGGTAGACGGCGCGGGCTGGGTGACGCACCACGAATCCGGCGTGGATCAAGGTTTCCAGCATGCGCACGACGGTTGGGCGGTTGAGTCCGGTCTGGCGAAAGATATCGGCGACGCTCGCCTCCTTCACCCGGTTGACGACAACCAGGCAGTCGAGGGCGCGCAACACGGCGGAGACAGGTTCGAAGGACGGCATCGTTTCCCTATGAAGGCAGCTTTCCTCGATACAGCAATCCTGCTAGGTTTTGAACAGGCAGTTCACCTGCTGAAACGCTGGCGGTAAGCCCGGCGACCGAAGGAGGCGTTCAACCGTTGCAGCCGATCCGTTGCATCGCATGACCCGATCGTCGAAGGGCCGCCACCAGCGGCTACGGTGGCAACACGCGTTGACGCTGCAGTTCTGCCAGCTCCCAGCCGAGGGATTCCTCGGTGTCGATGCAATCTGCGAAGCCGGCCTGGCGGATCTTGATCGTGCTGAGCAGCGACGCGGTGGAATGGGTGCGGGAGAAGGCGAAATCGGCGAATTGCCAGGAACTACCGACCAGCCCGTCCAGCGTGTTCGCAACCAGGCCGTGGTTGCGCACCAACGCGTCCCACACCTCGGCCTTGCCCGGCATGATCATGGCCAGCGGCATCGGGTGGGGAAGGCCGACATCCATGTCAAAACAGCGCGCCACCACCAGCCATATGTTCTGCCATACGAACACGTCGCCATTGGTGATGTTGAACGTCTCGTTCGCGGCACCTGGCGCCTCCGCAGCCCAGGCGATGGCACGGGCCAGCAGGCGCACGTCCGTCGCCTCGGTTATGCGATGGCCGATGCCGGGATATACCAGGGGCAGACCCAACGCGCGGCTGATGGCGGCGTAGGCGCCGATCGCGGCCAGCATGTTCATCGCACTGCCGGGTGCGAAGCCCAGCACGACTTGCGGGCGAAAGATGGTCCATGCCCAACCGGCGCGGGCCTGTCGCTCGCGAATCAGATCCTCCTGCGCCCAGTAGAAATTCGGATGGATGTGCCGGGGTGCATTTTCCCGCGCAGGAATAGGAATCTGGCCCAGATGCACGCCGTAGGCCTTCGCGCCCTGCAGCACGGTGATGTGCTTCAGGTCGGGATTGGCTGGCTCCACAGCGTCCAGCAGATTGCGCAGCATCGCCAGGTTGGTGGCGATCTGGTCTGCCTCCAACCAGCCAGCGCCGAGATCGGGCTTTTCGAACAGCGCCGCATAGACGATGTGGCTGATACCGGTGAGGTCGGCCAGTTTCGCCCGGCAATCCGCAGCCTCCGTCAGATCCACCGACACGAAACGGCCCGGCGTGCCCGGCAGCGGGGCGCGGCGGGACAGGCCGATTGCGTCCTTTCCAGCGGCAATCGCCTGGGCCATGGTGGCGCGTCCGATGATGCCGAGTGCGCCTGCAACCAGGACCGTGCCAGCCATTGCGTTTCCTATGCGTGTTGTTGTTAGCTGTAGATAAGAAGGCAGCTGCCAAGCCGTCAATAAAGATAAGGCCTAGCCTGAGGAAATAAACCGAAGCACCCAAACGTGCTCGTCCAAGGAGAAGTAGAATGTTGCGTCGCGTGCTGTTGGGTTGCGTGTTCGCCGGGCTCACCCTGTATTCCCCCGCCCAGGCGGCGGACCCGATCAAGATCGGCGCAATATTTCCGCTGAGCGGCGGCGCGGGCAAGCAAGGCCAGCAAGTGACCCAGGCGATCCAGGCGATGGCGAGCCTGATCAATGCCGAGGGTGGGGTGCTGGGGCGGCAGATCGAAGTGATCGTGCGCGACGATGAAAGCACCCCGGCGGTCGGTGTGGCCAAGGCGAACGAACTCGCGTCGATGGGCGTGGCCGTGGTGATCGAGGGTTGGAACAGCCCCGTCACCCTGGCCGAACAATCCATCCTGGCGCGTGCAGGCGTGCTGGATATCACGGCCATCTCGAAGGCGGACGGCATTCTGGCGAGCGCGTCCAATCCGCTGGCGATCCGGCTGAATAGCTCGAACGCGCAAGACTCGGACGTGATCGTAAAATATCTTGCGCGCACCATGAAGACCGGCCGCATCGGCTTCGCGACGGAGAATGACGCCTATGGCAACGGCGCGCAGCAGGGGCTGGAGGCGGGGTTCAAATCCGCCGGGCTGCCGTATCAGGTGGTGACGACGCAGAAATTCCCGTTCGCGCAGACGGATTTCCGGGTCGAGGTGACCAGCCTGAAGGATGCCAAGCCCGACGCGGTGATTTCGATCAACGCCAATGAAGGCGCCGGGCTGCCAGCCTTTCTGCAGCAATACGCGCAGGCGAAGGTGGGTGTGCCGATCATTTGCTCGGTCGGCACCGTCAGCCCCAGCGTGGTGGAGGCCGCCGGTCCAGCGGCGAACGGGTTGATCAGCGCCGACATCTATTTTCCCGACGTGGAGCCGTTCGTCAGCAATCCAGCCAACAAGACGTTCGTGGCGCAGGTGCAGAAGCAATTCAACATGACGCCGGACAAGTTCATGGCGCTGGGCGGTGGCTCGTTGCAGGTGTGGGCGAAGGCGGTGGAAAGCACCAAGAGCCTGGATCGCAAGACCGTGGCGGAGGCCATTCGCGGGCATACGATCAAGGACACGATCTTTGGCGACGCCGCCTTCGCCGCGAATGGGCAGATGCAATCCAGCTACGCCGTGTTCACCGTCACCGATGGGAAGCTCGTCGTTGAAAAATGACGCGCAAGCGGTTTTGCAGGTGACAGGGCTTGGCGTCCGCTTCGGCGGGTTCCAAGCGCTGGAGGATGTGTCCTGGTCCGCGTATGCCGGGCAGATCCTGGGCATTATTGGGCCGAATGGGGCGGGCAAAAGCACTTGTTTTCAGGCGGCCACGAATATGGTGCCGCATGCCGGCCGGTTGGTGCTGGATGGCCAGGACATCACCAGCATCGCGCCAAACCGGCTGCCTGCCATGGGCTTACGGCGCACCTTCCAACAGAATGCGTTCTTCGGCGGCATGACCGTGTTGCAGAACATGGTGGGCGTGTTGGGGGAGGGGCGACGTGCATCGCTGGCCACTTCCGTTTTCGCGCCGTGGCTGGAAATCGCGGGCCGGCATCGGCTGGAGGCGGAGGCCCGGGCGCATTTGCTGCAATACGGCGTGCAGGCGAGTTCGCACGACCGGCTGCCGGCGGAATTGTCGTACGGCACGCAGCGAATGCTGTCGATCGCGCTCGCCTGTGCGCCTGGCGCGCGCGTGGTGCTGCTGGACGAGCCGGGCGCCGGATTGGGCGGTGCAGACATGGAGGCGCTGGCTACCCTGCTGCGTCGCC
>NZ_LMUY01000112.1:3800-3915 GCF_009765685.1 Acidisphaera sp. L21 | reverse complement strand
GCCCAGACTTACTTAAGTTAAGGAGAATGCGTTTTGGCATGGCCGCTTACATTATAATAATACAGGCTCCACTGAAATAACCTATGATTATTCTACCAAGATATATGCTGTATCG
>NZ_LMUY01000112.1:0-3380 GCF_009765685.1 Acidisphaera sp. L21 | reverse complement strand
CGCCAATATGGAGTTCTATCGCTCGAGGTGACACCCGTTGACCGACCGGTAATCTGGAGAGCGACCTTGAGGTCTCCCCCCTTAACACCGGCATCGAATACGCCGCGAAAACCTGGTCTGTTACAACAAGGAGCAACTTCGTTGAAGAAGTTCCTGCCGATGCGTCCGAGCAGGTTGGCGCTAGCGCTCAGATCGATATTGAAGTCCACAGGGCGCATATAGCTCCGGCCGCAACTCGCTCAAAGCGCCCTCACCAAAACCTGTCGCCATCCGCATCAAACGTTGGTTGCATCGCTTCAACCGTTTGCTCTAGCCGAGTGCCGAAGCCAGGCCGCACTTAAGCTTGGCTTTGGCCATTCTTGGCTGAGGGTCGCCGATGAATCAAACGTGATGCATCCGAGGATGCACGGCAGAATCTGCGACTGAAGATCGCATGAGCCTCGTAAGACGGTCACTTACACGTAACAGAGATGCTCAAAGCCTGGCATGGGGGTAGTCAAAGCTTGGATCGGCCTCAGATACTAACGTCTGGCGCACGTACAAATCACAGCTATTCCGCAGCCTGCTAGGATCCTGATGACAAGTTTTGACCGCACCAAGTTTATCGAGGCCCTAGCAAGGGTGACGCTATTCACATCTGCGCAGGCCATTGCACTGGCTGATGCACTAGAAAGCTCGCTCACTAAGGCCGTGGTGCCCGGAGTGAGCCGCGAGGCGGCTCCCCTTCGCGGCGCAGGTGTTGACCTCTCGTAGATGCAACGAGCCGGTTCGCATGAAACCAAACTCGCTAATCGGCTTCAGGTGCAGACGGCCTGAACTGGCAATGCGGAGGCCGATCCCTCCAGGTGCGCCACGTGACGAAGATGGACCCTCTGGCATCACTAAATGTCTTAGCATTCTCAGAAGAGCGGCGCCTTGTGACACCTAGCAAGTGGCGATTTCCCAAAGCAGTATAGCAACGCACCCGGTCCTGGATACACCGCAATACAGCCGCTCTCACGGAGGTCGGCTTCGGCGAAGCCCCCGCACAGCATACCAATGGTATTAATGGCAGCTTTGCCCGCGGCTTCTGCATCATAAGGTGTGTCGCCGATGGCGACTGCCTCGCCTCCTTGCATATTCAGCTTCTTCAAGGCGACCTGGAAGATATCGGGCGCTGGCTTGGAGTGCTCGGCGTCTTCGGAAGACGTCGCCACATCGACTAAGTTAGCAACACCTGCGATCTCAAGGTAGATATCAAGCTCGGTTTTCTTTGCAGAGGAAGCGACCGCGACCATCATGCCAGCGTCATGGACGCGACGAAGGAGCTCTGGCACCGCTGAGAACGGCCGAACCATTGGTAGATACTTCGACTTGAAGAGTTGACCGCGCCACTCTTCCATCTCTTCGCCATGGTCACTCTGTTCAGCTTCGGAGAGGAATACCGGGATCAGCTTGTCGCCGCCCTTGCCGATTTGGCTGCGTGCCTGTTCAAAACTGACGTCGTGTCCGAACTTGACTAACGCCTCCTGCCAGGCACTCGCATGTAAGTCGACGGAGTCGACCAACGTGCCATCAACGTCGAATATGGCGGCTTTTGGCATTTGTAGATCCTTTCGGTGTTGGTCACTCAGTTTAACGCGCGCGGGCTGCTAACGGTACGGTCAAGGGATCATACTGTCCGATCTACAGCCTTCGCATGAGCGTTACACCAAAGGCGGCGAAGGCTGCCGCAAACACAAAGGGGGCACCCGCAAAAGTCACTGGAAGCAGCTTGGACGTAAACGCGAAAAACAGCCCTGCCGCCAGCAGGGGCGCGACGACTGCCGTCAAGCTTTCTACCGAGGCGAGCAAGCCCTGCATTTCGCCTTGGGTGTCTGTATCGCCCTTCCCCGACACTAAGGATCGAACCGACGGCGTTGCCAGACCACCCAGCGCAACGAGCATGACCGCCGGCGCCATCATCCATGCCGAGAAGGCCAAAGCAAGCGTCCCATAGCCGGCGACGCCGGCACTGTAGCCCAGCACCGCTGTCCGGCGTTCGCCTAACCGAGCGGTGACATGTCGTAGGAGAAGTCCTTCTACCAGAGCCTGTGACAAACCCACGCCGGCAAGCGCCAGGCCGTTCAGACCTGCGCCCCAGTGGAACCGGAAGCCTGTAAACAGGACCAGACTGCTTTGAACGGCTCCTAGGCCGATCCAGGTACAGGACCAAGCCAGGGCCAATCGACCGAGTTCGCGGTCGTTCGCCGCCGAGAGTAGCTGCCTCACGGGATTGACGCGCGCCCAGTCGAAGGCGCGACGACTGCTTCCCTCAAGGCTTTCCGGAAGAACGAAGATCCCGAAGCAGAAATTGGCGAGGGAAAGACCGGCGGCGATTACAAACGGCAGCCGCAGGTCGAATGACCCCGCTAGACCACCGAGTGCGGGCCCAATGACAAAGCCTGCGCCAAAGGTGGCGCCGACAAGTCCATAGAGGCGAGGCCGGTCGCCTTCGGGTGAGACGTCGGCTATGTAGGCAGTCGCCGCCGCCACATTCGCCGATGTGGCGCCCGCGACGAGGCGTCCAGCAAAAAGCCACCAGAGGTTTGGCGAGAAGGCCAGAAGCACGTAGTCGCACCCCAATCCAAAGACTGAGGCCAGAATGACGGGACGCCTCCCGAAACGATCGCTTAACCCACCAAGAAGAGGCGCGGCAAAGAACTGAACGGCGGCGTAGACCGCCAATAAAGCACCGACCCAAGGCGCTGCCCGATCCGGTGAGAGATGACCAAGCTGCTGCACGAGACCTGGAACGATAGGAGCAATAATGCCGACGCCGAGTGCATCGAGTCCCAAGGTCACCAAGACGAACGTGACCGAAGGCGCCTGATTTCGCATGCACCTGGAAAGCGCCACCATAAGGCGGGTTCCAGTGCTGACGGGAACGTTTGTAGAAACTGCCACTTAGCATCCACGCAATGGATAGAGCCGACATGTCACCGCTGCCGCGCTTCCTCATATTCTACTCGGCGCTCTTCGCCGCCTTTGGCGTGGCGTCTCCGTTCCTACCGGGTCTCATGCAGCAGGATGGCCTTGGACCAAACCAGTTGGGCATTGTCCTTGCGGCCGGAACGGCAATCCGTCTGCTCGCTGGCCCGCTTGGCGGCCGATTGGCGGACCAGACCGGGCGGGTGACAACAGTGCTCGCTGGTTTCACAGCGGCATCTGCTCTTGTTGCATTTGGCTATGCGCCCGCACGTGGATTGCTCATGTTGCTCATGATCAGCGTCGCACACGCTGCCGTCCTGGCGCCGCTCAGTCCCATTGCGGATGCCCTAGCGCTCGGATCCTCGCAGAACGGCCAACGGTTCCGCTACGGTTGGGTGCGTGGGGCAGGGTCGGCCGCTTTCATCGTTGGC
>NZ_LMUY01000142.1:66728-67369 GCF_009765685.1 Acidisphaera sp. L21 | reverse complement strand
GACGGCCACGCGATGCCGGGCTGCCGCGACGACACCGCCGGGCGCAGGCATGTGCCGTTCGGCCGCGACCAGGGCGCTGCGACGGGCGGCGACGAGGCCGGGTAGGGCCAGGCGCAGGCGCACGGCATTTTCGGCGACCGCCCGGCCGGCGGTACGCAGGCGGTTCGGCAGCGCCAGGTCCAACCGGTGGGCGCGGTCGTCCAGGCGCTGCCGGGCGACGCCGGCCAACGAGCCGACATCCGGCAGACGGGCGGCCATGGCGGAAACGATTATCCGCCGTTCCGCCCCCAACCGTGCCACCGCGGCCACCATGCGGGCGGCGCGATGCTGCAGGTCGGCCAGCAATTCCAGCCGCACCGGCACGGCCATTTCCGCGGCCGCGGTCGGCGTAGGCGCGCGACGGTCGGAGGCGAGGTCGATCAATGTGTGGTCGGTTTCGTGGCCCACGGCGGAGATCAGCGGGATGCTGCAGCAGGCTGCGGCGCGGACCACGGCTTCGTCGTTGAAGGCCATCAGGTCTTCCAGGCTGCCGCCGCCGCGGGCGACGATCAGCACGTCCGGGCGGGGCACGCCGTCCCGAGGCAGGCCGCAGAATCCGGCGATGGCGGCGGCGATCTTCTCGGCCGCCCCCTCCCCCTGCA
>NZ_LMUY01000142.1:9077-66596 GCF_009765685.1 Acidisphaera sp. L21 | reverse complement strand
GGTGACGACGCCGATGACATTGGGGAGGTAGGGCAGCACGCGCTTGCGCTCGAACAGACCTTCCGCCGCCAGCTTCACCCGCAGGGCTTCGATTCGCGCCAGCATGGCGCCGGCGCCAGCGTATTCCAGGCGTTCGATGATGAGTTGGTACTGGCTCTTGTCGCCCCAGGCGGAGATGCGGCCGGTGGCGATCACCTCGACCCCATCCTCCGGCTTCAACCCCACCTTGCTGGCGGCGGTTTTCCAAACGATGCCGCGGATCAGGCCGCCTTCGTCCTTCAGGCAGAGGTAGGTGTGGCCGGAGGCGTAGCGCTTCACCTCCGACAACTCGCCGCGCACCCGCACCCGGCCGAACGTGCCCTCCAGCGTGCGCTTCACCGCGCCGGCAATCTCGCTGACGGTGTATTCGGGAACGTTGGTCGGGCTCTGCGTGTCCATGAAGCGAACCTATGCTAGGGACCGCGCACGACCAAGGAGGCTTCGGAATGCGCGTGCTGCTGATCGGATCGGGCGGACGGGAACACGCGCTCGCCTGGGCGCTGGCCGCCTCGCCGTTGATGGAGAAATTGTTCGTGGCGCCGGGCAATCCCGGCATCGCGCCACTGGCGGAGCTTGTGCCGATCGGGATGGAGGATATCGCCGCCCTGGTGACCTTCGCCCAGGAGAACGCGATCGACCTGGTGATCCCCGGGCCGGAGGCGCCGCTGGTCGCCGGCATCACCGACGCGATGGAGGCCGCCGGCATCGAATGCTGCGGCCCGACCGCCGCCGCGGCGCAGCTGGAGGGCAGCAAGGCGTTCACCAAGGACATCGCCGAGGCCGCCGGGGTGCCGACCGCCCGCTGGGAACGCTTCATCGATGCGGGCGAGGCGCACGACTTCATCAGCCGCCGCAGCCCGCCCATCGTGGTGAAAGCGGATGGGCTGGCGTCCGGCAAGGGTGTCGTGGTGGCACAGACCATGGCCGAGGCAGACGATGCGATCGACCGCTTCATCCCGCATGGCCCAATCGTGATCGAGGAATGCCTGGTCGGCGAGGAAGTCAGCCTGTTCGCGCTATGCGACGGGGCCAACGCCGTATTCCTGGGCACCGCGCGCGACCACAAGCGGGTCGGCGATGGCGACACCGGGCCGAATACCGGTGGCATGGGCGCCATCTCCCCCGTGCCGGGCTTCGACCCGGCCCCCGCGATGGACCGCATCATCCGCCCCGTGCTGGCGGAGATGGCCAGCCGGGACATGCCGTTTCGTGGGATTCTCTACGCCGGGCTGATGCTGACGGAGGATGGGGCGTCGCTGATCGAGTTCAACGTCCGCTTCGGCGACCCGGAGTGCCAGGTGCTGATGGCCCGGCTGCAGAGCGATCTGCTGCCGGCGTTGCTGGCCGCGTGCCAAGGCGAGCTGGATAATTTCGACCTGCGCTTTCGGCCGGAAGCCGCTTGCGGCGTGGTGATGGCGGCGCGTGGCTACCCGAACGCCCCGGAATCCGGCAGCGTCATCGCGGGGTTGGACCATGCGGCGGCGGTGCCGGGTGCGATGGTGTTCCACGCGGGAACGGCGTGGAGGGGGGAACAGGTGGTCGCGTCCGGCGGGCGGGTGCTGACACTGGTCGGCACCGGTCTGGATGCCGAAACGGCGCGGCAAGCGGCCTATGCGGCAGTGGCAGCAGTGCAGTGGCCCGAAGGGTTCAACCGCAGCGATATCGGTCTGTAGAAAAACGCCCTCCCCCACCATGGCGGCGGAGGAGAGCGTTGTTACTTACTTCGCCTGCTGGATCGCCGAGAGGATCCAGCGGCCGCCGGGGCTGCGGACAAACGTCCATACCTCGGTCACCAACTGGCGCTCGTTCGGGCTGCCGTCGACGATCTGGCCGCGGCCGTCGCGTGTGACGTCGATCATCGAGAACTTCATCGCAACGGTCGCGTATTCCCGCGAACCCTCGGACCAGGCCTCCGCCAGGTCACCCTTGTCCAGGTGCACATCGGTCACGGTATTGCGCAGGCCGCGGCTACGCAATTCGGCCAATTGCTCGCCGAAATAGCTGGCCATTTCCGGCGTCGCGACGGAGCGCAGGGCGTTTAGATCCTCCGCACTCCATGCCGCCTGCATGCCCTTGAGCAGTTGCTCGAACGTCTGATAGTCGGCGGGGCTGATCGCGATAGGGGGCGGCGCCGGGCGGGCACTGCCGCCACCGCCGAACATCCCAGGCCGTGGCCCCATGCCGGCGCCCGTGCCACCGCTGGTGCCGCCGCCGAACCCGGCGAACATCGGCTGGCGGTTGAAGAACATCCGCAGCAGCCAACGGCCGATGAAGAAGATCAGCGCGAACTGAATCAGCAGGCCGATGATGCTGCCACCACCGTCGATGCCACCGAACATGCCATGTCCAAACAGCATCCCGCCAATGCCAGCGCCAACGAGGCCGCCCAGCAGGCCGGAGGCAAAGCCGCCGCGCATGCCGCCAAAACCGCCGCCATAGCCGGGCGAGTAGCCAGGGCTCGGTGCGCCGATCGACGGTTCGGATCGCGGGGTATAGCTGCGCTGCATGGGCGCCGCGGAATAGGGTGCGGTACCGGTGGAGGGCGGGGCGGAGTAGGTGTTGCCACCCCGGCTGCCCATCGACGCGCCCCCGCCGACCCTTGCGAGGGCGAGGCCGGGAGCCAGCGCGATAGCGAGAGCGAGGACGGCTGCAAGCGGGAGCCGAAGGCGGTTCATGGGCGTCATTCTCCAATGGCACCGATCATATAGTGCGTCTCGCAGCAGAAAAGGAGATCACCGCCTGACCGGGGTTGCGATTTATGGCATGCTGCCAGACGTGACCGCATGGAGCTTCCCGTATGGACGTGCCCGCCGAGCCGACTGCCGAGCACTCCGTCGAAAGCTTGCACGACGCAATCCTGGCGCGACTGCTCTACAACATCGGAAAGACGCCCAGCCGGGCTAGCCAGCGGGATTGGTATGCCGCCACCGCGCTGACCATCCGGGATCGGATCGTCGATGTTTGGACGTCGTCCGCGGCACGGGCGCGGGCGCAGGGCGCCAAGCGGGTGGCGTATTTCTCACTGGAATTCCTGATCGGCCGGCTGATGTTCGACGCTGCCGGCAATTTGGGCATGGTCGAGATGTTGCGCAATGCCCTGGCGCTGGAGGGGATCGACCTCGACCATCTGCGTACGCTGGAGCCGGATGCCGCCCTCGGCAATGGCGGGCTGGGCCGGCTGGCGGCGTGCTTCATGGAGAGCATGGCCACCCTTGCCATCCCCGCCTTCGGCTACGGCATTCGCTACGACCACGGGTTGTTCCGGCAGACCATTACCGATGGTTGGCAGCAGGAGATCCCGGAGGATTGGCTCAGTTCCGGCAACCCGTGGGAGTTCCAGCGGCCGGAACTGTCCTATCGCGTAGGGTTTGGCGGCAGCGTCACCGGCGCGATCGAGGCGGGGCGCACGGCGTTTACCTGGAACCCGGGGGAAACCCTGTTCGCCGTCGCGTTCGACACGCCCATGGTGGGCTATGGCGGCCACCATGCCAACACGCTGCGGCTGTGGTCCGCCCGCGCCGCCGACCCGCTGGCGCTGGACGCGTTCAACCGTGGCGACCACGTTGGCGCACTGACCGACCGGGTACGGGCCGAAGCCGTCAGCCGCGTGCTGTATCCCGGCGATGACAGCCCCGCCGGCCAGGAATTGCGGCTGCGGCAGGAGTATTTCTTCGCCTCCGCCAGCCTGCAGGACATGCTACGCCGCCACCTGGTGGAGCACGACACCGTTCGCAACCTGGCCGAATTCGTCGCTATCCAGTTGAACGACACCCACCCCGCCATCGGCATCGCCGAACTGATGCGCCTGCTGTTGGACGTGCATGGACTGGAGTGGGACGAGGCGTGGCGGATCACCCAGGGCTGCATCAGCTACACCAATCACACCCTCCTGCCCGAGGCGTTGGAGATGTGGCCGGTGCTGCTGCTAGAGCGGCTGCTGCCCCGGCATATGCAGATCATCTATCTGCTGAACGCCCGGCATTTGGACACGCAGCGCGCTGCCGGCGCAGATGACCGGCTGTTGGCCGGGTTGAGCCTGATCGACGAGGGCAGCGGACGCCGGGTGCGGATGGGGCATTTGGCGTTCCTGGGCAGCCACTCCGTCAACGGCGTGTCCGCCCTGCATACCGACCTGATGCGCCGCACCATTTTCCGCGATCTGGACGCCGCGGTGGGTGGGCGAATCGTCAATCGCACCAACGGCATCACCTTCCGCCGCTGGCTGCACCAAACCAACCCGGGGCTGACCAGGCTGTTGGTCGACACGCTGGGGGACCGTGTGCTGCGCGATCCGATGACGCTGACCGATCTGATGCCGCATGCGGAGGATGCCGGTTTTCGCGCGGCGTTCAAGGCGCAACGTGTGCCACGCAAGCAGGCGATGGCGCGGCTGGTCGCGGCACAATTGGGGCTGGTCGTCGACCCGGAGGCGCTGTTCGACATTCAGATCAAGCGCATCCACGAGTATAAGCGGCAGTTGCTGAACATCCTGCACGCGATCAGCCAGTACAACGCGATCCGTGCGCAGCCGACGCGGGATTGGCGTCCGCGGGTGAAGTTCTTTGCCGGCAAGGCGGCCCCATCCTACACCCTGGCCAAGCAGATCATCCGCCTGGCGCACGACGTGGCGCGGGTGGTGAACAGCGACCCCACGGTTCGGGGGCTGCTGCAGGTCGTGTTCATGCCGAACTACAACGTCAGCCTGGCAGAATTACTGATCCCGTCGGCCGACCTGTCGGAGCAGATCAGCACCGCGGGAATGGAGGCCAGCGGCACCGGCAATATGAAGCTGGCGCTCAACGGGGCGCTCACCATCGGCACCATGGACGGCGCCAACGTCGAGATCTGCGAGCGGGTCGGCGCCGCCAACATGTTCATCTTCGGGATGAGCACGGAGGAGGTGGAGGCGCGCCGCACCAGCACTGGGTTCGACGCAACCGCCACCGTTGCGGCCTGCCCGGCGTTGCGCGACGTGGTGGAGGCGATGCGCAGCGGCGTATTCAGTCCGGAAGAGCCCCAACGCTACGCCGCGCTCGCCGATCGGTTGATCCATTCCGACCCGTTCTTCGTCTGCGCCGATTTCGACTCCTACGACAGGGCGCAGGACTTGGTGGACGCGAAGTGGCGCGACCCGGTGGCCTGGTGGCGCTCGGCTGTGATCAACACGGCCAATATGGGCTGGTTCAGCTCCGACCGGACGATCGGCGAGTATGCGGCGGGCACCTGGAACGTCAAACCGGGGCTGTAGCACCCGCGCTATCGCAATTGGGTGTCGCACCTGGGCGGCGGGTTACTCCGCCGCCACTCGCTGTTCCACCATTTCGGACGCACGCGCCAGGTCGACCGAGAGCAGGCGGGACACGCCGCGCTCTTGCATCGTGACACCGTACAACCGGTCCATCCGCGCCATCGTCAGATGGTGGTGGGTGACGACCAGGAAACGGGTGCCGGTGTCCTTCACCATTTCGCTCAGCAGGCTACAGAACCGCTCGACATTGGCGTCGTCCAGCGGGGCGTCGACCTCGTCCAGCACGCAGACGGGCGCCGGGTTGCAGCGGAACACCGCGAAGATCAGCGACAGAGCGGTCAGCGCCTGTTCGCCGCCTGACAGCAGGGAGAGCGTTGCCAGCTTTTTGCCGGGGGGCTGGGCGTAGATTTCCAGCCCGGCCTGCAGCGGGTCATCGGATCCGACCAGGGCCAGATGGGCGCGCCCGCCACCGAACATGCGGGCGAACAGTGTCTGGAAGTGGCGGTCGACCTCGGCGAACACCTGGGTCAGCCGCTCGCGCCCTTCGCGGTTGATGTGGCCGATGGAGCCGCGGAGTTTGGAGATGGCGGTGCCCAGTTCCTCCTTTTCACCGGTAATGCCGGCGATGCGGCCTTCCATTTCCTCCGCCTCGATGGAGGCGCGGAGGTTGACCGGGCCCATCTCCTCGCGTTCTCGGGTCAAGCGTTCCAGGCGGCGGCGGGCTTTTTCCTCCGCCTCCTGCGACAGATCGGCGGGCGGGGGCGGCAGCGCCGGGTTGGCACCCAGCCGTTCCAGGATGCGCTCGGCGACGGTGCCCCAGGCGTGGTCGGCCTGGGTGGCGGCGGCTTCGGACCGGACGACGTTTTCACGCGCGGTGGAAAGCGCAGCCTCGGTGGTGCGGGCGAGCGTTGCGGCCTTGGTTTCGGCAGCGACAGCCACATTCAGCGTGTCGGCGGCGCGGCGGTGCTCCAGTTCGGCGGTCTTCAGCGCCTCCGTCACTTCGGCGGCGCGGGTGGCGACCGTGGCCGGGCCGTCTTCCAGTCGGGCTTGCTCGGCAATGGCTTCGGCGGCGCGGGCGCGTAGGTCGACCACACGGCCTCCAGCGCCGGAGGCACGCAGGGTCCAGTCGGCGATTTCGGCGGCTATGGCCTTCAACCGAGCGGCGCGGGCGGCAGCCTCGCGGTTGCGGTCGCGCAGGGCCGCCTCGGCCGCGTTGTCCCGGCTTCGGGCCGTGGTGAGGGCGGCGCGGGCACGGTCCACGGTTTGCCGCAGCATTGTCAGGTCGGGCAGCTTTGCCCGCTCGGCCTGGATGGCGGCCAGGGCAGCGTCCGCCTCCGCTGCCTCGGGCGCCAGGCGCGCCATTTGTTCGTCCAGAGCGGCCAGTTTGGCGCCGGCGGCCTCGGACTGCGTGGCGAGGCGGGTGCTGTCGGTGCGGGCGCGTTCCCAGCGCTGCTCGGCATCGCGGCGGGCAGTGCGGGCGGCGGCATCGGCAGCGGCGGCGGCTTTGTCGGCCTGGTCTGCAGCCTGGCGGGCAGCCGTGGATTCCGCAGCGCTCGCCTTCGCCTCGGCCAACTTGGTGCGCAGACCGTTTAGGCGGTTGCGCTGCTGCAGCCGGACGGTTGCCGCGGTCGGCGTGCCGCCCCGGATGGTGTAGCCGTCCCAGCGCCAGACCGCGCCGGCCCGCGATACCAGGGTTTGCCCGGCGGTGAGTTGCGGGTGCTTGGCATCGCCCTCCGCATCCGTTTCCACCAAGCCGATGCCGGACAATGCCCGGCGCAGCGCCACTGGCCCGGCGACCAGTTCGCCCAGTGGCGTGCCAGGCAGCGGCGCGGGCGCCAGATCTGGCAATTCGACCCAGTGGCGGGCGGCGGTCGGATCGGCGGACCCGCCCAATTCTTCGCCCAGCACCGCGCCCAGGGCGGCTTCCAACCCCGGCGGCACGGTCAGCGCGTCGACCATCGGCGGCCAACGCTCGCCATCCTTCACGCCCAGGACTTCGGCCAGGGCGGAGGTTTCGGCGGACAGTTTGGACAGGGCGGTGGCGACGACCGCGTCCTTTTGGCGCGCTAGCGATGCAGCCTCGCCAGCGCGGGAGCGGGCGCGTTCGGCTTCGTCCTGCGTCTCGCGGGCTTGCTTTGCCTCGGCCTCGGTCTTGGTGGCCAGGGCGGCGGCTTCGGCGACACGCGCCGGGTCGACCTGGCCGACGGCGGCACGGTCTTTCTCGCCACGCAATTGCGCCACTTGGCCGGACAGGCGCTTCGCCCGGGCTTCGGCCTGGGCCAGGCCCTGGTTCAGGGCCTGGCTGGTCGCGGTCAATTCCGCCGCGCGCTCGGTTGCGGTGTTGGCGGCCGCCTCGGCCTCGCGCACGGCGTCCTTGGCAGCCGCGACCTCGCCATCGGCCGCGGCGATCTTCTCGGCCGAGCCGGCATCGGCGTCCCGCAGCCTCGTCTCCTCCGCGGCCAGGCGGGCGGAGGCAGAGTCCGAGTCTGCCTTCACCTGCTCGGCATGCTGCAGATCGCGGCTGACCTGGTTCTGCCGCGCGGTGGCGGCGGCCAAGGCGTCCTTGGCACGGGAGATCTCGGCGGCCACCTGCTCGCGCACGATGCGGTGGCGTTCCAGCGCGGTGCGGGCCTCGGCCTCGGTCGCGCGCAAGGCCGGCACGGATGCTGTGGCGTCCGCCGCTTGCTGTGCCGCATTCGCGGCAGCCTCCGCGGCCTGGCCGACGGAGGCCTGGGCGGTGGCAAGCGCCTGGGCGGCTTCGGCGCGGGCCAGTTCGACCCGGGCCTTGGCCAAGGCGAGCAGTTCGGCCTCGGATTCCTTCACCGTGGTCGACAGCGTGCGCCAGCGATTGGCTTGCCGCACTTGCTTCTGCAACCCGGCCAATTGGCCGTCCAACTGGGTGCGCAGATCCTCCGCGCGCTCCAAATTGGACTCGGCAGCGCGCAGTTTCAGCTCCGCCTCGTGCCGCCTGGCGTGTAGCCCGGTGATCCCTGCGGCTTCCTCCAGCACCGCCCGCCGCTCGTCCGGGCGGGCGTTGATGATGGTGCCGACCCTGCCCTGGCTGACCATGGCGGAGGATCGTGCGCCGCTCGCCAGGTCGGCGAAGAGCGTCTGGACGTCACGGGCGCGGACTTCCTTGCCGTTGACGCGGAAGGCACTGCCAGCGCCGCGCTCGATCTTGCGGCTGATCTGTAGCTCGTTGGCCTCGTGGAAGGGCGGTGGGGCGGCACCCGCCGCTTCCTCCAGCGTCAGTGTCACTTCGGCGAGGTTCCGGCTGGGGCGGCCCGCGGTCCCGGCGAAGATCACGTCGTCCATCTCGCCGCCGCGCAGGGAACGGGCGTTGCTCTCGCCCATCGCCCACCGCAGCGCCTCCACCACGTTCGATTTCCCGCAGCCATTGGGGCCGACCACGCCGGTCAGCCCTGGCAGGATCTCCACCGTCTGCGGCTCGGCAAAGCTCTTGAAGCCGGCGATCCGCAGGCGGCTGAACGCGATGGGCAAGGGTTAGCTCGCCGCTGCGACGTATTTGGCGATCGCCTCGTAGGGCTGCTCGCCGGAATACGCCTTCTCGTTGATGATGAAGGTCGGGGTGCTGTCGACCTTATATTTGTCTGCCCCACCCTGTTGCTCCGCCAGGATAGCGGTCTTCAGGGGCTGATCGGCCACCGTGGTGTCGAATAGCGCGCGCGGCATGCCCGCCAGCGCCGCCCGCTTGAAGATCTCGTCCGTCGGGTTGATGTCGCGGGCAAAAGCCCAGCGGTCCTGGCTGGCCAGCAGGGTGCTGACGAACGCCTCGTAGCGCTCCGGCGGCAGGGCGCGGGCCACCATGGCGGCGGTCAGCGCGACCTGGTCCAGCGGGAAATCGCGGTAGATGTAGCGTAGCTTGCCGGTGTCGATCAGCTTGGCCTTCACCTCGGGGAACACTTCTTTGCCCCAGGCGGCGCAATGCGTGCAGGTGAGCGAGAACCATTCCTGCATGGTCACCGGTGCGTCGGCCTTGCCGAGGATGCGGTCGGACATGCGGGGGTCGGCATCCGCAGCCCGGGCAAGCCCAGGAACCACGGCGATGGCGGCGGAGGTGGCGATCAGAACGCGTCGGGAGAGGAGCATCGGAGCCTCTTACAGGTGAGTGCCGAGTCGGCGCTGTGCATTTAGCACAGCGCCAAAGCACGCCCGCAATCGCGCGAGGCTCCCTACGCGAAAGTCATGCCCGGTTCATCCAACCGGGCATGCTCCAGGCTAGAGGTTAGAGGCCGCTCTTGACGTCGTTCGCACCGCGGGTAACGGCACTGCCGGTTGCGGAGACGTCCTTGCCAACGCCTGCGGTGGTGTTGCAGCCGCTGAGCGCTAGCCCTGCCGCCATCACGACGGCCAACCCGAGTAGCCCAACCCGGCGTTGCGCCGCGGGACCCGCCACAGTTGCGACAGGCCGGTTGGGACGATGAGTGGACATTGGTCTTATTCCCGTTTGTTACGGGACGAAGAACGCGTTGCCATAACGGCGGTTGCAACGCTCGTGAGATCATCATGCCGCCGGAGGCCTCGATCAGCTTTGCATTGACCCCGTGGTTCTCGGACGGCAGCGCGGCGATCATCGGATACAAGGGGGCCGCAGCTTCGCCATCGCGAGGACGCGCTACGTGGGGGCGCCGGCCTGTAGTTTGGGATGTGCCCGGGCGAAAGCCTCCAACTCGTCGCATGCCGTTGCGATGCGATCCACCGTCGGGGTCGGGCCGATATCCAGCTTGAACACGCGCACGCCGATGACGCAGCTCATCAGGCACAGATCGGCGAAGGTTGGCATGTCGCCATGGCAGAACTTGCCAGTGCCGGGCTCCGTGGTCAGACGGGCTTCCAGGGTGCGCAGGCCCTCGCCGAACCACTGGGTCTGCCAGGCTTTCCAGCGGGTCGCATCGAAGCCCTCACGTTGCATCAGGTAGTTGCGGACGCGTGGAACGATCAGCGGGTGGCTGTCGGCGGCGATGCCTGCCGCGAGCGAGCGCACCCTCGCCCGGCCGCGCGGGTCGGCTGGCAGCAGGGCCGGATGCGGGTGCAGTTCCTCCAGGTATTCCAGCAGGGCGAGCGACTGGGTCAGCGGCGGTAGGCCGGGTTCTACCAAGGCGGGCACGGCCCCTTGCGGGTTGATCGCGCGGAAATACGGTGCGTCTTGCTCGCCCTTGTCCAAATCGATCGGGATTTCGTGCACCCCGATGCCCTTGAGATTCAGCGCCACCCGCACCCGGTAGGTCGCCGCTGAGCGCCAGTAGCCGTAGAGGTCCATGCCGTATAGCTCCATGCTATGGGACGCGGTTGCCGATGAGTTCGTCAACCACCGCCGGATCGGCGAGGGTGGAGGTGTCGCCAAGCCCCTCCGTCTCGTTGGCGGCGATCTTGCGCAGGATGCGCCGCATGATCTTGCCGGAGCGGGTTTTCGGCAGACCCGGCGCCCACTGGATCGCATCGGGGGAGGCGATCGGCCCGATCTCCTTGCGGACCCAGGCGACCAGTTCCTTGCGCAATTCCTCGGTCGGTTCCGCGCCGGTCTTGAGGGTGACGTAGGCGTAGATGCCTTGCCCCTTTATGTCGTGCGGGAAGCCGACCACGGCGGCCTCGGCCACTTTCGGGTGGGCCACCAAGGCGGATTCGACTTCGGCCGTGCCCATGCGATGGCCGGAGACGTTGATGACGTCGTCGACCCGGCCGGTGATCCACCAATAGCCGTCGGCATCCCGCCGCGCGCCATCGCCGGTGAAGTATTTGCCGGGGAAGGTGGTGAAGTAGGTCTGCACGAACCGCTCGTGATCGCCATACAGCGTGCGCATCTGTCCCGGCCAGCTATCGGTGATGCAGAGATTGCCCTCGACCGCGCCCTCCAGGATCTTGCCCTCCGCATCCACCAGCGCCGGCAGCACGCCGGGCAGCGGCAGGGTGGCGGAGCCGGGCTTTAGCGCGGTGGCGCCGGGCAGCGGGCTGATGAGGATGCCCCCCGTCTCGGTCTGCCACCAGGTGTCGACGATCGGGCAACGCTCGTCGCCGATGACGCGGTAGTACCAGAGCCACGCCTCGGGGTTGATCGGCTCGCCGACGCTGCCCAGCACGCGCAGGCTGGCGCGGCTGGTGGCCTTCACGGGGGCGTCGCCGTCGCGCATCAGGGCACGGATGGCGGTGGGGGCGGTGTAGAAGATGTTGACCTGGTGCTTGTCCACCACCTGCCAGAAGCGGGAGGCGTCCGGGTAGCTGGGAATGCCCTCGAACATCAGCGTGGTGGCGCCGTTGGCGAGCGGGCCGTACACGATATAGGTGTGGCCGGTGACCCAGCCGACGTCGGCGGTGCACCAGTAGACCTCGCCAGCGCGGTAGTCGAACACCAGCTCGTGCGTGAAGCTGGCCCAGACCATGTAGCCGCCCGTGGTGTGCAGCACGCCCTTCGGCTTGCCGGTGCTGCCGGAGGTGTAGAGGATGAACAGCGGGTCCTCGGCGCCCATCGCCTCCGGCTCACAGGTGGGCTCGGCGGCGGCCAGCAGGGTCGCGTAGTCGTGGTCGCGACCCTCCTGCATGGCGACGTCGCCGCCGGTAACCTTCACCACCAGCACGTCCTTGATGGTCGGGCAGGTCTTCAGCGCCTCGTCCACATTGGCCTTCAGCGCGACCTTGCGGCCACCGCGACGGCCCTCGTCGGCGGTGATCAGTAGGGTGGACCCACAATCCTGGATGCGGTTGGACAGGCTGTCCGGGGAGAAGCCGGCGAACACTACGGCGTGCACCGCGCCGACGCGGGCACAGGCCAGCATGGCGACCGCGGCCTCCACCACCATGGGTAGGTAGATCGTCACCCGGTCCCCCTTCTTGACGCCGCGCTCGCGCAGCACGTTGGCGAGGCGGCAGACCTCTTCGTACAGCTGGCGGTAGGTGACGCTGCGGCTGCTGTTGGGGTCATCGCCCTCCCAGATGATGGCGACCTGGTTACCGCGGGCCTTCAGGTGGGCGTCCAGGCACACGGCGGAGGCGTTGAGCCGCCCGTCCTCGAACCATTTGATCGCGACGTCACCCTCGAAACTGGTGTTCTTAATCAGCGTCGGCTCGCGAATCCAGGCGATGCGCTTGGCTTCCTCGGCCCAGAATGCGTCCGGGTTGGTGGTGGCGTGGTTCACCATCAGCCGGTATTTTTCGCCGTTGACGTGCGCGTTGGCGGCAGCGTCGGGCTTCACGTGGAATGTTGTCGGCTCGGACATGGTGGAACTTCCCGGGGGGTTCTTTTGCAGGCACGCTAGCGGATCGGGGCTAGCGCTTAAAGCCGCCTAACTTGCAGACATGCGCCCACTCGGCCGCCGTCACCGGGCCGACGGAGAGGCGGGACAGGCGGACCAGCGCCATCTCGGCGAGCGCGGGGTCGGCTTTCACGGTGACCAGCGTGACGGGTTTTGGCAGCGGCCCGACGGCCTTCATGTCGACGCAGACCCATTTTTCGTCGGTCGGGTCGGGGTAGCCCTCGCGCACCACCTCCACCACGCCGACGATCTCCTTGCCGATGTTGGAATGGTAGAAGAAACAGCGGTCGCCCTTGCGCATTGCGGCCAGATTGTTCTTCGCCTGGTGGCTGCGCACGCCGGTCCATGGCTCGACGCCATGTTCGACCTGCTGGTCCCAGCTGAAGGCGTCGGGTTCGGATTTGATGAGCCAGTAGGCCATCAGACGGCAACACCGTCCTTGAAGACGATTCGGTAGGGCCGGATGGTCGTGCTGGCGAACAGGCCGGCCTGGGCATACGGATCGTCGGCCGCGAACACGGCGGCGGCGGCGTGGTCCGCCACGTCGATCACCAGCAGGGAGCCGCAGGGTTTGCCCGCGTCGTCCAGCAGCGGGCCGGCCATGACGAGGTTATTCGCGGCCAGGTAGTCGACATGCGTCGGGCGGGTGGCCATGCGCAGGTCCAGACTGTCGGGCTTGTCGATGCACGTGATGGCAAACAGCATGGCGGTCCTCCCAAAAACGTATCTTTAAGACTATGTCATCTGGGGCCACCGGCAAACCGCGTGGCTTCTAAGTCGTATGCCGCGCGTGCTATATTGGCAGCGTGGACGCCATCGCCCTCATTGCCCCGCGCGCTGGCCGGGGCTTGCACCGCTTCGCCAACCCGGGCCGGTTCCTGCGGCTGGCCGGCGCCGTGCAGCCTTGGCTGACTGGGAGCGCCATTATCGTCACTGCGATCGGGCTGTATTGGGCGCTGTTCATCTCGCCGGCGGATTGGCAGCAGGGCGATGCGGTGCGGATCATGTATGTGCATGTGCCGGCCGCCTGGCTCGCCTCGATGGGGTATGCCGGACTGGCACTCTGCTCGCTGGCGTCGATCATCTGGCGGCACCCGCTGGCGGATTTGGCGGCGGCGGAGATCGGGCCCGTGGGGGCTGGATTTACCGCGTTGTGCCTGGCGACGGGCAGCCTGTGGGGTAAGCCGATGTGGGGCGCCTGGTGGGTGTGGGATGCGCGGCTGACGTCGGTGTTGGTGCTGTTCTTCCTGTATCTGGGCCATATCGCGCTGGTGCGCGCGTTCGACGAGCCGCAGCGCGGGTATCGCGCCGGATCGATCCTGGCGCTGGTGGGGGTGGTGAACCTGCCGATCATCAAGTTTTCGGTCGATTGGTGGAACACGCTGCATCAGCCGGCGACGATCACGCTGATGGGCGCGCCCACCATGGCGCTGACCATGCTGTGGCCGCTGCTGGTGTGCGCCATCGGGTTCACCCTGGTGTTCGCGGCGCTGGTGGTGGCGCGCACCCGGGCGGCGGTGATGGAGCGGCGGATCCGGGCGCTACTGATGGCGCGGAGCGAGGCTTCGGCATGACGCATCTGGGATTCATCGCGCTGTCCTATGCGCTGGCCCTCATCGTGCCTTTGGGATTTGGGTTGGGGGCAGCACGCCGTCTGTCGCTAGCGCGGCGCCGGCTGGCCGCGATCGATCCGCGGGCAGCGCAATGACCCGCAAGGGACGACGCTGGGCGATCGTGCTCGTGTGCGGGGTTGGACTGGGTTCGGCGACGGCGCTGTCGCTCTTGGCGTTCAGCAGCGACATGGTGTTCTTCGTCGCACCCTCCGACCTGGCGGCCAACGGCCAGCCGGGACGATCGCTCCGGCTCGGTGGGCTGGTGGAGGCCGGTTCGGTCCATCGGGTGTCGGAAGGTGGGGAGCCGGTAGCGCATTTCCGCGTCACCGACGGTAAGGCGAGCGTGGATGTGTCGTATACCGGCATCCTGCCGGATCTGTTTCGCGAGGGCCAGGGCGTGGTAACGTTGGGCACGCTGCGGCCGGATGGTACATTCCGCGCCAGCGAGGTGCTGGCCAAACACGACGAGACCTACATGCCGAAAGACGTGGCGGACGCGCTTAAGAAGGCTGGCATGTGGGACCCGACCAAGGGGCCGCCGCCGCCCGCCGCCACCTGGAACGCCATGGCGACGAGGACGGCCGGGTGATCCCGGAACTCGGCCATTTCGCGCTTGCGCTGGCCTGCGCGCTTTCGTTTGCTCAGGCGATCCTACCGATCTATGGCGCCTGGCGGCGTGACGAGCGGCTGATTGCGGCGGCGCCCGGCCTGGCCTGCGGGCAGTTGCTGGCATTGGGCGTGTCGGCGTTCTGCCTGGTGTGGTCCAACGTAGTGGACGATTTTTCCGTCTTGAATGTAGCGGAGAACAGCAACAGCCTGAAACCGCTGCTGTACAAAATCACCGGGAGTTGGGGGAACCACGAAGGGTCGATCATCCTGTGGGCGCTGATCCTGGCGTTGTGCGGCGGGGCGGTTGCCGGATTCGGTCGCAATCTACCGGGGGCGTTGCGGGCGCGGGTGATCGGGGTGTTGGGTGCGTCGTCCGCCGGGTTTCTGTTGTTTTCGCTGCTGACGTCGAACCCGTTCACCAGGCTATGGCCGGCGCCGATCGACGGGCGCGACATGAACCCGCTGCTGCAGGACCCTGGCCTCGCCTTCCATCCGCCCATGCTCTACGCCGGATATGTCGGGTTCGCGGTGCCGTTCGCGTTCGCGATCGCGGCGCTGCTCGAGGGGCGGGTCGATGCATCGTGGGGCCGCTGGGTGCGGCCGTGGACGCTGGCGTCGTGGTGCCTGCTGACCTGCGGGATCGCGCTGGGCTCGTGGTGGGCCTATTACGAGCTGGGCTGGGGCGGCTTTTGGTTCTGGGATCCGGTGGAAAACGCCTCCCTGCTGCCGTGGTTGACCGGGACGGCACTGCTGCATTCCGCCATCGTGGTGGAAAAGCGGGAGGCGCTGAAGATCTGGACCGTGCTGCTGGCGATCGCGACGTTCTCGCTCAGCCTGTCCGGCACGTTCCTGGTGCGGTCCGGCATCCTCAACTCCGTGCATGCCTTTGCCAACGACCCGGCGCGTGGCGTGTTCATTCTGGGCCTGCTGGGCGTGGTGATTGGCGGCAGCCTGCTGCTATTCGCAATCCGCGCGCCCGCTTTGTCGGCCGGCGGCATCTTCGCGCCCGTGTCGCGGGAGGGCGCGCTGGTGCTGAACAACGTGCTGCTGTGCTCGATCGCCGCCGTGGTGATCACGGGCACAATGTATCCGCTGTTCAGCGATCTGATCCTGCATGACAAACTGAGCGTCGGGGCACCGTTCTTCAACGCGACGGTGATCCCCCTGGCGGTGCCGGTGTTTGCCGCGATGACGATTGGGCCGGTGATGCCGTGGAAGCGAGCCGCGCTGCTACCGGCGCTGCTGCGGATCTGGTGGGCGGCGCTGATCGCGGTGATGGTCGGGCTGATCGCATTGACCAAGGCGCCGGTGCTACCGGCCCTCGCCTTCGGAGGTGCGGCCTGGATGATCGCCGGGGCAGCCGCCGATATCGTGGAGCGTATTCGCCTGTTCCGCCTGCCCGCCGGCAACAGCATGGCGCGGTTGCGCGGCCTACCGATCGCGGCATTCGGCGCCGCCATTGCGCATGCCGGGCTGGGCGTGACGGTGGCCGGGATCGCCGGCATGTCGCTGGCCCGGCAGCAAGTGGTGCTGGTGCACCCTGGCGAGCAAATCCAGGCCGCCGGGCTCACCTGGGCGCTGGACTCGCTGACCGACCGAACGGGCCCGAACTATAATGAGCGCGTTGCCAATATCCGCGTGATCCGCCCGGGTGAGCCGGATTTGGAGATGCATCCCTCTCGCCGCGCCTTCACCACCCAAACCGTGACCACGACCGAGGCGGCGATCCACACCACCGGGTTCGCCGACATCTACGCGGTACTGGGCGAGGAACGGGACGGCGCCGCTGTCATGCGGCTGCACTACAATCCGATGGCGCCGTGGATTTGGCTGGGTGGGCTGGTGATGGCGATCGGCGGTGGGCTGTCCCTGGCCGATCGGCGCCTGCGGGTCGGTGCGCCGGCACGCAAAACGGTGCCGCTGGGGGTATCGGCCTGATGAACCGGCGGCAGGTCCTGCTGACGGCGCCGCTGGGCGTAGCAGCGCTCGGCGGAGCCGCGTTTTGGACCATGCTGCGCGGCATGCAGCGCGGCACGTTCGACCCGCGCGGTGTGCCGAGCCCGATCACCGGGCAACCGGTGCCGCATTTCGATCTGCCGGCCCAGGCGCCAGGCCAGGGCTTCACCAGTGCCGAGTTGGCGCAGGGCAAGCCGGTGCTGCTGAACTTCTTCGCGTCCTGGTGCGTGCCGTGTGTGCAGGAACATCCGGCGCTGCTGGCGCTGGCCAAGTCGGGGATGCCAATCTGGGCCATCGCCTACAAGGACCCGGAGGACAAGGCGGCCCAGTTCATCCAGCGCCATGGCGACCCGTATCAGCGCATCGGGCGCGACACGCCGGGCCGGGTGGCGATCGATTTCGGCCTGTCCGGCGTGCCCGAAAGCTTTCTGGTGGATGGCGGGGGCGTGGTGCGCTGGCATTGGCCCGGCCCGTTGGATGCCAGCGTGATCCAGGATCGGCTGCAACCGGCATGGCGCGCGCTCGGCTGATCGCGCCGGCGTTGGTGGCCTGGGTGCTGCTGGCCGCCTGGCCGGCGCACGCCATCAACGACCCGGCGGAGATGCTGCCAAACCCGGCGCAGGAGACCCGCGCCGAACAGATCGGCCGGCAATTGCGCTGTCTGGTGTGCCAGAACGAGAGCATAGAGGATTCTGGCGCCGACCTGGCCCGCGACTTGCGCGGCATCGTGCGACAGCGCGTTGTGGCCGGGGACACGGACGCCCAGGTGACGGCCTGGATGGTGGCCCGCTACGGCGACTTCGTTCGGCTGCGGCCGCCGTTCAATGCGGTGACGGCGCTGCTGTGGCTGTCGCCTCTGCTGGCGGTCGGTATCGGGCTGGGCCTGGCGATTCTGGGGCGCCGCGCACGCCTTGCCCCACCGGCCCCCCTGACCGACGCCGAGCGGGCACGCCTGGCGGAGTTGACCCGTCCGTGATCTGGCTGGCCGCCGCCATCCTGGCCCTGTGCGCGCTGAGCCCCGCGGGGTGGATGCTGCGCAACCGCATTCGCGTGCGCGGCCGGAACGAGGCCGCCATCGCCTTGTATCGGGCGCAGATCGTCGAGTTGGATCGCGACCTGGCCGAACAGCGGATCGCCCCCACCGACCACGCGACCGCAATGTTGGAACTACAGCGTCGTTTGCTGGCCGCGTCCGAGGCCGTGGAGCGGCCCGGCCAAACGCCGGATCGCGGGCCGCTAGTGCTGGGGCTGATCCTGGTGCCGATGCTGGCTCTGGTGCTGTACCTCATTAGCGGGCGGCCCGATTTGCCGTCCCAGCCGCTGGCCGAGCGTATCCAGGCGGCCGATGCCCACTTGGCGGAGGCAGACCAGGCCGCCACCCAACTCCGCGCGGCGCTGGCTGCGATTGACCCGGCGTCCCCCCGCGCGCGGGAGGGCCAGATCATGCTCGGCAACGTGGAGGCCAGCCGTGGCCGGTTCGCCCAGGCCGCGACCGCCTGGCGCACCGCCCTGGCGCAGCATTTCGACCCGGTGCTGGCCGCGATGACGGCCGATGCGGCAAGCCGGGCAGAGGGTAAGATCAGCCCCGCCTCCGCCGCGCTGTATCACCAGGCGTTGGCTGCCGCGCCGGCCGACGCGCCGTGGCGGGGCGAGATCGAACAACGCCTCGCGACCGCACCACCGCCCTAGTTGCGATGGGCGCGGCCATCGCCCACATAGGCAAAATGGACGACACAACCGAGCCCAAGCCCGCTGCCCCCGCCCCGAAGCCGGCGCCTGCGCCGATGCCCAAGGAATATGGCGGCCCCGCCGGCCCCGAACCCACGCGCTACGGCGATTGGGAACAGAAGGGCCGCTGCACCGATTTCTAGCCGGGTTGGGCGCTGGTCGTTCGGGTCTTCGTGTCCCAATACAGGGATACGCGCGGGGTCGCGCAAAGGTTCAGGCCACTCCAGCTTGCGGTGCGGCCGCCGTGATATTCAACCTCCAAATCGAACTGGCACTGCCGGGTCCCGGTCGGCAGGTTGATGCTGACCCGCCCGCCATCCTGCACCTGCGGCGGATTTACGGCGTCGCCGCTCCATTGGCGGTCGTTGCTTTGACTGACGGAGATCCGGTCGATCTGCTGGCCGGTCCGGTTGGTGAGGGTGAAATCCCCGCCGGCTGCCTGGGCCGCTAAGGGCAGCAGAACCAGCGATGCAATGGCAATAGCCTGGCACGAACGACGCATTTTTCGCCTCCTTGAGAGCCGGAGGCGAGGGTAATCGGCGAAACGCTACCGGACCGTTAACGCGCCGAGGCTAACGTCGGGCAATGGAAGCCGCGACGGTGTTTTCCAGCAGACAGGCGATCGTCATCGGCCCGACGCCGCCGGGCACCGGTGTAATGGCAGACGCCACGGCGGCGCATTCGTCATAGGCGGCGTCACCCACTAGGCGGCCATCGGCCAGGCGATTGATGCCAACGTCGATCACCACGGCGCCTGGTGCCAGCCAGTCGCCGCGGACCATTTCCGGCCGGCCCACAGCGGCCACCACAATGTCCGCCCGGCGACACTCCGCCGGCAGATCCCGCGTGCGCGAATGGGTGATGGTGACGGTCGCGTCCGCCGCCGTCAGCATTTGGGCCACCGGGCGACCCACCAGGGCGGACCGGCCGATCACGATCACCCGGGCGCCAGAAAGCGATGGCTGAACCGAGGCCAGCAGCACCATGACGCCCCGCGGGGTGCAGGGCGCGAGCGCCGTGCCACCCGGCGCGTCCAGCGACAAGACGGCGGCGCCGGAGGCTAGGCGGCCAGCATTCTGCGTGGTCAGCCCGTCCACATCCTTGGCCGGGTCCAGCGTGGCGATGACGGCGTCGGCGTCCAGTTGCGGCGGCAAGGGCAGTTGCACCAGGATGCCATCGACTGCCGGGTCGGCATTCAGCCCGGCAACGACTGCCAGAATCTCGGCCTGGGTGCTGTTCGCCGGAAGGCGTATCGTCTGCACGGCGAGGCCAGCGGCCTGGGCGGCCTTGTCCTTGTTGCGGACGTAGACGGCGCTGGCGGGGTCGTCGCCCACCAGCACCACGGCTAGTCCGGGCTGAAACGCCAGCGTGGCCACCCGCGCGGCGACCCGACCGCGCAACAGGGCGGCCGGGGCTTTGCCGTCGATCGGCTGGGCGGTCATCCGGCTAGTAGAACAGCGGTTGCAGGCCGCCGAACACCACCGCCTGGTACACACGCGCCAACACGTTGCGCAGCACCCAGATGAGCAGCAGCAGCACCAGCGGACTGAGGTCGATGCCGCTGAAACTGGGCACGACGTTGCGGATCCGGCGCAAGGCGGGCTCGGTGATGCGGTAGAGGAAATCCGCGATGGTCCAAACCAGCCGGTTACGGGTGTCCAGCACGCCGAACGCGATCAGATTGCTCATGACGGCGGCGAGGATGACGGCCCACCAGTAGAGATTCAGAATCTGGTCAAGCAACTGATAGATAATGGTGACCAAGCGATACAACCCCCTGCGCGGCGCCGGACCCTAGCGTTGCTTTTCGTCATTCGCAACGTGAACTCTGCCGGTCTGGCACGCCCGGGCGCTTGACTCGCACCGCGGTGCTGGGCATACCCCGGCCCCTGCAAGGCGGGGTTGTAGCTCAGTTGGTAGAGCGCCTCGTTCGCAATGAGGAGGTCAGGGGTTCGATTCCCCTCAACTCCACCATCCGCCTTGCCTATCGCTCATTCCCCGGCGTGACAGGCAACAGCACGAAGTCGAAAAAGCGGAAGGCGAGTTGGGCTTTGTCCTTGTTGCCGGGAAGAATGTCGAACGGGCGGCGATAGTCTGGCTGCATGAATGAGAACTGGGCGACCGGCTGGCTCAGCAAGCTGGCTCGTGAAACCGGGACCGTCAGCGTGGTGCGTTCGGTGACGGTGTGTTCGGCCAATGCTTGCCCGTTGACGGCGATCTGGATGCGCTGGCTGGGATGGATCACAGGCACGACGAAGGGCTCGATCGTCACTCGCGCGATGAACATCGATGCCTGACCGAGATCGTCCTCCGCGAGGCGCAGGGATAACCTCGCCTCCTCGCCGGTGGACCAGCGGAACCGCGCTTCCGCGCCCCGCCAGCCGCTGCGGACGAAAAGATCCGAATTGCCGACTGTGTTGAAGGTGATCACCGTGCCAATCGCGTAGTCCGGATCGACCGGCGCCGCCTGGGCCTGTTTTGCACCGATCAGCACCACCGCGGTGGCATGCAGGGCCGCTTGGACAGATGCGGCATCCACGTCGGCGCAGGCGGTGCCGTCGATCACGATCATCCGCCGCAAGGCACGTTCGTCGCGCACGAAATAGACGCTGGCGACCGGGTCTCGGCGCAAATCCATCGTGACGTCAAAAACGATCTTCGGCTCCAGTGCGGCTGCGACGGCTTCCCACGCAGCTTCCGACGGGCGGTAGCCGGGAATCTCGACGACGGCACGCTTGGCCGCCGCCAGCAACCTGGCAAAGTTGTGCAGCGCGGACGCCAGCCCTTCGACACTGTCCTCCCCGGCCGTCAAATCGAAGCCGAGCGCCAACAGGTTGTAGGCGCCAAGATCGGCTGGCCGCAGCGATAACGCGGACAGCGCGACCGGATGGTACAGCCAGTCGATGCCTTTCGCGCGCGCGTCCGCTTCCGTCTTCGCCCGATAGGCGTCCGGCGCGTAGGGCTCGATCGCATGCACGCGGAGCGCCTGCGCGATCACCCCGACGACCGAATTGGGAAAGCCGCCGATCTCGACGATCGTTGCCCCCGAGGTATCGATCTCCGTCGCTGCGAGCCGATAGCGGAGTTGGTAGGCCGGGCTGGCGAGGTAATGCCACCGTTCGTAGCGGGCGCGTTCCTGGCTTTCGACGATCGCGTCCCGGACCGGTGCCGTTTGCAGGGTCACGCAACGGCCTGCGTCGACGAAACCTTCCTTGTTCTGCGTCCGCCGCTGCACCGGACCACGCTGGCGCCGCCGGAGGACGCCCGTGCCGGCGCCGATCTCCGCGAAGCCGACATGCTCCCACTCTGGATACTCGGCGGCGATGGTGGCGAGCGCGGCGCCGATGCTCGGCATTGCGAGATCGTGGAAGGTGATCACGCCTTCGGAACTCACCAGCGGCGCGTAATCGCGGAAATCCGCCAGCATGCCGTCGCGCGAATGGTCGCCATCGATGTGCAGGTAATCGATCGTGATCCGCTGCGCGGCAAACAGCTTGGCAGCGTCGCTCGACAGCATCGGCAGCACGACGATGTCGGACTCCCGGGCAAGGAAGGGATTCTCCGCCGTCATCCAGCCGCCAAGCTGGACCGGGCTGCCGAATGCCAGGTCGGGCAGGTTCGCATCGACGAGGTAGGTGGCCGCCGGGGCGATCCCGGCGTCGAGTTGGGCACGTCGCACGAGCGCCGGAACGAAGCCCCCACCCGAACCGATACAGACGGCAACCTGCGCACGAACCATCTGCGCGAGGGCGTAATACAGTATGCCCGCCCCGAGATGATCGCCAAACGCACCATGGCTGCCAGCAAACGCGAAGCCGTTGAACTCGCTGCGCACGGTCGCTGGGCTGACGAGTGGCTGGCGGGGGTCGGACTCGGTCTCGCCGGGCATGCTCACCTTATGTGGCGTATCGTCTCGGTCCCGGACGGTAGTCAGGCAATCAATGGAGCACAAGCAGGCGGCGCGGGCGCCATTTGCCCCCGAGATGCCGAGCCAGTGGGCTGCGAGCGACACCCCAAACGGGATGCCGCTCCGGCTCGTTAGACCGGCGCTGTTAGTGGCACCCTGGGGCGTCCGGATGGGCGCCGCAACCGCCGGCCTTCGCGTTGACCGGGCGGCGGGACATCGGCCGGTCGACAACCGTTCCGCTTTCGGTCGCGCCGTGGGAGGTGCATTCGCAGTAGCCGCCGGCTGGCATCGCCGTGGCGCACATCAGGCGCCCGGCCTGGCAGGAGTTGGCGAAGGCGGGGGTGCCTGCAACGCCGGTGGCCATGACGATCGCGAACGTCAGATGAATGATGCGTCGCATACAAAACCCTTTCTTGTCGGAGCCGGCACGATGATCGCGCCATGGGTCGGCACTGGCCGCGTTCCCGTAACGCTAGGGCCGATTGGTTTGGGAAACAATGATGAGGATGCCCGGGTTTCGCGGCGCTGGACGGAAGTTTGGAAACGACTTGGTAATAATCCTTCCGGCAGACTGCGCGCGGAGTTTTCACCCGCGGCAGGAGGCCACGATGAGCGACAAAACCGACGCGATCCACGACAGCGACATGGCGCCGTTCGATGATGCATTGCAGGAAATGCGGGCCGGGCAGCCCAGCTTGAACCCTCACGTCCCGGAATGGGTGGCGGAGTTACCGTTGCTGATGGCGATCGGGGCATTGTTCGCACTCTACATCGCCTAGGGGCCTTCTGACCCACCGCGCCGTATGGCATGATCTGCCGAGCGCAGATCAATAAATGGCAAGGCTGGGAAACGATATCATGAACACTCTGCTCCGCTACGCGGCCATTGCGGGCCTGTGCGGCCTGATAACCCCTGCCCGCGCGGCGGAGCCGGTGGACACGAAGGGGACGCTGACGATCCAATCGCAGGGAAGCTTCTTCATCGGCGGCACCGTGCAGCACGCCGACGGGCTCAGCGGGTTGACCACGGGGCCCGACGTGACGCGGGCCGGCGATGTCACCACCGGGCAGATGTACGTGCAGTATCAGATCCCGGTTTCACCGCAGCACGTGCCCGTCGTCATGATCCATGGCGGCGGGCTGAGCGGACAGGGCTACGAGACGACGCCGGATGGCCGCATGGGGTGGAACGAGTATTTCCTGCGTGCCGGGCGCCCCGTCTACGTCGTGGACCAGGCCGGGCGCGGCCGATCGGGGTTCGACGGCAGCCTTTACAACGCGACCAAGCTGGGCACGAAGGCCGCGGCGGACCAGCCGCCGGTGCAGATCATCGGCCACGAATACGCCTATACCTGGTTCCGGATCGGGCCGAAATTCGGCACGCCCTACCCAGACACGCAGTTCCCGGTCGACGCGATCGATGCGTTCTACAAGATGTGGATCCCGGACCTGAACGCCGCCCTGCCGGCGCAGGATCCCAGCTATTCGGACCTGGCCGCCCTGGCCCAGAAAGCCGGGGGCGCGGTGCTGATGGGGCACTCGGAATCCTTCATGTTCCCCGAGCGGTCGGCCCTGCTGAACCCGGCGGCGGTGAAGGGCATCATCAGCCTGGAAAGCGGCTACGCCTGTGCCACGTCGTTTACCGAGCAGGAGCGTGCGACGCTGGCGAAGATCCCGATGCTGATCGTGTTTGCCGACCACCATGCCGATGCGCCCGAGCCGTTCGGGTCACGCTGGACGACGTCCATGGGGCAGTGCCGCGACTTTGCCGCGAGCATCCAGAAAGCGGGGGGTGACGTGACGTTCATGCACCTGCCGGAGATGGGGATCCACGGCAACACCCACATGTTCATGCTGGACAAGAACAACCTGCAAATCGCCGACCTGCTGCTTGGCTGGATCGACAGCCACGTCGAGCATCCGGCCAAGTAGCCCGTCCGCTATCGGGCGCCAGTGGTGCTGGCGACACGGCTGAGGTCCCGCAGGGCCAGCGGGATTTCGACCCATTCGCCCGGCTGCTGCCCGCCGACGGCCCGGCGGGACCAGAGTTGCCGCTCGTTCAGCACCAGGGTCTGGAGGTCGCCATGCGTGGCGCCGACCCAGCCCCACACGATCGAGTTCGCGGCGAGCAGGATCCAAATGTCGTTCAGCTTGTCCTGCGTCATCACCCTGAAATCCCAAATCCGTTGCGATCCTGACGTGGATTTCTTAATTTTTCGTTCAGACCTCGCCGCTCAGCCGCATTCGGCCGAGCCGGGCGCGCGGTTTGCCACTGACCGGCATTGTCTCGCAACCCGATCGCCGCCAACCTTCCACGGCGTTAACCCCGATCCAGACGGAGACCGCCGGCATGTCATCCCCCACCATCGACGCGGGCCGCCTGTGGTCGGACCTGATGACCCTGGGGCAGATCGGCGCCCTGCCGCGTGGCGGTTGCGACCGGCTGGCGCTGACCGATGCCGACCGTGACGGTCGCGCCCTGTTCGCGTTCTGGTGCCAGGAGGCCGGGCTGGCCGTAACGGTGGACGGGATGGGCAACATGTTCGCGCGGCGGGAGGGCACGGATCCGAGCCTGCCCCCCGTGTTCGCCGGCAGCCATCTGGACACGCAATCACCGGGCGGCCGGTTCGACGGGCCGCTGGGGGTGCTGGCCGCGCTGGCCGCCATTCGCGCCATCGATGCGGCCGGGGTCGCGCCAGCCCGGTCGATCGAGGTGGTGAATTGGACCAATGAGGAAGGCGCCCGCTTCTTCCCCGGATTGATGGGATCGGCGGTATTCGCCGGCGTGTTGCCGCTGGAAACCGCGCATGCCGCCGCCGACCGCAGCGGCCGCACCGCCGGCGAGGAACTGGTGCGCATCCGCGCCAATGGCTCGGCAGCATTGGGCGGCCGCCCGGTCGACAGCTATTTCGAGCTGCATATCGAACAAGGGCCGGAACTGGAGGAGGCGGGGATCACCATTGGGGTGGTGACGCACAGCAACTACTCGCTGTACGCCGATATCGAGTGGCTGGGCGACAATGCCCATATCTCCAGCATGCCGATGTTGCGGCGGCGCAATGCGCTGGTGGGCGCGGCGCGGATGATCGCCGAGATCGATCGCATCGGGCGCGCCCGCGCGGCCAACGGGGCAGCCAGCGCCACGGTGATCGACATCTGGCCGAACAACCGCATCAACATCCCGCACCGGGCCACCTTCTCCTACGGGTTGATCCATACCGATGCGGAGGGGCTGGCGCAGATGGCGGCCGAGGTGGAGCAGGCCGCCGGCGCGGTTGCCGCCGAGACGGGGCTCGAATTCCGCATGCTGAACAACCGCAAGCGCGACGTGGTGCGGTTCGACCCGGCGTTGACCGCGTTGGTGGAGCAGATTGCCACCCAATCCGGCCACAGCGTCACCCGCATGCGTACGAAGCCAGGGCACGACGCGTTCAACATGACGCGGCTGTGCCCGACGCAACTGATCTTCGTGCCCTGCCGCGATGGCCTGTCGCACAACGAGTTGGAGTGGTGCACGCCCGAGCATGTGGAGGCCGGTGCGACCGTGCTGTTGCGGGCGATCCTGGCCCGCGCGACATAGGCCGGGCTACGACACGGCCAGGATAGGGACCTCCCGCGGGCGGCGAACGCGCTGGTAGAGCGGCATTTCCACCCACAGATGGAACAGCCTGCCGCACACGCCGCAGGCAACCATCATCGCGACCACCGTGCCCACCAGCCCGATGAGGCTGGCGTTGAGCCCAAGCCTCAGCACCAGCTTGTTGATGATTTGCAGCACGAACGGATGAACCAGATACAACGCGTAGCTGGCGTCGCCCTGCCGGGTGATCCAGCCGACGGGAAGGCGAATGCCCGCCCGTTCCAGGCTGAGCACGGCGAACACCAGCAAGCCGGCCGCCATCGTCACCACCAGCAGGCCATGAGGTGCGACCCCCAGCGCCGGCAGCAGATCCGGCAACGCCAGTCCGGCGAGGGCAACCGGCAGCGCCGCGATGGCCAGCCGTGGCGGCAATGCCCTTGCCCGGTCCAACGGACACAGCAGGATGCCCACCAGGAAGGCAAGGATGATGTCGTTGCCCCAATAGGCCAGATAGTCGCTGATCCCGCTTTGCCCGGCGATCCATAGGGTGAGCAACGCTACCGAAATTGCCCATAGGCGCTGCGTCGGCACCGGCACGAACAGGCACAGGGCGAACAGGACGTAGAACATCATCTCGTAATTCAGCGTCCAGCCGACGAACAGCACCGGCAGACGCATCGAAGCCTCGGCGGTGAAATCCGGCACGAAGGCGAGTGATTTCAGCAATTGCACGGGGGCGACGCCGCCCTGCCCCAGGATATGCAACCCGGCCATCAGCAACACCGTGGCGACCGAGGTCAAGATCCAGTAGGTCGGCACCACGCGGATGATCCGGTGCTGGAGGAAGGCGGCTGGCGTAATCGGCCGTCGCATCGTGGTCATCACCATGATGAAGCCGCTGATGACGAAAAAGATCTGCACCCCGGTGGCGCCAATCTGCGGACTGGCGGTGAAGCGGCCGACCGCGATGTAATTTTTCAGGCTATCCACCACATGGTGACCCACAACGCCATACGCGGCCAGGGCGCGAAGACCCTGGATGTTGCGGTTCATGCCGGCTGCTACTCCATGCCGGCGCCGGTGTATCACATGGCGTATCGATTAGGGGGTACCTTGAGGCCTAAATTTTCTCGCAAAGTGGTGCCTTCATATTCGTTTCGGAATATACCACGGCGGCGCAATTCCGGAACAACTTGGCGGGCAAAGTCTTCAAACGGAACGGGATAATGGTTGCAAATGACGTTAAACCCGTCCGCGGCCTCCTGCTTCAGCCAGGTCTCCAATTCGTCCGCCATGTATTCGGCAGTGCCGACCAGCACGCGATGGCCGGTGCCGGCGGCGGTGTGGCGAGCGATTTGCCGCAGGGTCATGTTCTTCTCCCGCGCGGTGCGGACCACCAATTCCTGCCGGGCCTTGGCGGCGTTGGACGGCGGGAGGTCCGGCAGCGGGCCGTCCTGCGGATAGTTGCGGAGGTCCAGCCCGCCGCTGATGTGGGAGAGGGATTGCAGCGCCACGTCGTCTGGTAGCAGAGCCTGCAGTTCCTCGTATTTCTCCCATGCCTCGGCTTCGGTGGCGCCGAGTACGGGGGTGATGCCGGGCATCACCTTCACGTCGTCCGGCGAGCGGCCGTAGCGCACGGTGCGGGCTTTCACATCGGCGTAGAACTCTTTGGCGCGGCCTATTTCGGTTTGGGCCGTGAAGATGACGTCCGCTGTTTTCGCCGCCAACTCCCGCCCGGCCTCGGACGAGCCGGCCTGGGCTACGACGGGACGGCCTTGTGGGGAACGCGGGACGTTCAGCGGGCCGCGGACCTTGAAGTTGGGGCCCTCATGGTCCAGGAAATGCACTTTCGCGCGGTCCATGTAGATGCCGGATTCTTTGTCGCGCAGCAGCCCGCCATCTTCCCAGCTATCCCACAGGCCGATGACGACGTCGTAGAATTCGCTGGCGCGAGCATAGCGCCTGGCGTGGTCCATATGCGCGTCGAAGCCGAAGTTTTCCGACTCGTCTTCGATCTGGCTGGTGACAAGATTCCAACCCGCGCGGCCCTCGCTGATCAGGTCGATGGCGGCGAAGCGACGGGCGATGTTGTACGGCTCGTTATAGGTGGTGGTGGCGGTGGCGATGAGGCCGATATTGGTGGTGAGTGCCGCCATGGCTGCCAGCACGGCTGTCGGCTCCAACTTGACGGTGCGGCTGAGTTTGGCGCGGCTGGTGTCGCCCTTGGCCAGGGCGCGGCTGCCGTTCACCGCGGCAGTGTCCTGGAAGAAGATGGTGTCGAACTTCGCCGCCTCCGCCACCTGGGCCAAATGCAGATACTGCTTCCAGTCCATGTCGGATGTTGCCACCGCGTCCGGATGGCGCCAGCCGGCGAGATGATTGCCGGGCACGCTGAGGAAGGCGCCCAGTTTCAGCATCCGCGGCTCAGGCATGTTCGGGCACCCGGGCGAAGCTGTTGCGGGGAATAGGAACGCCCAAATTCCCGCGCAAGGTGTTGCCTTCGTATTCGGTGCGGAAGATGCCGCGACGCTGCAATTCCGGCACCACCAGATCGACGAATTCCTCCAGCGGCTTCGGGTAGTGGGCAAATAGCAGGTTGAAACCGTCGCAGGCCCCGGCGTCGAGCCATTCCTCCATATCGTCGGCCATGGATTGCGGCGTGCCATACAGCACGCGATGCGCCTGCGACATGCCGAGCACGCGGCCGATCTGCCGGATCGTCATGCCGCTGCGGCCCATGGCAATGATCATTTCCTGCCGGGCACGCGCGGCATTGGATGGCTTCAGTTCGGGTAGCGGGCCATCGGGATCCAGCGACAGAATGTCGACGCCGCCGGCCAGCCGCGCCACGCCGCGGAGCCCCGTGTTGTCGTCCACGAGGTCGCGGAGTTGCTCGTATTTGTCCTGCGCCTCGGCGGCGCTGCGCCCGACGATGGGCATGATGCCGGGGAAGATGCGGACCTCGTCCGGCGCCCGGCCGTATTTGGCCATCAGCGCGTGCATCTGGCTGCGGAAGGCCTGTGCGTCGGGGATGGTGCGCTGGGCAGTGAACACCATGTCGGCCGAGCGGGCCGCCAGATCCATGCCCACGCCGGACGAACCGGCCTGCGCAACCACCGGGCGACCCTGCGGGGAACGGGAGACGTTCAGCGGCCCACGCACGCGGAAATGCGGGCCTTCGTGGTTGAGAATGTGCATCTTGTCGATGTCGAACCAGATGCCGCTTGCCTTGTCGCGCAGGAAGGCATCGTCCTCCCAGCTATCCCACAAGCCGCGCACCACATCGTAGAATTCGGAGGCCCGGTCGTAGCGGGCGCCGTGCTCCAGATGCGCGGGCTGGCCGAAATTGCCCGCCTCGTCCTCCGCCTGCGACGTGACCAAATTCCACCCGGCGCGGCCGCCGCTGATGTGGTCGATGGTGAGGAAGCGGCGGGCCAGATTGTACGGCTCGTTATACGTGGTGGTGCAGGTGGAGATGAGGCCGATATGGCTGGTGATCGCCGCCAGCCCGGCGATGGCGCTGACGGGTTCGATATGCGCCTGGCGGCCGTTGCGCACGTTGAACGGCTCGGCGTTATAGGCCACGTTGCTACCGACCACGGCGGCGCTGTCCTGGAAGAACATCGCATCCAGCTTGCCCCGCTCCGCCACACGCACCATGTGGGCCAGCCAGCGAAACGAGATGTCGGTTTCGCAGATCGCGTCCGGGTGGCGCCAGCCGGTGGGATGGCAGCCCGGCACGCTCATGAACGCGCCGAAGCGCAGCATCTTCTTGCTCATGCAACTTTGGCTAGGGCGCGGGTCGCTGCTTGCACCGCGTTCACCATGCGGTTGCGGGCTCGCACGGCCTCGACCCTGGCGAAGCGGATGTCGTCATTGCTTTTTGCCGCGGCCAACGTGCGAATTGGCTCCATGACGGGCCATGGTTTCTGCGGCAGCGCCGGGTCGTGGCTGAAGCGGTCGCCGGCGGTGTAGTCGACCGGCACCAGGGCGCGGGAGGCGGCCATCAGCGCGTTGTTGACGGCGGTGTCTTCTCCCTTCACGGCAGCGGCGGTGCGTTGCAGGGCAGTGGTGGCGGCGACCAAGTCGGACAGGTCCATGCGGTCGCCGAGGGCCGCGGTGAGCTTGCCGAGTTCGGCCTGCAACGCCGTCGCATGGTCGTCGTAATTCATCGGCAGGCGCGCATCGGTCACCAGCCGCCACAGCGCCGAGACGAACACCCGGGTGTCGCGCGCCAGATTGTCGGGGTCGATCTTGTCCAGCAGGTCGTGCGGCGTGTGCCACCACCAGCCGAGCGGGTTGCGCATCTTCACCGGGCTGGGCGGCTGGTGGCTGAGGCTGCCGAATAGCGTCGGGATGCCCACGCCCCAGAACGACATGTCGCTATTGCGGCCGACCCGGCGACCTTCGTGCTCCGCATTGGTCTCGGCCTTCACCACGCCGGCCGCGAGCGCGGCGAGTTCGGACGCGACGGCGCCCTCCGTCATGACGCTGGCGCCGATGCCGCCGGTGGAATCGACGTTCACGTGCACGGCGCAACGCCGCTCCAACTCAGCCCAATGGTTGTCGACGTACCAGGCGGAGCCGGAGTAGCGGCCATGCGAGTGCCCGGACCAGAAGCAGAACCGCACGCCGCGACGCCAGGATTGCTGCCCGAGCGCCAGTAGTCGCGCCGTTTCCAGCATGGTGGCGTTGGCGCTGCCATTATCCATGACGCCGTAATACCAGGTGTCGTGATGGCCGCTGAACAGGACGAAGGGGCCGTTCGGCTCCGGGCCGTCCAGGTCGGCCTGCAGGATCGGCGTCTTGCGCCAACCGGTGTCGACGGTGGCGTGCAGCGTGACCGCCGGCGCCTCCCCGGCGGCCAGGCGGTCGCGCAATTTACCACCGTCAGCGTCAGAGATCGTGCAGGTCACGGTGGTCGGCAGGTCGCCCAGCGTCTGCAGTGACGGGCTGCCCCAGACGGGGGAGATGCACATTTCGTGCAGATGCTCGTGCGGGCTGATGTGCAGTTGGCCGACCGCCCCGGCCCGCGCCGCGCGCACTGCGACTGCCGGGCTGGCGATGCCTTCCACCATGACAATGCAACCGCGCACGTCGCGCCCGGCGAAATCGACGTCGGTGCCTTCACCGAGATAGGCCAGTGGTGCGGACAGGCCGCCCTCCGGCGAGGGGCGGGAGAACGAATGGGTGATGGCGGTCAGATCCACACCATCGACGACCACACGGGCGGTGCCGGGCAGGCTGATATAGGCGTCGTGCAGAATCAGCTTCGTGCGATAGCCGTAATTGGCGATCTTGGCCTGCACTTCCTTCATGCTGGCCAGTTCGTCGGGCGATCCGGAAAGTTTGACCCAGCGGGCGAAATCCTGGCAGTGGCCCATGAGCCGATCGCGATCCACCTGGTTCGCCGGTTCAAAAGTTGCGATGTCCATTTCACCCTCCCGCCTGATACGCGGCCCGAACCCAAAACCTTGCGGGGCTGCCCGTCAACTGGGCAGCATTGCTGATGTTTCGCCGCACGGCCCATTCGGCCCGGGCACGTGACGAGGCACGCCTCAGATACGCAATATTCCTGCCAGCCGCGTTGACAAAGCCCGGCGCTGCCTAGCAATGTTCGAACAAGTGGCGCGGCAGGCTTCCGACCGCGACGCATTCGGGATGACACCAGTTGCTATGCGCCACCCGGACCGTGTTCGGGGGGCCGATGGAGTTTGTCCGGTCGTTCGGCCGGGTAGGACGCGAGGGTTTCACCATGTCGATCAACCACCCGATCAAGACGACGCGGCGCGCCATGCTGGCCGCCTCCACCGCCGCGCTGGCGGTGCATGCCGTGGGGGCGCAGGCCGCCGGGTCGCCGGGGGATAAGATCCGGCCGATCGTGCTGCTGTCCAAGCCGCAGGCGAGCGACCCGTCGCTGTTCCAGGCGGCCCAATTGGCGGCGCAGCAATGGCGCAAGCTGGGCCTGCAGGTGACGGTGCAGGTGGTCAGCGCATCCGAACAAAACGCCACGGTGTGGAACAAGCGCGACAAATGGGACATGACGACCTGGGAAATGGTCGGCCGGCCCGAGCGGAGCGACCCGGACGAATTGGTGTTCAGCCTGTTCAACTCCTCGCTGGCCGATAACGGCTACGATTTCGTCGGCTACCAGAACCCCGAATACGACTCGCTGGCGCAGGCGCAACGGCAGGAACTGGATCGGCCGAAGCGCCAGGTGCTGGTGAAGCAGGCGCAGGACGTGATCGGCAAGGACGTGCCCTACATCTACCTCGTCTATCCCCGCCGCTCCGCCGCGTTCAACAACACTGTGTGGAAGGCCGCCAGCATCGTGACCGAGGCCGGGATCGGCATCCGAAACTTCTGGACCTTCATCGGCGCCGAGCCGTTGGGCGCGCAGAAGGACATGGTGCTGAACTGCAACAACGAGATCGACTACATCAGCCCCGTCCGCATGGACGCGATCGGCAGTTGGGTGACCGATCTGGTATGGGACAAGCTGACCCGCGTCGGCCTGGATGGGGAGCCGCGGCCCTGGGGTGCGGATTCGTTCAAATGGACCAGCGACACGACGATGGAGGTCGTGGTGCGCGACGGCATGAAGTTCCACGACGGCACGCCGATCACGATGGAGGACGTGCTGTATTCCTTCGAACTGCCGACGCATAAGGACAAGACGCCGCAATTCTTCCCCTTCGTCAGCAATATCGACAGCGTGAAGCAGACCGGGCCGCGCACCATCGTCTTTACGCTGAAGGCACCGCAGGCCTCGTTCCCCACCACCACCCTGTCCAAGATCAACCTGATCCCCAAGCATGTGTGGGAGCCGCTGCTGACGGGGATGACAGGCAAGCCGGACATGCTGGAGAATTTCAACGAGGAGAAGCATGTCGGCTCCGGCCCGTTCCGCTTCGTCCATTGGCGCAACAGCGAAGAGGTGATGCTGGAGGCCAACCCCGACCATTGGGCGGCGCCGAAACTGGCGCGCTGGATCCTGCGCATCGTGCCCAATCAGGAAGCGACGCTGGGCATGATGAAGACGGGGGAGATGAACTTCCTGTCGCTGTTCACCGGCGACCCGCGCGTGCTGGCCGAACTGCCCAAGAGCGCGCCACAGATCACAGTTGTGACGGAGACCGATCTCGGCTTCCAATTCCTGGCGATGAATTTGCGCCGCGCCCCGTTCGATGACCCGGCGTTCCGTCGCGCATTGTCAGCCTCGGTCAGCCGCAAGCTGATGGCGGCGGCGGCGTATAACGGGTTCGGCGTTCCCGCCGGGTCGTGCGTGTCGACGGCGCTGCCATTCTGGCACGAGCCGGGCTCGCTGATCGACGGCGGCGACGTGAAGAAGTCGGCGGACATGCTGAAGGAAGCCGGCTACGTGCTGGACGGCAACGTGCTGCACTACCCGGCGGGCAAGAAGGAGACGCTAGCCGCCGGCTAGCCACCCTCCCCTATGGTGTTCTATGCGAAGCGCCTCGCCCACATGGTGTTCGTGCTGTGGGCGATTGCGACCATCCTGTTCCTGATGTTCCGCCTGCTGCCCGGCGACCCGACCATCGCCTATCTGGACCCCAGCTTCACGGGCGAGCAGCGGCAGATGATCCTGCATGATTTCGGCCTGGATCAGCCGTTATGGTGGCAGTATGTGCTGTTCCTGGGCAATTTGCTGCACGGGCAGTTCGGATTGTCCTTCCGCCAGCGTCTGCCGGTGACGGACATGATCCTGAGCGTGCTTCCCAATACCCTGCTGCTGACGCTGGTCGCCTTGATCGCGGCCTATGCGTTCGGGGCGCTGGTGGGCGCGCTGATGGCATGGAAGCGCGGCGGCGCGTTGGAGACGATCGGCATCCCCCTGGTGCTGGCGACCAGGGCCGCGCCGGAGTTCTGGATCGGCATGGTGCTGCTGGCGGTGTTCGCGTTCGGCGTTGGCTGGTTTCCCGCTGGCGGTGCGACGTCGCCGGGCGCGGTGTTTACGTCCAATCTGGCGCGCTATAGCTCGGCCGACTTCCTGCGCCACCTGGTCCTGCCGGCCTTCACGCTGATGATCTATCTGCAAGGGCTGCCGCTGTTGCTGATGCGGTCCAACATGCTGGAGGTGATGGGCGAGGAGTTCGTCATCATGGCGCGGATGAAGGGCCTGCCGGAGCGCACGATCATGCTGCGCCACGCCGCCCGCAATGCGTTGCTGCCGTTGGTGACGGCATTCGCGCTCGGCTTTGGCGCGACATTGGGTGGCGATGTCGTGGTGGAGACGGTGTTCAGTTGGCCCGGGTTGGGCCGCATGCTGGTCGACGCCGTCAGCAGCAGCGATTATCCGCTGGCGCAGGGCGCGTTCCTGATGATCGCGGCGGTGCTGGTGACGATGAATTTGCTGGCGGACATCGCGTATGGCCTGCTGGACCCGAGGGTGGCGCATGGACGGCGGTAGCACCATCGTCCTGCCGGCCAAACGGCGCGGTTTGCGCACGGCGCTGCGCCGGTATTTCGCCGACCCGTATGCGGTGGTCGGCTGCGTGATCTACGTCGTGTTCATCGTGCTCGGCATCCTCGCGGGATGGTTGGCGCAGTACGACCCGACCGAGATCCTGTTCACCGATGACGGACAATTGGCAGCCTCTCTCCCGCCGAGCGCGGCGCATTGGCTGGGCACGACGAATTTGGGGCGGGACATCTTCTCCCAATTGGTGATGGGGATTCGGCCGTCGCTGTTCGTCGGCATCACCGCGGCGGTGGGTGTGTCGGCGCTGGGCACGGCGGTGGGCGTGCTGGCCGGGTATTTTGGCGGCGTCGTGGACACGCTGCTGATGCGGCTGACGGACGTCGTGCTGGGGCTGCCCTTTTTGCCGTTCGTGATCGTGCTGGCGGCGCTGCTGGGGCCGAGCCTTCAGAACGTCGTGTTCTCCGTCGTCATCCTGCTTTGGCCGAACGCGGCGCGCATCATCCGGGCGCAATTGCTGACGCTGATGCAGCGCCAATTCATCGAGGCGGCGCGAGTGACGGGGGCCAGCCATAGCCGCATTATCCTGGTCCACATCCTGCCCAATATCCTGCCGCTGTCGCTGCTATACGGCTCGATATCGGTCGGCTGGGCGATCCTGACGCAGGCCAGCGTGTCGTTCCTGGGATTCGGCGACCAGGACACCATCTCCTGGGGGTTCATGCTGCAGGACGCCTATGCGTCCCAAGCGCTAAGCCAGGCGCAGTATAATTGGTTCGTGCCGCCGGGGCTGTGCATCGTGTTCGTGGTAGCCGCCGGGTTCTTCCTCAGCCGCGGCTATGAAAACCTCATTTTCCCGAAGTTGAAGCAGTAGCGTGACAACGGCGCTTCTATCGGTCAGCGACCTGGCCGTGACGTACCGCACCCAGGCCGGGCTCGTCGCCGCCGTGGATGGCGTGAATTTGGAGGTGCCGGCGGGCGCCATGCTGGGCCTGGTGGGGGAGTCGGGCTGCGGCAAGACCACGCTGGCGCGGGCGTTGATGGGGGTGCTGCCGGGTAATGCCCGGGTGTCGCGCGGCAGGATCGTGCTGGATGGTACGGATTTGCAGGCGCTGTCCGCAGCCAAGCGCCGGGCGCTGCTGTGGCGCGATATCAGCTTCGTGCCGCAATCGTCGATGAACTCGCTGGACCCGGTATACCGCATGCGCACGCAGATGCGGGAGGTGTTGTGCGGGCGGGGCGATTTGTCGCGTGGGGCGGCCGACACGCGGGCGGCGGACTTGTTCCAGGCCGTGGGGCTGAACCCGGTGCGGCTGAATGATTTTCCGCACCAATTCAGCGGCGGCATGCGACAGCGCGCGGCAATTGCGCTGGCGTTGGCGCTGCACCCCAAGCTGGTGATCGCGGACGAACCGGTGACGGCGCTGGATGTGATCGTGCAGCGCCAGGTGTTGGACATGCTGCGCCGGCTGGGCGAGGACATGAACCTGACGGCGATCTTCGTCACCCACGACATCGCCGTGGTCGCCTATCTGTGTACCGTGACGGCCGTGATGTATGCCGGGCGCATCGTGGAATACGGCCCGACGGCGGATGTGCTGGCGCGGCCGGCGCATCCCTACACGATGGGGCTGATGAACGCGTTCCCCGACCTGGAAGGCCCGACGCAGGATCTGGCGCCGATCGAGGGTAGCCCGCCCGATCTGCACACGCCGCCCACCGGCTGCCGCTTCGCCGCACGCTGCCCGTTCGTGCAGCCGGTCTGCACCACCACCTACCCGGCGCCCACGGACGTGGCACCCGACCATTGGGCTGCCTGCCATCGCGTGGGGGAGGCCGAGACCTTGCGCGCCCAGGCGACGGAGGCGGCGACGTGGCAGAGCTGATCGCCGCCGCCAACCTGACCAAGCACTACCCGACATCCCGCACCACGCGGCAGATGCTGCGGGGGGAGCGGCCGGTGGTGCGTGCCGTCGACGGGATCGACCTGGTGATCCAGCGTGGCGAGAGCGTGGGTCTGGTGGGCGAATCCGGCAGCGGCAAAACCACGGTCGGGCGGCTGCTGCTGAAGCTGACGGAGGCATCCGGCGGAACGCTGAATTTCGATGGCGCCGCCGTGTCCGGCCTGTCCGGGGACAGTCTGCGGCGGTTTCGCCAGCAGGCCCAATTGGTGTTCCAGAACCCGTTCGATTCGGTGAACCCCCGCTTCACCATCCGCCGCGCCGTGGCCGAGCCGCTGATCAATACGGGCGTTCCCCGTGCCGAACGCGATGGGCGGATCGCCGAGGCGATGCGGCTGGTGCATTTGGGCGACTTCCATCGCTATGCCGACAAGCACCCCTCCGAACTATCGGGCGGGCAGTTGCAGCGCGTGGTGCTGGCGCGGGCGCTGGTGGGGCGCCCATCCTTCCTGGTCGCGGACGAGCCGGTGTCGATGCTGGACGTGTCGGTGCGGGCGGGCATCCTGAACCTGATGCGGGAGTTGCGGGATCGGCTTGGGCTGACTGCGCTGTACATCTCCCACGACCTGACGCTGGTGCGGTATGTGTGCGAGCGGACGCTGGTGATGTATCTCGGCCGCATCGTCGAAGACGGGCCGACCAGCGAGGTCATCAGCCGCCCGGCGCACCCCTACACCCAGGCGCTCATCAAGGCCGTGCCGCGCCCACGCACCGACCAATCGCGGGAGGATTTGCCGATTTCTGGCGGCCTGGCCAATGCGGTGTCGCCACCCTCCGGCTGCCGGCTGCGGGACCGTTGCCCCTACGCGTTCGCCCGCTGTGCCCAGGAGGTTCCGGCGCTGCTGGAGGTGGCGCCGGGTCACCGCGCCGCCTGCCACCTGACTTCACCGGCAAACGCGGCGGCCGCATAGTTGCCCCGCGTGATGCGCAACCCTATAAGCGCGGCGTGATACGATTCATCGTCCGATCGGTCGTGCTTGCGGCGATGGTCTGCTTGACCGTGCTCATCCTCAGCTTTGGCCTATCCCGCGCCTCCGGCAACCTCGCGATCAGCATCGCCGGGGCGGACGCGTCGGCCGAGGACATTGCCAAGATCAACCACGAATTGGGATTGGACCGGCCGCTGCCGGTGCAGTTCGTGGATTGGGCGAACCGGGCGGCGCATGGCGATTTCGGCGAGTCGTTCCTGTTCCACGAAAAGGTGTCGAGCCTGATCGAGGAGCATTTGCCGGTTACGATTACGCTGGGGCTGATCGCGATTGCGGTCGCCGTGGTCGTGGCGGTGCCGTTCGGCATTTTGGCCGCGTTGTATGAGGGCACGTATATCGATGTCGCCGTCGGCGTGGTGGCGCTGGCTGGGCAGGCGATCCCGAGTTTCTGGTTGGGGCTGATGCTGATCCTGTGGTTCGGCGTAGGGCTACAATGGCTGCCGATCGCCGGGCTGGACGATTGGACGGGGTATATCCTGCCCTCCATCGTGCTGGCCTTCGTGGCCATTCCGGTGATGCTGCGCATGACCCGCAGCGGCATGGTGGATGCGATGCGGTCCGACTATGTGCGCACCGCGCGGGCCAAGGGGCTGGCGCGAATTTCCATCGTGGCCAAGCACGCGCTGCGCAATGCGGCGATGCCGGTGGTGGCGGTGTCTGCCGTGCAACTCGGTTTCATCCTCGGCGGCTCGGTGGTGACGGAGGTCGTGTTCAATATTCGCGGCGTCGGCTACCTCGCGTGGGAGTCGATCGGCAAGGGCGACTTCCCGGTCATCCAGGCGGTGGTGCTGCTGTTTTCCATCATCTTCGTCGGATTGACCTTGCTGTCGGATCTGGTGGGCGCGGCGTTGGACCCGCGGTTGCGGGGGCGCTGATGCGGACACGGCAAATCCCGCTACTGGTCGGCGCGGTCATCGTCGGGGTGACTGCACTGGTCGCCCTGGCGGCGCCGCTGCTGGTGCCGCATGACCCATTCGCGCAGAATTTGGCGCAACGCTACATCTCCCCGGCGTGGATGGCTGGCGGCTCGTCGGAGCATTGGTTCGGCACGGATGGGCTGGGGCGGGATTACCTGTCGAGGCTGATCCTGGGTGCGCGGATTTCGATGCTGATCGGGGTGGCGACCATCATCCTGTCCGGCACGATCGGAACGGTGCTGGGCGTGCTGGGCGGGTATTTCGGCGGCAAGGTGGACGCGTTCGTGATGTTCATCGTGTCCTGCCGCCTGGCCATCCCGCTGATCCTGGTGGCGCTGACGGTGGTGTTCATGGTGGGCAGTTCGCTGACCGTGGTGGTGCTGACGATCGGGCTGCTGTTGTGGGAGCGGTTTGCCGTGGTGTCCCGCGCGGTGACGCGGCAGGTTTGCGGGTTGGATTACGTGGCCGCCGCGTGGGCCGCCGGGTGCTCCCGCCTATGGATCATCACCCGCGAGGTCCTACCCAATATCGTGCACCATTTGGTGGTGATCGCGACGGTGGATATGGCGATCGCGATTTTACTGGAGGCGTCGTTGTCGTTCCTGGGGTTGGGTGTGCCGCCGCCGCTGCCGTCCTGGGGGCTGATGATCGCCGAGGGCAAGGATTACATGTACTTCAAGCCCTGGGTGATCGAGATACCCGGCATCGCACTGGCCGTGCTGGTGTTGGGGATCAACCTGTTGGGCGACGGATTGCGGGACTCGTTGGGGGCCAATACCGACCGATGAGCGCGACGCTGAAGCGATCGACGAACGCGACGCTGGAGGTTGAGGGTCTACGCGTCAGCTTCGGCGGGATGGAGGCGGTGCGGGGCATCGACCTGTCGGTCGAGCGGGGGGAGACGCATTGCCTGGTGGGCGAGTCGGGCTGCGGCAAATCCGCCTCCGCGCTGGCGATCATGGGCCTGCTGCCCGGCGGCGCAAGGCGGTCGGTGCGGCGGCTGGGGTTTGCGGGCGACGAGATCGGCAAGCTGTCGGAACGGCGGATGGCGCGGCTGCGGGGCGACCGCATCGGCATGATCTTCCAGGACCCGATGACCAGCCTGAACCCGGCCTACACGATCGGCTCGCAAATGACCGAGGTGCTGCGCCGCCATCGTGGCCTGGCACGGGACAAGGCGGCGGAGCGTGCCGTGGCGATGCTGGACCGGGTGGGCGTCACGGCGCCGGGCATGCGGCTGGGGCAGTTTCCGCATCAGCTTTCGGGCGGGCTGCGGCAGCGGGTGATGATCGCCATGGCGCTGCTGTGCGAGCCGACGCTGTTGATCGCGGACGAACCGACCACGGCGCTGGACGTGACGGTGCAGGCACAAACGCTGCGGCTGCTGGCCGAATTGCAGCGCGAGTTGGGGTTGGCGGTGCTGCTGATCACGCATGATCTGGGCGTCGTCGCTCGCGTAGCGCATCGCGTGTCGGTAATGTATGCGGGCGAAATCGTGGAACAGGCGACGACCGAGGCATTGTTCGCCGCCCCCACCCACCCGTACACGCGCGGCCTGCTGGATGCGATTCCGGTGCCCGGCAAGGTGCGCCGGGGCGACAAATTGGGCAGCATCCCCGGCATCGTGCCGCGTATTCCCGCCGGGTTCGTCGGCTGCGCGTTTCGCGACCGCTGCGCCTTTGCCGAGCCGGTGTGCGCCAGCAATATCCCGCCGCAGTTTGCCAGCCCCGACCACGCCTATCGCTGCCGCATGGCCCCCGATTGGTGGCGCGCGACGGCATGAACGCGGCGATCGAAACCGTCGGGCTGCACCGGGTGTTCGACCAACGCCAGGGGCTGTTTGGGCCGCAAGCGCATGTGGTGGCGGTGGACGACATCAATCTGAAGATCGCGCCGGGCCGCGCCTTGGGAATCGTGGGTGAGTCCGGCTGCGGGAAGTCCACCCTGGCGCGCGTGCTGCTGGGGCTGCTGCCGCCCAGCGATGGGACGGTGCGGGTCGATGGGCAAAACCTGGCGAATATGGACCGTCGCGAACGGGCCAAGCTGATCCAACCAGTGTTCCAGGACCCGATGAGTTCGTTGAATCCGCGACGCCGGGTCAATGATCTGATCGGCCTGCCGCTGATGGTGCAGGGCATCAGGGGCGGTGAACAGCAGCGCCGGGTGGCGAAGATGCTGGAGCGCGTCGGCCTGAGCCCCGAAACCGGCACACGCTACCCAGCACAGCTTTCGGGCGGGCAGCGCCAGCGGGTGGCCATTGCGCGGGCTTTGGTGAACCAGCCGCGAATTTTGGTGTGCGACGAACCGACCTCCGCCCTGGACGTGTCGGTGCAGGCGCAGATCCTGAATTTGCTGGGCGATCTGCGTGCCGAGTTCGACCTGACGCTGGTGTTCATCAGCCACAATCTGGCCGTGGTGGAACACATCGCAGATGAATTGGCAGTGATGTATCTTGGCCGCATCGTGGAGCATGGGCCCAGCGAGGATGTATTTCGCGCGCCGCAGCATCCGTATACCCGCGCCCTGCTCGCCTCCGTCCTGACGCCGGAGCCGGGGTTGGGGCTGCCGGAGGTGCCGCTGGGCGAAGGGTATCCCGATCCCTCGAATATTCCGCCGGGTTGCCGGTTTCATCCGCGCTGCCCGATTGCGATCGACCGATGCCGAACCGAGCCCCCCGCGCGCCGTGCGGTGGAATGTCATCTAGCCGCATAGAATAGGGGAGAAACCGACCATGAAGAGACGCACATTCCTGGGCAGCGCCGCCGTAACGATCAGCGCCGGACTGGTGCAGCCCGCCTTCGCACAGAAGGCCCGCGACACGTTGCGCGTCTATTGGCGCGACGCTGTGCCGGACGTGGACCCGTATCGCAACAGCCTGCGTACCGGGTTGGTGCTGGCGCACGAGGCCTGGGACACGTTGGTGTATCGCGACCCGAACACCTTCAAGATCGTGCCGGCGCTGGCGAAGGAATGGACGTTGGCAGCGGACTCGCTCAGCATGGATTTCACCCTGCGTGAGGGCGTGAAGTTCCATAACGGCGACCTGCTGACCGCCGACGACGTGGTTTATACGTTCGAGACGGTGTTGAAGGACCCGCTCGTCGCGGTGCCCAGCAACCTCGCCTTCATGGCCGGCGCTGAAAAGATCAGCGACATGAAGGTGCGGATCAAGTTCAAGAACATCTTCCCGGCGGCGCTTGAATATTTCGCCATGACGCTGGCGATCTACCCGAAGGCGTATCGCGAGAAGGTGGGGCCCACCGGGTATTCGAAGGCGCCGGTCGGCACGGGGCCCTACAAAATCACTCGCGTGAACGGCACCAGCAATGTCGATTTCGAGCGGTTCGAGGATTACTATAAGGAAAGCCCTAAGGGCCGACCGGCGATCAAATACCTGAAGATCACCGAAGTGCTGGACGAGGCTGGGGAGTTGACGGCGTTCATCAGCGGCCAGGCCGATTGGATCTGGCAGTTCAACCCCGACCAGTTCCAAAGCCTGCAGGGCCTGCCGGGCAAGAGCGTGCTGCGCGCCGGGTCGATGCGGATGGGGTATCTGGAGCTGGACGCCGCGGCGCGTGCGGTGCCCAAGGACAGCCCGCTGACCAACCAGAAGGTGCGCCAGGCGATCTTCCACTCGATCGATCGTGCATCGATGGCGAAGAATTTGGTGCAGGGCGACAGCCATCCGGTGGCCGCGCCGTGCTACCCGACCCAGTTCGGCTGCGACCAGAAGGCGGCGACGGATTATAGCTACGACCCGGCGTTGGCGAAGAAACTGATGGCGGAGGCTGGCTTCCCGCAGGGCTTCAACACCACGCTGGTGAGTTACCTGCTGCCGGCTTGGAATGCGGCGCTTCAGAGCTACATGAAGGCGATCGGCATCAATGTCGACATCCAGCAATTGCAGGTCGGCGCCGTGGTGCAGAAGGTGATGGCCGGGCAGACGCCGATGAATGCCGGTAGTTGGGGCAGCTATTCCATCAACGACGTGTCGGCGATCCTGCCGTACTACTTCGGCGGTGGCTCCAACGATTACTCGCGCGACCAGAAGGTGATGGATCTGGTGAAGGCCGGTGGTTCGGTCACCGAGCCGGCGGAGCGGCAGAAGAATTATGCCGAGGCGATCAAGATCGCGACGGACCAGGCGTATTGGCTGCCGCTGTTCACCTTCGTCACCTACTACGCCTTCGACGCCAACCTCGACTTCCCGGCCTTCCCGGACGAGCTGCCGCGCTACTATCTATGCAAGTGGAAATAGTAGGGTTGGCCTAAGTACCCAAAAGCCGTGCCTGCGCCCGGTGCAACACCCGGGCGAACACGGCTGGATCGTCCCACGCCCGGGCCGCGACCAGGCCACCCTGGATCGCGGCCACGGCGTCTTCTGCTAGGCCCGCCGGGTCCGGGCGGCCCAGGCGGCCCAGCGCCGTGGCCAGGGCGTCGCGCCAGGCGGTGAAATAGGCCGCGATGCGATCGGCAAAGCGGTCGCGCACCGCGCCGGTCGCGAATACGCCCACCAGGCAGACACGGCGGCCGGAGCGGAAATAGGTTTCCACGTTGCGCATCATCAAGGCGATGGCCGCTGCCGGGTCGGGCGCGATGCGGAGCGGGGCATAGATCTGTGCCTCGAACCACGCGCCGATTTCGTCCAGCACGCACGCGGCCATCTCGTCCTTACCGTCGGGGAATTGGTGGTACAGGCTGCCCTTCCCCAGCCCGGTGGCGCGGGTGATCTGCGATAGGCTCGCGCCTTCGAACCCGTATTCGCGAAACACTTCCCCCAATTGGGCCAAAAGCGCTGGCGATGGTGTCACAGGCCCAGTTCGCTGAGCCCCGCATGGTCCTGGGGGCGGGCGCCGAGTGGCCAGTGGAACAGGCGATCGGTTGGCTGGATGGCCAGGTCGTTGATGCTGGCATGGCGCGTCTGCATCAGGCCGGCGCCATCGAACTCCCAATTCTCGTTGCCGTAGGAACGAAACCAAGCACCGGCAACATCGTGCCATTCGTAGGCGAAGCGGACGGCGATGCGGTTTTCGGTGAACTCCCATAGTTCTTTGATGAGACGGTATTCCTGTTCCTTCTGCCACTTGCGGGTGAGAAATTCGACGATGGCCAGGCGGCCGTGGAAGAACTCGTTCCGGTTTCGCCAGCGGCTGTCCTGGGTGTAGGCGAGAGATACACGCTCGGGGTTACGCGTGTTCCAGCCATCCTCGGCTGCACGCACCTTCTGGATGGCGGTGTCGCGGGTGAAGGGCGGGAAAGGCGGGCGGGAGTCAGACACGGCGCGCTCCTGGTTAGGATTGTACTGATTGGTACAGAAGTTTGCCGACGCGTCAAGCAGCTTCCCTCGTAAGGCGCGTGACGTCACACTGGCCGCATGACCTTGCAACTCCGCCCGTTTACCGAGGCCGATTTCGGAACGCTCATCGACTGGTTCGCCAGCGAGGCGGCGTTGGTCCAATGGGGTGGGGCGGACATGCGCTTCCCCTTGGACGACGCGCAGCTTGGCGCAATGCTGCGCGAGGGCGCCGGCGACCGGGCGGCGCGGTGGTTGTTCAGCGGCGTGGTGGGTGGGGCCACCGCCGGGCACTGCCAGGCGGCGCTGGATTGGCGGCATGGCGTGGCGCGGTTGGGGCGGGTCGCGGTCAATCCGGCGTTCCGCGGGCGGGGACTGGCTGCGCCGTTCCTCCGCCAGGTGATCGACCGCATCTTCGCCGACCCGGCGTTCAAGCGGGTCGAACTGAATGTTTACACCTTCAACAACGCCGCAATTCGGACCTATCGCGGGCTCGGCTTCGTCGAGGAGGGCGTGCGGCGTTCCGCCGTCCAGGTTGGGCCGGAGCGCTGGGACACCGCGATGTATGGGCTGCTACGGACGGATCCGCGCTAGCGAAACCCGCGCAGCCGTTCGATCGCTTCCGCCATCGCGGCTTCGGGGCCGCAATAGCTGAGGCGCATCGTGGTGTGGCCGCGGGCGGCGTCGAAATCCACGCCGGCGGCAGCGGCGATCCCGGCCTCCGCCAGCAGGCGGGCGCAGAAGCCGGCGCTGTCGTTCGTGCGGTCGGCGATGTCGGCATAGACGTAGAACGCACCTTCCGCCGGGGCCAGGTGGGCGAAGCCGACGCCGGGGAGCTCCCGCAGCAGCAGGTCGCGGGAGCGGCGATACATCGCGACGTTGGCCTGCAATTCATCGTGGCAGTCGAAGGCTGCCTCGGCGGCGATCTGCGCGATGTGCGGGGCGGAGATGAACAGGTTCTGCGCCAGGCATTCCACGGGGCGCACCAACTCCTCCGGCAGCACGGTCCAGCCGATGCGCCAGCCGGTCATCGAGAAGTATTTGGAAAAGCTGTTGATCACCACCGCGCTGGGGCTGAAGGCCGCCGCGGTGGCGATGGGCTGGCCGTATTGCAGGCCGTGATAGATCTCGTCGCTGATCAACCGCACGCCGTTGGTGTGGCACCAGGTGGCGATGGCGGCCAATTCGTCCCGGTGCAGCATAGTGCCGGCCGGGTTGCAGGGAGAGGCGACGATCAACCCGTCCGGGCGCGGGTCCAACCGTTCCAGCGCGGCGATGGTCGGCTGGTAGCGGGTTTCGACCCCGGTCTCGATCACCACGGGGACCAGGCCCAACGCCGCGACGATGTTGCGGTAGGGCGGGTAGTAGGGGGCCGCCATCGCCACGCGGTCGCCAGGGTCGAAGGCCGCGAGGAATACCAGCGGAAAGGCTGCCGACGCGCCCATCGTGACGGCGATCCGCGCCGGGTCGGCGGCATGGCCATACCAGTCCTGGCCATGGGCGGCGATGCGGGCGCGCAGGGATGGGCGGCCGAATGCCTCGGTATAGCCAAGCGAGGCGCCGCCGGCGAGTGCGGCTTGCGCGGCGGCAACGGCCCCGCGGGGCGCGCCGGTGCCGGGTTGGCCGACTTCCATCCGGATGATACCGGGCGCACCGGGCGGCAACGCGGCCTGTCGCGCATTGGCCGCCGCGATTACGTCCATCACCCGAAAGGGCGGCACCGAGGCGGTGCGGCCCACCTTCAGCATGGAATGCGGCCTACTGGATCGACAACTCCGTCACGGCGATGCTGATGGACGGGTTGCGCTGGTCCGGCGTGCGATGCTCCGGCTCGGACGGGTAGCCAGTCGCCTTGGCCCGGCATAGTGAGAAGCAGCGACGCAGATCGGTTCGCTCCTGCCCTTTCAGGAACGGCATCTGGAAATCGACCGTCCCGTTGGACGGCATGCCCGGAACCTTGAACATGTGGCACTTGTCCAGGTCGCACAGCATGTCGGCGGGACCGTAATCGGTCGAGCCCGCCTGGGGGGGCGCCAGGTGGAACGTCACGGGCGGCAACGGCGCCGCCGCCATCAGAAACACCGAGAAAATCACGAGCCGGCGCATGAAGGCGTTCCTTTGCTGCAATGCCATTAGATATTTCACTCAAGCCGCAATTCGATAGGTGTAATAAACAGCGTCGGGTTCGATTGTTCCGCTTTCGACGTTGGGTTCGACTCATAACCCAACACGCTTGCCCGGCACAGGGCAAAGCAGCGCCGGAACTCCACCCCGTCCTGCCCCGACATGTCCGGCAGGCCGAATTCCACGATGGTATTGCGGATCGGCGTCACCGACGCCGGTAGGTTGAACAGGCGGCATTTGTGCAGGTCGCACAACATGTCCGCCGGTCCGTACAGCGTCGTTGGCAGGGTCGTCTTGCCCAGCGTCAACGTCACCGGGCGAGCCTGCGCGCCGAATGCCACCATGATCACAGCGATCGGCAGCAGACGGCGCATCACTCGCCGCCGGCGGCCAGGCCGCTGCCGCGACTATCCGCGGTCCAGCCACAACTGGACTCGGTGTCGGGCAGATAGCGCGAGCAGGCAATGATGTTGGCGCGTCCAGGTTCCGGCACCGGGGTGGCAGCGTGGTTGCCCAGCGTGTTGGCCAGGCCGGCGGCCACGGCTAGGGCCGCACCCTCCTGCCCGCTGCCGCCCACTGCGGCGCGGAAGCCTCGCACGCTGGGGTTCCAGGCGACGGCGGCGGCCAGCAGAGGCGGCGTGCTGCTGGCCGGTGAGGCGCCCAGCACGATGCCGGTGCCGGGTGCGATTCGGCCGGTGCCGAACAGATTGTCCATCGTGATCGCGCACACCACGGCGTTCCCGTCGCGGTCCAGCGTGGCGAAGGTGGTGGAGGCAGGCAGCGACGGCAGGCTGCCGCTTGCGGGTGCCTGGCCGCCTAGCAGCGCGGCAGCGTCCACGCCACCGGCGCGCCAGCGTGCGGCGGTGGCCAGGCCGTGGTTCAACGCGCCGCTGTAGTCGCCGGCATTTGCCTGCAGCGATTGGAACGTTGCCGCGGCGGCCAATCCCCCATCGGCGGGCGGCGGCAGGAATGCCACCTGGTCGCGCCCGGCGGCCAGGATGATCGGGGACACGGTCTTTGGCAGGGCGGCACGCAGGTCGTTTGCGGAGATGCCGCCGCCGGCCGTCGCGGTGGCGATCTCGAACCGCCGGGCGAGCGCGCCCTGATACAGATCGCCGACACCGGCCACGCGAAGCTGGGCCAGGGTGGCGCCCAGATCGGGCTGCACCATGCTCGTGCCCTCGGTCAGCACGTTGCCGTTGGGGGCGAACACGGCGCGGGCATTTGGGTCCGCCATCAGTGGCCCGGCGACGAGTTGCAGATCGCGCACGAATGCGCGGGAGGCAGGGGTGCCGAACCGGGCAAGCTGCTCCGCCGGGGCGATCAGCGTCTCGAATGGGCGGCGGCCGTAGCGAGCGTGCAGCGCGAACAGCCCACGCGCCAGCATCGGCACGGCGGCTGGGCGATCGGTGCGCGACGAGGCGGCGGCGGTGGACGCGATGGGGGTAAAGACGATCGCCTCGGGCACGCCCTCACCAGCACCGGTGCGGGCCGGGCTGTAGGCGATGCAGGCGCCGCCGGCCCCAAGGCTGGCACGCGAGGGATAGGTGACGGCCAGGGTGAAGCCGACGGCCACCGCGGCGTCCGCTGCCGTGCCGCCCAGCACCAATACCTCGCGCCCCGCGAGGGCCGCGGTCGGTTCGTCCGACACCACGCCGCCGACGAAGCCGCTGATGCGGCGTTGCTGAGATCCAGGGCCGGCCACGCCGCCGCCGAAGAAGGTCTGCTGTACGTCCGACAAAGTGGAACATGCAGCCAGGGTGCCGCACAGGGCCAGCGTCAGGCTGGCGCGCGTCCGTCTCAAGGCTGGCATCGGCGTGTCACGTCCTCCATCGGCCCATATCCGTTCGGCCGGGACCCGTGCCATAACCGTCTTCGCGGCGAGCGGCAATGTGTTCCCGTTCGCCAAAGCATTCAAGGCAGGAGCCGGCATGGTCAGGCAGTGGGGAATGGCTGGCATTTTGGCGCTGGCAGGCTTGGCCGGCACCGCGCATGCGGCAGCGCTGAGCCCGGATCAGCGGGCGGAGGTCGTGCAGATCGTGCGACAGGCGCTGAAGGACGATCCATCAATCCTGCGCGACGCGTTGGCGGCGATGAGCAGCGAGGATTCCGCCCGCAAGGATGAGGCGGCGGCCAGCGCGATCGCGGCGCAGCAGACCGCGCTGGTGTCCAGCCCGGCCGACCAGGTGGTGGGCAACCCCGAGGGCAGCGTCACGGTGGTGGAGTTCTATGACCCGCGCTGCCCGTATTGCCGGCAGATGCTGCCGATCATGGCCGCGCTGGTGAAGGCCGATCCGCAGGTACGGCTGGTGTTCAAGGACATCCCGATCCTCGGCCCCGCCTCGGTCCTGGAATCCCGCGCCCTGCTCGCGGCGCAGCGCCAGGGCGGCTACATGCGGCTGCAGGATGCGATCATGCATAGCAGCGCGACGCCGACCCCCGCCTCGCTTCGGGCGGAGGCGGAGAGGCTGGGCATGAACGGCGCCCAGTTCGACCGCGACCTGGCCGACCCGGCGATCCAGGCGCGGCTGGAGGAAAATCTGCGCCTGGCCGCCGCGCTGCATGTGGAAGGCACGCCCGCCATCGTCGTCGGCAAGCGCATGCTGCCCGGCGCAGTGGAATTGGCCGAGTTGCAGGACGCGGTGGGCGCTGTACGCGCCCGATAACGCCCCCCGATTTGCGGCCGGGTCACGCCCGGCTATGGTCCGTGCAAAACGTCCAACCTTCCGGAGTGTCCACCCCAATGCTGTCCCGCCGCACCCTGCTCGGCTCCGCTGCCGCCACACCGCTGATCTGGAATACCGCCTTCGCCGAAACGCCGCGCGATGTCGCGGTGATGGCGATGCAGATCGACGACATCATCAGCCTGGATCCGGGCGAGAGCTTCGAGTTCTCGGGCAACGAAATCGGCTCCAACTGCTACGAGAAGCTGGTGGAGCCGGACGAGGCGGACCCGACCAAGATCACCGGCGTGCTGGCAGATCATTGGGAAGTGGCCGGCGACGGGCTGACCTACACGTTCCACCTGAAGCAGGATCGCAAGTTCGCCTCGGGCGCGCTGATTACAGCGGATGACGTCGCGTGGTCGCTGCAGCGGGCGGCGATCATGAACAAGGCGCCGGGCTTCATCCTGACGCAGTTCGGGTTCAACAAGGACACCGCACTTACCAACATCAAGGCCGTGGACGACCACACCGTCACCATCAAGGTGGCCGACGCGCTGGCGCCCACGTTCCTGTTCTACTGCCTGTCCGCCAACGTCGGCAGCGTTATCGAGAAGAAGGTGGCGATGAGCCACGCGGTGGGCGACGATTTCGGCAATGGCTGGCTGAAGACAGCGTCCGCCGGGTCGAACGCGTGGCAGGTGCGGTCGTGGAAGGCGAGCGACAGCGTGGTGCTGGATGCGACGCCGGGTGCGCCGACGAAGTTGAAGCGGATGGTGATCCGCCATGTATCCGAACCGTCCACGCAGTTGCTGCTGCTGCAGAAGGGCGACGCCGACATCGCCCGCAACCTGAACCCCGAGCAGTTGAAGGCCGTCAAGGGCAAGCCGGACTTCACCATGGTGTCCAAAAGCCTGGGCACGCTGAACTATATCGCGCTGAACCAGGGCATGCCCGAGTTGGCGCATCCGGACGTGATCCAGGCGGTGAAATGGGCAATCGACTACAATGCGATCGCCACCAACATCACCCCCGACATCTACAAAACCCACCAGGCGTTTCTGCCGGAGGGCTTCCCCGGCGCCGTCAACACCAACCCGTTCCAGAAGGACGTGGACAAGGCGAAGGCGCTGATGAAACGGGCGGGCATGGAAATAGGGCTTCACCGTCACGCTGGATCACCAATCCGCCCCGCCGGCCAGCGACATTGCGCAGGCGGTGCAGGCCGACCTCGGCGCCATCGGCATCACGGTGAATTTGGTGGCGGCGGAGTTCCGCCAGGTCATCACCAAGACGCGGGCGCGGCAGCATCAGATGGCGATGCTGCGCTGGGGTAGCGATTATTTGGACCCGCATTCCAACGCACAGACGTTCTGCATCAACGAGAATAACGGTGATGACGCGACCAATCGCACCGTCGCCTGGCGGTCCAAATGGGAAGACAAGGACCTGACCGGCCGTGCGCAGGACGCAGTGAAGGAAACCAACGCCGCCAAGCGCGTGGCCGCGTACGAGCAGTTGCAGAGGGATTTCATGGAACGCGCGCCGTTCGTGATCTTTCAGCAGCAAGTCGGCGTGGTCGCGATGCGCAAGGCGGTCAGCCGATTCGACCTGGGCACGCTGTCGGACGGCACGCGCTACGACAATCTGACCAAGAGCTAGGCCACTTCCTTTGCGGCGATTGCGGATCCTGGCCGGCACGCTCGGCAGCGTGCCGGTGACGCTGTTCGGCCTGGTGTTCATCACCTTTCTGATTGGCCGCGTGGTGCCGATCGACCCGGTGTTGGCCGTGGTGGGGGATCGCGCGCCGCAATCGGTGGTGGAGCAGGCGCGGCGGGAGATGGGGCTGGACCGGCCGCTGCCAGTGCAGTTCGCGCGCTATGTCGGCAATCTGCTGCATGGCGATCTCGGGCGGTCGGTGATGACGTCGCATAGCGTGATCAGCGATATCGGCACGTTCTTCCCCGCCACGATGGAACTGGCGACGCTGGCCATTCTGTTGGCGACGGCGGTGGGCATTCCGCTGGGCGTGCTGGCGGCGGTGCGGCGCGGCAGTTGGGCGGACCAGGCGATCCGGGTCGGCACGCTGTGCGGCTGGTCGGTCCCGGTGTTCGTGCTGGCACTGCTGGCGTTGCTGGTGTTCTACGCCACGCTCGGCTGGTCGCCGGGCCCGGGGCGGCAGGATGTGGTGTTCCAGGACATGGACCCGACAGTCACCGGGTTTCTGACGATCGACACGGCGCTGGCGGGCGATTGGGACGCGTTTCGCGATGCGCTGGCCCATCTGATCCTGCCCTCGCTGGTGCTGGCGGTGACCAATTTGGCCACCATCGCGCGCATGACCCGGGCGTTCATGCTGGATGCGCTGGGCAGCGAGTATATCGTCACCGCCCGGGCGAAGGGCCTATCCGCCGCGCGTGTGGTCTGGCGGCACGCCTTCGCCAATATCGGGGTGCGGCTGGTGACGGTCCTGGCACTGACCTATGCCGGGTTGCTGGAGGGCGCGGTGCTGACGGAGACGGTGTTCTCCTGGCCCGGCATTGGCCAATACCTCACGGGGTCGCTGCTGAACGCCGATATGAACGCGGTGCTGGGCGCAACGCTGGTGATCGGGCTGACCTACGTGCTGCTGAACCTGCTGGCAGACCTGGCGTATCGGGTGCTGGACCCGCGGGTCAGGTAGCGGCGGTCAGGAACGGCAGCAGTTCGGCCAATACGGCGTCCGGTGCCTCTTCCTGCAGGGTGTGGCCGCAGTCGAGTGCCTTGCCGCGGACGTCGCTCGCCTTCTCCCGCCAGGTCTGTAGCACGTCATACAGCGCGCCGACCGTGCCCTTGGCCCCCCAGAGTGCCAGCAGCGGCGCTTCGACCCGGTGGTCGGCATCCGCGGCGTCGTGCTCCAGGTCGATGGTGGCGGCGGCGCGGTAATCCTCGCAGATGGCGTGGCGGCAGGCCGGGTCGCTGTAGCAGCGGAGGTATTCCTGAAACACAGCCTCGCTGGTGGCGCCGGGCGTCTTGTTTTGCCCGTCGATATGGGTGCGCAGGAAGAATTCCGGGTCGGCGGCGATCAGGCGTTCCGGTAGCGGCGCGGGCTGGATGAGGAAGAACCACCAGAAATAGCGGGTGGCGAAGTCCTGGTTGGTGCGGGCGTACATAGTTGCCGTCGGTGCGATGTCGAACAGCGCGACGCGCTCCACGGCGGCAGGATGATCCAGGGTAAGCCGGTGCGCGACGCGGGCGCCGCGGTCATGCCCGACCAGGGCGAAGCGGTCGAAGCCGAGGCGGCGCATGACGGCAACCTGGTCCGCTGCCATGGCGCGCTTGCTGTAGTTGGCGTGGCCCTCCCCGCCCTCGGGCTTGGAGGAATCGCCGTAGCCGCGCAAATCGGGTGCCACCACGGTGAAGTGCTGCTGCAGTGTGGGGGCGATCTTATGCCAGGTGACGTGGGTCTGCGGGTGGCCGTGCAGCAGCAGCAAAGGCGGCCCGCTGCCGCCGGCTGCCACGTGGATACGGGCGCCGGGCAGTTCGATGTCCTGGCTGGTGAAGCCGGGCAGAAACGGCTCGGCCCCGCTCAACGCGAGATCTCCTCCAACGGACGGTTGTTCACCCTGGGGCCGGTGGCGATGGCGAGCATCACCATCACCATGCTGCCGGCGATGAACGTGAACACGCCCAGCGTGCCGAATTCGTTCAGGAAGAACGCGATCATGAAGGCGCTGAACACCGCGGAAATGCGGCTGAACGAGTAGACGAAGCCCACGGCCACCGCGCGAATACGGGTCGGATATAGCTCCGCCTGGTAGGCATGGAACGAGAAGGACATGATGTTGGACGCCATCGTCAGCATCACGCCGCAGACGATCAACTCGATCGGGTTGGTAACCTGGCTGAACAGCAGGCCGAACACCGCGATGACGGCCGCGGCGGCCACGATCAGCCATTTCCGCTCCCACTTATCGGCGACCAGGGCGGCGACCAGCGGGCCAACTGGCGAGGCCAGGGCAATGATGAAGGTGTAGAGCAGCGAGGATGTGGTGGTGATGCCCTGCTTGATCAGCAGCGTCGGCACCCAGTTGGCGAAGCCGTAGAAGCCGACGGTCTGGAACACGTTGAAGATGACCAGCATGACCGTGCGGGACAGATACGGCCGGCGAAACGCCTCGGCCAGGCTGCCGCGGGGGATGACGATTTCCGCCGGGCCGGGGGGCGGCAAGGACTGGCCGTGTTCGGCCGCGACCCGTGCCTCCAGGGCGGAGACGACGCGGTCCGCCTCGGCAAGCTGCCCGTGGGAGGCGAGCCAGCGCGGGCTTTCCGGCACTTCGCGGCGGATGAACCACACGATGACGGCGCTGAGCGAGCCGATCCACACCACGAAACGCCACCCGGACACGCCGAATGGCGCCGTCGGCACCAGCAGATAGGCCAGGAACGCCACCACCGGCACCACGGCGAATTGGATGGTCTGGTTGATCGCGAAGGCCCGGCCACGCAGCGCCTTCGGCACCAATTCGCTGATGTAGGTGTCGATGGTGACCAGTTCGACGCCGATGCCGATGCCGGCGATGAAGCGGAACAGGTTGAGCGTGAAGGCGTCCGATTGGAACGCCATGATGGCGGATGCAGCGGCATACCATAGCAGCGACATGGTGAAGATGGTGCGGCGGCCGAACCGGTCCGCCACGAAGCCGAACAGCAGGGTGCCGACGAACAAGCCGGCGAACAGCGCCGCCACGAACCCGGCGACGCCGGATGTGCCGAACAGGCCCGGCGTGGTAGAGGTGAGGATCTGGTCGCGCACCAGGCCGGGGGCCACATAACCAGTGAGGAACAGGTCGTAGAATTCGAAAAAGCCGCCAAAGCTGAGCAGGGCGACCAGTCGCCACACGCTGCGCGTTGCGGGCAGCCGATCGAGCCTGGCGCCGATATCGCCCGCGTTCATTGTCACTTCCGTTCCCCGAATCGTCGTCTCGCCGCAAAAGACCATGGCATCGCCAACTCTGCCACCCCTGGGCTGCATGGGAGGGCGGCTTGGAAATCGCGTATGGGCGCGCCATTTGCGAGCCCATGCAAAACAACACCCCCTACGACCCAGTCGGCTGGCATGGCACCACGATCCTGTGCGTGCGCCGCGACGGGCACGTGGCCATGGCTGGGGACGGCCAGGTCACGCTTGGACAAACCGTCATCAAGGGCAATGCCCGCAAGGTTCGCCGCATTGGAGCCGGCGACAGAGTACTCGCCGGGTTTGCCGGTGCGACCGCAGACGCCTTCACCCTGCTGGAACGGCTGGAGGCCAAGCTCGAACGCTACCCCAATCAGTTGGAGCGTGCCTGCGTGGAGTTGGCGAAGGATTGGCGGACCGACCGCTACCTGCGCCGGCTGGAGGCGATGATGGCCGTGGCCGATGCCGACCACTCCTACACGCTCACCGGCAACGGCGACGTGCTGGAGCCGGAGGATGGCATCATCGCCATCGGCTCCGGCGGCAATTACGCGCTGTCCGCCGCCCGCGCGCTGATGGAGATCGACGGGTTGACCGCCGAGGACATTGCCCGGCGCGCCATGCGCATCGCCGGCGACATCTGCGTCTACACCAACGCCAACGTCATCATCGAGACCTTATAAACCATGGACGTTCCAACCTATTCCCCGCGCGAGATCGTCTCCGAACTCGACCGGTTCATTGTCGGCCAGAACGACGCCAAGCGCGCCGTGGCCATCGCATTGCGCAACCGTTGGCGCCGCCAGCAACTCCCGGAGGAAATGCGGGAGGAGGTGGTGCCGAAGAACATCCTGATGATCGGGCCGACCGGCTGCGGCAAGACCGAGATCGCACGGCGGCTGGCCAAGCTGGCGCAGGCGCCGTTCCTGAAGGTCGAAGCGACCAAGTTCACCGAGGTCGGCTATGTCGGCCGCGACGTGGAAAGCATCGTGCGCGACCTGGTCGAGGTCAGCCTCACCATGCTGCGGGAGGCCAGCCGCAAGGACGTGCAGGCCAAGGCCGAACTGCAGGCGGAGGACAAGCTGGTCACTGCCCTGGTGGGTGAAGGCGCCGGTGGCGACACCCGTGCCAAATTCCGCAAGATGCTGCGGGATGGCGAGTTGGAGGACAAGGACGTGGAGGTCCAGGTGGCCGATAGCGGCTCTCCAGTCGGGCAGATGGACATTCCCGGCATGCCGCCGGGCCAGATGATCAACCTCGGCGAGATGATGAAGGGCATGATGGGCCGGTCGCAGAAGACCAAGCGGATGAGTGTCGCCGCCGCCCGCATCGCGCTGACCCGGGATGAGGCCGACCATCTGCTGGATACCGAGCAGGTGACCAAGGACGCGGTGACCCATGCCGAGCAGAACGGCATCGTGTTCCTGGACGAGATCGACAAGGTGTGCGCCCGCAGCGAGGGCGGATTTCGCGGTGGCGACGTGTCCCGTGAGGGCGTGCAGCGCGATTTGCTGCCGCTGATCGAGGGCACGACGGTCACCACGAAATATGGCCCGGTGAAGACCGACCACATCCTGTTCATCGCCTCGGGCGCGTTCCATCTGGCCAAGCCGTCCGACCTGCTGCCGGAATTGCAGGGCCGGCTGCCGATCCGGGTGGAATTGGCCCCGCTGTCGCGCGCCGATCTGCGGCAGATCCTGGTGGAGCCGGAGCACAGCCTGCTGAAGCAGTACGAGGCGCTGCTGAAGACCGAGGGCGTGACGCTGAATTTTGGCGAGGACGCGATCGACGCCCTGGCCGATCTGGCGGCCGACATCAACGAGCGAGTGGAGAATATCGGCGCCCGCCGGCTGGCCACCGTGCTGGAGAAGTTGCTGGAGGAAGTGAGCTTCACCGCCAGTGACCGGAACGGCGAATCGGTCGAGGTGGATGCGGCCTACGTCAACACCAAGGTGGCCCCGCTGGCCGCCCGTGGCGATCTGAGCCGCTTCATCCTGTAGGGTCGTGGGGCAATCCTAGGGTGTATGCCCGGGATCGCCCCATCGACTTATTTTTTGCGGAGGGGTCCGCGCGTGCCAGGCTCCCGCTGCGGCACCGTGTCCCGCAGCTTCAGCCAGCGGCGGCGGAGGCTCATCCAGCTCCAATAGCGACCGACGCTGACGATCAGGTCCAGGTCGTGCCAGCAAAAGGCGACCTCGTTCTCACCCTGGCGTTCGGCGTAGGCGAGGAAGCCCTGGGCGTAGGCGCCGCCCACCAGCACGCGATCCCGTTGGCGCAGGTTCGGACCGACCAGGATGACGCTCAACACCTCCTGGTGCGGGGTATTATTGCTGACCAGCACCAGCGCATTGTGATCGGCAAAGCGGAATTGCGCCTCCACCCGATCACCGTCCACGGCGGCGACAGGGCGGCCCTTGAACTGCAATGTTGCGGGACTGCCGTTACGGCCGGGCTCGAGAGTAAACTCATCCGCACTCCGGTCGGACGGGGCGGTGAGAAAGGCATTGGTCTGCATGGACGCCTTACGCCACTGTTTGCGCCGCAGCACAAGATTGACGGAGCGTTCCACCGGGGTCACATCCCGCTGATGACCGATCCCTTCGTCACTCCCGCTGAGCCGTCCGCCGCCGAAGCCATCGCCGCGATTGGCGAGGAGTTGGAGGTGTTTGACGATTGGATGGACCGCTACCAGTACATCATCGAGCTTGGACGTAAGCTGCCACCCTTCCCGGAAGACTGGGCGAACGACGCGCACCGGGTGCCCGGTTGCCAGAGCAAGGTGTGGATGGAGGCGGCGCGGGACGGGGATGTGCTGCGCCTAGCCGGTGCGTCCGACGCGGCGATCGTGTCCGGCCTGGTGGCATTGCTGCTGCGCGTCTACTCCGGCCGCAGCCCGGCGGAAATCGTGGCGACCGACCCGGTGTTCCTGAAGGACCTCGGCTTGTTGGAGGCGTTGTCCACCAACCGCGGCAACGGCATCGCCGCCATGGCCCGCGCCATTCGCGAGGCGGCCCAATCGCAGCTTGGGTGAGCCAGTCGGCGGGGTTGCGGGTCGGGCTGTTCACGGGCGCGTTCTTCGCCGCCGGCGCGGTCAGCACAGCGTTCCTGCCGCTCTGGATGGCGGGGCGGCATTTCGACCCGGCGCAGATCGGCGCGCTATTGGGCATCGCCTCGATGGTGCGGCTGTTGGCGGTGCCGGCCTGGGGCGCGGCGACGGATTGGGTGGGGCGGGCACGGCCGATGCTGCTGGTGGCCGCCATGGCTGCGGCGGGGGCGGTCGCTTGTTTCCCGCTGGCGCATGACATCGGGGCGCTGCTACTGCTGGCGACGCTGCAGGGCATCGCCGCGTCGGCGCTGACCCCGCTGACGGATACGCTGACCCTGGCGTTGGCGGCGGCCGGCAAGCTCTCGTATGCGCGCACACGGGCCTGGGGCTCGGCCGCGTATATGCTGGCGACGGCCGCGGCTGGGCCGGTGCTGGGCTGGGCCGGGTCGTGGGTAGTCCCGGGGTTGGTGGCGACTGGGTATGCCGCCGCCGCCCTGCTGGTGCCGGCGCTGCCGGAGCCGGTGCGGGTGAGCCGTCCGCCGCTGCGGCTGGGTGGCCTGCTGCGCTTGCCCGCACTGCGGCTGACGATCCTGGCGAGCGCGCTGATACAGGGGTCGCACGCCGCCTATTACGGGTTCGCCGCGATCCATTGGCGGGCCGCCGGGTTGGGCGACACGGTGATCGGCCTGCTGATCGCGGAGGGCATCGTGATGGAGATCGTGCTGTTCGTGTGGGGCGGCAAATGGGTCGCGCGGCTGGGGCCGGGCCGGCTGACGGGCCTTGCGGCGGGCGCCTGCCTGGTGCGGTGGACGGCCTTGGCCACCACCACGGCGCTCCCCATCCTCGTCGTCGTGCAATTGCTGCACGCGGCGACCTTCGCCATGCAGCATCTGTCGTCGATGACGATGCTGGGGCGCCATGTGCCGCCGGGCCGCGCGGCTGGGGCACAGGCGCTGCACGCCGCGCTCGGCTTTTCCGCGCCGACGGGATTGCTGATCTGGCTGGTCGGGTTGGGCTATCACCGGTTCGGCGGGTTGTGCTTCCTGCCGATGGCGGCGTTGGGCGGGGCCGGCCTGTTACTGGCTGGCCCGCTGTCACGGGTTGCGGGATCAGGCGGCGCGCGCACGGCGTAGGGCGGGCTCCTCCCTGGTTTGAAAGCGGTCGGTCAGTTGGGCGAGTTCATCCGCCTCACGCATCAG
>NZ_LMUY01000142.1:591-8998 GCF_009765685.1 Acidisphaera sp. L21 | reverse complement strand
TCTGGTTCACCGCGGCATTCACCTCGTGCAGCCCGGTTGCCTGTTCCTGGGCGGATTTGGCGATGGCGGCGATGGCGCCGGTGATCTCTCCCACTTGGGCGACGATGCGGTCCAGCGACTGGCCGGTTTCGCCCACCAACTTCACGCCCTCGCCCACTTGCTGGCTGCTGGCGGTGATCAGCGCCTTGATCTCCTTGGCCGCCGCGGCGGAGCGTTGGGCCAGGGCGCGGACTTCGCTGGCCACGACGGCGAAGCCACGGCCGGCATCACCGGCGCGGGCGGCCTCGACACCGGCGTTCAGGGCCAGCAGGTTGGTCTGGAACGCGATCTCGTCGATCACGCCGATGATCTGGCCGATCTGGTTGGACGAGGTTTCGATCGCGGCCATCGCAGTGACCGCCTGCTTCACGATCGCGCCGGAATGCTCGGCATCGATGCGGGCCTGGCGGACCACATCGCTCGCCTGCCCGGCGCCACCGGCGGTGCGGGTGACGGTGGCGGTGATCTCGTCCAACGCGGCGGCCGTCTGCTCCAGGCTGGCAGCCTGCTGCTCGGTCCGGCGGGATAGGTCGTCGGCGGCCTGGGTGATCTCCCCAGTGCCGGAGCGGATGGCGTTGGTGTTGGCGATCACGGTGGCAATGGTGTCGTTCAATTGGCCGACGGCGGCGTTGAAGTCGGTGCGCAGCCGCTCGTATTCCGGGGCGAAACGCTGCTCGATCATGCAGGTCAGGTCGCCGGAGGCGAGCCGGGCCAGGCTGGCGCCGAGCCCCTCCACCACCACGGCCTGCTGCGCAGCGGCCTCGGCGCGGTCGGCCTCGGTCCGGGTGCGCTCGGCGGCGGCGGCGCTGCGGATTGTGTCGGCCTCGGCCTCCAGCCGCAGCTTTTCGATGGCGGCGTCCTTGAACACCTGCACGGCCTGGCTCATCTCGCCGATCTCGTCACGCCGGGCCAGGAACGGCACCTCGACGGACAGGTCACCTGCGGATAGTGCGCCGGTTTTGCGGGCCAATTGGGCCAGGGTGCGACCAATGGAGCGCCAGAGCAGCAGGCCGAGGCCGCCGGCGAGCAGCAAGCAGGGCAGTGCCACAAAGGTGAAGATGCCTGCGTAATGCAGCAGCACCGCGTCCACGTCGTCGACATAGATGCCCGAGATCACATACAGGCCCCAGTATGGCAGGCCCTTCACGTAGGACAGCTTGCGCACCGGGTCTGTCTGCCCGGGGCGTGGAAAGCGGTAGGTCCAGAAGCCGGCGCCGTCCTTCGCCATGATCTCGCGCGCCGTGCCGATGATGCGCACGCCGTCGGAATCGACGCTGTTGGTGCGGTCGGTGTTCAGCATGACCGGATTGGCAGGCGAGACGACGATGAAGTTCTTGTCGTTGTAGACGGAGACGTAGTTGGTGCCCTCGTAGCGCTCGGCATTCATCGCCTCGAAGAACCGGGCCTGGCCTTCGTCGCGCGTCATCTTGCCTTGCTTGACCTGCGCCTCCAGCGCGTTGGCGTAGCCGACCGACATGTCCACGATCGCATTCAGCTTGCCGCGCCGATCCTCCAGCATCTGGTCGCGCGCCATCCACAGGGCGACGAAGGTCAGGGTCAGCAGGCCCAGGACCGTCACCACCAAGCTGGCGGTGAGCTTGGTGCCGACGCGGCGGTTGTTCAGCCAGGCGATCATCGATGGGCCTCCCAGGGATCGGGAGGAAATTAATGAAAATGCCTGAAGGAAAATTGAATCGTGGGTCAGGCGGCGACGGCGGCGGTCCCATCGAGTAACTCGATCTGCCGGGCGATGCGGGCCAAGGCGTCGGGGGCGCGGCCTGCCGGGCGGGCGCCGGGCACGGCGGCGCCGTCGGCCAAGGCCTTCAACGCCGTGCCGATCCAGTCCCGCCAGGACCGCAGCGCCTCCGGGCCGATGCCGTCGGCATGGTGCGGATCCAGTTGCAGGGCCGACAGCCGGCCGGCCATGCGGCGCAGTGCGGCGTCCACCACCATGGCGGATTGCAAGTCTTCGCGTTGATTGCCCCGCGGCTCGTTCAGCGCGCGGGAGATCGAGGTCTCCAGGTTGTTGCTCGCCACGCCCGCGGCCCGGCGCGCGCGATCCACCGTTGCGGCGTCGCCATCGCCGAGCAGCAGGCTCAGCTCGGCAGCGGCGAACGCGGCATGGGCCAGGATGGTGGTGCGCAACTCCTGCTTCATGCGATCCGGCTCCCAACTGGGCCACAGCAGCAGGCAGCCCAGCACTGCCAGCGCGCCGCCGGCGACGGTGTAGAGCGCGCGGTAGCCGGCGATGAGCAATTCGCCGGTGCCGGGCCGGCTGAACTCCGTCAGCAGCACGACCAACGGGGTGAGCAGGGAGATGAAGGCGCCGTAGTTCACCGAACGGACGGTGAAGGCGATGATGGCCAGCGGGAATAGCGCTGCGGCGATGGCCAGCGGATCGGTGCACACCAGGGCGATGACCGCTGCCAGCAGGCCGCCCAGCACGGTGCCGCCGATCCGCTCCAGCGCGCGCTGCCAGGTGAGCGCGTAGAACGGCTGCATGGTCAGCACCAGCGTGATGATCAGCCAGTGCTGGTAGTGCCCGGTGGTCGACAGGGTGAAGGCCAGCGCCGGTCCGGCGACGACGGCGGCGCGCAGGGCGTGGCGGAAGGCCGCGGATTGCCACTGCAGGTTGGCGCGCACCGGCGTCACCACCCGGTCCCACATGCCGCCCGCTGGAATCGGGTCGGGCAATGATCCAGGGGCCCAGCCGGGCGGTGCCGTCAGCGTGGTGGCGATGCGCAGGCGTTCGACGATAGCGTCGGCGATACCGGCGAGCGCCGGGGTCTCGGCGGTGGCGGCCTGCATCGCATCCAGAGCTGGGCCGATGCGGCCGAGGCGCTGCACGGGGGCGCGGCGGCCGCCTTTGCCAGGGTCGTCGGCGGCGATGGCCTCGGCGATGACGATCAACGCCGGGCGCAGCAAGCGCAGGAGCTTGATGGCCGTAGCCTGCACGGCCGGGTCGCGATCGGCCTCCAGCAGATCGGACAGGGCAATGGTGGCGCCGAACAACTGGTCCACAGCCTCGATCCGAAGAAGGGCCTGCATGGCGCGTTGGCTGGCCTGGCCGCGCACGCGCACCGTGTCCTGCACGGCGGTCCGCGCCCGCTCGATCGTGTCGCGCACCGCGCGGCGATGACCACGGGCATGCGCTTCCCACGCCGCCACATCGGCATTGCCCTGCACCATGCCGAGCAGATCAGCCACCAGGCGCGCGGTGGCGCGATAGGCGTCGGACAGGGCGTGGCGGGCCGGCCGGAAAGGGTGAATGCGCCAGATCACCATCGTCAGCAGGATCGCCCAGGCGCACCCGGCGGCGAAGACCGCAGCCAGCAACGCCGATTCGGCGAAGGGCCGGGGCTCGTCCAGCGCCAGCACCAGCACCACAACTAGCAGATTGCCCGCCTGCATCGCCGCCTGGCCCCATACGCGGGCAAAGGACAATGCGAAGATCCCGAGGCACGCGATAGGTACGCTGGCCACGATGCCCAGCCCGCGCAATGGCCCGAACCCGGCGGTGATGGCCGCGCCGAGCAGCATGAAAGAAACGAGGGCCGGCAAACGCCGACGGATCGGCCCGCCGGAATCACTCAGGCAGGTGAGCAACGCCGCGAGCGCCGCCTCCAGCAAGGGGGGCCAATGCAGCCATTGATCGGCCGCGACGATGAACGCGATGGACAGCGCAGCCCGCGTGCCCTCCGCCAAACTGATCGCCCGTAGGTCGAACGCAATCGGCAGGCGCTTCAGGTTCGCCTCAGGCGTGGTCGCAAGCAGCCGCATCAGGGGGCAAGCCCCTTACGCCAGCCCTCTCCCAAACGGGAAGGGAGAGGGTTGGGTAAGGGTTGCTGCAGGCTTTAGGCCGCCTTCGCCATCCCACGCAGCACGTACTGCAGGATGCCACCGTGGCGGTAGTATTCGACCTCGTCATCCGTATCGATCCGGCACAGCGCGTTCACCGTCTCGCTGGTGCCATCTGCGCGGGTGATCTTCACCGGCACGGTCATGCGCGGGGTGATCGTCTCGATCCCGGAGATGTCGACGATCTCGTCACCCGTCAGCTTCAGCGTCTGCCGGGTCACGCCCTCGGGAAAGGTCAAAGGCAGGACGCCCATGCCAACCAGGTTGGAGCGGTGGATACGCTCGAAGCTTTCCACCAGCACCGCCTTGATGCCGAGCAGCATCGTGCCCTTCGCCGCCCAGTCGCGGGACGAGCCCATGCCGTATTCCTTGCCGCCGAACACGACCAGGGGCACGCCCTCGCTGGCGTATTTCTGTGCCGCGTCGTAGATCGGCATCTCCTTGCCGTCCGGGTAGTGCTTGCTGTTGCCGCCCTCGGCCCCACCCAGCATCTCGTTCTTGATGCGGATGTTGGCGAACGTGCCGCGCATCATGACTTCGTGGTTGCCGCGGCGGGCGCCATAGCTGTTGAAGTCCCGCTGGCTGACCTGGCGCTCCACCAGATATTCACCGGCGGGGGACGCCTTCTTGATGTTGCCGGCCGGGCTGATGTGGTCGGTGGTGATGTTGTCACCGAACAGGCCCAGCACCCGGGCGCCCTTGATGTCGCCCTTGGCGACTGGTTCCATCGTCATGCCCTCGAAATAGGGCGGGTTCTTGACGTAGGTGGAACCGTCGACCCAACCGTAGGTGTCGGTGCCGCCCTCGACCTGGATGGCCTGCCACTCCTCCGGACCCTTGAAGACCTCGGCATAGCGATCGAGGAACTGAGCGCGGGTCAAATCACCCTCGACGATGTCCGAGATCTCCTTGTTGGAGGGCCAGACGTCCTTGAGGTAGACCGGCTGCCCATTCGTGCCGGTGCCCAGCGGCGCGGTGGTGATGTCATCGTTCATCGTGCCGAGCAGGGAGTAGGCGACCACCAGCGGCGGGCTGGCGAGGTAGTTGGCGCGAACCTGCGGATGCACCCGGCCTTCGAAGTTGCGGTTGCCGGACAGCACCGACACGGCGACCAATTTCTCGTTGTCGATCGCCTCGCCAATCGTCTCGTCCAGCGGGCCGGAGTTGCCGATGCAGGTGGTGCAGCCATAGCCGACGAGCGCGAAGCCCATCGCATCGAGGTCGGCGCTGAGGTTCGACTTGTCGAGGTAGTCGGTCACGACCTGGCTACCCGGTGCCAGCGAGGTCTTCACCCACGGCTTCGGCCGCAGGCCCAGCGCCCTCGCCTTGCGCGCCACCAACCCGGCGGCGACCATCACGTATGGGTTGGACGTGTTGGTGCAGGAGGTGATGGCCGCGATCACCACGTCGCCATGGCCAATCTGGTAGTTCTTGCCGTTGACCATCACCTTCTTGGCGATGTCGTTGGCCGGTACGCCCAGGCTCTTGGACAGCTCGGCCTTGAATGCGCTGCTGGCCTGGCTGAGCACAACGCGGTCCTGCGGGCGCTTCGGGCCGGAGATGCACGGCTCGACCGTGGACATGTCCAGTTCCAGCACGTCGGTGAACACCGGGTCGGGCGTGCTGGAGTCGCGCCACATGCCCTGCGCCTTGGCGTATTTCTCCACCAGGTCGATGCGGGCTTCGTCGCGACCGGTCAGCCGGAGGTAGTCCATCATGGCGGCGTCGGTCGGGAAGAAGCCGCAGGTGGCGCCGTATTCCGGGGCCATGTTAGCGATGGTGGCGCGGGTGGCGACGGCGGTGTCGTCCAGGCCGGCGCCAAAAAACTCGACGAACTTGCCGACGACGCCCTTCTTGCGCAGCATCTGCGTCACGACCAGCACCAGGTCGGTCGCGGTGACGCCCTCGTTCAGCTTGCCCGTCAGGCGGAACCCGACGACGTCCGGGATGAGCATGGCGATCGGCTGGCCGAGCATGGCTGCCTCCGCCTCGATCCCGCCGACACCCCAGCCGAGCACGGCGATGCCGTTGACCATGGTGGTGTGGCTGTCGGTGCCGAACAGCGTGTCCGGATAGGCAAATTCCTCGCCCCGGATCTTCGCCGTCCACACGGTTTGCGCCAGGTATTCCAGGTTCACCTGGTGGCAGATGCCGGTGCCGGGCGGCACGACGCGGAAGTTCTCGAACGCCTGGCTTCCCCAGCGGAGGAAGCGATACCGCTCCCCGTTACGGGCGAACTCCATTTCCACGTTGTCGTGCAGCGCCTTTTCGGTGCCGGCGACGTCCACCATGACGGAGTGATCGATCACCAGGTCGACCGGGATCAGCGGGTTCACCTTGTCGGGCTGGCCACCCAGCTTGATGATGCCGTCGCGCATCGCCGCAAGGTCCACCACGGCGGGGACGCCGGTGAAGTCTTGCATCAGGATGCGGCTGGGGCGGAACGGGACTTCGGCCGGGCTGGTGCCGGTCTTGACCCATGCGGCGATGGACTTGGCGTGGTCCACGGTGGTGGCGCCGCCGTCCTCAAACCGCAGCACGTTCTCCAGCAGGACCTTAAGGCTCACGGGGAGGCGCGAGACGTCGCCGAGGGTCTTTTCCGCCTCCGGAATGGAGAAATAAGTGTATGGCTGGCCGCCAGCAGTGAGTGTCTGCCGCGTCTTCAGGCTGTCCTGCCCCGTGCTCTTCATCGGTTGCCTTGCTCCTTAGGCCGGCGCAGGAATGCGGCGCGGTCTCACTGCTGATAGAGGCAGCGTTCTAGAGCATAGGCGCGCGCGGGTCCACCGTTCGGCGGCTAATTAGGAGAGGCGTACTGTCGTTGGAATCGGCGCTGGTGCGGGTGCAAGATGTGGCGGCATTCCGCGGGGAACGGCTGGTTCTGTCGGGTGTGTCAATGAGCGTGCAGGCCGGGGGCGCGGTGTTACTGCTAGGTCCGAACGGGTCGGGCAAATCCACCCTGTTGCGCGTGCTGGCTGGGCTGAAGCGGCCGGATGCGGGGTCGGTCAGCTGGCCGGATGTGGCAGTGCCGGTTGCCTATCTAGGACATGCCGACGCGATCAAGCCCGGGCTGACGGCTACCGAAAATTTGCGTTTCGCCGCCGCGGGGCGACCCGTCGCCCCTGCCCTGGCGGCGCTGGGCCTGGCGGCATTGGGCGACCTGCCGGCGCGCATGCTGTCGGCCGGGCAACGCCGCCGGCTGGCGCTGGCCCGGCTGGCGCTGAGCCCTGCCCCGCTATGGCTGTTGGACGAGCCGACGTTGGGACTGGACGCGGCATCCCTGGAACTGCTGGCGGAGTTGCTGGCAACGCACCGGGCGGGCGGTGGCGGCGTTGTGGCAGCGACGCACCAGGACATCGCGTTGCCCGGCGCAACGCTGCTGCGGCTCGGCTGATGTTCCTTCGCCTACTGGGCCGCGAATTGCTGCTGTCGCTGCGCCATGGCGGCGACACGTTGGCAGCCGTGATGTTCTTCGTGCTGGCGGGGGCGCTGTTCCCCCTGGCGATCGGCCCGGCGCCAGAGGTGCTGGCGCGGCTGGCGCCCGGCGTGGTGTGGGTGTGCGCCCTGCTGGCCGCCCTGTTGCCGCTGGACCGGTTGTTCGGGGCTGATGGGGACGACGGATCGCTGGACCAGCTCCTACTCAGCGGCCTGCCCGCCCCGGCCGTGGCGCTGGCCAAGGCGATGGCGCATTGGCTGGTGACCGGGCTGCCGCTGCTGGTGGCCGCCGGGCCGCTGGCGCTGATGCTGCGGATGGACCCACACACCCTGCCGGCCTTGCTGGCGGGTCTGCTGCCGGGCACGGCGGTGCTGTCGCTGTTGGGGACCACGGCGGCCTGCATCGTGCTGGGCGCGCGGCGCGGTGGAGTGTTGCTACCGCTGCTGCTGCTGCCGCTGGCAACGCCAGTGCTGATCTTCGGCGCTGCCGCGGCAGATGCAGCGGCAACCGGGCTCAGCCCACGGCCGCATCTGCTGCTGCTTTGTGCGCTGCTGGCAGCCGCACTTCCCCTGTGCCCGCTGGCAGCGGGTGCGGCGTTACGCTCGGCAGCGGATTAGTCGTTCAGGCTTGGCCGACCGGGCCTAGTGCGTCCTGGCCGTTCACGCGCACCACGCCGGCCAGCAGGCGTAGCGCATCCGGGCCGCCGCGATCGCGCAGGCAGCCGGTTTCCATTTCCGCGGCAAGCATTTCGGCCTGGTCTGCGATGATCTCCGCGGCGCGGCGCAGGGCCTCACGCGACAGCACAAGCTGAAGATCGTCAGACAGGATATTCCAATCGGCGAGCATCGTTGCTCTCTCCCGGTCTGCCGTTTTTGGCTGGTGATACCGCTGTGAAAGACGCGCGGCCATGCCAAGGTTTACAGGCGTATGGTTAACGGGATGTTCTGCGCACCGGCTCAAATGAAAGGCCGGTGCGCTTTTTGTCACCTAGTTTCGACGGCCCAACTCGTACAACGCCACGGTGGCAGCGGCCGACACGTTGAGGCTTTCCATGTTGCCGGGCATCGATAGCCCGGC
>NZ_LMUY01000142.1:0-492 GCF_009765685.1 Acidisphaera sp. L21 | reverse complement strand
GGTGCCGCCGGCGTCCAAGCCGACGATCCACAGCCCCGAGGCCTTCAGCGCGACGAGGGTCCGGGCCAGATTGACCGCACGGATCAGCGGCACCAATTCCAGCGCGCCAGATGCGGCCTTGGCCAGGGCGCCGGTTTCCTCCGGTGCATTGCGGTCTTGGGTGATGACGCAGGCGGCGCCGAACGCGGCGGCGGAGCGCAGGACGGCGCCGATGTTCCGCGGGTCCGTCACCTGGTCCAGCACCAGCACCGGACCCGGCCGCTCCAACACGGTGGAGAGCAGCGGCGTTCCCAGCGGGTCGGCCAGCAGCGCCATACCCTGATGCACCGCGTCGCGGCCGAGGAGCTGATCGATGCGCGCACGCTCCGACCGTTCCGGCTGCAGCGGCCAGGGGAGCGGGCGGCGGGCAACCAGGTTGGCCTCGGCCTCCTCGGTGAGGATCAGGCGGCGCAGGCGGCGGGCCGGGTTGCCAAGGGCTGCGTCGATGGCATG
>NZ_LMUY01000104.1 GCF_009765685.1 Acidisphaera sp. L21 | reverse complement strand
ATCGCCCATCTCGGTTGAAATAATTCCGGCTCGTCGCAGGATTAATATGCCGGTCGTATAGACATCCACGTTCAGGAGTGCGCGTCATGTATGACGAGGATGTGCTGCCGCCTACGCGCGAGGACTTTCTCCCTCGTCAGTCAGAGCGTACATTAGAGCACCTTCTACGCAACCGTACAACGTTGATAGATACCCCGCTCACCTGGCTTGAAATAGAGAATCGAACCGGCGAGCGGCTCGCGAGCAAGTTGGTCGAACGTGAGCCCCTGGCGGGCAGTAGAGATAAACAA
>NZ_LMUY01000009.1:26034-27701 GCF_009765685.1 Acidisphaera sp. L21 | reverse complement strand
CATTCAACGTTGCCGGCGGACTCACCCTGTCATCGGTGTGCCGCCTCCAAGACACGGACGCTCCCATATGGCCTCTCCTCTCCTCGCCGGTCTCGCCATCCTGATGCTGGGCGATAGTCATTTTGCCAGCCAAGGCTACTTGGTCACCACACTGCAGGATGCCCTCATCGCACAAGGTGCCTCCGTTGTAACAGAAGCGGCATGTGGCGCGCCGACAGGCGTGTGGGGCACCTCCGGCTCAGCGCCGTGTGGCTCTGCCGAACGGGTGCAGTCGGGCCCGGTCAGGAAGGACAATTCCAATCAGGCTCACGCCGTGGCACTGCCAGATCTCGTCGCCAAATACCACCCAAACCTGATCATCATCGGATCAGGTGACACCATAGCGGGATACGCTCAGCCTACGCTGCCGGCCCAATGGATCGGCGAGCAGATCCAGCAAGTGACCGCGCGCATCCAAGAGGCAAACCTGCCCTGCATCTGGATTGGACCAGGCTGGGGTGAGGAAGGCGGACCCTACTTCAAGAACTATGCCCGTGTGCGCCAGGTGAATACTTATCTTGCAGCCCACGTCGCCCCCTGCCGCTACATCGACAGCACCACCTTCGCCCAGCCCGGCGAGTGGAAGACGTTCGATGGCCAACATTACACCCTCCCTGCATATCAGAAATGGGGTCTGGACGTTGACCAGGCCATCGTGTCCATGGTCCACACCAAGTAAACGGACGAGGGGAGAGCCTACGCGCCTGCGTCGGCGGATAGGCTTATCCTAATTTGCTGTTACCCGGGGTATCCAACCGTGGTTGTAGTGCCATTTGACGCGTTCTGCACTCCGTATCAAACCGAAAGCAACAGAACGCCTCAGCCGGGTAAAGGCTTCGTTTCGGACGCCTGATTCTGAATGCGAGGCGCGACGCGCCAGAGTGTGCACCCGCGACCTCAGTGAGAAATCTGCTCCAGTTCTAGCGCGTTCGTGCGGGGGCCGAAGATCCCAATCGACAGCACGACCATCGTCATCGCGAACGCGATCAAGCCAAACACACCCTTGGTTCCCGCTGTCTGCAGAAAGAAACCAATGATGAAGCTGGCGAACACCGTGCTGATCCGGCTGAACGAGTAGGTGAAACCAACAGCCCGGGCGCGCACCCGGGTCGGGAACAGTTCGGTCTGGTAGCCATGAAACGTGTTGGACAGCACGTTGTTGCACAGCGTGATCAGCACTCCGAATACGATCAGCAATGCTATTGTGGTCTGGAACGAGAATAGCACCCCGAATACGCCGACCCCGCAAGCTGCCCCCACCAACTGCCATTTCCGCTCGAACCGATCGGCGAAAGCCATCGCCAGCAGGGGACCAAATGGGCTCGCGATGGCGATGATGAACGAGTAGAGCAGGCTAGACCCCAAATTGATGCCGACCTGCTGAGCGATCAGCGTCGGGACCCATGCGGCAAAGCCGTAAAACCCGAATGTCTGGAAGAATTGAAACACCATCAGCATGATGGTCCGGCTGCGATATTGCGGGGAGAAGATCTCGGCGAAGCTGCCCTGCGCTTCCGCCTTTTCCACAGCATGCGGCGCGGGCGGCGGCAACGCTTGCCCATTCAGGTCGGCCGTCACCCGGCCCTCGATCATCCGGGTCACCGCGTCCGCCTCCGCCAAGCGGCCCT
>NZ_LMUY01000009.1:22070-25861 GCF_009765685.1 Acidisphaera sp. L21 | reverse complement strand
ACGCCAGCCGTCGAACCCGAATGGCGCAACCGGCACCAGCATGTAAGCCAAGAACGCCACCACCGGCACCACGGCGAACTGAATGGCCTGATTGTAGGCAAAGGCGCGCCCACGGACGTGCTTGGGCACCAATTCGGCGATATACGTGTCGATCGTCACCAACTCGACCCCGATGCCAATCCCGGCAATCAGCCGCCATAGGCAGACCGAAAAGCCGCTATTCTGAAACGCCATGATGATCGTTGCCGCACTGTAGAACAGCAGCGAGAAGGTGAAGATGGTTTTCCGCCCATACTTATCTGCCACGAACCCGAACATCGACGTGCCGATGAACAGGCCTGTGAAGGTGGCGGCAACAAATAGGGCCGGCCCGGTGAAAATACCCACTGCCACGTTGCTCAGCAGCCCCGCCTTGACCAAGCCGGGCACGACATACCCCGTCATGAACAGGTCATAGAATTCGAAAAACCCACCGATCGACAGCAGGGTGACCAGGACCCAGATGGATCGCGTCGCGGGCAGGCGATCTAGTCGGGCGAGGATGGAGGCCGCGGGATGTTGGTCCATGGACGTGTCGGGCATGATTCGCTTGTCGCTCCCTTTCCACCCATGCAGCCACAACAGGCAGACGAACGCCAGTGGCTCGATTCGTATCCGGACCTGGCCACCGTGATTTGGCTCGCCAGCCAATCATCCTAGCAGGTGAGGCGGTCTCCTTGACTGACGAGTCTTGCGTCGGTCGCAGATTGAATAGATAATTCGCAACTGCGCCACGCCGAACAGGCATGGTCGAAACACGTCACACTCGATCAACGGGTGGACAGCAAGGAGGTGTGGGGCATGGGCCGGATACTCGCCGCAGTCATCATGGTGCTCACCGCGATCAGCAGCCCCGCTTGGGCGCAAGCGACTTATAAATTGCGGGCTTCCGTCGATACATCGCCCAGCCATGCCCGCACTATTTCGGTTGCCGACTACCTGAAGACGCTGCAGGAGCGGTCGGGCGGACGCATCCAGACCGAACTGTTTAGCAGCGGGCAGTTATTTCGCGACCGCGATGTTGCAAAGGCGCTTCGCCAGGGCGCCATCGAAATGGCCGTGCCGGGAAGCTGGGTGCTGACCGGGTTCGTGCCCGACGCCGACGTCTTCCAGCTTCCAGCCTTTTTCGGGCAGCCAGCGCCCGTGGTGTACGGCGCCGTCGATGGCGGGGTCGGCAAAGCCATCAGCGACGAGCTGGAGGCCAAGCTGGGCGTCAAGCCGATCGGCGCTTGGCTGCCGCTTGGCTATCAGAACACCTACAGCACCGGTAAGCCAATCCATAGTTTTGCTGACCTGGCGGGGATGAAAATCCGCAACTCAGGCGGCGCTGGCCAGGCGATTCGCGCCAAGTTCTTCAACGCCCAACCGAACATGACGGCTTGGCCGGATGTTCCGCTGGCGTTGTCGCAAGGCACGTTCGACGGGCTGAGTTCGACCGATGAAAGCCTCGCCAGCGCGAAGTTGTGGGATTCCGGCGTCAAGTACGGCTTTGAGGACCATGAATTCATCGGCTTCTACATCCCAATGGTCAGCGACGGCTTCTACAAGAAGCTACCACCGGATCTGCAGAAGCTGCTGGTGGATGTGTGGAACGAGAATATCGCCACGTACCGGTCCAACATGGAAGCCGCGCAGACGCGGGCACGCAAGACGCTAGAGGCGAACGGCATCGTTTTCGTGGCACCGCCAGACACCGCCTTGGCCGACATCCGCAAGCGCATGCTGCCGATGCAGGATGCGGTGGCGAAGGAATTGCGGATCACCCCCGCGCTGCAGCAGCTTGTGTCAACCGACAAAGCGCTCAACGGGAGCTGAGCGTCTGGTATGATGCGAGCCTGGAACCTGGCCGAGCGTGCAATGATCGGCACGCTCGGCGCCCTGGCGCTCGCGATCGGCACTTACCAGGTGATTGGCCGCTACGTCGACCAGCGCATCGCCTTTGCTTACGGCGATGAGGTCGTCGTCTACCTCACGGTATGGGCGGTGTTTTTGGCCACTAGTCAACTAGTGTGCACAAATGGGCATGTGCGGCCCGATATCGTGCTGCGGCTGCTGCCACCGCAAGCGCAGCGCTGGGTGGAAGCATTCAATTGCTGCGTCGCCATCGTGTTTTGCATGGGCCTAGCGTATTGCGGCCTTCAGGTGACACAGGGGTCTTACGACCTGGACGAGCGCAGCATCACCGGGCTCGAATTTCCAATGTGGATCTACTACGCGTCCATTGTGGCAGGCGCAGCATTGATGGTCTTGCGCTACGTGATCCGGCTGTATCGCTACGCGTTCCGCTTCGACCCGGCGACCATGGTCATTGCCTTCCAGGACCACTGAGGTAATTCGGCATGCTGGTCCTGCTGTTCCTACTGATGTTCTTCGGCTTACTCGTGGCCGGAATGCCAATTTTTCTCGTGCTGGGCGTCTGCGCCGCAGTGCTGTTCAGCGTGACCGGGCAGCCGGTGGTGGCGATTGCGCAGAAGATCGTCGACGAGTTGAACTCGACCACGCTGATGGCATTGCCGCTCTTCGTCATGGCCGCCGCCTTCATGCGGCGCGGCGGGGTGGCCAAGGCGCTGGTCGACGTGGCAACTGGGTGGTTCGGACAAGTAAGGGGGGCGCTCGGCCTCGTCGCGGTGGTATCCTGCACCCTGTTCGCGGCGATCTGCGGCTCCTCGGTCGCGACGGCTCTGGCGATGGGGACGATCCTGGTCCCCGCCATGATCGAGCGGGGCTATCCCCGCCATTTCGCACTCGGCGTCGTCGGTGCCTCCGGCACGATCGGCATCGTCATTCCGCCCAGCCTCGCGCTGATCCTGTACGGGCTGATCGCCGAGCAGTCGGTGCCACGCCTGTTCCTGGCGGGCATCCTCCCGGGCCTGCTCCAGGCCACGACATTTTTCGCCTGGGTGCTGTTCTATGCCTATCGCTATAAATTACCGCGAGAGCCGGCGCTGCCCCGGGGGCAGGCGCTGCGAAACACGCTGAACGCGCTGCCTGCGCTGTGTGTGCCCGTCATCGTCATGGTCGGCATCTATGGCGGGCTGATGACCGTCACCGAATCGGCCGCAATCGCGGCGACGACGGCGTTGTTTGTCAGCTTGGTGTTCTACAAGGGGTTTCGGCCGTCCGAGACGCTAGGGGTCATCGCCGACGCGATCAAAAGTGCCGCGACCATCATGATCATCGTCGCCACCGCGCTGGCCTTCGGCCATTGGATGACCGACTCCGGCACCCCGGCGGCGCTAGTGCAATTCACGCTCGATCACCATTTGGCGCCATGGCAGTTCCTGCTGACGATCAACGTGTTGCTGCTGATCCTGGGTTGCTTTTTGGAGGTCGCGGCGACGCTGCTGGTGGTTATGCCGATCCTGGCGCCGGCGCTGCATCCGCTGGGGATCGATCCCGTCCATTTCGCGATCGTCTTCACCCACAACATGGAAATCGCGCTGGTCCACCCACCGGTCGGGCTCAATCTCTACGTGTTGGCGACCATCTCGGCAGCGCCGATCATGGAGGTCGTGCGTGGGATCCTGCCGTTCCTGATCCTGCTGCTGATCTGTCTTGGCATCATCACCTACGTGCCCGAGCTTTCGCTATGGTTGCCGAACCTGGTCTACGGGCCCAGCCGCTGAGATCGGGGTCAACGCGGCTCCAGCACGGGATGCGGCCCGTCCACCAGCCGATGCGTCGCCAAGACGCGGTCCCGGACGGCTTTGCGGCTGATCTTCAGCATGGCATTGCGTGGCAACTCGTCCATG
>NZ_LMUY01000009.1:1140-21892 GCF_009765685.1 Acidisphaera sp. L21 | reverse complement strand
CACCGGTCTTGATGACGTCTGCGGCACGCCCCACCAGGTGCAAGCGCCCACGATTGTCGAGATAGCCGAGGTCCCCCGTCTCGTGAAAGCCACCTGGGGGCAGGGGTTCGTAGCCGCCGGGCCGTATGGTGCCGGCCATCATCTGCTGAGCGCGGATGCAGACCTCGCCCGTAGCGCCGGGTTCGGCGTCGATCGCGATCTCGACCCCGCTGGCGGGCCAGCCGACGCAGGCATCGGCGTAGGCTCCGCCTTCGGTGTACCAGGCATCGGTCTCCGCCGCTTCCAGCACGGTAATGGGGTTAACCACCTCCGTCTTGCCGTAGGTGATGCGGATGACGGGGCCGAAGACCGCCTTGGCGCGTGCATACAGGCGGGGGGACAGCACGGCGGTGCCGCAATAGATGGTTTTCAGCCCGGGCAGCACCATGCCGTCCGCTGCGCCGACGATCTTCGCCAGCACGGTGGGGGGTGCGAACATCTCGTCCACCTGGCCGCGCTGGATCAGGTCGATGATGTGGGGCGCGTCCACGCCGTCCAGCAGCATGACGGAACCGCCCACGTCCAGGTAGGCAAAGGTGAGCAGGCTGGCGCCGTGGGAGAATGGCGTCATCAGCAGAAGATTGCTATCGGGCCCGGGGCGATGCGGCATGACGGCGCGTTGCAGCAAGTTGCCCATCCAGCGACCCCGCTGGCTGGTGACGATGCCCTTCGGCAGCCCTGTCGTGCCAGAGGTGAATCCGATCCGCGCCCAATCGTCCATGGCGAGCTGGGGGAGCTCGGCGGGGATCAGCGCGCGCTCGGCAACATCGTCGATCGTGTGCACCGCGAGGTCCATGCCACCGAACAAGCCCGCATCGGCTTCGCTGGTCACGACGTGCTGCACCTTGGCGAGTCCAAGGCAATGGCGGCGGTCGGCCTCGTTCAGGCCTGGGTTCAGGGCCAGTTCGGCAGCGCCCGACAGAGTGATACCGTAGCTTGCCCACACCGCCGATACGCCGTTGCGGATAAAGCCTGCCACCGGGTCACCAGGCCGGACCCCGGCCGCGATCAGCCGGTGCGCCAACCCGGCCGCTTTGCGGAACAGCCCGGTGTAGGTGATCGACTGGGTCCGGTCCACCACCGCGATCCGGTCTGCGAAGCGCAAAGCGGTCACGGCCATGGCCGCCGCGCGGGGAAGCATATCAGCCATTCGGGGATCCTCCGGATCGTGTCTCCCCTTCACGGGGATATTCTTTTCGGCGCGTGCCGGGTGTTTTACAGTCACCACAACACATCATGAAAACCAATGATGGCAAGCAATAAACTGCTTGCCGGTCCTATATCAGGGGCGGGACAATGATCACTTGGGAAGGACGAAATAGAATGCAGGCGGAATATGAGACCCTATTGATCGAACGGCCGCACCCGGACGTGCTGCAGATGACGATGAACCGTCCGGGGGCGATGAATGCGATGAATACCCAGATGGGCCTCGACATGCTCGATGTGTTCAGCACTCTGGCCGCCCACCCCGACACGTGCCGCGCCGTTATCCTGACGGGTGCGGGTGACCGGGCGTTCTGTGCCGGTGGCGACCTGAAGCAGCGTCGCGGGATGACCGATGCGGAGTGGCAGGCGCAGCACCACATATTCGAGCGCAAGGTCGCCGCGATGATCGCCTGTCCGGTGCCGGTGATCGCGGCAGTCAATGGCGTGGCCTATGGGGGCGGCTGCGAAATGGCGTTGGCCTGCGACTTCATCTACGCCGCCCGAACCGTTCGGTTCGCCCTGCCGGAGGTGACCATCGGCATCATGCCCGGCGCCGGCGGCACCCAGACGTTGCCCCGCGCAGTGGGGGAGCGGCGGGCCAAGGAGTTGCTGCTGAGCGGCAGGCCCTGGTCAGCCGAGGATGCCGAGCGCTGGGGCATGGTCAATCGGGTTTGCGAGGCCGAGGCCTTGCTGACTGACGCATTGGACATCGCGACGACAATTGCGGGCAACGCCCCGATTTCAATCCGCCAGGCCAAACGCTCCATGCATCACGGCCTGTCGTTGAGTTTGGCCGATGGCATGCTGTTCGAGATCGAAGCCTATAACCGGATGGTCCCGACCGAGGACCGGCGCGAGGGCGTGGCCTCGTTTAGCGAAAAACGCCGACCGATCTTCAAGGGCCGCTGAAGGGAATGCCCTGATGGACATGCACAATCCGGCAGTTACCGTCGAGCTTGGCAACGATTATCCAGAATTGCGGGACGCTGTGAGCCGTCTGTGCGAGGGCTATCCAGGCCAATACTGGCGCGATCTCGACGAACGCTCCGCCTATCCGACGGAGTTCGTGCGGGAGCTGACGGAGGCCGGTTTTCTGGGGGCACTCATTCCGGAGGCGTATGGCGGTACCGGGCTGCCGCTTCGTGCCGCTGCGGTGATTTTGGAGACGATCAACGCCAGCGGGTGCACTGCATCACCAGCGCATGCGCAAATGTACATCATGGGCACATTGCTGCGGCATGGCAGCGAGGCACAGAAGCAGCACTATTTGCCGAAGATCGCAGCAGGCGACCTGCGGCTACAGGCGTTCGGCGTGACCGAGCCAACGAGCGGTTCCGACACCACGAAGCTGAAGACCCGTGCGGAACGACGAGGCGATGTGTACGTCGTGACAGGACAGAAGGTGTGGACGTCTCGGGCGCTGCATTCGGACATGATGCTGCTGCTGGCGCGTACTACGCCGTTGGACCAGGTGAAGAAGAAAACCAACGGGTTGTCGGTGTTCCTGGTGGATTTGCGCGGCGACCATGGCAGTCGGTTGGTCATTCGTCCGATCAAGGCGATGATCAACCACAACACGACCGAGATCTTTATGGATGGCCTGGAGGTGCCGGCCGAGAACCTGATTGGCGAGGAGGGGCAGGGCTTCCGCTACATCCTGGATGGCATGAATGCTGAGCGGGTGTTGGTCGCGTCGGAATGCGTTGGCGATGGCCGTTGGTTGCTGGCTCGCGCGGTATCTTATGCCAAGGATCGCCGGGTTTTCGACCGGGAGATCGGGCAGAACCAGGGCGTACAGTTTCCGCTGGCGCGCGCCTATGCCGAGTTGGAGGCTGCGGATATGATGTGTCGCCGCGCCGCGGCGATGTTCACAGCGGGCCGAGATTGCGGGTCCGACGCGAACATTGCCAAGCTGCTAGCTTCCGAAGCAACGTGGAAGGCGGCGGAGGCGGCGATCCAGACCTATGGCGGGTTCGCATTCGCCCGGGAATACGACATCGAGCGCAAGTGGCGGGAGTCACGACTGTATCAGGTCGCGCCTATTTCGACCAACATGGTGTTGTCCTATCTGGCGCAGCACGTCTTGGGGCTGCCGCGATCGTTTTGACGGGCCGCGTCGCTAATGCAACGTGGTAAGGGAGCGGGCGGAGGACTGTTCCATCCCTACCAGCCGCTGGAACATCGTTTGCGGCGGTACGATGGACCGGCCAACCGTCAGGCAATCCTCGAACTTGGCAAACAAATCCTGCTCTGCCAGGGGTCGGTCGGCATGGCCCCTAGCGCGATGCACCCGCTCACCCTCCAGCACGTCACCCGAATTGAGCCGGATCGTCACCTGGTCCGCGAGGGCAGCGCCGGGAGAGGCGGGATCCGGCTCGTGGCTGACAACCACCGAGACGCGCGGAATGAGCGCCTGTATGTCGGGCCGCTGCACGAATTCATCGGTCAGTTCCAGCAAGCCCACGCGCCGCACCACGAGCGCACACGCCATGACGAACTCGATACTGAACTTGGCGGCGAGCCCGGTTTGCGGAGTGTGGTTGCGCAGGATGGTGGCGTAGTTCTCGCTCAGCGTGACGGTAACCGCTGCGACATCGCTGGGCTTGACATCGTGTTCCCGCGCAAGATCGAGCATTCCGTCAATAGCGCGGTGGGTGCAGTAGCAGGTGGGATACTTCTTGATCGACAGCCCCAATGTCAGGATGCGCCAGGTCTCGCCCAGGCCTTCCGCCTTGCTGGCGCGATCGACGTGCCCCTCGGGCGAGACGGCGGCGAGGAAGCCCTGGGGATGTTCCAGCGCATCTTCCGACGCGGTGAACCCGGCGGCTGCTAGCCGTGCGGCCATGACGCCGGAATGGGCGGCGCGGCCGGCGTGAAATGGCTTCGTCATCGTGCCGAAATTCGCCATCAGCCCGGCGCTCTGCGAGGCGCCCAGGGCAAGCGCCTGTGCGGTGCGCGCCGGGTCAAGCCGCCGTAGGTAGGCGCAGGCGGCCGCAGCCCCGATGGCACCGAAAATGCCCGTGGGATGCCAGCCCTTGCCATGGTGATAGCCGCTCTCGCGCCGCCCCAACTCGGCCCAAACCTCATAGCCGGCGATGTAGGCGGCAACCATGTCCCGGCCGGAGACGTCCAGCGTTTCGGCCTCGGCGAGGATGGCAGGGACGAGCACCGTGCTCGGGTGCCCGCGCAGCGCCACGTCGTCATAGTCCAGGGCATGGGCGGCGACGCCGTTGATCCAGGCGGCTTCGGGCGCACCGGCGGTCTGCTCGCTGAAATAGAGCGTGGCCAGCCCGGGGGATGGCTGCAGCACCTCGCGCAGCAGGCGCGTTGGTTCCTCCGCACGGCCGGCGAACATGACGCCAATGCAGTCGATGAAGCCGGTGCGGGCGATCCGCGCAGCCTCCTGCGGAATTCGGTTGGGCGACAGGTCGGAGACGAACTGGCCGAGGTCACGGGTCAGCGACATGGAAGCCTCCTAAGCGAATGGGGGAACGAAGGGGTAGGGCAAAGGCGGGCCTTCGCGGAACGGCAAGGCGATGGTGGCGCTACCCGGCGTTGATTCCACGCCCGCCTCGTTACGGATGCCGAGTTCCAACTCCACCAGGCCGTAGGAGTCCTTGGGCTGGGTATCCTTGATCCGAGCCCAGATTTCCAGCCGTTCGCCGACCAGGTTCATAGCGCGGAATTGGAAGCGGATCTTCCACACCCAGCCGGTTGGCCCGGCCCAGTCCTTCAGCAATTGGGCGATGAGTTGCTGTTTCAGCGAGCCGTTGATCAGCAGGCCGGGTAGCTTGTCGTGCCCGGTGGCGAAGGGCAGGTCGTAATGGATCTTGTGCCAATTCTCCATCGCCGCCGACCACCGCATCAGATGGGCCGTGGTGAACGGCCCCTTGTGCATCGGGCCAGCCTCTTGCCCGACTGCAACGTCTTCGAAGGCGAGCGCCTTAGGCGTGTTCATTTTTTCCGATTTCCATCTCGTTGAGGGCCGGGATCAGCAGACCGCGCAGGATGGCGGCAAACGCGTCGGGGGCCTCATACGCGACCCAGTGGCCGGCATTTGGCACCACGTGGAACGGCGCACCCGGCCGGATGGACTGCAGGACGGTGCGAGACCGAGTTGTGTCCGCCTTCACCGAATGGTCGAGCGCGCCCCAAATTCCGGCGATGCGGGCGCGGACGGATGGCAGGGTCTGGACCAGCAGGTCGCTCCTGCCGTAGAGGCGGCTGTCGAGCCGGACGCGCCGGCTATTCCACTCCTGGATGGCCAGCGCGGTCGCGTTGATGCGCGCCGGGTCAGCGATCATCCAGCGATGCAGATTGGTGCGGTTGGCCGCCTCGCGCTCGGCACCTTCCTTGTCGCGCACGCGCTCAAGCGCCACGCCTTCGCCGATCACCCCCAAGCCACCGGAGCCGACCAGGGTCAGCGATCGCACGGGGCGTTGTGCGGCGACCAGACCGGCGATCACGCCGCCGAAGGAGAATCCAACGAGGTCGATCTCGGCCGTGTTGCCGAGGATGGCGTCGAGGCCGGCGGCGACAATGGCGGCGCCACCATCGATCTGGGTCGGCGGCAGGTTGGCAGAGCCACCGAGGCCCGGCAGATCCGGCGCCACGACCATGCGATCACCGCGAAAGGCCGCGATGGTGGGCAACCAATGCAGCCAGGAGCCGCCGCCGCCGTGCAGCAGCACCAGCGGTGCGCCGGAGCCCCAGATGCGCCAGACCATTTGGCCGTCGCCACACGGCGAGTGCGCGATCTTGGCAGCCCGGTCGAGTGCGGACCATGGCAGATTGTCGCCATCGGCCATCACCGGTCAGCGCCGGATGATGGTTTTGCGCACGCGCAACAGTACGTCGCTGCCGGCGGTGTATTCTGTCTCGACAATCACGAACAGCATGGCGCCGTTCTTGGACTCCCGCTCGTAAATATCGGTGTAGCGGGAGCGTTGGGTCACCTGTTCGCCGTGGCGGGCGTAGCGCAGAAACTCGATCTCGGATCCGCCATTCAGTAAGGCGCGCCCATGCAGTGGCAGTTCCGGCAACCCATCGCTGGCGGAAGAAACCAGGCCGTCGAAGTCGGGATCCTCGGCGCGTTCGGATAACACGTCGGGCGTGCCGAGCGGGCGGCGGAACATGAAGGCCGGGTAGATGGGTGGTGCGACCGGGCCACCGTAGCGTCCGGCAGTGGCATCCGGCGCGTAAGTCATATCGTCATCGGCCATGATTGCCTGGGCGTAGCGCCGAACGGCGCCGGGTTCAACGGCGTCGCAGGCGGTGATCTGTTCGCTCTGCCGGCCGATATAGCCGCGGATCTCGTCGGTGAGGATGGTCATGGGACTACTCCAGTCATAGGTTTTCCCTATCAGGCCGCATTCGTGTGGGAGACGTGCAGACCCACGGCACCGCGGGCGCCCAGCTCCGCGACCCGGCGTTCATCGTAGCCCAGCGCCTGCAAAACCTCGCGCGTGTGCTCGCCAAGATGCGGCGGGTGGCGATCCACGCGGCCCGGCGTGTCGGACAGCTTGACCGGCAGGCCCGCAACCTTGATCCGTCCCAGTTCGGGCACGTCCAACTCGACGATCATCTCACGGGCGGCAACCTGCTCCTCGGCAACCACCTGATCGATGCGGTTGACGCGGGTGCAGGGCACACCGGCGGCGTCCAAATGGCCGATCCAGACCTGCGCGGGCTGCTGCGCAAGCGTTTCGCGGATGAGGACGAGCAATTCGTCGCGATGCTTCGACCGGGTGTTGGCATTGGTGAAGCGGGGATCGCGCTCCCACTCCGCGTGCCCCACCGCGACGCAGAACCCGCCCCACATGCGTTGGTTGAAGGCCGCGATGACGATCCAGTCATCCGCTGCCTTGAACGCCTGATAGGGGACTTGCGTGACGCTGCCGCTGCCGCTTGGGCCGGGAACCAGGCCGGTCGCGAAATAGCGACACAAATGGTAGGACAGCATCGACATCTGGCCCTCAAGTAGCGATGTGTCGACGCGCTGGCCACGGCCGGTGGCGTGCCGGGCCTCGATCGCCATCATCACGCCGATCGTGCCCATCAGGCCCGCACCGATGTCGGCGACGGAGAGCCCCATTTTCATAGGGCCGCCATCGGGCTCTCCAGTGATACTCATGCCGCCGCTGAAGGCCTGCATGAACAGATCGTTCGCCGGGTCATCGCGGCGCGGGCCGCTGGCGCCGAAGCCGCTGATGGAACAATAGATCAGCCTTGGGTTCGCCGCCGATAATGAAGCATAGTCCAATCCAGCCCGCGCAAGCGCGCCGTAGCGGTAATTGTCGATCAGCACGTCGGCATCCTCAATCAACCGCCGCGCCACTGCCACCGCCTCCGGATCCTTGAGGTCGAGCGCGATGCTGCGCTTGTTCCGATTGGCGGAGGCATAATAATGCGACATCTCGCCGTGGAAATACGGCGGCCACGCACGGCTATCGTCGCCATGCCCGACGCGTTCTACCTTGACGACATCGGCACCAAAATCCGCCAGCATCATGCCGCAGAATGGTCCAGCCATCGCAACGCTAATCTCGACAACCTTGATCTGGCTTAGGGGACTTGCCATCGATTGAACGCTTCCCTAGGCGCCGTTTACCTCGGCTGATGGAGCTACCTTGACGGCAGTTATTCGCTATGCGAATAGACCACTCGATCATTGATCGTAGCCAGTGTCCCGGCGGTTGTAAACGCCTGCCGCCATTTCGGTCGACCTCGACACCTGGAGAATGCCATGGCGCGCACGGCAGCGATGGACGAAACCGAGGCTGCTGCGGACCGCCAATTCGTCGCGGCGCTGGCGCGGGGCCTCGACATCCTCGATTGCTTCGACGCCAGCGGTTGCAGCCTCAGTGTGTCGGAAATCGCGATGTTGCTCGGGCTGCCACAACCAACAGTCTGGCGGCTTTGCCATACCATGCTCTCACTCGGCTACCTCACGGCGACAGAGGGCGGGCGTGTGCAGCCGGCGCTGGCAGTACTGCGCCTTGGCTACGCCACCTTGTCGGAGCTTCCGGTTCCCGAACTCGCACGGCCCTATTTGCAGGAACTAGCGGACCGGTTCAACGGCGCCGCCGGCATGGCGGTGCGGGACGGATTAGATATGCGCTTCGTGCAGCGATGCGAAAGCGACTCTCAACTCGTGCTGAATTTGCGCATCGGCTCGCGCGTGCCGATCGTGACGTCCGCCATGGGCTGGGCCTACTTGGCCGGCTTGCCGGCAGCGGCCCGGATAGCAGTCGCACAGCCGCCCGAGGTTTGGCAGTTGGCGGAACCCGTATTTCGCAGGGCGCTGGAGGGCTTCGTGGCAGAGGGTTTCATCATCAACCCGGGCGTGCTGCATCCCGGCTACAACACGGCCGCCGTGCCGGTAATGGGCGCCGATGGATTGCCGCGTTTCACCCTGAATTGCGGCGGCGCAGCATCAGTGCTGTCGCTCGTGCAGTTGCGCACCGACGTAGGGCCCAAACTGCGCACGCTCGCGGGATTGATCGCAGCCGTCGCATGACCGCTCGCCACACCCCACGGCGCGGCGCGGCGGACGAGCCGGACCGGCAGTTCGTGACGGCCCTGGCGCGTGGGCTCGACATCCTCGGTTGTTTCAGTGCGTCGCGGCCGGAAATCGGGGGGACTCAGTTGGCGGCGATGACCGGGTTGCCGCAGCCGACGGTCTGGCGGCTGTGCTACACGATGGTCCGCCTGGGCTACCTGGTTCCCGTGAGCGGCGACAAGCTGCGGCCCGGCATCCCCGTGCTCAAGCTCGGTCGGGCGGCGTTGGCCTCCATCCCGCTGGCGGAGGCGGCCCGCGCGCCGATGCAGGCGATCGCCAACCGGTTCGGCTCCGCCAGCGGGATGGGGGCGAGGGACGGCGGGCGCATGGTTTTCGTCCAACGCTGCCTTAGCGAGGCGCAACTGGTGATGAATTTGCGCGTGGGCGCCCGGCTACCACTGCTGACATCCGCAGTGGGCTGGGGCCTGCTGGCCGGCTTCGACCAAGGCGCACGGGACGCATTAATTGCGGAATACGCACCTGCCGATCCGCGGTGGCCGGAGGTGCGGACGGCGTTTCACAAGGCAATGGCCAGCTACGCGAAGGATGGCTTTATCCTCAACCTCGGCGTGTTTCACAGCGGCTACAACACCGTCGCGGTGCCCGTGCGCGGGCTAGATAGGCGACCCCTGTTCGGGCTAAGCTGCGCCGGGTCAGCGAGCACCCATTCGGCCGCATTCCTGCGGGGCGAAGTAGCGCCCGTGTTGTTGGCCACGGCGCGCACGCTGGAGCAGTCGCCGGAGGCACAACGGGGTCACACTTCGTAACACATTGCTCCGTCTGCAAACGGCCTCATCGTCGCGCGCCAGGCGTGCGAAGCCGGGAAACGCAGGTGCATGCCACCGATGTTGAGTTTGTCTGGCACGGTCATCTCAAAGAGCGCTGCCCGGAATTGGGCGGCACGCAGGCCATCGAAATCATACACAGGGTCACATCGGGGCGCGGCACCTAGAGTTCGCGGATGTGCACGGTGTCACCCCAGATGATCATCTCCCTCGGTGCCGGCGCGAACGCGGCAGGCACAATGGCCCGGGGTGTGGCCAGGGCAAGGGACTGTGGTAATGCCGGGTAATACCTCGCCAGAATGGAACGTTCGGGTGCGGCTACGCTTGGTCGCCGCAGCCATGGCGTTGTCGTCGAACCAGTGGGACCATTCGTCCTCGTGCACCACGATCTCCGTATTGGGAAACCGTGCCTCGCGTTGGTTCACCGCGGTATCCTTGAACACGTCTTCTTGGCTGGTGCGACGAGACACGCCTCGGGGGTGGATTTCGAGCTTCGAATAGCCTATTCGCAGAACACGGAAGCTGTGCGAACCGGCCTGCGAAATGGCCGACCGACGGGAGAAGACAATGTCCGACCTGCCAAAACACGTGGTGATGATCGAGGTTGGCCCACGCGACGGCCTGCAGATCGAACCGCGAATTCTAACCACCGACGAGAAGGTGAAGATCGTGGATGCGCTTGCCGATTGCGGCATCAAGCAGATCGAAGTGGGGTCATTCGTGAACCCCAAAGCAGTGCCGCAAATGGCGGACACCAACGAGGTTTTCGATCGATTGGAAAAGCGGCCGGGCATCCGCTACCGAGCGCTGTGGCTCAACCCGAAAGGGCTGGAACGGGCGCTGGCGAACGGCCATGTCGACATGGACGGCAAGCTGACGCTGACTGCGAGCGAGACCTTCGTGAAACGCAACACCAATCGGAGCATCGACGAGACGTTCGAGCAAATGCCGGCCTGGATAGAGACCTATCGCAAGGCGGGTATCGAAACGGACACGCTGGGCGTAATGGCGGCGTTCGGTTGTAACTTCGAGGGCTATATACCCGAGGAGAAGGTCATCTCACTGATTGCGCGCGCCAAGCAGATCATGGCCGACGAGGGCTGCACGTTGCGCAACCTGTCGCTTGCGGACACGATGGGGTGGGGTAGCCCGGGCCAGATGAAGAGCCTGGTGGGCAAGGTGCGGGACAAGTGGCCTGAATTGGTTCTGAAACTGCATCTGCACGATACCAGGGGTTGTGCGGTCGCAAACGCCGTGGCGGCGATGGAAATGGGTGTTGCGGAGTTCGACGCCTCCGTCGGTGGGCTCGGCGGTTGTCCCTTCGCCGGGCACAAAGGGGCGGCGGGCAATGTGTGCACCGAAGACCTAGTGTTCGCCTGTGGCGAGATGGGCATCAACACTGGGATCGACCTCGATGCACTGGTAGAGGCGGCGAAGATGACCGAGGAAATGGTCGGCCACGTGCTCCCCGGCAAAGTCATGAAGGGTGGTACGCTGACGCGTTGGAAACAGCAGCACGCCTGACGGCCGCTTAAACGAATTCTCGGGAGGCGAGCATGGATTTCGAATTCACTCCGCATCAGAAGCAACTCCGCAGCGAGGTGCAGGCATTCATCGCAGACCACATGACAGCCGCGCTGAAGGCGGAATTGAAGGACGATGCACGCGGCTCCGGGCCGGAGGGGGAAGTGTTCTTCGCCAAGATCATGGCGCGCGGATGGACCGCGGTGAGTTGGCCAAAGGAGTATGGCGGCCAGGGTGGCAGCCCGATGGACCAGTTCATCATCGAGGAGGAATTCCAGCGCGTCGGCTACAAGCGGATCGGCGGCGGCGGGACTGGCGCTCCAGCAATCCTCGCGTCCGGCACGGAGGAACAGAAGCGTCACTTCGTGCCAGCGACGATCAAGGGAGAGATCTCATTCTCCCAGGGGTATAGCGAGCCGGGATGCGGCACGGATCTAGCGGGTATTCAATGCCGTGCGATCCGGACGGGAGATACCTATGTCATCAACGGGCAGAAGATCTACACGACTTCCGCCCATGCCTGCACCCACATTTTCTTGATGGTTCGCACTGACCCTCAAAGCAAGCGACAGGCCGGGTTGTCGATCCTGTTGGTGCCAATCGACACGCCGGGGATCACGGTGCGCCCGCTCTGGACCATCCAGAACGAACCGCGCGCGCCGACGCTGACGACCTATGGCGAGCCCCGCACCAACGAAGTGTTTCTGGATAACGTGGTGGTGCCGGTATCATGCCTGCTGGGGCAGGAGGGCGATGGCTGGGCCGTGGCGCGGCGTGGCTTGAACCTCGACCGGGTGGGCGCCTGGCGCTACCTGATATCGGTGATGCGTGACGAGGACATCGTCAATTGGCTGAAGGAGGATGGCGATCGCAACGCCACGCTGCGCGCCGACCCACGGGTGCGGGACAAGGTCGCCGAACTTTGGATCGAGGGGCAGGTGGCGCGGCTGATGACGATGCGCAGCATGTCGATCTCGCAACGGGGCGAGGCTTTTTCATACGAGGGCGCGGCGGAGAAGGTGTGGGCGCCGGAGCATGGGGTCCGCGCGACTGAGGCGATCAGCCAGATCCTTGGCCCATCGGCACAATTGCTAAATGGGTCGCCCGATGCGCTGGATGATGGCCTGTTTGCCCATAATTTACTGGGCGCATTCCAATCCACCGTCAACCACGGCAGCGTGCAGGTCATGCGGGACCAGGTGGCGCGCAACGGGCTCGGAATGCCGCGCGCCGGGCGCTGAACAGTGCCGGCTGCTGGCAACGCCAACCAATAAGAATAGGGGCTTCCCGACGTGGATGTGTTGCTGACAGATGATGAACGAGCGGTGCAGCAGGCAGCTGCAGAATTCCTTGCGACTGAAGCCACGCCGGTGCTGGTGCGCCAAGCCGAGCGCGCGCCGGACCGGATGTCTCATGAGTTATGGGCCAAGGTCGCCGAGTTGGGCTGGCTCGGCATTAGCCTGCCGGAGCAGTACGGCGGGCAGAATTTGCCACTATCCTATCTCGGCTTGGTATTCGAGGAACTCGGCCGGCGGACGGCGCCGGTGCCGATGCTGGGCACAATGGTCGTGGCACAGATCCTGGCCCGGCATGGCTCGCCGGCCCAGCTCGCGCTGCTTGAGCAGGTGATAAAGGGCGATCTGATCCTGACCTATGCGGTGCAGGAGCCCGATACGCGTTGGTCGCTCGATGCGGTGGAACTGGCCGGCCGGATGGACGGCGAGCACCTTGTTCTCTCCGGCCAGAAGGCATTCGTCGACAACATTCATACTGCCGGCAAATGTCTGGTCGTGTTCCGCATGAGTGACGGCAGTGGCCTGGGCCTTGCGCTCATCGAACCGACCTTGCCGGGTATCGATGCGACGGACCTGATCACCACGGCCGCCGATGCCGAGGCAATGCTGCGCTTCACCGATGTGCGCGTGCCTGCCGCCGACAGAGTGGGCACGCCGGGTCAGGCGCGGGCGATCGCCCTGGAAATGATGGACCTGGCGGCTGCGTTCACGACTGCGATGATGGTGGGTGCGGCCGGCGAGGCGACGCACCGGGCCGTGGAATATGCCAAACAACGTAACGCCTTCGGTCAACCGATCGGCTCATTCCAGGCTATTCAGCATATGGCTGCCGACATGACGATCGGCGTGGACGGTGCGCAATTATTGGTGCGGGAGGCTATTTCCCGCATGGGTCTGGGTCTGCCGGCACGGGTTGAAGTAGCGCAGGCGAAAGCGTTCGCGAATGAGAAATGCCTCATGGCCGTGCGCATGTCGCAACAGATCCACGGTGGCATCGGGTTTATCGCGGAATTCGACCAACAACTCTGGTATCGCCGGGTAGCGGCCTGGAGCTTGCGCTGCGGCACGACGCCGGAGCATCGCGCGCTTGTGGCGGAATCGCTGCTAGATCGCCAGGGGCCAGTGCGGCTGGGGTATGATCAGTCTTTGCAGGATGACGCGATGCGGGCCGCCAGAGTCCGGTCATGAGTTCCCCCACATTGCCGTTCGGCGTTGCCGGCGGACTGCATGACGCAGCACTACGCCAAGCGCCATCCTCAATCGCCTCCATCGAGGCCAGGCTCGACCGCTTGCCGATGACCCGGCACATTTGGCGCCTGATCCTGCTGATCGCATGCGGCGGCCTGTTCGAGAGCTACGATCTATTCATGACCGGGTACGTGGCCCCTGGCCTATTCCGCAGCGGCATTCTCACACCGACGACAACCAGCCTGTTCGGTATGACTGGGATCGCTAGCTTCATCGGCTCGTTTTTCACCGGACTGTTTATCGGCACGCTGCTGCTCAGCCAACTTGCCGATCAACTGGGCCGGCGGCGGACGTTCACGCTGTCCCTGGTTTGGTACAGCGTGGCCACGGCGATGATCGCCCTGCAAAGCACGGCCCACGGCGTCAATTTCTGGCGCGTTGTGGCCGGCATCGGCGTCGGCGTCCAGCTCACCACGATTGACACGTTCATATCCGAACTGGTGCCACGCTCGCAACGCGGGCGTGCCATCGCATTGTCGCAAGGCACCGGCTTCCTCGCCGTACCGATCTGCGCGCTGGCCGCCTGGTTGCTGGTCCCGCAGGATCCGTTTGGCATCGCGGGCTGGCGCTTCGTCGTGCTGATTGGCTCAAGCGGAGCGCTGTTCGTCTGGCTGATCCAACGCGGCCTGCCGGAATCCCCCCGTTGGTTGCTACAGCGCGGCCGCCTGGCCGAGGCAGAAGCTGTCACACGGACCTTTGAAGCACGAGCTGAAGCCGAGTTAGGACATGCGTTGCCCCCGCCCGTACTCTTGCCACCCACACCTGCGCCAGTTGCGCAAGCTCGTCGAGGGGGACGATTGGCCGAACTGTTCCGGCCACCCTATCGCCGCCGTACGCTCATGATGATCGCGGCCAATTTGTTCCAAACCGTGGGTTTTTATGGCTTCGCCAACTGGGTGCCAACTCTCCTGATCGCAAAGGGCATTCATCTCACTCAGAGCCTTGAATACACCTTCATCATCGCAATCGTCTTCCCACTAGGTCCGATGCTCGGCGTGCTCGTGGGCGACCGGATCGAACGGAAGTGGCAGGTCGCCCTGTCGTGCTTGTCGATCGCCGTCATCGGGTTGTTGTTCGCACAACAGACTAGCGCAGTCGGCTTGATTAGCCTGGGTATCCTACAGACGGTCGCCACAAATTGGCTCTCTTTTTCATTCCACGCCTATCAGGCCGAGCTATTTCCCACGCGCATCCGCGGCCTTGCGGTAGGTTTCGTCTATAGCTGGAGCCGGCTTTCCGCAGTGTTCACTGGCTTCTTCATCGCGTTCTTTCTGCAAGGCTTTGGCGTGCCCGGCGTGTTCGCCTTCATTGCCGCAGCCATGATGGTGGTGATCGGCACTGTCCTGATCTTCGGGCCGCGCACCAGCAACCGGTCGCTTGAGGAGATCGCCCGGTGAAGGCCTTCGACCCGTTGGCGCGTGGGCCGCTGGACGGCATACGCGTGCTGGATCTGTCGCGTTTGGTGTGCGGTAACGTGTTGACGATGATGCTGGGGGATTTCGGCGCCGACGTGATCAAGGTGGAAAGCCCCCATGGTGGCGGCGACCCGCTACGAACGTGGAAGGCCGGCGGCGCATCGCTGTATTGGAAAGTGTACGGGCGTAACAAGCGAAGCCTCGTGCTCGATCTGTCAGGCCAGGCAGGGCGTGAGGTATTACTACGATTGGTCGCGGGGGCCGACGTCCTGATCGAGAGTTTTCGGCCGGGCACGCTTGAGACCTGGGGCATCGGCCCAGAGATCCTTTTCGCGCACAACTCAACCCTCGTGGTTGCGCGAATTTCGGGGTTCGGCCAGACCGGGCCGTATCGTATGCGTCCAGGATACGGCACGCTGATCGAAGCGATGTCTGGTTTCGCCGCCAAGAATGGCTTCGAGGATAGAGAGCCGTTGCTCCCCAGTTTCCCGCTCGCCGACATGGTGGCCGGCATCTCCGGCGCTTACGCTGTTCAGGTGGCACTTCACGCGAAGGCACGTGGCGCCCCGGGACAGGTCGTAGATCTGTCCCTGCTTGAACCACTGGTGAGCCTACTCGGCGTTGACCCTGCCATATTTGCCCTGACGGGGGAGCGTCCGCAGCGCACGGGCAATAACGGCCGGACCGCGGCACCACGCAATGTATATCGGGCGGCAGACAACCGTTACATCGCGATCTCCGCACCGATGCAGTCGATGGCGGAGCGTTTGTTCGAGACTATCGGCCAGCCGGAACTGAAGCTGGACCCACGATTCCGAACGAATAGCGACCGTGTGCATTACATAACTGCCCTGGACTCGATCATCGGCGCATGGATTGGCCGCTACACGCAGGCGGACGCGCTCGCGATATTCGAAACGGCTGGAGTGACGGCGGCACCCATCCTGGAGGTCGATCAAGTGATCGCCGATCCGCACGTACAGGATCGGGAGGTCCTGTTGGAGATGGCAGACCGCGACCACGGCTCCGTCTTGATGCAGAACGTGGTTTCGCGTCTGTCGGGCACACCGGGTGGTTTACGGCGGCCAGCCCCCAATCCTGGCGAGCACACGCGCGAGATCCTGCAAGAGGCTGAATTTCTGCCAGAAGAAATCAATGCACTCATCGCGACGGGAATATTGCGCGACCGACAAGTACAAGAAGGCTGACATCTTTACGGGACCACTGATGCTCCGTAGCCGTTGAGCCTCTATGGTCATCCAGGCCGCCCGCCTGCCTGGTGCGATCCGAACGCCTATCAATGAAGCCGCATGGAGCACGTCCGAGGCTTACGCACGTCTGATGACCTTGGTGCACTACAAGCGCATCGGCGAACCGGACGATATCGCCCAGGAAGCCGTGTGGCCGGCATCGGACATGGCGGATTATGTCACCGGTGCCACGCTGTTCGTCGATGGCCGGATGACGCTGTATCCGGGGTTCGCCACGGGCGGTTGAAGGCCGCCACGGCGTCTGGGTGACGGATCCAACACCACATTCTGGACATCGCTAGAAGCAATGTTATCGCGTGTGGTGTCCAGCATCTGACACAATCTCACGCCGCTAGCACGTTTGGCACACAGTCGTAAATCGTGACGTTCTTATCGCGCTTCACGGTCACTTCGATGGGGGCCAAGTGGCGCCGGCCACCTGGCGACAATTAGATGAACGTCAGCAAGCGCCTGGGATTGACGACCATAATTTGGTCTATCTCTGCCGTAGTGAACCCGCGCTTGACCATGTGAGGCAGCACCTTCTTATGGATGTGCGCATAACCGTGGCCACCGAATTCAGAAAACTGGATCACGTGGCAAATGTCGTGGCTGATGACGATCTGGTCGCGATGCCCGCGATCGATCGTCCGCCGGATCGCCTTGATGCGCGAGCCGTCGTTCGGCATGTCGATGTCGGAGTGGGCGTAGTAGGTGTTTTCTTGTCCAAACAGATCCCACTCCAACACGACGCCGGCATCGGCAAGGCGGAACAGACGATCATCGTCAAAAATGGTGCGGTCGATATGGTCGATGATGACACGGCTCATATCAGCGCCGTGCTCACGCAAAAATTCCACCAGCATCCAAGGATGGTCCTCATACCGTGCCGGGTGAATGGTCAACGCGCCGCCAGTTTCCTGTTGCGCGATGACGGCACCGGCTAGCGTGCGCTTTTCCAGATCGGTCCAAGGCCACTGGCAACCGATTTCTCCGACGATGCCTGCGCGCACTTCGGTGCCCCACGCGCCGAGCTGCACCTGGTCGATCATTTCCTTGGCGAAGCTGTCGATGCTACGCTCGGTATTCGCTGGATCCTGATAGTCATGCACGTAATGGCCACAGCCCATGACAATGTTGGCACCAGTTTCCCGCGCGACTTTGACCAGGCCCTCTGGATCAGGCTCCAGGCCGCCGATCGTGAGCTCCACCACGGTCTGGCCGCCATGTGCTACCATTTCTGCGGTGGCGCGGATGGCGCGGTTGTGGTCGTGCTGGGTGGTGTTGTGCAGATTGCCGACATGGGAATTCAGCAAATCCCACCATTGGCCAGGGTTCAGCGGCTCGCCCAAGGATTCGCCGCGCCGGGCAGGGGCAGTGATGTTCCACAGCAGATGCTCGTGCATCAGGGTCGAACCGAGCTGCGCCGGGTCAATAAGGCCGAGCACCGTTTGTGCCTTGCCCCGCATGTCGTCTCGCGTCAGTCGTGTCATTGATTGCTCTCCTGGCCCGGCACGCTAGATGCAGCAGACGCCCCTTGGAAGGTTCATAGCGCTGCGCACGAGCAGTCTAGGTTGGCGGGTTGAGCGGCGCGGATCAAGTGGCAGTGGTAGGCCCGTCTTAGCTTCGTTGCCGTAAGAACATCCCGGAGTATTCCGGCACGCTGTGCTCCGGAAAGCCGGGCACATGGAGCGAGAGCTCCGCCGGTTTCCACCAGTCTAGCAGGTCGTAGCCGAGACGATCAAATCTCCGGATCAGGTCAGTCCGGTTATAGGGGAGGCATGCGACGCGAAATGTCTTGGCGTCCTGGATCGCGGCGATCTGCAAACCCTCGGTGAGTGGAGTTCGATTGATCAGAATATGAGCCGGCTTATGCACCAGCCGCTCGACCATTCGCGGCAATGACTCGCTAAATAATGCCGCGATCCAAACGCGATCAGCAGATTGGCCTTCGCTGCGTCATCCCATTCTGAGGTGAAGCGCAACTACACGGCCCGACGTCGCCGGGCCAGCGCCTGGCCGTGCGCCACATGTTCGGGCAGGTCATTGACCGTCCATACAGGCTCTGGCGCAAACATCACCTACTTGTCGAAGCAGTTGAAGAGGTCCCCGAAGTTGCTCCGAGATCAAAAACATGACGCAGATCTGTCACCAACGGCCTGAGGTGGAACATGACGGCATAGTCACCGGGCCGCGGCTCTTCGGTCATTTCCAACAGCGATTGCATATTCTCTGCGTTGGCGTGGCCGTCAGTGCCGTAAGGTGCCAGCGCCGCGTGTGATCGCCGGGTATTGCTGCCACAATGACGACTCAGCGCGCGAGCGGCAGCGCCGCCCCGGCAAGAACTTCCCGAAAACCGGCGGGTTCGGCCCCTAATTCGTGACACCGGCCAAGGCAGGTGAAGTGAAGCATGCCAGCCTCGTCACCCGGCTGAACGGGGAGGAAATGCAGCGCGCCACCACCGACGATCTCGTGTTCACCATCCCGAAGCTGATCGCATTTTGCTCCGCCTTTACCGGATTGGTGCCGGGCGACGTCATCATCACCGGCACAACCGGCGGCGTTGGCGCCTATCGGCAGCCACCGGTTTGGATGAAGCCCGGCCATACGGTGGAGGTCGAAATTTCTGGCGTTGGGCTGCTACGCAACAGCGTGGCGCAGGCGGCATAGGATGACGAAGCTCCCGAGTACTTCGGATCGAAGAGCAACGCGCTAGCCCAGCCGCGCCAGCTTCTGCGGTGTGAGGGAGAGATCCGCCAGGGCGTTTGGGTCAACCGGTCGTGCGGAACGCATCAGCGATTGTGCCGCTCGTACGTCACCCGGCGCATCAACACTTGCCGCACCAACGACAATCCCAGCGGCGTCGAGATGCCAGACCGAGAAAGACGGGTCGCTCAGATCGCCCCGAAGCACCGTCTGCGCGGCCTCCACAATGCCCGCGACTTGAAGGTTACGGCCATGCTGATCGGTCCAAAACCAAGGGACGGGGTCGTACGGCTCACGTCGTCCCGCCATCGCGCGGCCTACCGCGGCGCCGTGATCCTGAGCGTGGCGCCATGTTTCGAGCCGCATGCGGCAGTGCAGCCGAGGTACCCAGAAGGCTGCCACATCACCCGCAGCATAGATGCCTGCCACGTCGGTTTCGCCGAACTCATCCACAGCAACCCCGCCCTCCAGCCTTAATCCCGCGTCGCGGGCCAGACCGACATTGCGATCCATGCCAATGCCTGCAATCACCACGTCAGCTGGGACCAGGCGGCCATCGGCGCAGATCACGCCGGCCTGCCGAACTTCCACCACCTGCGCGTTCAACAGCAGCCGCACGCCGGCATGGCGATGTAAATCTGCGAGCCATTCCGCCATAGCGGGCGCTATCAAGCGGCTCATGACTCTGTCGTTCGCTTCGATCACGGTGACGTCGCAGCCTCGTGCCCGGGCGGAGGACGCGACCTCTAGCCCGATCACACCCGCACCAATACACACCACGCGAGCTCCGGGTCGCAACCGAGTGCGCAGTGCCCGGGCGTCATCCAAGGTCCGCAGGGTCGAGACCAGGCTTGCGCCCGGCACGTCCAGGCACCTTGCACGACCGCCTGTCGCCAACAATAAGTGGCTGTAGCCGACGTGTTTTCCATCGATCAGGCCGACGTGTTGGCGCGGAACATCCAGGTACGAAACGGCGCTTTGCAGCACGGTGATGTCGTTCTCGCTGTAATGGGCGGCCGAGTGGAAGTATGAGGCAGGCGGCTCCCGCTCCGCCGTCAGCATCGATTTCGACAGTGGAGGCCGTTCATGCGGCAACTCCGCCTCGTTGCCAAATAGTAGAATGCGGCCTGAAAACCCGGATTGCCGCAGGGCGATTGCCGCATGGGCACCCGCCTGCCCCGCCCCCACGATGACGGCTTGGTCCACGGCGCGCCCTATACGTCTACGACGATGTAGTCTTCCTCTACGCGCACCGGAACAGTCTCGGCGACATAGGGGCCTTCCACCACTGACGCGCCGGATTGCGCGGTAACAGTATAGGACTTGCTGCGAATGCGTTCGGGGTCGCAATAGGATTGACCGGTTCGGATGTCGAACTCCCATCCATGCCAGGGGCAGCGCACGAACTCACCCTTGCGGCTGTAGACATATTGGCCGGGTGCCGGGGATTGCAGCAATCCGGTGACAATACCCGCGCATAGGCTGCCGCCCTGGTGCGGGCAGCGGTCGAGCATGCCGTAATAAATGTCATCCAGGTTGAAGATGGCAATCGGACGCCCCTTGATGACGAAACGCTTGTGCGCCCCCGATGGAACCTCGCTGGTCGGCGCCACAATATGACGGCTCATGCCGGTATCCCGTAAACGGCACGGGCATTTTCCAAAAAAAATTGGCGGCGCTGCGTATCACCAATTCTCAGCGGCAGGACGTAGTTGGGGTC